>NZ_PJBW01000005.1:0-305537 GCF_002836085.1 Olleya sp. 1-3
TATAACTCTCTGAACATTTCCTAATTGCTAAATAACCTGTTATAGTTACGTCGTTTTCGGGGTGCAAATATACAAGCCTTTTTGGTTCCCACAACCCTTTTAGTAATCTTTTTTTAATTTAAAGATAACATCTGTCTTTAATCCTTTGTGCTTAGCGTGTTACAATACTATATTTTTTAATTATTTTTTAATTATTTTTTTAGGATTGAATTACCTCAAGATTACAAATGTTGGCTGTATTGAAATCTGTTTGCTGATTTTCAACGCGTTAGGGATAGAACGGTCTGTTTGAGCTCTTTTTTTTTATATACCTTATAATATTATGACTTTTGATTATTTTAAATACTACACCATATATAAGGTATATGATTTGCAAAAAAAAGCGAGTAGTGATAGCCCGACCCTTTGGGTAACGCCCTATTTGTTTTAATATGGCAGAATTTATTTAGTATTACTTAATACTTGTATTGCCAGTCTATTATTATCCTATTATATTTGTAGCCTAATTTGATATTGATGATAAAAATTACTTTACCTGATGGTAGTGTGAAATCTTTTGAAAAAGATTCTACACCTATGGATGTTGCTAAGAGTATTAGTGAAGGATTGGCTAGAAATATTATTTCGGCAAGTTTTAATGGTACAACGGTTGAAACTTCAACACAGTTGACAACCGACGGGTCTCTTATATTATATTCTTGGAAGAATGATGAAGGAAAGAAAGCGTTCTGGCATAGTTCTGCTCACGTTTTAGCTCAGGCTATCGAGGAGTTGTATCCGAAAAGCAAATTAACCATTGGTCCTGCGATTGATAATGGGTTTTATTATGATGTAGATTTTGGTGATGAAACGATTACTGACAAAGACTTTAAGACTATTGAAAATAAAATGTTAGAGATTGCTAGAGGTAAACATGAGTTTGCTATGCGATCTGTAACTAAAGCTGATGCTTTGTCTTTATATAAAGACAATGAATATAAAACTGAATTAATTGAAAATCTAGAAGATGGGACTATCACTTTTTGTGATCATGCTACTTTTACTGATTTATGTCGTGGTGGACATATCCCAAATACCGGGATTATTAAAGCCGTAAAAATATTATCTGTTGCTGGTGCTTACTGGAGAGGGGATGAAAATAAACCACAATTAACACGTGTGTATGGAACATCTTTCCCTAAACAAAAAGAATTAACTGAATATTTACACCTTTTAGAGGAAGCAAAAAAACGTGATCACAGAAAATTAGGTAAAGAGCTTGAGCTTTTTACATTTTCTCAGAAAGTTGGTGCTGGTTTACCGTTATGGTTACCAAAAGGAGCTGCTTTACGTGAGCGTTTAGAAGATTTTTTAAAGGCTGCACAGAAAAAGGCTGGTTATGAAATGGTTGTTACACCACATATTGGTCAAAAGGAACTTTATGTTACTTCTGGACATTATGAAAAATATGGTGCTGATAGCTTCCAACCAATTACTACACCAAAAGAAGGTGAAGAATTTTTACTAAAACCAATGAATTGCCCACATCACTGTGAGATATACAACAGTATGCAATGGTCTTATAAAGATTTACCAAAACGATTTGCTGAATTTGGTACAGTTTATAGATATGAACAAAGTGGAGAATTACATGGTTTAACAAGAGTTAGAGGTTTTACTCAAGATGATGCTCATATTTTTTGTACTCCGGATCAATTAGACCAAGAGTTTAAAAATGTTATTGATTTAGTATTATATGTATTTGGATCTTTAGGGTTTGAAAACTTTACTGCGCAAGTCTCTTTACGTGATCCAGAAAAGCCAGAAAAATATATTGGAAGTTTAGAAAATTGGGAGAAAGCGGAACAAGCAATTATAAATGCTGCCAAGGATAAAAACTTAAATTATATTATAGAAACTGGCGAAGCTGCTTTTTACGGTCCTAAATTAGACTTTATGGTAAAGGATGCTTTAGGAAGACAATGGCAATTAGGAACTATTCAGGTTGACTATAATTTACCTGAACGTTTTGAATTATCTTATAAAGGTAGTGATAATGAATCGCACAGACCGGTAATGATACACCGTGCTCCTTTTGGAAGTATGGAACGTTTTATAGCCATTTTATTAGAACATACTGGTGGGAATTTTCCACTTTGGTTAATGCCAAATCAAGTTTCTATATTAACTCTTAGTGAGAAATACGAGAAATACGGTCAAAATGTTTTAACTTTGCTAGAAAATCACGAAATTCGCGCACTTGTAGACAACAGAAGCGAGACCATTGGTAAGAAAATTAGAGAGGCTGAAATGAGTAAAACGCCTTATATGATTATCATTGGAGAGCAAGAGGAGGCGGAAAACATGATATCTGTCAGACAACATGGCGGTGAAGATTTAGGCACGATTAGTGTAGATACCTTTGCAGAGATTGTTAAAACAGAGATAAATAAGACAAAAAGACAATTTTAAAATTAAGTTTAACTAAAATATATAAGTCATAGCAATACGTAGAAAAAGATCAAGAGGTCCGGCAAGAATCATTAAGGAAGATCAGCACAGCATTAACGGTAAGATTAGAGCAGAAAAAGTGCGTCTAGTTGGAGAGAATGTTGAAGTAGGAATCTATACCACTAAAGAGGCAAGAGAATTTGCAAGAGAGCAAGAACTTGACTTGGTAGAAATTTCGCCAAAAGCAGTTCCACCTGTATGTAAAATAATGGATTACAAGAAGTTTCTTTATGAACAGAAGAAGCGGGAAAAAGCATTAAAATCCAAGGCTACTAAAGTTGTAATTAAAGAAATTCGGTTTGGACCACAAACAGATGATCATGATTACGAGTTTAAGAAAAAACACGCCGAAAAATTCTTAAAAGAAGGTGCAAAGCTAAAAGCTTTTGTTTTCTTTAAGGGACGATCGATTGTGTTTAAAGAGCAAGGACAAATATTATTATTACGTTTAGCCCAAGATTTGGAAGAAATTGGTAAAGTAGAACAGATGCCAAGACTTGAAGGGAAACGTATGACAATGTTTATTGCTCCAAAGAAGTAGATTTTAAAAGTCTAACTATCTAGATTATCAAGATGCTAAACATGTTTAGCACTAAAAATATTATAAGCGAAATAATTAAAACTAGGAAACAAAATGCCTAAAATGAAAACAAAATCTAGTGCTAAAAAGCGTTTCAAGCTTACAGGTACTGGTAAAATTAAAAGAAAGCACGCTTTTAAGAGTCACATCTTAACAAAGAAGTCTAAAAAGCGTAAGCTTAAGTTAACTCATGACGGTTTAGTACATAAAGCGGATGAGAACAATATTAAAGTAATGCTACGTTTAAAGTAACATTACCTTAATTGGTTACAAATTATTATTTATAAACCCTGGAGTTAGGCCCATACAAAGTGTTATTAATTAACCGCCTACTACAAAATACATTAAAATTATGCCTAGATCAGTAAATTCTGTTGCCAAAAGAGCCAGAAGAAAAAAGGTGCTTAAACAAGCAAAAGGTTACTTTGGACGTCGTAAAAACGTTTGGACAGTAGCAAAAAATGCGGTTGATAAAGCTATGCAATATGCATACAGAGACCGTAGAAATAAAAAGAGAACTTTCCGTGCACTATGGATCACGCGTATTAACGCTGGAGCTAGATTACATGGAATGACTTACTCACAATTTATGGGGAAAGTAAAAGCTAACAATATCGAATTAAACCGTAAGGTTTTAGCTGATTTAGCAATGAACAATCCAGATGCTTTTGAAGCAATTGTGAACAAAGTAAAATAAAAGGCATTTTGCCAATTGTATAACAATACTTCGCTTATAACATAGAAAATCCGATTCTTAATTGAATCGGATTTTTTTATGCCTTTTAATTATAACTTAACTTTAATAATTGTCTTTTACCAATCATAATCTTTAATTTTACAACAAAATAGAATGCTATCTTATGATTTTAAACCAAGTAAAATTAATCGTATCTGACTTAGATGGTACTTTATTAAACTCAAACCACGAAGTCAGTGCTGAGTTTTTTGAATTGTACAAAGTATTAAAAGAAAAAAACATACTTTTTGTTGCTGCTAGTGGACGTCCATACTATAGTATGATTGACAAATTGGCAACTATAAAAGATGGTATTATTATAGTCTCTGAGAATGGTGGATTAGCGGTAGAAAATAATAAGTTGATACTTTCGAATACATTTAATCCAAATAACTTAAATAGTATTGCCAAGTTGGTAACGACATTACATGATGCACATCCAGTGTTTTGCACAAAAGACAAAGCGTATGTTATTAGTAAATCTAAAAAACTGATGTCGCTTTTAAGTGAATACTACTCCAATTACGACGTAATAGATAGCTTAGATGATATTAAGGAACCTGTTTATAAAATAGCATTGTATCATGAGGAAAGCTCTGAAAAACACATTTATCCAGCTGTAAAGCATCTTGAAAGTGATTTTAAAGTAAAAGTATCTGCAAATCATTGGGTGGATATTTCGGAAAACATCGCTAATAAAGGCTATGCTATAAAGCATATACAAGAACTTTATAATATAAGTGAAGCAGAAACTATGGTTTTTGGCGATTATAATAATGATATAGAAATGCTGAAATTAGCGCATTTTAGCTATGCAATGGAAAATGCGCATCCTAATGTAAAAAGTATTGCTAATTATAGCACTAAAACTAATGATGACAATGGTGTAGAACACATTATCAAACAATTAATAGCTAGTCTAAAATAAACTTACCTATTGATAGAAAACAGCTTCACCTCCTGCTCTTTTCCTTTTAGAGCTATATTTCCTATAGATTCCAACTTATACTTATGCAATTTTAATTTTTGCAGCAGTATTTCTGAAATAAGTAAAGTTTGACTGTAGGTATTACATTCTCCTTGTATTCTTGCTGATGTATTTATAACATCACCATGATATGCAATCTCCTTTTTAATTGAACCGACTTCTGTTACAATTAACTTTCCGCCATGCAATCCTGCTTTAAATTTAGGGAGTAAACCGAATTTTTTGATGTAAGATTTTTGCTTTTTAAGCAATCTATCTTGAAATTTATAGAATAACTCAACACAGTTATTATCTTTTATTCCTTTATCAAAAGACCAACTAATTACTGCCTCGTCTCCAACATATTGATATATCTCTGCGTCAAAATAAGGCAGTACATGATTTAGATCGTAAAAACACTCTTGAATTAACTCACTGTACTTAAAATGCCCTAATTGTTCTGCAATAGTTGTTGACGCTTGAAGATCTAGAAACATAAAAATGCGCCTTTCCTCTCTTGGTTTTTTATATTTACCGATAAGTTGATTGAAAAACACACCTCTTCCAAAGTTTTCTTTTGCTAATTTAAAGAAAGAAAATATTAATGAACAGATTACAAAATAACCAACCACTAACCAAAACACCTTATTTTCTATCCACCATCCTGACTCGTTAGGTAGATTTCTATCAATCTGAACTTCTATTAAGTGAACAATAAAGTTTGTTGACAACACCAACATTAGTAGATAAATAAATGACTTCTGCAATAAAACTAAACCTGTAGCTAGTTTGTCTAAATGTAATTTTTGAAAGAGAAGCTCTACAATTGCATATACAAACCCCACTACAATTCCTGCATAGATACCAAACTCTAACCAATAAATGAACGGTACAACATCCACATCTAATTCTTGAAGTCCTTTTCCTGTTTGAAATGCCTTTCCTCCTTCTGTGCCCACTTGGTAATAGCGTACTGTAATAAAGAGACAAAAGGAAAACGACCAAAATATAATGGTTGCAATTAATAGCCTTACAAATGGAAATACAATGTTTTTCAAATTGTAGAGTGGATTATTCAGAAATCTCTTCTAAAGCTAATTGAAACTCTGACCAACTTATTAAACCATCGCCATCTTTATCATATCCTTCAATAAGTTTTGATGATACTATACCTCGAATAAATCCACTAATTTCTGCTTCTTGTAATAAGTTTTTAATTTCGGACTTAGATAATTGTTTGTCACCATCGTTATCAAAAAACGAAAAAGCTTTTTGAGGAGAATCAAAATGATTAGTAATTAAAATTTCTATTTTTTTTAGGATTTGATCTTTTGTTGACATAATACTTTTAGATTGAATGAATACTGATTTATAATTTAAACCTAACGATTGTCCTGATGCGTTAAGGATGGAAAGGTTTGTTTGAGCACCTCGCAGAGTGCGAGCCTTGAGAGCCTGACCCTTGTGGTAACGCCCAAATATTAAGTTTTCTGTTTTTTCTTTTTTGCTGCAGGGAATAACACATTATTAAGTATTAATCTGTAACCTGGAGATGTTGGATGCAATTCCAATTCGGTTTTAGGATCACCAACTTGGTGTGTATAGTCTTCTGGGTCGTGACCACCATAAAATGTAAAAAAGCCTTTTCCTTTTATACCATGAATGTATTTAGCCTCTCCATTTGTTTTATTTTCTCCCATGACTAATACGTTTGACTTTATTTGGTCTCTAGTAAACGAGGTTGTTTGTCCCATAAACCCTTTAACTAATGCCGTATGATTTTGACATAACATACTAGGAATTGGATCCCATTTAGCAGAGAAATCCATTAACGAAAAATAGTCCGTTTGTTTAGGTATTTTACGTTTCATGGTCATATCAATACTTGAAAACTCATAGACTAGGGCACTACGCTCTAATGTATAATCTTTAAAAGCGAACGTTTTAGAGAAGTCTAATTTGGATTGGTAGTTAGCGTCACTGGCATCTCCATCAAACATGGGCTCGCATATGTCTATTCCTGCTGCGGATAATGCGATATCAAAACTTTCGGTTGCACTGCACATGGCAAACATAAACCCTCCACCAACAACATAATCTCTAATTTTTAGTGCTACGTCACGTTTTTCTTCTGATACTTTAGAATATCCAAGTTTAGTGGCTAAAGCTTCTGCTTCCTTTTTTTCTTGGATGTACCAAGCTGCTTGACGGTATCTAGCATAAAACTTACCAAACTGTCCTGTAAAATCTTCGTGGTGTAAATGCAACCAATCGTATAATAATAATTCGTCTTTTAAAACGCCTTCGTCATAGATTGTTTCGTATGGAATTTCGGCATAACTTAATACCATAGTAACTGCATCATCCCAAGGTAATTTTCCTTGTGGTGTATAGACTGCAATTTTTGGTGCTTTTTCTAAGACTACTGCTTCCATGTTTTTACTTGGACTAGCAATATCTTCTAGAATTTGTTGTGTTTTAGAATCTGATATAATCTCAAAACTGACACCTCTAATTTGGCATTCTCGCTGAATTTCTGCACTATCTGGCAACAAAAAAGCACCACCTCTATAGTTAAGTAGCCACTTAACTTTTACATTTTTTTCTAGCGTCCAATAAGTAATACCATAAGCTTTTAAATGATTTTTCTGAGTATCCGCATCCATAGGAATAAGGATGTACGACGCAAACAATTGGTTTGCAAATAGAAACAGAAATAGAAATATTGCTATTTTTTTCATTTAAAAAGATGGTTTTATAAATTGAAAGATACTTAAAAAACCGACTTCAAAAAAAGAGATTAGTATTAAATTAACTAGGAGACCCAGAAAGCAGATCTGAGATGATCTTTGTTCTTGGAAATTGCTCTAAAATAATTTTTAAAAACACTGTAATTGGTATTGCCATAATTAACCCAGGAATACCCCAAATAAAGCCCCAAAACATTAACATAACCAAGACTGCTATAATGTTTATAGAAAAAGATTTACCCATAAATACAGGCTCTAAAATACTTCCATATAATACTTGTGTACCTGCAATTGATAGCACAAAAAACAGAAGTTTACTAGACGTTTCTAACTCCACAAATGCAAAAAGAGACAATAGTATTACTGTTATAAAAGAACCTACCATTTGAACAAAATTAATTAAGAATGCGAATAAACCCCAAAAGATAGGGAAACTAACATCAAAAAAGTAACATGCTAACCCTGTAAAAACACCTGTCAGGAAGCTTACTAAAAACTTAACTTTAATGAATTTAATTAAGTCCTTTTCTATCTTCATAAAGGTTTTGATAGAGGTATGTTTCTTTTTTAGAATGGTCTTATTAATTAACTGCTCTACATTTATAGATTCCGCCAACCAAAGCACAACAAAGAACGTCGTCATTAATAACGCTGTCAAAAATTTAGTAATAAAACTAATGGTTGGTGATAGATTACTTAATAGTGCGTCCTTATTTAAAAGTCTAGTTAATGATCTACTACCTTCTACTTTGTCCACTCCAAAGAAAGCTTCTGTATTATCAATTAAAAGATTGATTTTGTCTTCTGCCTTATGAAAAAATTGAGAATCTGAAGCGATAATTTCTTTACTTGATAATTTAACTAGCTCAACTCCTAACTTAACACCTAATGCAATCACTAAAAGCACTATTAAAACACTAATTGCTTTTGGAAGCTTACGCTTGCGTAAAAAACGCATCAATGGTAAAAATAGTAATGCTATAAACATTGAAAATACCAATGGTACAAATATAAAAGACAACACTTTTAATAGATAAAATATAATTGGTATTACAATTATTAAAAGTAGGTAATTAGTAGTTTTGATTTTATCCATCAAAGTAATAGTTAATTTATATTAAAAAGGTACATCATTATCTTCTTCCGGTGCACCAAAAGCATCATTAGCAGAAGGGAAATTATCTGGAGCAAATGTATTGTCATTTGCGGCAGCATTCATTTTACTATGAAACTCTTGACCAAAAGGTGTATCAAAATCATCCAAGTTATCAAACTTACCTAAATGTCCGATAAATTTAAGTCTAATACTTTCTAAACCACCATTACGGTGTTTTGCTACAATAAACTCACCTTGACCTTCTGTAGGAGAACGCTCTTCATCATCCCACTCGTCAATTTTATAATATTCCGGTCTGTAAATAAAACTTACAATATCGGCATCTTGCTCAATTGCCCCAGATTCACGTAAATCGGATAGTAAAGGACGTTTACTTCCTCCACGTGTTTCCACAGCACGTGATAATTGTGAAAGTGCAATTACAGGTAAACTTAATTCTTTAGCTAATGCTTTTAAGTTACGCGAAATAGTTGATATTTCTTGTTCACGGTTACCACCTGAACCAGCAGCTGTCATTAACTGTAAATAATCAATCATGATCATTCTAATACCATGTTGTGAAGCTAGACGACGCGCTTTTGCACGTAAATCGAAAATAGAAAGCGAAGGTGTGTCATCAATAAATAGTGGTGCCTTCTCCAAAGCTTTTACTTTTACGTTAAGCTGTTCCCACTCGTGTTTCTCTAATTTTCCTGTTCTTAGTTTTTCTGAAGACAATCCAGTTTCACTAGAAATTAAACGTGTAATTAATTGCACAGATGCCATCTCTAGAGAGAAAAAGGCAACTGGTATATTTGAATTTACGGCAACATTTCTTGCCATTGTCAAAGTAAAGGCCGTTTTACCCATACCTGGACGTGCTGCGATAATAATTAAATCACTTTCTTGCCATCCAGAAGTAAGTTTATCTAGTTTATTAAAACCAGAAGGCACTCCACTCATCCCCTCTTTTTTAGAGATTTCTTCAATTTTCTTTTTGGCTTGTATTACAAGATCTTGTGCTGTTTCACTTGATTTTTTAATGTTTCCTTGCGTTACTTCGTAAAGTCGAGATTCTGCTTTATCTAATAAATCAAAAACATCCTGCGTCTCGTCATAAGCTTCTTCAATAATCTCTGAAGAAATCTTAATTAAACTACGCTGAATAAATTTCTGTAAAATAATTCGTGCATGAAACTCAATATGGGCAGAAGACGATACTTTTTGCGTTAAGGAAATCAAGTAAAAATCTCCACCTGCTAAATCTAATTTCGAATTTGTCTTTAATTGCGTCGAAACTGTTAATAAGTCAATTGGTTGACTTTCCTGGAACAACATAAAGATAGCTTCGAAGATGTGTTGATGTGCTTCTTTATAGAAGGCATCAGCACTTAAAATATCAATTACTTCATCCACACCCTTTTTATCAATCATCATAGCACCAAGTACTACCTCCTCTAAATCTAAAGCTTGAGGTGGAATCTTCCCCTTTTCAAGGTTAATTATGGTGCTTCTATCAACTTGATAGCCTTTTACTTGATTGGGTTGCTTCATTGATTTGTTCTAATTTTAAGTTAAAAAACTTAATGATTTTTTGGTTAAATATTGATTAATAAGTAGTTCAAAACCACCTAATTTAAGACTTAGCGAAAGTAAATAAATTGTTAAGAACAATTGAATTACAAAGTTACTCAATCTTAACAGGTCATCAACATTTATAGTGTTAATAAGTCTGATTTTTTGTTAATAAGCATAAAAAAAACCTGAAGCCTAAACTTCAGATTTATGTTAGCAAATGGTTTTATAAGGTTTAACCCTTAAAAACTCCCATGTCACAATATTTTTCGATACGCTTATTTACTAAATCCTTTGGTGATAAGTTTTTAAACTCATCATAAGCAGAAACGATTGCTTCAGATACCGTTTTGAAAGTTGTTTCTCTATCAGAATGAGCACCTCCCAGAGGTTCTTTAATGATTTCGTCAACAATTTTCATTTTTTTCATATCTGTAGGCGTTAACTTTAACGCTTCAGCAGCTAACTCTTTATATTCCCAACTTCTCCATAATATAGAAGAACAAGATTCTGGCGAAATAACAGAATACCATGTGTTTTCTAACATCATGATCTTATCTCCTACTCCAATACCTAAAGCACCTCCTGAAGCACCTTCACCAATTACTATGGTAATAATAGGCACTTTTAAACGTGTCATTTCTAAAATGTTTCTGGCAATAGCTTCACCTTGTCCACGTTCTTCAGCTTCTAAACCAGGATAAGCACCTGGCGTATCTAATAAAGTTACAACTGGAATTCCGAATTTCTCAGCAGATTTCATTAGTCGTAATGCTTTACGATACCCTTCAGGGTTAGCCATACCAAAATTACGGTATTGTCTAGTTTTGGTATTGTACCCTTTTTGTTGACCAATAAACATAAAGCTTTGATCTCCAATTTTACCCAAACCACCAATCATAGCCTTGTCATCCTTAAAACTTCTGTCTCCGTGAAGCTCTAAAAAAGACTCTCCACAAAGCGATTTAATATAATCTAAGGTATAAGGTCTATCTGGGTGACGTGACATTTGTACACGTTGCCATGGGGTTAGGTTTTTGTATATTTCTTTTTTTGTTGCTACAAGCTTTTTTTCAATTTGCTTGCAAGTCTGTGTCACATCTACATCACTCTCTTCTCCAATAATTTGACACTTTCCTAGTTGCTCTTCTAGTTCTTTAATCGGTAATTCAAATTCTAAATATTCCATAGGGAATGATAGTTTTGTTTATTTGTTAGCTAGCAAAATTACATATTTTTTATTTCAAATTTTAAGAATTTGATTAAAATACATGCTTTTTTACGTTAAATTTTGATAATCAATTAGTTTCTTTAATCTTGTTTTTTTTGAAGTTCTTCCAGTTTTTAAGAATACCATTACTTAAAACAACACCTAGAATAATAAAAGCACCTATATAAAACGAAGACGACATTGTCTCTGACTCTGGAAATAAAATTAAGGCTAAACCAATTCCATAAATAGGTTCTAAATTATAAGTCAATACAACTGTATATGGACTAATAAAGCGCATAACATGTACGGATGCAATAAATGCATATGCTGTGCATACTGAAGCTAAAACAAATAACCAAAACCAATCTGATAATGAAACATTAAAATGATTTGCATTAAATCCATCCCCAAACATTGCGATATATAATGTGATAAAAAATACACCACTAATAAACTCATAAAAAGAGATTTTGGTCGCTGAATGCTCTTCCAAGAATTTACCATTTAGCACCGCAAATAATGATGACAAAAAAGCTGAAATAACACCTAAAATCATACCTTCAATATATCTGAATTCGCTTCTAACAATTAGATAAATACCTAGAACCACAATAAGACCAAAAACAATCTCGTAGGTAATAATTTTTCGTTTATAAATAATGGGCTCTATGAATGATGCAAAAAAAGCACCTGTAGAAAACATGGCTAACGCTATAGATGCATTAGATACTTGAATAGAACCAAAAAATGTAATCCAATGCAAGGCTATTATAATTCCGGCAATAGCTAATTTAAAAAACGCTTTTCTGTTAATAGAAATATTAATCTTAGCTATTTTGATATAGACAAACATCAAAACGGTAGCTATAAGCATCCTATACCAAACTAAACTTACCGCATTTAAGGTTATTAACTTTCCAATAATAGCGGTAAAGCCAGCAATAAATACTAGTAAATGTAAGTGTAAATAATTTTTAAGCTTATCGTTTTGCATTTCGCAGTAATATTATGGCTAGAATTCCGAAAATAATATTTGGAAACCATACTGCTAGTAATGGCGAAAAATTTGATTGAGACGCTAGTGTACCGAAAATTTTATCGAAAAAGACAAATATCATAGCTATACAGATACCAAACGCTAAATTAACTCCCATACCTCCTCTTCGTTTTCTTGAAGATACAGCTACAGCAATAATAGTTAGGATAAAGACTGATACTGGTAAGCTCCATTTTTGATATTTAGCTAATTTGTACCTCCCTATAAATTTTGATCCACGCTTTTCTTCTCTATCAATAAAATTAACAAGCTCATTATAACGTAGTGTTTCTGCAATATAATCTTCTGGTGTTAAATCTTCTAAATCGAAGCTAAAGAGTGTGTCTTTTTTTCTTTTTAACTCCAACTTATCCGAACTTTCTCCGATAGTTCTTTTTACATAATTACGCAATACAAATACAGAATCCTTTTCTATATATCTAATATTAGAAGCACTTATTTTATACTCCATTTTGCTATTTTCAAAATGCTCTAAAGTAAAATTAATGCCTGTTTTATTTTTAGTATCAAAGCTAGTAACATAAATAATATCATTGTCATTAATTTGCTTTAGAACATTGGTACTATTAGTTGTTTTCTTGCCAGAGAGGTATTTATACTTAAAATTATTAAATCCTTTACTAGCATTTGGTGCCAAATACAAACCTAAAACTATAGAGATAATAGCAACAATGACTGCGCCAATTAAATAAGGCCTTAAAAATCGTGAAAAAGAAACACCTGAACTTAAAAAAGCAACAATTTCTGTATTATTAGCTAATTTTGAGGTAAACCAAATAACCGATAAAAATAAAAATAGAGGAAATAGTAAATGGGCAAAATATATGGTAAAGTCTAACAGGTACTGCATGACTTCGCCGAAAGGCACATTGTTTTCTAATATTTTTCCAATTTTCTCAGCCAAATGTACTGTTATACCAATAGGTATAAACAACAATAGCATAACTGCAAAAGTTAGTAAATAACGTTTTAATATGTACCAATCTAATATTTTCACTTACAGACGATTATTCATTTGTTTAACCATTTTATCTTTCCATGCTTTAAAGTCTCCTGCAATAATATGCTTTCTAGCTTCTCTAGTTAGCCATAAATAAAACCCTAAATTATGGATGGTTGCTATTTGTTTTCCTAATAACTCATTCACGTTAAACAAGTGACGTAAATATGCTTTACTGTATTCTGTATCTACAAATGTAATTCCCATTTCATCTATTGGCGAAAAATCTTCACGCCATTTTAGATTTTTAATATTTATTGATCCGTACGCTGTAAATAACATCCCATTTCTGGCATTACGTGTTGGCATAACACAATCAAACATATCAACTCCTAGAGCAATATTCTCTAATATATTTATAGGCGTTCCAACTCCCATTAAATAACGTGGTTTATCCCAAGGTAGTATATCTGTAACAACCTCTGTCATCGCATACATTTCTTCAGCTGGCTCTCCCACAGATAATCCTCCAATTGCATTACCTTCTGCTCCAACACCTGCTATATACTCTGCAGATTGTTTACGCAAATCCTTATAAGTGCTTCCTTGTACAATTGGGAAAAACGATTGTGAATAATCGTATTTTAACGGTGTTTTTTCTAAATGTGTAATACAACGCTCTAACCAACGATGCGTCATATGCATAGATCGTCTTGCGTAATTATAATCACATGGATAAGGTGTGCATTCGTCAAACGCCATAATAATGTCAGCTCCAATACTACGTTGGATTTCCATAACATTTTCAGGAGTAAACATATGGTAGCTTCCGTCAATATGAGACTTAAACTTAACACCTTCCTCTTTTATTTTATTATTTCCTGATAAAGAGTACACTTGATACCCACCAGAATCTGTCAAGATATTTCTATCCCAATTCATAAATTTATGCAAACCACCCGCTTTTTCTAAAACATCAATTTGAGGTTTCAAATACAAGTGATAAGTATTTCCTAAAATAATATCAGGATTTATATCATCTTTTAATTCTCTTTGGTGCACACCTTTTACAGAACCAACAGTACCTACAGGCATAAAAATAGGTGTTTCTATTACACCATGATCCGTAGTCATTACTCCTGCTCTTGCGTTACTTTGTGTGTCTTTTGCTTTTAAATCGAAAGTCATTATATCTCTTAAATCTTCAGCTAACAAATATATATAAGAAAAACACAAAGGGTCCTAAATAGTTGCTAAAATTGTTTGTGAAAACTCTAATTAACCGTAATTGTTAAGAAATCGGTACATTTCGTTAATAAGTGTCATCAATAATCTTGGTAAAGGCATATTAAAAAACTAATTTTGAAACAAAATAATTAACCCATACAACATGGCAAGCACACAACAATTAGAAGATTTAACTACTCAAGTACGTAGAGATATTTTACGTATGGTACACAAAGTAAATTCTGGACACCCAGGAGGTTCATTAGGTTGCGCAGAATTTCTGGTAGCACTTTATCAAGACATAATGGACAGAAAAGAAGGTTTTGATATGGACGGTATTGGAGAGGATCTCTTTTTCCTATCTAATGGTCATATTTCTCCTGTCTTTTATAGTGTATTAGCAAGAAGTGGTTATTTCCCTGTAGAAGAATTAAATACTTTTAGATTAATAAATACAAGATTACAAGGACATCCAACAACTCACGAAGGACTACCTGGTATTAGAATAGCTTCAGGATCTTTAGGTCAAGGTTTAAGTGTTGCTTTAGGTGCTGCCCAAGCTAAAAAATTAAATGGTGATAAACATTTAGTGTACAGTTTACATGGTGATGGAGAAATGCAAGAAGGTCAAAACTGGGAAGCAATTATGTATGCTTCTGGAAAAAAAGTAGATAACATTATTGCAACTATTGATTTAAATGGTCAGCAAATTGACGGGTCTACAGACACTGTTTTACCGATGGGAAGTTTCAGAGCTAAATTTGAAGCTTTTGGATGGACCGTTTTAGACATTGAAGCTGGTAACAATATTGATGCTATATTAAAAGGTATGGCAGAAGCAAAAAACTTAACAGGAAAAGGAAAACCAGTATGTGTATTACTAAAAACAGTAATGGGTAATGGTGTAGATTTTATGATGCATACACATGCTTGGCATGGAAAAGCACCTAATGATGAGCAACTAGCTATTGGATTAGAGCAAAACCCTGAAACGTTAGGCGATTATTAATCAACTTGAATTAAGACAAAATGAAAACATATACAAATACAGGAAGTAAAGATACAAGATCAGGTTTTGGAGACGGATTGACAGAATTAGGTAGAACAAACCCTAATGTTGTAGCACTTTGCGCAGATTTAATTGGTTCTTTAAAAATGAATCAGTTTATAGAAGAAAATCCAGAACGTTTTTTTCAAATTGGAATTGCTGAAGCAAACATGATGGGGATTGCAGCGGGTTTAACTATTGGAGGAAAAATTCCTTTTACAGGTACATTTGCTAACTTTTCTACTGGTCGTGTATACGATCAAATAAGACAAAGTATTGCTTATTCTGATAAAAACGTAAAAATCTGTGCCTCTCACGCCGGATTAACTTTAGGTGAAGATGGTGCAACACACCAAATCCTTGAAGATATTGGACTAATGAAAATGCTTCCAGGAATGACTGTAATTAACACTTGTGATTACAACCAGACCAAAGCTGCCACAATAGCTATTGCAAACCATGATGGTCCTGTCTACTTGCGTTTTGGACGTCCAAAAGTAGCTAACTTTACACCTGCTGATCAAAAGTATGAAATCGGGAAAGCATTACATTTGCAAGATGGTACAGATGTAACTATCGTTGCGACTGGACACTTAGTTTGGGAAGCATTAGAAGCTGCTAAGGTTTTAAACGAAAAAGGTATTTCTGCAGAGGTTATAAATATCCACACTATAAAGCCATTAGATGCTAATGCTATTATTGAGTCTGTTAAGAAAACAAAATGTGTTGTTACTGCAGAAGAACACAATAAGTTAGGTGGTTTAGGCGAAAGTGTTTCTAGAATACTATCTCAAAATCAACCAACACCTCAAGAGTTTGTTGCTACAGATGATACATTTGGAGAGTCAGGTACACCTGCTCAATTAATGGAAAAATACGGTTTAAATGCAGAAGCTATCGTAAAGGCTTGCGAAAAAGTTGTAAAAAGAAAATAGAACTAATATATAGACTATAAAAAAGGCGTTTAAAACAATTTGTTTTAAACGCCTTTTTGCTTTATTGACAAAGACATAACAACTTATCTAAAATATTTTGGCACAATTTTCGTTATAAATGGTGTTCATCAAAAAAACTACAATTATGAAAAATTTAATTTTAACATCAATTGCAACGCTATTAGTTTCTACATGTATCTATGCTCAAACCGAAAGTGGTTTTGGGATTAAAGGAGGTTTAAACTATAATGGTAATGGAGATTATTTTGAATCCGCAACAAACAGCTACCAAAACCCAGACCGTAACTTAGGGTACCATATTGGCGTTTTTGCAAAAGTAGGTACCAAAGTCTATTTTAGACCTGAATTAGTTTACACAGCTACTAAAAGTGATTATATCGCAGGAGAATTTGATTTAAAAAAATTAGATGTTCCGCTATTAATTGGTCTTAAAGTATTAGGTCCTTTGAATGTTTTTGCTGGCCCATCATTACAATATATTATAGATAGTGATTTTGAAAATGCCACTATAAACTCTATTCAAGATGATTTTTCTGTAGGTCTAAATTTTGGAATCGGTGTTAGTTTTAATAAAATAGGAATTGACCTTAGATACGAAAGAGGATTTAGTGATAATGAAGCTACATTAATAAATAACAACATCTCATTAGTAAATAACGATAGATTAGACACAAGACCAGACCAATTAATCCTTAGTTTATCTATAATGCTATAATTTTAATTAAACAACAAAAAAAAAGAGCCACTTTAAAAGTGTCTCTTTTTTTATTAAATAATTTAATTACTAATTATCGTAATTAATTGAAATCGTATCTTCCAAATAATCTGCTATCCCATTGTTATCAGAGTCCATCAATGTAATTGTTTTAATAGTAATTACACCTGAAATTTGACTTCGAGTAGTCTCATATTCATTATCCGCATAAACCGGCTCTACATCTCCATTATTAGTATCAATAACATAAACATTTTCGATAATTTCGTCTATAGTCGAAACACCATCGTTATCATCGTCACTATCTACAAAATTGGAAAAACTATCTCCATCTGTATCTTCATCATCTCCAGCACCATCAGCATCTAAATCTTCTAAATAAGAAGGTATCCCATCTCCATCATAATCTGTATTAATTCTTGTAAGAACACCAAATTTGAAAATTAAAGGGTAATAACTAGGTATTGTAGTTGTACTAGACGAGAAATAAGCAATACCTGAAGGTATAAATGCTGCTCCTATACCAAAATTATGGTTTGTAGTTGTACCATCACCATTTTCACTATAACCATCTCTAGTTTTAAATTCTATTAAAGCTTCTCTAAAACCAGTAATAACTCCAAAAGAAGTTCCTGCACTTGTTAAATCAAAAGGACTATTAACTACATCCGCACCGTCAAAAACAGTCCCATCAAGTAATATCCCTTCATAAGTTACACCTACTGCATCCAATGGATGAACAACATTGCCTAAACCTTCTCTAATATTAAGAAAGTATAATGTGTGGTCTATATCATTTTCAGTCACTATTTTACTACTTAATTCAGGTCTATCTATTAATGCTATTGCATCTAAATTTCCATTAGCAGCACTAATTGTATCAAAGATAATTTCAAAATTATCATTTGCTAAAGTATATGGATTAGCAAAGTCATAGTCACTATAGTTGTAGGTGTGAGTCGTTAAATATTCTTCAATCTCTGTAATATTCTCATCGTATACTTCTTGTCTATCTCTTTCAACAAAAGTTGTAGTCGTATCATCATCAGAATTACAAGCTGTAATTAACATTAGCATAGATATAACACCAAAAGTAATTTTTCTTAATTTCATTATTGCTATTTTTGAAGTTGCAAGATACATTTTAATATAATTTTGCACAATAACGTTAACGTCAATTTTAGATAAATTATATGCGAATAGACAAATATTTGTGGTGTGTTAGATATTTTAAAACAAGAAACATAGCTACAACCGCCTGTAAAAAAGGACATGTTAAAGTAAATGATACTGTTGTTAAGGCAAGTAGAGAAGTATATCCTACAGATACTATTGTGTTAAGAAAAGACCAAGTCAATTACACTTTAACCGTTTTAGACATACCTCCTAACCGTGTTGGTGCTAAGTTAGTTGACATATATCGCGTTGATAAAACACCAAAATCTGCTTTTGAAGCACAAGAAATGCTTAAATTAGCTAAAGATTATTACAGAAAAAAAGGGGTTGGTCGACCAACAAAAAAAGATAGAAGAGATTTGGATGATCTAGCATTAGAAAATGAACAATAATATGGAATTACCAAAAAACATAATTTTAGACACGACAGCTATTAATAACAAGTTAAGACGAATAGCTTATCAAATTTATGAGGCTAATACCACCGAAACAGAAATTGTTTTAGCAGGTATAGATGTTAATGGCTATATTTTAGCTAAAAAATTAAAAACCATACTTTCAAAAATATCTCCAATTAAGCCGGTACTATGCAAAATAGAGATAGATAAAAAAGACCCAAGAAAACCTATTAAGACATCTATAAAGCCTCAAGACTATCAAAACAAGTCTGTGGTTTTGATTGATGATGTTTTAAATTCTGGAACTACGCTAATATATAGTGTCAAGCACTTTTTGGATGTCCCTTTAAAACAATTTAAAACAGCTGTACTTGTTAACCGTAATCATAAAAAATTTCCTGTAAAGGCAGACTACAAAGGGATTTCTTTATCAACTTCTTTGAATGAGCACGTGCAAGTAGATTTAGATGGTAAAAATTGGATAGCCTATTTAAACTAGTTTTTCCATTAAATTATTTAGAGTGCCCTCTTCAGAATCTACTGAGTTTACAACAATATTAGCCTGATTATAAAAAAAAGAACGTTCAAATATATGTTTAGCAATAAAGTCCTTTAATGCTTCCTTAGTATCTAAATGGGCTATTAAAGGCCTAGTGCTATCTTTATATAATCTATTAGTTAACACATCTAAACTGGCCTTTAGGTAAATTGTTGTGAGGTTATCTAACTTATTTAACCAGCTCATGGTATCATAAAAACAAGGTGTACCACCTCCTAAGGAAATAATTGTTTTATCAAGATTATTAGTCAATTCCTTTAAATAGGTTTGTTCTAATTTTCTAAAATGAATCTCTCCTTTTAATTTAAAAATCTCAGAAACAGATAAATTTTCTTTTTCTTCTATATAATTATCCAAATCAACAAAATCAAAATTCAGCAATTCTGCTGCTTTTTTACCAATTGTTGATTTCCCAGACGCCATATATCCAATTAAAATTAAGTTCATTTTTGTTGTTATATATTGATTATTAAATTCATACATAAATGCTAGGCAAAAAAACAAAAAAAAAAATGAAAATAGCCTTGTATTTTTGATAAAAGCTTATATATTTGCACCCCGTTACGGAAAAGACCAGTTAGCTCAGTTGGTAGAGCATCTCCCTTTTAAGGAGAGGGTCCTGGGTTCGAGCCCCAGACTGGTCACAACATTAAAAGTCAAGTATTTGGTTGCCTTTTTCTTATATTACATACAAATACAAGACCAGTTAGCTCAGTTGGTAGAGCATCTCCCTTTTAAGGAGAGGGTCCTGGGTTCGAGCCCCAGACTGGTCACAAAAAAAGTTAAGCATACTGCTTAGCTTTTTTTTTTATCTTTTTTTAAAATTGCGCACGTGGCGGAATTGGTAGACGCTTTAGCTTGAGGGGCTAATGGTTATTATAATCGTGGAAGTTCGAGTCTTCTCGTGCGCACATTTCCAAATTTATATTTTATTGTTAATTATTTCAAAATGTTTGATCATTTATGGTTAAAACTCATTTTGTTTAACTAATTTAGCTAAATAATGAACAATATCAAATCAAAATTCAGCATAAAAGATCTTGAGAATCTCTCAGGCATTAAGGCTCATACCATTAGAATATGGGAGAAGCGCTATAACTTATTTGAACCTAATAGGACAGATACTAATATTAGATATTATAGCTTAGCTAGCTTACAAAAAATATTAAATATTAGTTATTTAAATAGTAACGGCTATAAAATATCAAAAATAGCAAATCTAAAATCTGAAGAAGTCCCCTTGTTAGTTAAAGAAATTGCGGAACAAAGTGATGAAAATGTTCATGCCATTAACCTATTCAAGCTTGCTATGATCAATTTTGATCAAGCATTATTCTATCAAACCTATAATGACTTGATGAATGAATTTTCTTTTAAAGACATTTTCTATACCATATTTGTACCGTTATTAGATAAAATAGGTTTACTATGGCAAACAGATACCATAACGCCAGCGCACGAGCATTTTATTGTTGAATTAATCAAGCAGAAAATTTTAATCAACACAGACAATGCTTTAAGTGGCTTTAAGCATTCAGACAGCGACAAAACTTATGTTTTATTTCTTCCTGACAACGAAGTACATGAATTAGGTCTTTTATATACTAATTACGAAATCATAAACCAAGGTGCACACGCCATATATCTAGGTCAAAGTGTCCCTATTGAAAGTTTACAGTATCTATTATCTCAATTTGAGAATATAACATTTGTATCCTGTTTTACCGTTAAGCCAGATAAAGAACATATCTTAAAGTATATTGCTGAATTTGATAAAAACATCTTAAGTAAAAGCAACAGCAATTTACTAATATCTGGTCGTATGACTGCTTACTTACAAGACATAACAAACCCTAAAATAGCCGCTTTTAAAACCACAAAAGAGGTCTTAGAAAGTTTATAATTAATATAAATTAATGAGTAAAAACATCGCAATTATAGGCTCCGGATTTTCTGCACTTTCAGCTTCTTGTTATTTAGCACAAGCTGGACACACTGTTTCTATTTTTGAAAAAAACGACACTATTGGTGGTCGTTGCAGACAATTTAAAAAAGACGGTTTCACCTTTGATATTGGTCCAAGTTGGTATTGGATGCCAGATATATTCAACAAGTTTTTTGCCGAGTTTGGTAAAAAAACATCTGATTACTACCAACTAGATAAATTATCTCCGGCTTACAAAATATTTTTTAAGGATGACAATATAACCATCGGTGATACTTTAGATAAAATATGTTCTGAATTTGAACGTATAGAACCAGGTAGCTCTACTCCGCTTAAAAAGTTTATAAAAAAAGCTGGCGAAAACTATGATATTGCAATTAACAAAGTTGTTTTAAAACCAGGTATTTCTCCTTTAGAATTAATAACACCAGAAACAGCACTTCGTGTAGATCAGTTTTTTAAAACTATAAGCAGAGAGGTTCGTAAAAACTTTAAAAATCCAAAGTTAATTTCAACCTTAGAGTTTCCCGTATTATTTTTGGGTGCAAAACCTAGTAAGACCCCTTCATTTTATAATTTTATGAATTATGCCGACTTTGGTTTAGGTACATGGCACCCAAAAGGTGGAATGTATGAGATTATAAAGGCAATGCAATCGCTTGCAGAAAGTTTAGGAGTAGTGATTAAAACCAACAGTCCGATTACTAAAATTAACGTCGCTAATAAAAAAGCAACATCTATAGTCGTAAATAATCAAATATTAGATTTTGATGTTGTTTTAAGTGGTGCTGACTATCATCATTCAGAAACATTATTAGACAAAACACATAGACAATATTCAGAAAAATACTGGAGCAAGAAAACATTCGCCCCTTCCTCCCTATTGTTCTACATCGGATTTGATAAAAAACTAAACAACGTACAACATCACAATTTGTTTTTTGATACAAATTTTGAGGCGCATGCTGAAGAAATTTATGATAATCCACAATGGCCATCAGACCCTTTGTTTTATGCCAATTTCCCTTCGACAACAGACAGTAGCATGGCACCCAAAGGCTGCGAAACTGGTTTTTTCCTAATACCTATTGCTCCCGGAATTGAAGACACACCTGCAATTAGAGCACAATATTTAGACCTAATTTTAACTCGTTTTGAAAAATTAACAAAACAAGATGTTAAAAATAATATTATATTTAAAGAGTCTTTTTGTGTTAAGGATTTTATAAAAGATTATAACTCATATAAAGGAAATGCATACGGAATGGCTAACACCCTATTGCAGACTGCATTTTTAAGACCAAAATTAAAAAGTAAAAAAGTCAATAATTTATATTTTACAGGACAACTAACTGTACCCGGTCCAGGCGTACCACCAGCACTTATTTCTGGTAAACTAGTCGCAGAATTAATTAACAAACACCACAATAACTAAAGATGAAATCATTATTTGACGCTGTTTCCTACGATTGTAGCAAAGTGGTAACCACCTCTTATAGTACTTCATTTTCGTTAGCAACAAAAATGTTGTCTAATACTATAAGACAAGATATTTATAATATATATGGTTTTGTTAGATTTGCTGACGAGATTGTAGATACATTTCACGACTATAACAAACAAGAATTATTTGACCGTTTTGAAAACGACTTAGAATTATCTTTAAAAGAAAAGATAAGTTTAAACCCTATTTTAAATGCCTTTCAACACACGTATCACAAATGCAATATAGATAAGCATATGGTAGACTCGTTTATGAAAAGTATGCGTTTAGACCTATCAAAAACTAAATACACCACAGATCAGGAATACAAAGACTATATTTACGGGTCTGCTGATGTCGTTGGACTAATGTGCTTAAAAGTATTTGTTAAAGGTGATAACCAAAAATACGAATCGTTAAAAAACACAGCTATGTCTTTAGGCTCTGCCTTTCAGAAAGTAAACTTTTTAAGAGATTTAAAAGCAGATCATGAATTATTAGACAGAACTTATTTTCCTAATACAGATTTAACTAACTTAACGGAAGAGGATAAATTGCTAATAATAAAAGATATCGAACATGATTTTGAAGAAGGTCTAAAGGGAATCAAACAATTACCAATTGAAGCTAAATTTGGTGTATTTATGGCGTACCGATATTACAACCAATTATTAAAAAAATTAAAGAACACACCAGCTTTAGAAATTAAAAACACACGTATTAGAGTGCCTAATTACAAAAAGGCAGAACTCCTAACACGTAGCTATGTTAAATACCAACTCAATTTATTATAATAATGCAAACAGTATATTGGATATTAGTTTTTTTAGGAACCTTTTCTACAATGGAATTTATGGCGTGGTTTACACATAAGTATGTCATGCATGGTTTTTTATGGAGCTTACACAAAGATCACCATCACAAAGATCATGACAGTTGGTTTGAGCGTAATGATGCCTTTTTTATATTTTATGCTATTGTTAGTATGACATGCTTTTACCTTTGGAGTTATGAAGGTGTTTGGTATTGCCTACCCATAGGTCTTGGTATTATGGCTTACGGCGCAGCATACTTTTTAGTGCACGATATATTTATACACCAACGTTTTAAGTTGTTTAGAAACGCAAATAATATTTACGCTAAAGGTGTTAGACGTGCGCACAAAATGCACCACAAGCATTTAGGAAAAGGTGATGGAGAATGCTTTGGAATGCTATTTGTTCCTTTTAAATATTTTAAAAAGTAATCTACAATTTAGATGCATAAACCCCATTATGATTACATAATAGTTGGTAATGGATTAGCCGGGCTACAACTAGCTTTAGCATTAGTAAATGATGCATATTTTAACGACAAACAAATTGCATTAATAGATCCTGATACTAAATCCGCCAATGACAAAACGTGGAGTTTTTGGGAAACAGAAGATAACTACTGGGGAGCATTGCCTTATAAAACTTGGCAAAAAGCTACTATTTATAGTTCAAAAAAGCAAATACATTTAAACCTCGCTCCTTACACTTACAAAAGTATACGCGCCTTAGATTTTTATAATTACGCTAAAGCGAATTTAAAACACAAGCCTAATATTCATTTTATAACAGATGCGGTTACAAAAGTATCAGAAAAAGATTTGGTTACAGTAACAACCGAAACGAATAGTTATACTGCAAATCATGTTTTTGATAGTAGAGTCACACCTGACTTTTCAACTAAAATAAAAACACACATAACATTATTACAACATTTTAAAGGTTGGATTATAAAAACGGAACACCCGGTATTTGATGATACACAGATAACAATGATGGACTACCGTTTAAAAGACGGAAACCAAACTACGTTTATGTATGTGTTACCATTTTCTAAGACTGAAGCTTTAGTAGAATTTACTTATTTTACAGAAAACACAGTTGAAGAATCGACGTACGATAGTTATATCAAACAATACATTTCTGAGTTTTTAAAAATTGAAGACTACAGCATAACAGAAACCGAATCTGGAATTATACCAATGACCACCTTTCCGTTTAATGATTATAACACCACTAATATAACTAAAATAGGAACTGCTGGAGGTTGGGTAAAACCGTCTACAGGCTATTCATTTAAACATACTCAGAAAAAAGTAACTAAGGTTATTGCTAATTTAAAAACCAACCAATCCCCTTCTAAAAATCTATTTATATCAAAATATAAATTCTACGATAAAATATTTTTAAAGGTTTTAAAAGACGAAAATCATAAAGGTGAATGGATTTTTGAGCAATACTATAGTAAAAACGATATCAATACAATGTTTCGCTTTTTAGATGAAGAATCTACTTTTATAGAAGATCTAAAAATTATGTGGTCTTTATTCAGCTTTAGCTTTATAAAAGCCTTCTTTAAGACTCTAAAGTAATAATAACTTATCTATTGTAGCTTTTACCGTATCACTATTCCAATTAGCCGCACCATTTTTATCAATAACAATAGTTCCTTTTTGATCAATCAAAAATGTATGAGGAATGCTACTTACCTTAAATTGATTGATTACTGGAACTTCTAAAGGTGTATAAACTTTAAAATTATATCCATTTTTAGTCATAAATGCTTTTATAGTTTCATTTTTTTCATTGGATACAAATACAAATTCAATTTTATCGCTATAGGTTTCATATAGTTTTTGCATACTCGGTAATTCGGCTATACACGGCGGACACCAAGTTGCCCAAAAGCTTACCAGTACGATTTTGTTTTCCGCTTGACGGAAATTATACACGCTATCATTTAAGTCAACTAAATTCCAATTATAATTATCTATCTGTTCTTGGTTTGATTGGGCTTGAATACTAGGCGAAAATAACGCCAATCCTTTATGGAGTTGTATTTGAATAAATTGTCTACTAGCAGGAATAATTAATAATACTATAATTAGTCCAAAAACTATATTTTTAAATGTAACCTTAGGTGTTTTCATATGTATAAAAAAAAAGAAGCACCTAACATAATTAGGTGCTTCAAATCTAACAAAAAACAATTATAAATTATCTGTTTACTGTCCCCATTAAAGATTGCACTGGTCCATCTCCCATAGTTATAGAAGTATGTACTGCTGCATCTGCTGCCACCATTTGTGCTAATGGTTTTAGTGTAAATGGTGCTGCACTGTTATCAGGACTTGGCTCTACAGACACTACTATTGTAGTTCCTCTTAGATCCGTTGGAAATGTAAATCCTGCTGGTGCATTTTGTAAGTAATCTTCTCCTGGATAACCAGGTCCATTTCCTGTGTCTCCTTTAAATACAGATGTTGCTGCATTATCATCCGCCATAGAAGCATCTGTAAATGTTCCTGTACTTATAGGTGTACCGTTTATAACTGCCCATCCTTCATACTTCCAACCATCAGAAAGTACTGGTAAATTTAACCCTGTTACTGCTGATCCAGAAGCGTTATCTAAAAACCAAACACCACTTTCTTCGTTGGTATCATCTGCATCCGTAGGTGTCGCTAAAATAAACGTCCCTGCTACTGTAGAAAAATCTGCAACTAAATTAGAATTTACATTTGCTGAAGTCCCTGAAAAATCTCCAGCTAATACTTTAGTTTCGGCTGGAGCCGGATCTGGATCCACTGTAGGCTCTATTGACAATACAAACGTTGTTGCTGCTGCTAATTGTGTACTTAATACTTGAAATGTTTGTGGAAAAGTGACATCACTAAATCGTCCTGTAGATACAGGTGCTCCATCCACTATTACCCATCCTTCATATACAAAATCATCTCCAAGCGCTTCTAGCCCTGTAAGATTTAATGTTAATCCTGATGTTTCAATTTGTGGTGTAGCATCATCATCATTACTACACGACACACTTAATAATCCCATAGCCATTACAGCTAAATACATTTTTCTAATCATAGTTTTAGTTTTAATTAATTAAACAATTTTCTTAAAATGGTCGTTACATCAACTAAATACTTACAAATTATCTGAAAAAATTATTAAAAATTCATAATACACTCAATATCAATAACATTATAAAAACAAAAAAAAGCGCTAATTTTTAAATTAGCGCTTTTTATATAAACTATTGTATTGCTAAATCGATAAAACAAAATATATTCTATCAACTTAATAATAAATATTATCTAGTAGCTGTACCTGTAACCGTTGCATTAATGTTAGCCTCTAAGCTAACACCATTACTATCAACACCCTCTCTACCACTAAATGGCTTAAAAAAGAAAGGCGTAGTATCATTAGTTCCTTCTACATCTGGCTCAATAGAAATAACAACTGGTCTACCTGTTACTACACCATCAATACCTGCTGGTAAAAAAGAAAGAAAGTCCTCCCCCGGAAAAGCAGGAGCTGGCTCGTTACCACTATAAGGAGATGCAGAATCTACACCTGAAGCAGATGTAAATTTACCCATAGATAATGGTACATCTTCCGTTCCGTTGTTAAATACAACCCAACCTTCGTATTTCCAACCTGCACTTAAAGTAGGTAAATTTACTAAACTTGCACTTGTACCTGACATATCAGCAAACCAAACACCCATATCATCGTTACCATTATTTACTCCACCTGCATTATCTGTAGGAGTTGATGTGATAAAAGAACCTGAAAAAGGTAGCGTTGATGAGTTAAACACACCAACTTGGTCATTAATTACTAAAGATGCTGCATTAGCTGCAAACGACCCTGATAAAATTTTTGTTGCACTTGGTAATGGATCAGAATCTGATGCTGGCTCTAGAGATAAAACAAATGCTGTGGCAGCATCTAAATCTTCCGTTGGAATATCAAAAGTAGTTTTTGAAGCCACTCCAGCGTCATTTACTGTAAACGTACCTGTTGTTTGGGGGGCACCATCTACCATTATCCATCCTTCATATACTAAGTTATCACCTAAGTTACCTAAACCATTAAAGTTTAATGTAAGTGTACTTGTTGGGATTACTACTGCTGGTGTTGATGCGTCATCATCACTACTACAAGACGTAGCTAGTGCACCTAATGCTAAAGAAGCAAAAATCATTTTTTTAATCATAGTTATTTTTTTAAAAGTTAAATTCAGTTTTTTTTCAGTGCAATATAGTCGTAATCAAGGAAAAAACTTACACCTATTATAAAAAAAACTCCTAATTACTATTAGGAGTTTTTAATATTACTTAAAATCTAATTACGCGTTATTCTCTTTTTTAATCAAGTTAAGCGCGCTTCCTTCGTTATACCAAGCAATTTGTGCTTCGTTATACGTATGATTTGTTACTACTGTATCTTTACTTCCATCGGCATGAACAACCTCAATTGTTAATGGCTTTCCTGGAGCAAACTCGTTTAAATCTACAAAGTTGAATGTATCATCTTCTAAAATTAAATCATAATCTGCTTCATTATTAAACGTTAACCCTAACATCCCTTGTTTTTTAAGGTTTGTTTCGTGGATACGTGCAAAAGATTTTACAATTACCGCTACTACACCAAGATGTCTTGGCTCCATAGCTGCATGCTCTCTAGAAGATCCTTCTCCGTAGTTATGATCTCCAACAACTATAGTTTTGACACCCGCAGCTTTATAAGCTCTTGCTGTATCTGGTACACCACCAAACTCTCCTGTTAATTGATTTTTAACAAAGTTTGTCTTCTTACCAAATGCGTTAACAGCACCAATTAAACAGTTATTAGAAATATTATCTAAATGCCCTCTAAAACGTAACCATGGTCCAGCCATACTAATATGGTCTGTCGTACATTTTCCGAAAGCTTTTATTAATAATTTAGCACCAGAAATATCATTTCCAATAGGTGTAAATGGTGTTAATAATTGTAGTCTTTCAGAATCTGAAGCTACTTTTACTTCCACACCACTACCATCTTCATCCGGCGCTAAGTATCCATTTTCTTTTACTTCAAAACCTTTTGGAGGTAATTCCCATCCTGTTGGCTCATCAAACATTACTTCTTGGCCCTCTTCGTTTAATAACGAATCCGTTAAAGGATTAAAGTCTAAACGACCCGCAATTGCAATAGCAGCTGTAATCTCTGGAGAGGCTACAAAAGCATGCGTATTTGGGTTACCATCTGCACGTTTTGCAAAGTTTCGGTTAAACGAATGCACGATACTATTTTTAGGTGCATTTTTAGGATCACTATATCTTGCCCATTGTCCAATACATGGACCACAAGCATTGGTAAATATCTTAGCGTCTAATTTTTCAAAGATTCCTAAAATACCATCTCTATCTGCTGTGTAACGTACTTGCTCAGAACCTGGATTAATCCCTAATTCTGCTTTCATTTTTATACCCTTATCTAACGCTTGTTGTGCAATAGAAGATGCACGCGATAAATCTTCGTAAGATGAGTTAGTACAAGACCCAATAAGTCCCCATTCTACTTGTAAAGGCCATTCGTTAGCTGTCGCTTTTTCACCCATAGTTTTACCAACTGGTGTTGATAAATCTGGAGTAAAAGGCCCATTTAATAATGGTCCTAATTCTGATAAATTAATATCTATGACTTGATCAAAAAAGTTTTCTGGATTAGCATATACCTCTGCATCTGCAGTTAAATAGTCTTTAACTTGATTTGCTGCATCAGCAACATCTGCTCTATCTGTAGCACGTAAATAACGCTCCATAGACTCGTCATATCCAAAAGTAGAAGTTGTAGCTCCTATTTCTGCACCCATGTTACAAATAGTACCTTTTCCCGTACAAGACATTGATATAGCACCTTCACCAAAATATTCAACAATTGCTCCTGTTCCTCCTTTAGCAGAAACAATACCAGCCACTTTTAAGATGACATCTTTTGGTGCCGTCCAACCAGATAACTTACCTGTTAGTCTTACACCTATTAGTTTAGGGAATTTAAGTTCCCAAGCCATACCTGCCATTACATCTACAGCATCAGCACCACCCACACCAATAGCTACCATACCTAAACCACCAGCATTTACTGTGTGAGAATCTGTACCAATCATCATTCCTCCTGGAAATGCATAATTTTCTAAAACTACTTGATGAATAATTCCTGCTCCTGGTTTCCAAAAACCAATTCCATATTTGTTAGAGACCGATTCTAGAAAGTTAAAAACTTCACTACTCACACTATTTGCGTGCTTTAAATCTGTTGTAGCACCATCTTTAGCTTGAATCAAATGATCACAATGCACCGTTGTCGGCACTGCAACATTGTCTTTTCCAGCTTGCATAAACTGTAATAGTGCCATTTGAGCTGTAGCATCCTGACATGCAATTCTATCTGGAGCAAAATCCACATAGTCTTTACCTCTTGTGAAGGCTTTTTCAGGGGTTCCATCCCAAAGGTGAGAATATAAAATCTTTTCAGAAAGTGTTAAAGGTTTACCTACAACTTTACGTGCTGCATCAACACGTTCCGTCATTTTAGAGTAAACTCCTTTAATCATATCGATATCAAATGCCATAAATTTTATTTTTTTTAGATTCTACTTTAATCCTTACAAGGTACGAAATATAGAGAGACTTTAAAAGCACCATTAATAGTATAGATTGATTCTAACATAAGTTATTTATATGTCACAGCTATTTAAAGTTACCGCATAAAAAAGCCCGAATCTAGGATTCAGGCTTTTTAATATATTTATTAAGTATTATGCTAACACTAACTTCTTTTTAGAAGGTTTAAAACTAGTTAATACGATTCCGTCAACTGCAGCTTCATATTCTGCCATAGTAGGCGTTCTACCTAAAATAGTAGATAATACAACTACTGGAGTAGAAGATAATAAAGATTCTCCTTTCTTTTCTCCTGAATCTTTTACAACTCTACCTTGGAATAAACGTGTAGATGTAGCCATTACTGTATCTCCTGGTTCTGCTTTTTCTTGATTACCCATACAAAGGTTACATCCTGGACGCTCTAAATACAACATGTTTTCATATTTAGTACGTGCTAAACCTTTAGGTGCATTATCGTCAAATTCAAAACCTGAGTATTTAACTAATATATCCCAATCTCCTTCAGCTTTTAACTCATCAACAATATTATAAGTTGGAGGCGCTACTACTAATGGAGCATTAAATTCTACTTTACCATGCTGCGCTTCAATATTCTTCAACATTTGCGCTAAAATTTGCATATCCCCTTTATGAATCATACATGATCCAATAAACCCTAAATCTACGGTTTTAGTTCCTCCGTAGTAAGATAACGGTCTGATATTATCGTGCGTATAACGTTTTGATACGTCTTCATTATTTACATCAGGATCAGCAATCATTGGTTCAGCAATTTCATCCAAATCAACAACAACTTCTGCAAAATACTTAGCATCTGCATCTGGTTTTAAAGCTGGTTTAGCACCTGACTTTAATTCTTCGATTCTAGCATTAGCTTTTTCGACTAAACCTTTAAGCATTTGCTTTTCGTTATCCATTCCCTTATCAATCATGATTTGGATACGACCTTTAGCAATTTCTAAAGATTCTATTAATGTGTCTTCCTCTGAGATACAAATAGATGCTTTTGCTTTCATTTCGGCAGTCCAGTCCGTAAATGTAAACGCTTGATCAGCCGTAAGTGTTCCTAAGTGCACTTCAATAATTCTACCTTGGAATACGTTATCTCCACCAAACTGATTTAACATCTGCTCTTGCGTAGCATGTACTACATCACGGAAATCCATAAAAGATTTCATTTCTCCTTTAAAGGTTACTTTTACAGATTCTGGAATTGGCATTGTAGCTTCTCCTGTAGCTAATGCTAACGCTACTGTTCCTGAATCAGCTCCAAAAGCAACACCCTTTGACATACGTGTATGAGAATCTCCTCCAATAATAATATCCCAGTCATCCACAGCAAGGTCATTTAAAACCTTATGGATTACATCCGTCATTGCATGATATTTCCCTTTAGGATCACGCGCAGTAATTAATCCAAAGTCATTCATAAAGGTCATTAACCTTGGAATGTTAGCCTTAGACTTGTCATCCCAAACAGACGCTGTATGACACCCTGATTGGTATCCTGCATCAACAATTGGTGAAATAATAGTCGCTGCCATCATCTCTAATTCTTGAGACGTCATTAAACCTGTAGTATCTTGAGACCCAACAATGTTTACTTCTACTCTTACGTTAGATCCTGCATGTAATGTTTTTCCTGGAGTTGTACCTACAGCATTTTTGTTGAAGATTTTTTCAACAGCAGTAAGCCCTTGTCCATCAATAGATACTTCTTTTGAAGTGGCATACACTTGGGGGATTTCAATATCTAAAATTTTACAAGCTAATGTTTGTAATTTTTTACCAAAAACAACAGCATAAGATCCACCTGCTTTAATAAACTCCATTTTTGGTGGCGTTAATGCAGCAGAAATATCTTTTAACTCTTTATCGCCGTTATATAATTTTTTAGTTTTAGTATTAATGGTTAATACTGTACCTGTTTCTACTGAATAGGTTTGCTTTAAAACTGGTTCTCCATCTGCATCTACAACAGTATTTCCGTCAGCATCTTTTTGCTTTTCCCAGTTTTTTAAATCAATACCAATACCTCCAGTTACTCCAACCGTAGTTAAAAAAATTGGTGCAATACCATTTGTCCCCGCGATTACTGGTGCAAAATTGATAAAAGGAACATATTTACTAAAAGGAACTCCAGTCCATAACGCCACGTTATTTACACCAGACATTCTAGAAGACCCTACTCCCATTGTTCCTTTCTCTGCGATTAACATCACACGTTTATCAGGGTGTTGCTCTTTTAAAGCTAACAATTGATTCTGCATGTCTTTGTTATGCTCAAACATACATTGGCCATGTAATTCACGATCTGATCTTGAGTGTGCATCTGCACCCGGAGATAATAAATCTGTAGAGATATCTCCAACACCAGCAACAAAAGTTACAATTTCTATTTCTTCGTCAACTTCTGGAAGTTTTGTAAAAAATTCTGCTTTAGCATAACTCTCTAATAACTCTTTTGCAATAGTATTACCTGCTTTAAAAGCATTCTCTAAAAGTGCCATATCTGCTTCGTATAAAAACACTTGTGTCTTTAATACTTTTGCAGCTTCTGTAGCAATAGCAACATCGTTTCCTAAAGCTAAATCCAATAACACCTCAATAGATGGTCCACCCTTCATGTGTGACAATTGCTCAAAAGCAAAAGCAGGTGTAATTTCTTTAACTACAGCTTCACCTAAAATAATTTCCTTTAAAAACTTAGCTTTTACTCCTGCAGCACTAGTTGTTCCAGGTAAAACGTTATAGATAAAAAAGTTAAGAGACTCCGCTCTAAATTCATTATTTACATCAATAATTTGAGTAATGATATCGCTAAGTAATTCAGCACCATCAATTGGTTTAGGATGAAGTCCAAGTACTTTCCTGTCTTCTATCTCTTTAAGGTAATCTTTATAAGTGTTCATATAGTAATTAAAAGGATTATATTAAATCTTAAACGTCCAATTAAGCTAACCTTTTAGCTTAATTGGACCGCCTATTTAAGGCAAACAAAATTACGAAAAATTGAAGTATTTTGAAAATATATAAGATATTAGAACAATCACTAAATAAAATTCAATAAAAAGACCAAATACTACTTAAAAAATAGTAAAATGATAATTTTTAACACCTTAAAATATTAAATTAATAAGAAATCTAATTTGCAAACCATCCTTTAAACCGTGCAGAATCTCTAAATTTTATAATTGGATATTCAAAAAAGGAAAATAAAAGATAAGAAACCACAAAAGTAGCACTCCAATACAATCCTAGAACACCTAATTTACTTAAAGCGGATAGATCCGAAATAACAACATAGTGCTTAATACTTAATAGTATTATAGAATAATTTACTAAATAAATAGAATATGACCATAAACTAATGTTTGTAACAACCTTTTGAAACCTTAAAGTTGATCTCCAATTTGAAAACATAGGAAATGTGAGTAATATACTTATTGACACTATAGATAAATAATACACATTAAAGAACGTTGAAAAATGATCTGGATTTAATGAATTTATAAAAATATAGACATGAACACCCACAAATAAAACAACACCTAAACCAAAACTTAACCATTTATAACGTTTCCAAGCCATAGCATAATAGAACGCAATAAACGCAGCTAGGAAGCCATAGTAAATACTATCTAGTCTATACACTAAAACTTTACGTAAAGATTTACTCCATGAGAATTGGTGAGGACTATTAGTGATACTAACATCAAAAATAAACCTATGAAAGATGGCGCTACTTATTACAAGCAGTATTACAGCCAAAAACAACCATTTACCACTCTTTTTAAAAATTAAACCTAAAATAAATAATAAAATTGGTCCGATTAAATAAGCAAACTCCTCAATAGTTAAGCTCCATGATTCCGTGAAAAAATCCGCCTGTTTATTTGAAAAATTCTGAAGAAAAAAGAAATACTTATAGAGTTGCTTTGGAACTTCAGTATTAAAAACAAATAACAACCCTATATTAATTAGTAATACTAAATAATAATTAGGCAATGTCCGTAACCAACGACGCATCCAAAACTGGGTAAAATTTTTAAACTTAGTTTGTTTAGTTTCTATCTGTTTGATTAAAATACCTCCAATTAAAAAACCGCTAAGCACAAAAAAAAGATCAACACCAATGGTGCCAAAAAATTGAATGATTTTAATAAGTGAGGACTGCGACTCCGGAAAAATTAAGATAGTAGAATGTGAACATAATATGAGCAGGATTGCTAATGCCCTAACAACATCTAAACCAAATACTCTTTGTTTTTTTGCTGTTATAGATTTCAAAATAGAAAAGTTTAAATATTATTGTCTCGCTATCTTTATAAGCTTAATTATACCTAAAAAGATACCACAAAACTCAATAAATGTACCCAAAGTTAATATTAAACTTCCATTAGTCCAATGTTGGATTTTAAAAACAGCACCTACCACTGTTACTGCAATACCAATTAATAAGATAATAAATGGTACTAATAACTGTTTCAGTTTCATGTTAAAATAAACTTTTAATAATATGCTCAATAGTCACACCCTCAGCTTCAGCTTTATAGTTTTTAATCATTCTATGACGTAAAATACTAGTTGCTACTGCTTGTACGTTTTCTATATCTGGAGAAAACTTACCGTTTATAGCCGCATGTGTTTTAGCTGCCAAAATTAAGTTTTGAGAAGCTCTTGGACCTGCTCCCCAATCTACATATTGCTTTACCAAATCAGAAGCTGCATCACTATTTGGTCTAGTTTTACCAACCATAGTTACCGCATATTCTATAATATTATCTGCTACAGGAATACGTCTAATTAACTGTTGAAAATCTACGATTTCTTGCGCAGTAAATAAGGCATTAACCGTTGGTTTATGATTAGAAGTTGTTGCTTTTACAACATCTACTTCTTCTTGAAAACTTGGGTAATCTAAATTGATAGCAAACATAAAACGATCCAATTGCGCTTCTGGAAGTGGATACGTTCCTTCTTGCTCAATTGGGTTTTGAGTTGCTAAAACAAAGTATGGTAAATCTAATTTGTAATGGTGCCCAGAAACCGTTACCGAACGCTCTTGCATCGCTTCTAGCAAGGCTGCTTGCGTTTTTGGAGGTGTACGGTTAATCTCATCTGCTAAAATAATATTAGCAAATATTGGTCCTTTAATAAATTTAAATTGTCTGCTTTCGTCTAGGATTTCGCTTCCTAAAATGTCACTTGGCATTAAATCTGGAGTAAACTGTATACGTTTAAAATCCAATCCTAAAGCTTGAGAAATAGTATTAACCATTAATGTTTTGGCCAATCCCGGAACACCAATTAATAAGGCGTGACCACCAGAGAAAATCGAGATTAAAATCTGATTAACTACATCGTCTTGTCCTATAATTACTTTGGCTACTTCTTGCCTTAACGCATTGTATCTTGTTACTAGAGATTTTACTGCTGCAACGTCTGACATATAATCTATTTGTTTTTTAACCAGTTACTGCTAAAATCGCAATCTCTATGAGATTCGCTAATTTTAATGTAAGTATCATTAATTTTTTCGTCTTGCCACTCACCAATAGCATTGTATTGTTTTTCGTTTAAAGCTAATTCTTTAATCTTTAAATAATCACGAGAGTAATCTGCGTCATGCTCATCAATTCTATCCGTAACTGTAACTAACTTAAACTTGATGTTACCTTGTCTGTCAGAGTCTGTTAAAACATCACTTAGTGTGTTGTTTTCTAAACCTTGTAGTTGTCCGTATAATTCAGGATCCATTTTAGTTAACTCAAAATTGTAATCTTGAGTTTGTGGATTAATTAGCTGTCCGCCTTGACTTTTAGTTTCTTTCTCGTCACTAAATTCTTTAGCAGCTTCAGCAAACGTGTAATCTCCATTATTAATATCGTCTCTAATTTTTTCTATTCTTTGTTTAGCTTCCATAACTTCTTCATCAGAAATTTCTGGAACTAAAAGGATATGACTCACATCATATTCTTGTCCTCTAATTTTTTCTAAATAAATAATATGGTATCCAAAGTCCGTTGCAAAAGGCTCAGAAATTTCTCCTTCTTGTAAAGAAAAAGCAACATCTCTAAATTCCTTTACCATTCTTGGGTTAGACCTATTCATTGGAGGTAATTTTCCTCCTGATTTTTTTGTTCCTGGATCATCAGAATAAAAAGCAGCTCTAGATCTAAAACTTTTCCCGTCTACTTCTACTTCTCTCTTATACTCTTTTAATTGATCAATGACACGTTGTCTTTCAGTTTCAGAAACTTTAGGCTCAATTATAATTTGTGCTACTTTAAGCTCTGTTCCAAATCTTGGACGTTCGTCTTTTGGTATTTTATTAAAAAACTGACGTACTTCTTCTGGAGTTACTTCAATCTCGTCAATAATTTTAGTCTTCATCTCTGAAGCTAATTTATTACTCTTGTTAATTTCAAACATTTCTTCTCTGAAACTAGCTTCGCTATCTTTTTTATAAAACTTTAGTAACTCATCCATGTTACCTTTGGTCTGTTGCAAGAATTGCTCAATTTGTTGATCTACTCTAGAGTTTATCTCAGCATCATTAACCACGATACTATCTTGAATAGCATGGTGTGCATATAGCTTATCTTCTAATAATTTACCAAACAGTTGACAGTTAGATACCCCTTGTAAAGATGCACCTTGCGCCTTAAGTTGTAAAATCATTTTGTCAATATCACTATCCAATACAATGTAATCTCCAACTACTGCAGCAACACCGTCTACCTTAGTTGCTCCTTTAGTTACCGTAGTATCTTTAACTGTTTCTGGAGCAGTTTCGTCAATAATTTCTTGCGCTGAAGCAGTAAAATTTGCTAATAATAAAAACGCAAAAGCGGATAACGTTTTAGTTTTAATTGTAAATTTCAAATTGTTCGTTTTTAATGGCATCTTTAGTAATGTCCTTTTCTAATTGTTTAATCAATTCCAATTTTCGTTTATTAATAACGATTTGGTTAATTGTTGGTCTTACGTATTCTAATGGTGCTGTATCGTTTCTTAACAATACATCATTTATTTGCATCAAATATAATCCTAATGAGTCTTTGAGTTGTATAAAATTAGATTTTTTTAACAAATCATTTCTATTATCAATACCTACAGCTTCTATTTTCTTAATGACTTGATCTACTCTTATCCAAACGGAATCTTTTAAAGAATAGGATTTAAATTGAATTGAGATTGAATCCAATTCCTTTTTGTCCTTTATGTTAAAACGTTTAAACTTTGTTTTAACCTTTTCTAGATCTAATCTATTTGCTTCAACATTGATGTATCTAAATTTTATTAAATCTTCATTTAATTTAAAAGCTTCCCTGTTGGCATCGTAATAAGAGACTGCCTCTTTATTAGACACTACAGTATCCAAATTTTTAGCAACCAAAGCCTCCACATAAGCTTTACTGTATAGATCATTTTTATACTGCTTAATTAACCTGTCAAACTTATCTAATTTAGCGTCTGATAAATTAACTTGAGCATTTTGAACAAATAATTGTTGTGTTGCCCATTTAGTAATAAAATTATTAGCAAAAATAGCACTATCCGATTTACTTAAATTATCGGGTAATACCTTTTTAAGGTCCTTTGTATATAAAAACACATCGTCCACTCTAGCTATAGCTTCTTCTAGAGGCACAGGTTTAAAATAGTCACAAGACCACAACAGACTAAATAACGCAAATATGTAGATGATTTTTCTCAAATTATTTAAGTTGTTCTTTGACTTGATTTAAAGCCTCTTGATTAATAACTACTTTATACTTCTTTGCTAAACCAGACATCCATTCTTTTTCTTTTTCTTCTTGAAAATCTGCAATAACATGCCCCTTAGCTTCCTTAAAAGATTTTGAGGTTTTAGGTATCACTGACTTAATGCTAACAACACTGTAAGCATCATTATGTGTAAAAATATCAGATACTCCTGTTTCTAATTTTAAGTCTTTTGGTAAAGCTTGATGGTTAGCATCTAGTATGTCTTCAATAAAGCTAACATTAATTTTAGACTCTGAGTTTAACTGCGCTTTAATTGCATCAGGACTAACATTAGAGCTTAGCATCTTTGCCACCTTTTTTATACTACTTTTTTTAGCTGAAGACGCTACAATTGCATCCACCCTAACATCATAAAAATAGTTATCTTGGTGTAATGCAAAATACTGTTGTAAACCTATTGAATCTTGTTTTGCTGCATTCCAGATTTCCGTTTCCATCAAATCAAATAGCAATAAGCCATCTCTATACTCCATTAATATTTGAGCATAGTCTTCGTTTTCATTTTCTAAATTCTCTTCTTGGTATATTTTCAAACTACTTTCAACAAACAAGATATAATTATCTGCTACTAGCTTTTCTAATGCCACTTTAGCTTGACGTTTACGTTGGCTTTTTAGCAAAAATTCAGCAAAATCATGTTGGCTAAAAACTGTATTTCCGATCTTAAACAATTGTGTTTCTCCTTTAAAATCAGCAGGAATCTTCCAACTGCTACTAAAATAAGTATCATTCAAAATAGACACTATCGGTCTTAAATCTGGAGTCGTTTTAGACACATTATATTTGTTGTACAATCCTTCCAAACGTTTATCATTAATGACCTTAGACCTAGAGTCACGTTTGATTTTATTTTTTAATTCAGGTGCTAATTCTGAAAACGATTTGATACCATGCTTTTCAATTAACTTAACAATGTGATATCCAAATTCCGATTTAAACGGTTTAGACACATCTTTTGCTTGCTCTAAAGCAAATGCCTGATCTTCAAAAGTTTTAGAACTTAATTGCCCTGCAGAAAACGTATTAAGTTGCCCACCGGTACTACTTGAGCTTTTATCTTCAGAAAACTGTTTTGCTAAGGCTCCAAAATCTTCACCTTGCTTTATACGTTTATATATTTCGTTTATACGACTTTGATTGTCCTCGCTATCCTCTTTGTCTAATAGCATAATATGTGCTACTGTAACATCCCCTCTGTTTTTACGCTTATCTTTTACTAATACAACGTGGTAGCCAAATTGTGTTCTAAAAGGCGCTGACCATTCTCCAACAGGCGTATTGTAAGCTGCATTCTCAAAAGAATACACCATTTTAAATGCTGTAAAATAACCTAACTCTTCTGCAAATAAAGTACGGCCATTATGGATATCCTTTTTTACAACATCAAAGCCTTCATTTATAGCACGTATTCTTAATTTTTGGATCTCTTGAAATGCTAAAAGCGAATCCCTAGGGCTTGCATTTTCTTCTAATTTGACTAAAATATGATTAGCATCAACCTCCGTTTGTAGTCTATTGTAGGCTTCTTCAACTAACTGGTCTGTAACCTTATTATCATTTAAATAATTTTTAGCTAATTGGTCTTTGTAATTACCAAACTCTCTTAAATAAGATGGTTTTTTGTCTAAGCCTAAAGTCTTAGCTTCCGCTATTTTAAGCTTGTATTTTACAAATAAATCTAAATAATTATCAATGTCTTTTTGAGAATCGTCTTTTACTAAATCTAAATTTTTATTGTAAACACGTTTAAACTCATTGGTATAAACTGGCACCTCATTTACCGTAAATAACACGGTTTTTTCTTGCGCACTGGCAAAAAAACAAGATACTATAAAGGCGATTAAAGTAGTACGTAAAACGTTCATTTTCATAAAAAAGGGCACTTTTATTAGCAATGTCGGCAAAAATAGCAATATTACACTATAATACAAGCACTTTTACAAACGATGCTAGATTCTATTTATTATATTATTGAAGTGAAAATCAAAACGCTAAAGTGGCATATTTATTGATACACAAATGTTATAATAGTATTAAAGTTTTAGAAAAACTTAAATTAAAGTATTACATTTACTTGAATAGATTATTGATTATGGCTAAAAACTACATTTTAATTTTATTGCTTTTTGTTTTCAATGCTACTTTAGCAGAAGAAGCAACACCATTTAATAACAACAACCTTACTGATGTCAGTATGGTTTCAGTTATTGATGCTTCAGACTTACAAGATAATAAAACAGCAGATTTTTCTGCAAAAATGGTCAAAAACCAATTATTAATTTCAAACTATAAAGGAAAAGTAACCATAAAGGCCTACTCTATTTTAGGAAAGGAAATACTTAGACTATCAGACATTGATGTTACTAATACATTTAGAAAAACATTAGACTTACCAAAAAATCAAATTAGCATTATAGTTATTGAAACTCCAAAATTTAGACATTCGTTAAAAGTCGTATTATAACAAAACACTGCTTTAACCAATATATTTAAACCTTTAGCGATTGTAATTTTACAATCGCTATTTTTTTTATAATTTTGAATCCCATTTAGTAATGACAATGAAATATACTACTCAAATAATTATCAATAAGCCTTTATATGAGTGCCTTGACTTACTTGAAGACCACAACTCTAAAAAACACTGGCAAGACGGTCTTGAAAGCTTTGAACACGTTTCTGGAGATTTAGGAAAAGTGGGATCTAAAATGAGATTAAATTATGTATTTGGTAAGCGAAAAATAAGCTTAACAGAAACCATAGCACAAAAGGAATTAGGAAAAACATTTCATGTTAATTATGACATGGATGGTATGCACAACATACAAGAAAATTATTTTGAAGCTTTAGATAGTAACACAACTAAATGGGTTAGTAATAATGAGTTTGCTCCGACCAGATTTAGAACACGAATGATGTTACTATTAATGCCAAAAGCATTTAAAAAACAATCTAAAAAGTATTTAGTAGATTTTAAACATTTTGCTGAAAACATTACAACTAGTAAACAAGAAAATGAGACAACTTAAACTAATATGGGACTTTAGAGGTCCTGACGCCTTAAAAATTGCCGAACACCACGAAATACACCTAAAAGAATATATTGCAATAGAAAAAACAGAATTAAATATTACTGGGTTTCAGCAAATAAACGATATGTTAAGTATTGCATTTATGGTTGTAAATGAATCTGAAATGAAACCCGTACGTGATGCCTTAAAACCACATAGAGGTGAAATTTACAGTCCAGAACAATAACTAATAAAATATAAAATTTGAAAGCACAACCTAATCGTTGTGTTTTTTTTACTCTACAATGATCAACTTACAGTTGTACAAAACAATTATATTAGATTGATTACGATAATCCACTTAATACATGAATACACTAAAACAACACCTTCTTTTACTATTAGCACTTGTGTTTGTGACCTCATCTTGTGTTAATACTAAAACGACTACCTTAAAAACAGAAGACTGTATAAATAGTGTTGAAGGAACACTTATTGACATGACTGGATTAGATGGTTGTGGTTGGATGATTAAGCTTAAAGATGGCAAAAAAGTTAATCCAACAAATCTTAAACGCTTTAATATAGCATTGACCGCTAACAAAAATATAACGTTTAGCTATACCAAAAACAACGACCTTGTTGGTATTTGTATGGCTGGTCAAATTGTAGACATCACTTGTATTCAGGACCAAAGCAAAGAATAATTAACAATACACGGGCATACTGGTCTATGTGCTAAAAAGCTGTTAAAAGCAATCTTGTATTTTACTAAAATTAAGATAAAGCTTATCTTGTTCTTTATTGTTTCATAAAAATAAAATCATGACACACCTTACCTTAAACGACAACTCTAAAATACCTCTTATTGGTTTTGGAACGTACAAATGTACTGACCAAGAAGGGATTCAATCTGTAAAAAACGCCATAGATAAAGGGTATCGATTATTTGATACTGCAGCAATTTATGGTAACGAAGAGGCTGTTGCTAAAGGTATTGAAGCTAGTGGTATAGCACGAGAACAATTATATATTACCACAAAATTATGGAGAACACATTTAAATTATAAAGAGGCTAAAGCCGAATTTAATAAATCTCTAGAAAAATTAAAGTTAGATTACATTGATTTATACCTAATACATTGGCCTGCTAATGCTAAAAATTACGATAATTGGCAACACGCTAATGCGGAAAGCTGGCGCGCAATGGAAGAATTGCAAGCCGAAGGTAAAATCAAGTCTATAGGAGTAAGTAACTTTTTTCAAGAACATTTAGAAGCTTTATTTAAAACAGCTAAAGTTATTCCAGCTGTTAATCAAATCGAGTTCCATCCGGGGTATTGGCAACAAGAATTAACTGATTACTGTAAAGCTAAAAATATAACCGTTGAGTCTTGGTCACCTTTAGCACGCGGAAAAGTATTTGACAATCAAGTTTTAAAGGACATTGCTAAACAGCATAATAAATCAGTATCACAGATTTGCTTACGTTGGGTTATTCAGCATAATGTAATTATAATACCAAAGTCTACCTCTCCAAATCGCATGGAAGAAAACCTAGATCTTTTTGATTTTGAATTATCGCAAAGCGACATGGAAGTTATCAATGCATTACCAAAAATGGGGTTTAGTGGAGAGCATCCTAATTTTTGGCCTGACCGTATTAGTTAAATAAAAACTATACTTTTCTAAAAAGTAGACAGACCTGTCTACTTTTTAGAAATATTATTATATATTTGTCCTGTGAAACAATCTGAAGTAAAAAATAGAATCATTGAAACCGCCTCCTACTTATTTTATAAGAACGGATATAACTTGACGGGCATTAATGAGATTATTTCGGAAACAGGAATTGCTAAAGCTACACTTTACAATCATTTTAAATCTAAAGAAGATATTTGTTTAGCCTACCTTCAATTTAAAAACACAAGCTTTTTAAAAGATATTGAAACCTATACAGCAACTAAACAAAAAGGGAAAGATCAAATATTGGCTATTTTCGATTTTCTGAACCTCTTTTTTATGGATAAAGATTTTAATGGCTGTTGGTGTATTAAAACAGTTTCAGAAATACCAAGAGACAACGATCGAATTAGAACAGAGATTCAATCTCAAAAAAATAGTTTTATTCAGTTAATCAATACACTTATCACAGCTAACCTAGAAGGGCTGAGTAAAACTCAAACCGAGTCTCTAGCTAGACAAATCTATTTATTATATGAAAGCGCTGTAGGCGAAAGCCACTTACACCAAGCAGACTGGCCTATTAAAGAGTCCAAAAACCTGTGCACCAAAATATTAAACTAAAAAAATTTAAACAACAATAGACAGACTTGTCTGTCTATAATTAATAATTAAAGTAAATAAAAATGAAAGAATTTGAAAACAAAGTAGCTCTAGTAATTGGAGGAACAAGCGGAATTGGTAATGCAACAACAAATGCGCTTTTAGCAGGTGGTGCAACAGTGCATGTTGTAGGTAGAAACACCGCTAAAATTGATGATGCTCCTAATTTGATAAAGCACACCGTCAACATCTCCAACACGACAGAAGTAGAAGACTTAATCGGTAGTATTGATGCCTTAGATAATTTAGATTATTTAGTAAATGCTTCAGGTATCTTTGGACCAAAACCTTTTTTAGATCACACTATGGAAGACTACAACTCCTATTTAGATCTAAACAGAGGTTTCTTTTTTATCACGCAAAGTGCTGCTAAAAAAATGAAAGCAACAGCAGGAGGCGCTATAGTCAATGTTGGTTCAATGTGGGCTAAACAAGCTGTAAAAGCAACACCATCTACAGCCTATTCAATGCAAAAAGCAGGTTTACACACCTTAACTAAACATTTAGCAATGGAATTAGCAGAAGATAATATCCGTGTTAATGCGGTTTCTCCTGCTTTAGTAAACACCCCTGTTTATCATGGTGTTTTTGGCGGAAAAGAAGCTGCTGATAAAGCATTAGTTGGGTTTAATGATTTCCACCCTATTGGACGATTTGGAGAAGCTTCAGATGTCTCTAATAGTATTTTATTTTTATTATCTGATAAAGCTGCTTGGGTTACTGGTGCTATATGGGATACAGATGGTGGTGTTATGGCAGGACGTAACTAATTATTAAAACATTATAGCGGTTTGTGTTACTACATAAATCGCTATTTTTAATTTAAAAACATTTCTAATGAAATCTTTACTCCTAATTTGTGTAATAAGCTTGACACTACTTAACTGTAATACTGCTATAGAAAAGACCAATAAAAACAAGGACAACCAATATTTTTTACCACCAGCAACTACCTATAATTATGCTACAATTGATAGTGTTAAATTATTTTACAGAGCGTCTGGCGATAAAAAGAATCCGGCTATAGTTTTATTACATGGTTATCCATCGTCATCACACTCGTATAGACACTTGATTCCAATGTTATCTAGTCACTACTATGTCATTGCACCTGATAATCTTGGGTCTGGCTACAGTACGCATTTAAATCCTGAAACAACACAGTACACTTTTGACTTACTAGCTAATTACACACAAAAGCTTTTAGAGCACCTCAACATAGATAATTACGTAATGTATATGCAAGATTTTGGCGCTCCTGTGGGGTACAGAATGATGTTAGACAACCCAAATAAAATTGAGGCTCTAATTGTACAAAACGCAAATGCTTACCTTGACGGTTTAACACCAAATAGACAAGTCTTTTTTAGAAAAGCACAAACAGATAAATCTAAAGAAGAGCATGATTTTCTATACAGTTTAACAAGTAAAGAGGCCATAATAAACAAACAGTATTTATTTGACTTAGATAGTAATAATATAAATACTCAAAGTCCTGATGCTTGGATACACGATTTGGCATTTCTAAATTCTGAAAAAGACCGAAACATCCAAGTACAGTTATTTAAAGATTATAATACCAATCTATTAAGCTATCCAACATGGCAAAACATGCTAAAGAAAGAGCAACCTAAGACACTAATTGTTTGGGGCAAAAAGGATTTAAAGTTTAATGCTAATGGTGCCAAAGCATACCTAAAAGATTTGCCAAATGCGGAACTCCACCTTTTAGATGCAGGACATTTTGCTGCAGAAGAAAAAACCAGAGAAATAGCGACACACATATTACATTTTTTAGATAAAAACGGAATTAAATAATCATCTTACTTTATAATAGCACAACCAAACGTTGTGCTATTATTTGATTTCTATTTGTTAAAAAATAGCAGTATAAAGTTAAATGGTTTTGTCTTAACCTATTATCTTTTATATTAAATACATGATGTTAATTAAACTAACTGTATTAATACTAATGACAAACGTACTATATCCACAATCTACAATACCCGAATCTATTAAAGATGAAGTAGAAACTGCTTTATCTTATTACCCTGAATTAAAAGACACTGCAATTAATTTTGAATTCAAAAAGAATATAAAAAAATCGACCATGCAAGCACAACCAACTGCTAGCAGTTTTTTGAAACGGAAAGGAAAACGATCGTATAATATTTTTATAAGCGAAACTGTGAAAATTTCTGGCGAAGTGTATTATACTAAAGGCATGCCAAAGGACGTATTGATTGGCTGGATTGGTCACGAGTTAGGTCACGTTATGGATTACAAAAACCGAAGCAACCTAAACCTAATGTGGTTTGGTGTTAAGTATCTACTATCAGACAACCATATTGCAGCTGCCGAACGGTCTGCTGATACTTATGCTGTCCAATCAGGAATGGAAGACTACATTTTAAAAACTAAAGATTTTATACTAAGTCAAGCAAATATTGATCAATCCTATATTGCAAGAATCAAAAAATACTATTTGTCTCCAGAAGAAATTATGGAAATTATAAATCAAAGAGATGCTAACTTATCTAAGTCTTAGTGTCTACTAGTAAATGCTTCCCATTCTTTAAACTTATCTTCTCCCATAACACGTTCCATTTTAACCTGTCCTCCTTTTTTCTTGTTAGTACCACTCCACTCTGCAAAAACATGAGGATCTATTACCTTAACTTTTACGCCTTCTAACGCTTTTCCTCTAGCGACTCTGTAATTTTTATTAGCATCTTTTAAAAATTTGTCCAATGTAGCTACAATAGTCAAAGTATCTTCTTTTAAACCTTCAGACCCCAAATACCAACTATGGTAAAAGCCATCCTCAAAACGTTTAGCACATAAAGTATATTCTGGGATTGTAGTATTAAATGTTTCTTCCAAATGTCTGATAGCATCATCTAATTTATTTACGGACAACTGAGAGCCCACCGTATTTAAAAAGAATTTAGTACGACCAGTAATTTTAATTTCCGCACGTTCTACATCAGTAAATTCTATAGTATCTCCAATCAAATAACGCCAAGCACCACTTACGGTACTAATAATGACTACGTAGTCCTGATCTAATTGGACGTCCTTTAAAGTGACGCTTGGAGCTTCATTTTTTAATGACCCGTCCAGATTAATATATTCAGGTTTAAAAGGCACAAATTCAAAATAAATACCACCATCTGTAACCAACTGCATCGCCTCTGTTTCTGGTCTAGCTTGAAATGCTAAAAATCCTTCTGAAGCTAAATAGGTATCAATAACCGTTACAGGCTTTCCTAATAAAGCATTAAAACTTTTTTTATAAGGTCCAAAAGCAACACCACCAGAAGTATATACTTGAAGGTTTGGCCATATATCGTGAATAGTATCTACCTCATGGTAATCAATAACTGTTTTTAACATCAGTTCCATCCATGACGGAATTCCGCTTAAAGCGCCAATATCCCATTGTTTTGCACGCTTAGCTATTGTTGCCACACGTTTATCCCAATCGTCTATTTTGGCAATATCTTCGCCCGGTTTATAAAAGCCTTTAAACCATGACGGAATATTGCTAGCTGTAATACCACTAATCTCTCCTTCTAAATGGTCCTCTTTTTCGGTTAAATCTGTAGAGCTACCCAACATCATAGCTTCTTTACTAAAAAACTCGGCAGGCAAATCAAAATTACTAAGTGCTGTTACTTGGTCAATTCCTGCCTGTTTAATTGCAGATAACATAGCATCTGTAACCGGAATACGTTTGCTAGTCTTTCCTGTTGTACCGGAACTTAAAGCAAAATAAGATGGATTACCAGGCCAAGTTACATCCGCTAATCCCTCATGTAATTTAGACCACCATTTGTCATTAATTTGATTATAATCGAAATAGGGAATACTATTCGCAAATGCCACTTTAGAATTTTGTGCATTACTGATAGCCTCAAAATTATACTGTTTACCAAATAAGGTGTCTTTAGCTGTAGATAGTAAATGTTGTAATACTTGCTCTTGTGCCTCTATAGGATTAACGTCTGGTGTTAATGCTTCCTTTATTGTAATGGCTCCTTTGATAATGTTTCCTATAATTTCCATGCTAAATACGATTGCTAATATTAATTTACTATTTAAATTACCATAGAGTTAATCTCTTTACTAATTTGATAGCATTAAAATAGTAAGAATAATACACTTTACATATTGCGTTATAGTAACATTAACACTAACGTAATTGAGGGTTCTTTTTTTATTAAGAGATCTAAAACCACCTCTACTTTACAAAATATTTAATCAAACAAACTAAAAATCAATAATTTACATTTGAATTTTCAAGAGAAACCTATTAACTTTGGTTACTATAATAATACAATAAGTCGTTATAAAATCACAGTTCCACTTAATATCAAAATCATGACTAAAATACTAAGTTTGTTTTTACTTTTAATAGTTACTCAGCATGGCTTTTCACAAACGTGTGAAGAAACCTCTCCTTATAAAGTAGGTATGACATTAGAGTATACTAACTATAATAAAAAAGGTAAGGAATTATCTGTTGAAAGCCATTCTATAGAGTCTGTAGCAAACGAAGATGGTAATCTAACTATATACATCAAATCTGTAGAAGACAAAGAAGCTAAGGACTACATTTTAAAATGTATTAATGGTGATTTTTATGTTGACATGTCTAATTATACAGCGCTTCAAAGTAAGGATAACAATAGTGCTTTTAAGATCAAAGCTACAGGAGACTTCTTAGAGTTTCCGGATAATATGGAAGTTGGTACTGTTTTAAAAGATGGAAACATTGATTTAGCTATTGGAGATGAAGACAATTCGGCTTCCATTGCAACCATGTCAGTACTTAACCGAAAGATTTTAGCAAAAGATTCTCTAACGATTAAAGCAGGGACATTTGATGGTTACAAAGTATCTTTTGATTATGTTTTTCAAATGGGAATTATAAAATTTAGAGGTTCTGGAATAGAATGGTACGTTAAAGGTATTGGAATTGTTAAAAGTGAAAACTATAGCAAAAAAGGAAAACTACGATCGTCTAGAGAATTAACAAAAATCACTAATAATTAAGAGTTTGATTTTAGTTCAAACCAAAAAAGCACAACCAATGGTTGTGCTTTTTTTATATTATATAAACCTAAGACCTATCTAGAATAGTTAGGCGATTCTTTAGTAATAGTAACATCATGAGGGTGACTCTCGTTAATACCTGAAGCGGTAATTTTAACAAAGCGTCCTGTCTCTTGTAAAGTGGCAACGTCTTTTGCTCCACAATATCCCATACCTGCTCTTAAACCTCCTATAAATTGGTGTAAGCTTTCATATAGTTCTCCTTTGTAAGGTACACGTCCAACAATACCTTCTGGCACTAGTTTTTTAATGTCGTCTTCTACATCTTGGAAGTAACGGTCTTTACTACCTTGCTTCATAGCTTCTACAGATCCCATACCTCTATACGATTTAAACTTACGCCCTTCGTATATAATAGTTTCACCAGGACTTTCTTTTGTTCCTGCTAACAGAGACCCTAACATAACTGTGTCTGCTCCTGCTGCTAATGCTTTAGGAATATCCCCTGTATATCTAATTCCACCATCTGCTATTACTGGTACACCACTTCCTTTAATTGCTGCTGCGACTTCTAGCACTGCACTAAATTGAGGAAAACCAACACCTGCAACTACACGAGTTGTACATATAGAACCTGGTCCAATACCAACTTTTACTGCATCTGCTCCTGCTTCAACTAAATACTTAGCTGCTGCTCCTGTTGCTATGTTACCAACAATGACGTCTAATTGTGGGAATTTTTTCTTGATTTCTTTTAACACATTTACCACACCTTTAGTATGTCCATGCGCTGTATCAATTACTATGGCATCAACACCTGCATTTACTAATGCTTCGGCACGCGCTACTGCGTCTCCTGTAACACCTATTGCTGCTGCAACACGTAAACGTCCAAAAGTATCTTTATTTGCTATTGGCTTTTGCGTTAGTTTAGTAATATCTCTAAAGGTTATTAAACCTTCTAACTTATCGCCTTCAACAATTAAAAGCTTTTCAATTTTATGTTGTTGTAATATTTTTTCGGCATCTTTTAAAGACGTTCCAACTGGAGCAGTAACTAGATTCTCGCTAGTCATTACCTCAACAATTGGTCTGTTTTTTTCATGTTCGAAACGTAAGTCACGATTTGTTACAATTCCTTTTAGCAGTCCGTTATCGTCGACTATCGGGATACCTCCAATACCATGCTCTCGCATTGCATTATTAGCATCTGCAACTACTGCAGTCATTGGTAACGTTACAGGATCTATGATCATACCACTTTCTGCACGTTTTACTTTACGCACTTTAGTAGCTTGCTGCTCTATAGTCATGTTTTTATGTAATACACCTATACCACCTTCTCTAGCCATAGCAATTGCCATTTGACTTTCTGTAACAGTATCCATAGCTGCGGAAACTATTGGAACGTTGATAGTAATGTTGCGTGTAAGTTTTGATTGAATGTTGACTTCGCGAGGAAGAACTTCAGAAAAAGCAGGTACTAAAAGGACGTCGTCGTAAGTTAATCCTTCGCCTACTATTTTATTTTCGTGTGCTGTCATTGCAATTAGAATTAATTGCGAGTAAAGATACGTTTTAAATATTAATCAAAAAGCATAATTAACGTATAGTTAGTTAAAATTTAATCTCTAACGTTGTATAAAAGTTTCTGTTAGCCGATGGAATAATTCCTGGACCAGGATATCCTGTAGCGCGTCTTGTAAAATACGCGTTATCTAAAAGGTTATTTACTCCGGCTTCTAACTTAAACTGCTTGTACTTGTAAGAAAACGATACATCTAAAACATCATATGCGGGAATCTCTCCTGTAACACCACTTAAGTTTCCTTCTGTCGAGTTTGTAGCATCTGTAAATTGAGACGATAAGTATGTGTATTGTATGTTAGATAAAAAGTCTTTATATCCTAGACGAATCCCTGTTTTAAAATTATAGTTAGGTATAAATTCTACCTTATTACCTTCTACTCCGTTTTCATCAGATTTAGTATACTCAGAGTCTACAAAAGACATATTAACATAATAGTTAAAAATATAGTCTTCATTGTTAAGTAATAGATTTTCTAAATTAAATTCGACTAAACTCTCCACACCATACATCATAGCATCACCTACATTACCTCTTTCGCTCTTAACACTTCCATCAGCAAAACCACGTTGTATAAACCCAATACGGTCGTTATAAAATAAACTAAAGGCACTAACATCATAAGATATTTTGTTAGACACACGCCCTCTTACTCCGGCATCTACAGTAAAACCACTTTCGTCATCAATATCAGGACTAATTACAAATGCAGGATTGGTAATACTAATATCTGTAAATGTTACTGATCTGTAGTTTTGAGACACGTTTCCGTATAACTCAAAAGATGTGCTTGGCTTATAACTTGCACCTAAACCTAATAGCACAAAAGAACGTTCTCTTGTTAAGTCATCCTCAATTTTTTCATTTAAAATAACATTTCCAGCAGCATCTGTATTTATACGTCTAAAATAACCATCACTTTGTGTGTTAATATATTCAAATCTAAAACCAGGAGTTATAGATACCTCATCATTTAAATACACAATGTTTTCTCCAAAAATGGCAACGTTTAAATTGGGGTAAGTAAAATCCGATTGGTTAGAATAGTTAGGAAAGGTATCATACTGAAAATCAAAATTTGGATCAATACCATCACTTCCTGGACCTTGTTCTGCTGTGTTCTCTGACTTATAAAACTTAGCCCCCAAAAGACCAATTGCTTTTTTATTAAACAAATTATAGTTAGTCAAAACTCTAGTTTCAAAACCAAAATTATCAAACTGTCCCTTAATTAAATCTCTAACACCGTTATCATCTGCTTGATCCACACGGTTAGTTCTAAACCCTAAAGCATCTCTAGACGCATTTAATCCAAAGGCATTAAATGTAAAGTTTGTGTTTTCAGAAAATTTATGAGACAATTTTAAATTATACAATAACCAATCTACCTGAAACCAGTTACGTGCTCTGTTACTTTGGTATGGATCTTCCTTAAAAGCAGCATCCGATAAACCACCACCTTGTTTAGCTAAATACCTTAAGTACGTCACCTCTCCTTCTAGCTTTGTTTTATCATTAAACTGATACCCTAAATGCGCATAAAAATTTTTAGACTCGAAATTAGAGTTATCTCTAAATCCATCCCCTTTTTTATAGTTAAAAAACGTGTAATAACTAAATTTGCCTTTAGTACCATTAGCACTAGTAAAGTTGGTGTACAACCCATTACTTCCAATGGTATTTCTAGTAATTAGCTCTAAAGGTTTTTCTTTATTTGGTGTTTTCATTTTAAAATTAACCAAACCACCAAATTGTGTTCCGTACTGTAACGATGCGGCACCTCTAACTATTTGTATTTCTTGTAACGCCTCTGCTGTTGGTGTGTAGTAACTCTCTGGATACCCTAAAACATCTGCACTAATATCGTACCCATTTTGACGCGTATTAAAGTTAGCTGTTCTGTTTGGATCTAATCCACGACCTCCAATATTTAATTGTAAACCAGCATCATCATTTTGGTAAATGTTTAATCCAGCTACTTGACTATATAATTGTCTAGCATTATTTGCCCCAAGGTTAGCCATAGACTGATCTATTAAAACAACCTCCGTTTTTTTACCTGCGTAAATAGCTGTTTCTTCCACATCATTCAGTTGTTTTAAACTAAACAGTTTTGCCTTTCTTAATGTAATTTCGACCTCAGACAACGTTGTTTCTGCTAAAGGCGCTAATTTTATTTTTAAACTTTTAGCATTGGTAGACAGTACTGTTTGTTCAAACACTTGATATTCGTAATCAAAAAAGGTTAACTCTAAAGTCTCCTTTTCTGTTTCAAAAGTAAAAAAACCGTTAGCATCAGACTTAGTTAATAAGCCAGATGTTTTATCATACACCCCAACATCTTCCAGCGCACTGCCCTGAAGATTAGTAATCGTTCCAGAAATTTGCTGTTGTGCTAACATGCTAAAAGCAGATAACATCAATAATAGTAATAGATTATAGTCCTTTAATTTCATCTGTAAATGGTAAAATCCAGTGTTTATGTTTAAACGATTCTTTTTCTTGGTACAAATTTACGCTTTCATCAATAAATAATTGACTTAATCGACCATTTAAAGCCACATAACTTTTAGTATACACTTGCACACCTTTATGTCCTTGCTTTGTAAAATGGTCTCCTAAATAATGTGCATATTCTAATATAAAATCAGGTTGAAAACTCATTTGTTTTTCCTGTAATGGCGTTAAAAAGTCAGCGTTATTTACTAAAAACATATGTCCTTCTTCATCCTTAATCTTAAACGTTGTGTTTCCCATTTTTTCCATCAACATCACACGCCATGATAAGCGGTAGCCTTCTTCCGTCCAAAATAACTCCCCTGGATATAATAGATATCTAAACGGTAATACTAATTGAAGCACAACAAACACCCCTAGTATTGGTAGTATTACTTTACTAAACCTTACTTTATAAGTGGATTTGTAGTTTATGGGTTTCGCTTTCGCGGAAATAAAGCCGGTTAGCGACTTGAATTTGTTTATAATTTTATGATGAAACGGGGCATCAAAGAAGATTAATGCACTTACAATCATAACAAACGGAAACATACCGATAGGAAACAAAATACGGGTAAACACATGAAAGAAAATAACCATTATAAAGGCTACAAATCGTGTGCGTTTGTACAGTAAGAAAAACGGAATTAGTAAATCATATAACATTCCGGACCAGCTCATAGCATAATGAAACCAATCTTGTTGCATAATAGTCTCGCCAATAAGTGGCAAATCGTATTTAGAGCGTAACCATATTTTTAAAGGTTGTGCTTTTAATAACCAATCACTATTTATTTTTGCCAATCCTGCATAAAAGTAAACAATACCTAGTAGTAGTTTAATACCATCAATAGTCCATTTAGGGATGGTATTATAACTTACTTTAGAGCGATAAGTATCTATAGAAAAGAATTTGTTAGCTGGTAAAAAAATCATTAAAAAGCTAAGGATGCTTATAAAATAATAATGATTTAAATAGGTGGTTTTATCCATTAACTCTATATAAGTAAAGCTAATAAAAAAAGTAATAATGGCCCATCTGTATTTATAACCTACAGCCACAAATAAGGCAGATACACCGCAGATTAAAAATAATAAATAGGTGTAATTACCTAAGGTATTAACCCACTCAAATCCGTAATATTTAAAATGAAATTTTGGTTGGATATATACCGTTTCAATCCATCCTTTTAACCAATAACGGATCATACCATAACACATCATTATTCCAAATCCAATCCTGAACACAGCTAAAGGTGCTGCATCCGTAGTTTTGTTAAGATATGTTTTTAAGCTAAAATCCATAATACAAAAAAAGGTTGATTCTTTTAAATCAACCTTTAATAAATTAGTGTTATTTAATATTAATCTCCGTCTGCATCTACGTAATCCACACTTACATTAAACGCTTGTAACATGTCTACTTTAAAAGACACAACTACTAGTTGTAACGCATCGTAAGCTTCAGTCATTTTTGTATTGTCAGTTTCTACTTGCGTTTTTAAATCCGCATTTAAAACTTGTATTTTTTGTCTAGCATCATCAATTCTAGTATTAATTAATGTTGCTAAATCTGTTCTGTCTAAAGCTACTAGGTATTTATAAAAACCTTCTCCTGTTGCAGACGCATTTGTTGCCTGACCATTAAAGATATTCTGAACATTATCTAGCGCAATAATTGCTAAATCTCTAGAGATGGTTCCGTTATAAATAGCTTCTGCTTTATCCGCTAAAGGGCCTGAAGAAAATACACCTGCAGGAATACCAAATTTATTAGCACGTAACCCTTTTTCAAAATAGAAAATATAGTCATTAATAAACTTATTTACGGCACTTGACACAGTGTTTTCTGTACTGTTAACAAATACATCTCTATAATTACCAGTCCAATCAGATAACACGGTTTGTGTTAAACTATTCATTTGTGCAATTAAATCTGTTAAGTATGTTTTGTAATTTGCATCCGCATACTTAATTAAGATATCTGCATCTGTAGCAGCTATACCATGTAACATATAATCTACCGCAGGAAAACCTACTGCATCATTATTTCCAACCGCTGACAAATCATAAGTACCATTAGCAATATTTGCTTCAATATCTTCAGTTGTTGTTGGATACACATTCATTTGAAAACCGTAAAGCATAACTTCGGCTTGACCGATATTAAAAGGCTCCACTAATTGCCAATCTTTATAAGCACTAACAAAAGCAGCTCTTAAATTATCTAAACTAGTCTGATCTGGTGCAGCTGTAAAAGTAGTACCAACAGTAGTCAAGGTTTCTAAACTTGATTTTAAGTCTTGAAGTCTTGGAATAATTATATTATCTGCTAAATTGGTTTGCATTGCAACCCTATTATAGTCATCAGAGTTACTTGTACCACTACCTGTATCATCAGATTCTGTACAAGCCACTACGACTAACATTAATGTAAAAATGTAAACTAACTTTTTCATAATTATCAATTTTCTTTTCAATGTGCAAAAATAACAATAGAAGACGTTTAATGCACAACGTCTTCTATTTAAATATATGTTAATTATTAACTTCCTGCTTGAGCTGTTGTAAAGTCAAACTCTGCAGAAATTGTATCAGAAATAGCATCTAATGTTGCTGGTGTAACATCCCAGAAACCATTTCCTGTCATTAACTGACTTGTAAGTGCTTCTACTTCTGTTTTTGTTAAGTAAGGTTGTGTTGTACCTGGCTTTCTTGTAAACTGTAAGCTATAGATAAACCCATAAGCTTCTGATAAAGCATGAAAAGCTGATGCCATATCTGTACCTAAATTAGCTTTACCTTGTTGTAAGTAGTAGATACCTCTTACTGCAATTACTTCAGAAATTTTAGCTTTAATAATTTCAGCTTGTGCATCACGAACGTCATAGTTTTTAGCAACAATTGCAGCACGACCTAATTTAAATGCGTTGTAAATATCCATTGCAATTCCAGAAAAATCTGAATCTCCGTCTACTTTAGCAACATACTCGCTTAAAAACTTATCTGCTTCGTATACTGGTACAGCTGGGTTGTCTTCGTTACCATATAAGTAACCATAAGCTTCATCCCACTTGTGTTCCATTGTTGTATAACTATTTGTACCATCTAAAACATCAGCATCGTTATTTGCAACATTATCTCCTGCATCTAAAACTGCTGTACTTAAATAGTTGTTTAAAATTTGGTCTACCATTAAAGCGCCAATTAAACTTTTAGCAAATGCTTGGTTATACTCTAAACCTTTTGCGTTAACGTAACGGATAGATCCACCACCTGCTTGTTGTATTTGACCTGCTACACCTGATGTTGCAGTTGTTGCCCAATTTGGAAAAACATCATTTACCTGAGATTGGATATAACCATCCATTGTTGATTTGATTGTATTTGCATCTGTTGTATTAGCTGCAAAATAATCTGTTGATGCTGCTACTTTACTTCTAACGCTTTTATCTGAAGCATTAAGATCTGCATCAGTAAAATCGTTAGCATCAGCTACATGTGCAAACATATTATCTAAAACTAATTCTGTATTACTAGTATTAACTAAACCAGACACAATTTCTTGAGCCATTTGTATACGTGTTGTTTGTCCTCCAAAACTAACAGTACTTGCTGCGTCTCTTTCAAATACATAAGTATCTGGAGCTGTAACGCTATCTATTATTACTGTACTTCCACCATCATCATCACTTGAGCAAGAGGTTAAAGCTAATGTGGCTAATGCTGCTAATCCGAATGCAAATTTTTTCATGTTTTGTATTTTTGTTCTTATTGTTATTTAGACTAATTACAAATAGGTTTGTAATTTTGATGCAAATTTAAAAACCAAAACTAATTTACGCAAGTTTATTTAGACTAAATTTAAATAAAAAACACAAATGTTATTTAACACGTTGACTGACTACAAGTTAAGTAACGTTAAAATTCTTTCAATTTAATTGAAAGAAACAATAAAAGAAAAATTAATGGTAAGCTTTGAAGATCTTAGAGGCTTCATTATAAGCACTTTCAAAAGACATTGCATTTAAATTATTAACCTTTTTAGCTGTTAAATAAGATAATACTTTCTCTGTTGGCATATTACCTGTAAGATCGTCTTTTGCCATAGGACACCCTCCAAAACCTTGGATTGCACCATCAAAACGTTTACAACCTGCCAAATATGCTGCATCTACTTTTTCAAACCACGTATCTGGTGTTGTATGCAGGTGTGCTCCAAACTCGATGTCTTTGTAATGGGGTATTAAATTAGAAAATAAATACTTTATATTTTCTGGATTAGAAGTCCCAACGGTATCACTTAAAGATAAGATTTTAACACCCATTTTGCTTAAACGCTCAGTCCACTCTCCAACAATATCAACATTCCAAGGATCCCCGTAAGGATTACCAAAGCCCATAGATATATAGACAACAACCTCTTTACTAGCTGCATCTGCTTGGTTTAAAATATCTTGAAGTAATACTATAGACTGTGCTATAGTTTTATGCGTATTACGCATTTGAAAATTTTCTGAGATAGAAAATGGATAGCCTAAATAGTCAATTTCGGGATGTTTACAAGCTTCTGCTGCGCCACGAGAATTTGCTACAATAGATAATAATTTACTAGTAGTTTGACTTAAATCCAATTTTGACAAGACCTCTGCTGTATCCACCATTTGCGGAATAGCTTTAGGCGATACAAAGCTACCAAAGTCAATAGTATCAAACCCCACACGAAGTATAGATTGGATATATTGTATTTTTTGTGCTGTAGGTATAAACTGTTTAATGCCTTGCATGGCATCTCTTGGACATTCTATAACTTTAACCTGGTTTGACATTTGTGATTTAAATTCTTGTATAAAAGTAGGTTATTTTTCTGAAAGGAATATAAAAATAGCAATCCCAATAAAGACTACAATCTGTAACCACTTTAAAACCAACCCAATATTTTTACTTTGTTTTAAATAATCAGAAATATATCCTGCTAAAATGGCTATCAAAGCAAATACAATAAATGAAGTCGCCATAAAAATCAATCCCAAAACATAAAACTGTGTCACCGTGCTTATGGTATCACTATATAAATAAGCTGGAAAAAAAGCCAGAAAGAAAATAGAGACTTTAGGATTTAAAACATTCATGATCACCCCTTGCTTATATAATTGTCCTAAGCTTTTTTTAGGGACAGCCGCACTACCTAATGAGACTTTAGCATCGCTTTTATAGACTTTATAAGCTAAATATAATAAGTACAAAGCACCTAAAGCTTTGATTGCAAAAAACAAAGTATCGCTTTCTTTAATTATTGCCGACACACCAAACGCAACTAACGTGGTATGCAATAAACAACCAGAAATTAAACCACAAACCGTGGCTAATCCATATTTACGACCGTTAGTAATACTTTGCATTAATACGTAAATATTATCTGGACCTGGAGAAAAAGACAAGGCTACAGTAGCAAATATAAAACTAAACAGGATTTCGTAATTCATTTAACGCTTGTTTAAAATAGCTTTATTAATCTTTTTTATTAGACTTGGTCCTTCATAAATAAACCCTGTGTAAATCTGTACCAAATCAGCACCTGCATGTATCTTGTCTAAAGCATCTTGTGCCGAGTGGATACCTCCTACTCCAATAATAGGAAATGCTTTATTGCTTTTATCCGCTAGATACTTGATAACCTTTGTTGATTTTTCTTTAACCGGTTGTCCACTTACACCACCATTACCTATTTCTGCTAAACGTGCTTCAGAAGCTTTTAAATTTGAACGATCTACAGAGGTATTACTTGCAATTACACCATCCAAATTAGTCTCGGCAATTAGCGCAATAATTTCGTCTAATTGTATGTCATTTAAATCTGGAGCTATTTTAAGTAAGATGGGCTTCTGTTTAGCAAAAGTCTTATTAGCCTTTTGAACGGTACCAATTAATTCTAACAAATAATCCTTATCATTTAACTTAGCATGACTCCCCACATTTGGGCAACTTACATTAAGTACAAAATAATCTACGTAGGGATGTAAACCGTTAAAACACTCTAGATAATCTTTGGTATAATCTCCAGGTTTAGTCTGCGTGTTTTTTCCAATATTACCACCGATAATAAGTTTTCCTTTATTTTTTTTAAGCTGAACGATAGCTTGTTCTAAACCTTCGTTATTAAAACCCATTCTGTTAATAATCCCTTGGTCGTCTTTTAATCTAAAGAGACGTTTTTTAGGATTACCTGCTTGGCCTTTTGGAGTCACAGTACCTATCTCAATAAAACCGAAACCAAAGTTTGCTAATTCGTTATACAACACCGCATTTTTATCAAAACCGGCTGCTAATCCTACTGGATTTTTAAAGGTTAAACCGAAAAGCTTACGTTCTAGCTTAGGGTCTTCAATAGTATATAAACGTCTATATAACGATGCCATACTAGGAATCTTAGACGTCACTTTTACTAATGAAAACGTGAAATGATGAATCTTTTCAGGATCGAAACTAAAAAAGAAAGGTCTTAAAAGGGATTTGTACATTGTAATAGGTTTGCACAAAAGTAATTCTAATTAAAAAATTGAGCAATTCAAAAGCTAAAAAACTTAATAATCGTAACTTTGACGTACGGTTAAATAATTTAATTTAGCTTAACCTTTCAAAGGAATACAAAACGTATAAAATCACAACAAAATGATTTCAAAAGAAGATATAATTAAAAGATTTGTAGGTTACGTAACTGTGGATACTGAGTCTGATCCAGCAAGTGACACTACACCAAGTACTGCTAAACAATGGGATTTAGCCAATGCGTTAGTAGAAGAGCTAAAAGCTATTGGTCTAGAAGAGGTCACTATAGATAAGCATGCTTATATAATGGCAACTTTACCTAGTAATGTTGCTCATGACGTACCGACTATTGGTTTTATTTCGCATTTTGATACGACTCCTGATTTCACAGGTGCTAATGTAAAACCACAAATTATTGATAGCTACGACGGTGAAGACATTATTTTAAACAAAGAAGAAAACATTGTATTGTCTCCAGATTATTTTGAAGACTTATTACTATACAAAGGTCAAACATTAATTACAACCGACGGAACAACACTTTTAGGAGCAGATGACAAGGCTGGAATTACAGAGATTATTTCGGCAATGGAATATCTTGTGGCTAATCCACAAATCAAGCACGGAAAAATTAGAGTTGGTTTTACACCTGATGAAGAAATTGGTCGTGGTGCACATAAATTTGATGTCGAAAAATTTGGGGCAGCATGGGCTTACACCATGGATGGTAGTCAGATTGGAGAATTAGAATATGAAAACTTTAATGCTGCAGGCGCGGTTGTAAAAGTAAAAGGAAAAATTGTACACCCTGGTTATGCTAAAGGAAAAATGGTCAATTCCATGTACATCGCTACAGAGTTTATCAACTCGTTACCAAGATTAGAAACACCGGAACATACGGAAGGTTACCAAGGTTTTTTCCACCTATATTCTATGTCTGGAGAAGTTGAAGAAACAGTATTAGAATACATAATTAGAGATCACGATTTAGGTCATTTTGAAGCTAGAAAAGAAATGATGCAAAAGCTAACTGATGAACTTAATGCACAATATGAAAGAGAAGTAGTAACTATCGAGATTAAAGATCAATATTTTAATATGAAAGAAAAAGTGGAACCTGTAATGCACATTGTTGACATTGCAGAAGAAGCTATGAAGCAATTAAATATCAAACCGCTTATCAAAGCCATTCGTGGTGGTACAGATGGATCACAATTAAGCTATATGGGCTTACCTTGTCCAAACATCTTTGCTGGAGGACATAATTTTCATGGTCGTTATGAGTATGTTCCTGTTGAAAGTATGATTAAAGCAACGGAAGTAATTTGTAAAATTTGTGAAATTACAGCAGAGAAAAACAAATAATAATGAAAAAACTATTAGTATTATCGGCTTTGGTTATAAGCTGTATTGCATGCAAAAAAGAGACAAAACACACTAATCCTGTAACAACAGAAACAAGTACTACATCAGAAAAATTAGCAACTATTACAACGGTTGCAGAATTTACTGGCCAACAAGTTACAGGTGTTTCTGTAAGTCAAGCGGGACGTGTATTTGTTAATTTTCCTAGATGGAGACCGACAGTAAAACATTCGGTTACAGAAGTGGTGAATGGCGAATCTATTCCTTTTCCAAATGAAAGTTGGAATAGCTGGACTACTGACACCCCTTTAACAGATACTACTTTTGTTGCAGTACAATCTGTTGTTGTTTCTCAAAACGAATTATTTGTAGTAGATACTAGAAACCCGTTTTTTAAAGGTGTTTTATCTAATCCCAAATTATTTGTTTTCAATTTAGAAAATGATAGTCTAACACAAACGTACACGTTACCAAACGATGTGTTTTTTAAAGATTCATATATCAATGATGTCCGTATCGATCGTAAAAATAAGGTTGCTTACCTTACAGATTCGGGACACGCAGGTTTATTAATTTTGAATTTGGAAAACGGAACATTTAAACGTGTATTAACGGATCATTTTTCTACAACTGCTGAAACGGATCATTTAACTATTAATGGTAAACAATGGGTAAACACCGTACATTCTGACGGTATTGCTTTAAACCAAATAGATGATACATTGTATTTTCATGCATTAACCGGATATACGTTATACGCAGTGTCAACCGCTGTTTTAATTAATGGTACGACGGAAGATATAGAAGCTGCTGTAGAAGTTGTAGATAGAACTGCTGCACCTGACGGAATGATTTTTGACCAATTTGGTAATCTTTACTATGCCGATTTAGAAAACAATGCCATTTTAAAAAGAGATTTAAACGGTAAAACAACAACTATAGCCAAAGGTGATATGGTACGTTGGGCTGATACTTTTAGTATTTATAATGGTGATTTGTACTATACCAATTCACGTATTAACGACATTACGGGACCTATTCCAACCATGACATTTCAGGTTAATAAATTAGCCATAACAGAGTAATTACTTATTTAAGACTATCATTATCAAAACGGATACCACACAAAACAATACCATTGAAGGTTTAGAGGAAGATTATCTTTATGTGCACCCCTCGCAAATACTTGAAGCTGGCAGTGGTTTATTTACGGTTATAGACATATACAAGCATGAGATTATTTCGCTTTTTAAAGGCGAAATAATTGATGTGCTTGAAGCAGACAAAAGAGCAAAACAAAACCACGACCGTTATTTTATTAATTTATTAGATGGAAGTATAATGGATAGCATGCATACCGACTGTTTTGCTAAATATGCAAATGACACTAAAGGGACCTCGAATAGTCCCTTTAAAAACAATGCCAAAATTGGATTAGATGATGATGGCAATGTTTGTATAATAGCAACTAAACGTATAAAATCTGGATCCGAAATTTTTTGTGGTTATGGTAAACCCTATTGGAAAAAGCACCAATGATTTACTACCATTAAAAATAATTAAAATAAACATCTGCAATTGATTTCCCGTAAGGACAAAAAAAATTAAATTTGCAATTCGAAGTAACTAATCATATTATAATTTTGCCCTTTGGAAAATAAAAAAGCAATTACGCTAATAGACCGTATTCTGAAAAACCTAGATGCTACAGGTATTACTTCAGATACATTGATTGATGACATTAAAGAATTAAGAACTTACGCTATAGAGAAAGAAGTGCCTCTTGCTGTAAAAGTACTTCGTTATACTTACGAGCATATTGAAGAGAATGATTCTTTTTTAATAGCTATTCCAGAAGATTCTCCTCTTGAAGAAGATACTGATACTGAGGAAGACACTGAAGAAACAGAAGAAGCTGAAGTTGAAACTGTAGAAATAGATCAAATTGAAAGTCTTAAATATGTGATTTCGCTTATCAGAAACCTTGATAACAGCATGAACATATTAGATTTAAAATATTTCAAAAAAGTATTAACTGAATACTAGGCATAAGCTCTAGTTTTTTTTTAGCCTTTACTTTCTATCTCTAAACAGATAGATAAAACTGTGTGTTATTACTAGCTTTACGCTACTATTATATTCAGATTAGACTATTACGTTAATACATCAAACATAAGCTAGCGTGCGTTGATAAAACCATGCTTACAATAAAAAAAGCCAAAACAGATTTGTTTTGGCTTTTTCTATTTAAAATAAATACGCTTCTGCTTTTAATAAAGATTAAAAGATGTAATGTATCACACCACTTTTATAATTCAGCTAAACAAAACTCAAAAGCAAACTCTAAATTTAATGCATAAAAAAAGCCTTCTTAAATAAGAAGACTTTTACTGTTTCTGTGGGGAGAGCAGGATTCGAACCTGCGAAGACGTAGTCAGCAGATTTACAGTCTGCCCTCGTTGGCCGCTTGAGTATCTCCCCTAAGCTGGCACAAATATATTTAAGTTTTACGTTTAAACAAACAAAAATCTACTGTTTTTATCACATGTTTTTTGTTTGATTGATTTTTAAGTGGTTACAGCACTTTTATTTTCTAATTTATTTCATTCACCCTAATAATAGTAGTAAAATACACCTGTATTCTGACTACTAACTGTGCTAAAACCAACTAAAAAAGCTAGCAAAGTATACTATTTGTAAAAACACATCAAAATCAATAAAGATAACCCGAACTAAAATGATAAAAATTGTATTAATATTGGTAAGCTACAATTTAGTTAGACTATACTTTTAAGACCTCCTCTACTTAAATACAACACTATATCGTCAATTATATAAATGAAACATAGAAAAGAGGTTAAAACAAGCGATAGGCTAAAAAAAACAGCCTTTATTATAATTAAAATAGAAGGACTACAGTATCATAAGTCCAAAATTCACTAAACATAAAAAGGCGACCAAATGGTCGCCTTTTAAATATATTTTAAAGTAATGTTTACTTTTTCAACTCTGCAGCTGGCTTGTTTAACGCTGCGCTCATTTCCATAGAAATGGCAGAACGATCAAACTTAAGCTTTCCGGACATAGTTTCTATAACACAACTATTGTCTTTATCGTTAAGCTCTGCAACTTTACCGTGCATACCGCTTTTAGTAATTACTTTATCACCACGTTTTAATTCCGAAGCAAATGCTTTTTCTTTTTTAGCACGTTTCATCTGTGGTGCAATCATTAAGAAATACACAACAGCAATCATTGCTACTATTGGTAAAATTCCGCTAAGACTCTCCATTATTGAATAACCGGTCCTAAGTTAGTATTTGCACCTTTTGAAGCTGCATTAGGATCTGGAGTAATAAATGCTGTAATTTTTACAGATTCTTTACCTGTAGAAGTGTTAGCAGTAATGTTAATTACTTTAGATGTTTTGTTAGCTCCTTTACCGTTAAATTTAACTGTAAATTTATCAGACTCTCCAACTGCTAATGGTTGTCTTGACCAATCTTGAGGTACTGTACATCCACAAGTACTTTTAATATCTGTAATTACTAAAGGTGCTTCTCCAGTATTAGTGTAAGAAAACACTGTTTCTTGAGGAGTACCTGATACAATCTGACCAAAGTCATGCTCTTTTTTATCAAAAGTAATTACTGGTAATTTGTTAGATTTAGCGTCTCTTTCTGCTGCTGCTGTAACATTGCTTGGATCAATTTTAGCTGCTGCATTTTGCTTACATGATGTTAAGCTGATTAAGCATACTGCACTTAATAGAATCAATACTTTTTTCATAATACTTATTTTAAATTTGTTCAAGTCTAAATGTTTAGACTTCCGTTAGATAATATTTGGTCTGTCAAAAATAATAATATTTTTTTACTACATCAATCCTCGACCAATTTTATTTAGTTTTCCGTCCTCTTGGTACTCTTTTAATATTTTATCTAAAATACCATTGATAAAAATACTACTTTTTGGTGTAGAGTACTCTTTAGAAATCTCTAAATATTCGTTAATTGTGACTTTAGTAGGTATAGATGGAAACTCTTTAAGCTCGCAAATGGCCATTTTTAATAATACCATATCCAAACTTGCAATACGTTCTGTATCCCAATTTTTAGTTTTATCAGAAATCTCTTGACCAATTTTAGTTTGATTTAACAATGTTTTTTTAAACAAGTTAATCGCGTATTGTTTGTCTTCGATATCCTTATATAATTGCGGCGTTAAAAAACGCTCGTCAGAAGACTCCTTGATTTTACGTAACAATTTTAATATTGAAGTATTAACCGTTGGTAAATCATCTAACCACGTTAAGTTTTTATCTTCGATATAATCGTATAGTTTTTCGTTTGGAGCAATAATATCCTTAAACACATCTACAATAAAATCTCTGTCTTCTTTAAAAGTAGAGGTTTTAGTTTGCATGTATTCCTTATACAAATCACTAGCAATAATTGCTTTATAAATAACGTCTACATACTCGTTATCTAATTGCCAATTATTAATATTGTTATTCGCGAAAGCTATTTTTAAAGCCTCGTTATTAGCAATAAGCTGTAATACTTGATTGTTTATAAATTTTTTGTTGGGATTCTTTTCTTCTGGAGTTGCTAAATGCTTCTTTTGAATGGTCTCTAATTGGGTTTTAGATTTTTTATTAACCTCTATCATTAATGACAAAATCATTAAATAAAGGCTATACATGTTATCTATACTGTATAATAAAAATTTTTGATCTTTTGAAAAATCATCACTTTCTGTACCATTAAATGCGTACAATACTTGCATTACTTTAACACGGATATGTCTTCTACTTAGCATATTTACAAAGAACTTTAGATTTCAATTAGTTTGAAATACTTTTTTATATTAATTAAAAAGGGCGAAAGTTTTCACTTCCGCCCTGCAAAAATAGTCTATTTTAGTAATATCTATTGCTGATTTTCTTTTTTTCTAGCTTCAATTCTACCTAAAGCTATGTCTAAGGCTGCTTGATGTGTTGTAACATCATTAGTTTCAGCGTTATTCAAGATTTCCAACGTCGTATTATAAATATTTTCTGTCTTTCTCATTATTTCTTGTTTACCGTAGTTTTCTAACTCAGCATAAACATTAATAATTCCTCCAGCATTAATTAAAAAGTCTGGTGCGTAAACAATTCCTTTTTCTTGTAATATACGACCATGCTTAATCTCGTCTGCTAATTGGTTGTTTGCTGCTCCAGCAATAACTTTAGCTCTGATAGAGTTAACTGTGTTATCGTTAATTGTTGCGCCTAATGCACAAGGTGCGTAGATATCTACATCCTCTGCATATACATTACTTCCTTTATAAATTGAAGCCCCGTACTTTTTGCTTATTGCAGCAAGACGCGCTTCGTTAATATCATCAATAATTACTTTAGCACCATCGTTTGTTAAATGCTCTACTAAAGACTCACCAACATGTCCAATCCCTTGTACAATTACAGTTTTATCTTCTAAAACATCTGTTCCAAACTTATATTTAGCAGCAGCTTTCATTCCCATAAATACACCGTATGCTGTAATTGGAGATGGGTTTCCTGCACCACCTTTGTCTTCAGATATTCCAGTAACATAAGGTGTTACTTCTCTAACTAAATCCATATCTGCAGTTTCCATTCCTACATCTTCTGCAGTAATGTATCTTCCGCTTAAGCTATGCACAAACTCTCCAAAACGCTTCATTAATTCTGGCGTTTTTTGTGTTTTGGCATCACCTATAATAACAGCTTTTCCACCACCTAGGTTTAAACCTGTAATAGCTGACTTAAAAGTCATCCCTCTAGATAAACGTAATACATCATTAAGTGCTTCCCACTCATTAGCATATTGCCACATTCTAGTACCTCCTAATGCAGGTCCTAAAACTGTGTTATGTATTCCAATTATTGCTTTTAATCCTGTATCTTTGTCGTTGCAAAAAACGACTTGTTCGTGATTATCGAAAGATAATTGTCCAAAAACAGGATCTGCTTTTGATAGTTGATTGGTATTGATTAATTCTGAAACCATTTAGTAAACATTTAATTTAATACATAGATATTACATTATTTGTAAAATCAATGCGCGAAATTAGCTTATAATTAATATTAAAACAATAATTAGCATGTTAAAATGTGAAATTGTTAAAAACTTTCTAAAACTACGTTGTCATTTAAATGAAAGAACTACAACATCTTAACAAGTATTTTTACAAATATAAAACACAAATAATAATTGGTGTTTTAATTACTATAGTTTCTAAATTATTTACTGTCTTTGTTCCAAAATTTATTGGTTCAATTATAGATGTAGTCAACGATCAACTACAAAACCCTGAAACTAGTGAAGTCACGTATAAAGCCAAATTACTAAAATACATCTTGTTTTTAGTAGGCTCTGCTGTCTTATCTGGTATACTTACCTTCTGGATGCGTCAAACAATTATTAACGTGTCACGATATATTGAGTTTGATTTAAAAAACGAAATCTATCAACAATACCAAAAACTGTCTCTTAACTTTTATAAGAAAAACAGAACGGGAGATTTAATGAACCGTATTAGCGAGGATGTTGGAAAAGTACGCATGTACGCAGGTCCTGCCATTATGTATAGTATAAACACCTTAACTTTATTTATAGTTGCGCTTGTTTTTATGTTTAAACAAGCCCCTTTATTAACTTTATATACTATTATTCCTTTACCTATTTTGTCTATAATAATTTACAAAATAAGCTCAGAAATACACAAGCGTAGTACCGTTGTACAGCAGTATTTATCTAAATTATCAACGTTTTCTCAAGAAACGTTTAGTGGAATTTCTGTTATAAAAGCCTACGGAATAGAGCCCCAGACATCTGCTAACTTTAATGAGTTATCAGAAACTAGCAAAGAAAAGCAACTTAATCTAGTCAAAATACAAGCTTTATTTTTTCCAATGATGATTTTACTAATAGGATTAAGTAATGTGTTAGTTATTTATATTGGTGGAAAACAATACATGAATGGCGAGATTAGCTTAGGGACCATCTCTGAGTTTATAATGTACGTCAACTTACTAACATGGCCAGTAGCTACTGTAGGTTGGGTAACCTCAATAGTGCAGGAAGCAGAAGCTTCTCAAAAACGTATTAATGAGTTTTTAAAGACAGAACCCGAAATACAAAACAACACACCAACAGCGTCTAACATAAAAGGTGATATTGAGTTTAAACATGTATCCTTTACTTATGACGATACTAATATACAAGCCTTAAAAGATGTTAGCTTTAAAGTTAACTCTGGAGAAACGTTAGCTATTATTGGTAAAACCGGTTCTGGAAAATCTACTATTTTAGATTTAGTTGGACGTCTATATGATGTTAATAAAGGCGAAATTTTAATTGACAATACACCAATCCAAGATTTAAATTTATACAGCCTGCGTGATGCCACAGGTTATGTGCCACAAGACGCCTTTTTGTTTAGTGACAGTATTAATAATAACATCAAGTTTGGAAAAGAAAACGCAACAGATGAGGAGGTTATTGAAGCTGCAAAACTAGCACAAGTACATAAAAACATAGTCAAGTTTAAAAAACAATACAACACTGTTTTAGGAGAACGTGGTATTACTTTATCAGGAGGACAAAAACAACGCGTTTCCATAGCTAGAGCAATTATCAAGAAACCTGAAATCATGCTATTTGACGACTGTTTATCAGCTGTTGACACAGAAACTGAAGAGAAAATTTTAACTAATCTAAAAACGATTACTAAAGACAAAACAACCATAATTGTTAGTCACAGAATTTCTTCTGCTAAAAATGCAGATCAAATAATTGTTTTAGACGATGGACAGATAGTACAATCCGGAACACATAATCAGCTTATTACCGTAGATGGCTATTATAAAGAGTTGTATTTAAAAACAACTAAGTAAAAATATTTGTATTAAAATGTTGTGACATTCAACTTTTTTCTTGATTTTTGAGAGAGAATTAACTAACAACACAAAACTAGTATTATGCATAATAACGAGATGATGGAGAAGGAAGAGATTTTTTCGAAAGTTTTAAGAGCCGGAAGACGAACTTACTTTTTTGATGTAAGAGCGACAAAAGCAGACGATTACTATTTGACGATTACTGAAAGTAAAAAGTTTACAAATGACGACGGATCATTTCATTATAAAAAACATAAGATCTATTTATACAAAGAAGATTTTAACGAGTTTAATGAAATCTTAAAGGAAATGACAGATTATATCATCAACGAAAAAGGAGATGAAGTTATAAGCGAACGTCACCAAAAAGATTTTAAAAGAGAATACGATACACCAAAACCAGAAGCAACTACAGAAGCCATTCCTGTTACTGAAACTACTGAAAACACAACAGGTGCAGAAAGTAGATTTACAGATGTAGATTTTGATGATATCTAATCCATACTAAAATCATAAAAAAAGCCTTTTCTAATTACAGAAAAGGCTTTTTTTATGATTTATTATAAACTAAGAATAGTACTAAGCTTGATATTAAACCAACAAGTCCCGACACTAACCCAAAGCTACTAATTGTAATACAAAACAATAAAAGCATCCAAAAGGGCACTAATGTCAAACAGACCGCAAACCTAAAGGTAGACTCAAATTCTTCTTCTTTAATTTTAGGTTTTATTAGTTTTTTCCAGACAAGTATTGGTAAGCACAATATTGTATACACCATTGGCTTTAAAACGACTTTAAAAACACCTATTTTTACAGGCTGACTGCTACACTCTTCAAAATTAGAAGCAATGCAACGGTTGACCGTTTTAGGATCGGTAAAATCAACTTGACGTTCCGTTAATTTTTGTAACACGATATCATACTTTTCTTCAGGAATCTGAGTCGTCAACTTGGACATTGCATCAAACACATCCGCCTTTATTTGTTTAGTAGCCTCTATTGTATTTAATTGATTGTAATCCGAAGACACTATAGGTTGCCCAAAAACAAGAGCTACACAACTTCCCATTTGTTTAGCTTCTTGATAATTAAACCCTACTGGAATTAAATTAACTGCGGTATTAGGGTGCTTTTCTCTTAACTCTAGTACAATCCTAGTAAATCCTTTACTAAGCGGTCTAACACGTCTAACCAAACTATGACTCCCTTCCGGAAAAACAGTTATAGCCTGATTGTCATGCAATAATCCGACACTAGTACTAAATACTGATTTGTTTTTAGCAATAGTACTCCAACCATCTCGGACACGATATACTGGTAGCATATTAAGACTTTGCAATAGTTTACTAACCAGAGGTTTTTTAAAAACAGCTGCTCGCGTTAAATAATAACAAAACCGTCCAGACTTAGTAGCGATCAACAAGGCATCTAATAGTGCATTTTGGTGATTACCTAAAAATAACACTGGCTGATCTTTAGGTATTGTTTCTTTACCTATTAAACTGATGTTTTTATAATAAAAAAACAATCCAATTTGGATATACAACCTAACACTATGCAACCACAATTTTTTCAAAAATTTATATTTTCTCATTTGATCTCGTCCAAAACGACGCTAGTATTAACCCAGAAATAATATGCCAAATTCCCCAAAAGGCAACCAAAACTGCCATTCCGCCTAAGCCATCAAAAAAAGTAAAGACCAATAACAATCCAAGCCCTGAATTTTGAATTCCGGTTTCGATACTTAACGTTTTTTGATTTTTAAATGACAACCTAAAAGCTTTCGCTACCAAAAATCCCAATAGTAAAGCCACAATATTATGGCTTATTCCGATCGCTAATACGTGATGTATAAAATCAGTAAATACTGTTATATTTTTTGAAAATGCAATAACTATGATGCTAATAAAAATGAAGATAGATACTGGCTTCAAAACTTTAGACAACTGATTAGACCAATTTGGTCGATAATAATTTAATAACATCCCTCCTATTAACGGAATCCCTAAAATTAATGCCATAATTTTAAATATAGCCATAGGTTGCAAAGTTACCGATTTTAATATCGTAGCTGTCGGCGCATATAAATTACCATACAACTGAAAATTAAAAGGCGTAAATACCAACGCTAATACAGACGCAAAAGCGGTTAGACTAATGGACAGCGCGGTATTACCCTTAGACAAGTGGGTTATAAAATTACTAATATTACCACCAGGACATGCTGCCACCATAAACATACCTAGCGCAATACTAGGTTCTGGCTGTATTAAAATGACTAATAAAAAGGTGACTAAAGGTAATAATACAAACTGAGACAGTAAACCTACAAGAATGGGTTTAGGCTGCTTGATTAATTGTTTAAAATCTTGAATATTTATACCTAAAGCTACACCAAACATGACAATAGCTAAGGCAATATTTAAAATAAAAAGACCATTAGAATCAAAGTTGATTTGCGCGTGATCGACCTCTACCATAAACTATGATACCGCAGTACCATTTGGCACTTTACTTTCTGGATTAAGTAAAATAACATCCTTACCATCTACTGCTCCAACTACAAGACAATCACTCATGAATTTAGCAATTTGTTTTCTAGGAAAATTTACTACCGCAACAATTTGCCTATTAAGCAAGGTTTCTTTTGTATACAGAGTTGTTATTTGCGCACTGGTTTTCTTGACACCTAAATCTCCAAAATCAATAGTTAATTGATACGCAGGATTTCTGGCTTCAGGAAAATCGTTCACTTCTAATATGGTACCAATACGTAAATCGACTTTGGCAAAATCGTCAAATTGAATAGTATCACTCATGACTTAGTTAGTTTGTGGTTATACTGCAATGTAATATTTTAAAATGAAATACTAAAAATGACATGATTTAAATCATATCAAAAGTTTAATTTCAAATTGAAGAAATTGGTATCTTTATTAAGGTGTTTTTTTATGATATTTCGCTTTAAACACACCCGTCTTTTAAAACTAAAACTGATTGTAAAAAGCATCTATATAAATAGTTAATAAAAACAAATTATGACCTATTCCATTACAGCCCAATCCAAAGCAAACAACAATGCATCTATGCAGATTAAACAATCTGATATTAACTTTGGAACAACTAAAGCATCTGCTGACACATTAGCTAACCCCGCAGAATTATTCTTGGGGTCTTTTTCGGCGTGTATTCTTAAAAATGTTGAGCGCTTTTCTGGATTAATGAAGTTTGAGTACACGAAAGCAGAAATAACCGTTGGTGCGACACGTTTAGAGAAACCACCTAGAATGGACCAGATAAATTATAAGCTAAAAATTTATAGTGATGATGACAGTTTAAACATCAATTTACTTAAAAAAAATATTGAAAAATTTGGCACTATTTACAACACTGTAAGTCAATGTTGCGCTATAAATGGTACGATAATAAAAACACCCAATTAGCGGTTACATCCAACCTTCGCGTTTAATCAGTTCTTGTATATGCGCATAATGGTGATTACTATGCCATGCATAAATCCCTAAGTTTTTAGTTAAAGCAACCGTTTCGTTACTTTCAGGATGTATAAAGGTACGTTGTAACTGCTCTATACTTAATCCTTTAACATAATGTACCAACTTAGCATGTACCGCTTTGATGTGTAATAATGACAATTCGATAGGCTGATTGTAATCATGCTGTGCAGCCCATGTGTTTTCGTCATATGCTTTAATCACAGGATTATCTTCCGTCATAGCCCATTTAAAACGGATATAACTATGATGATGACTATCCGCAACATGGTGTACCACTTGCCTAACCGTCCAACCATTAGCACGATATGGTGTATCTAATTGCTTATCCGATAAATCAGATACTAATTGCTCTAATCTATTAGGAAAATGTTCTAAAATAGAAATCCAAGCCTCTGTCATGGCTTTTGTAATAGTTGATGGACAATCAAATGTACCAATAGGGTATTTTAATGTTTCTAGTTGCTGGTCTGTCATGAGGTAAAAGTAAATAAAAAAACCTCAAAAGATTTGACTCTTTTAAGGTTTTATTAGTGTTTTAATATAGTATTTAAACGTGCTAAATATTATACTGTAATATTATTATTTAACGTCAACAAGCTCTACATCAAATACAAGTACGGCGTTAGGTGGAATTGCTCCTCCTGCACCTCTTGCTCCATATCCTAAGTCTGAAGGTATTACAAAACGCGCCTTATCACCTACGTTTAATAATTGAATCCCTTCATCCCAACCAGAAATAACTTGACCTACTCCTACTTGAAAATCTAAAGGTTGGTTACGTTTGTAAGAACTATCAAATACAGTTCCGTCTGCTAATTGTCCTTTATAATGTACAGATACTTGGTTTCCTTTTTCTGCTTTTTTACCAGCTCCTTTTTGGATGATTTGGTAACGTAAACCACTTTCAGTTTCTTCAAAACCTGCAGCTAATTTATCTAACTCAGCACTTTTTTCTGCACGCTCTTCAGCAATACGCTTTTCTCTTGCACCTTCAAATGTTCTAAATGCTTCAATAGCATTAAAACTTTCTGCAGCAGCACCAACTCTAACAATCTCTAAAGTATCAATTTGATCTCCTTGAGCGATAGCGTCTACTATATCTTGTCCTTTTACTACATTACCAAATACAGTATGATTACCGTCTAACCAATCTGTAGCAATATGTGTAATAAAAAATTGACTTCCGTTTGTTCCTGGTCCAGAATTGGCCATACTTAATATTCCAGGCCCACTATGTTTTAATTCAGGATGAAATTCGTCATCAAATTTATACCCTGGATCTCCTGTTCCAGAACCTTGAGGACATCCTCCTTGAATCATAAAATTATCTATAACTCTATGAAACTTTAATCCATCGTAGTAAGGTGTACCTTGAGGCTTAACCTTATTTTCCATATTCCCTTCTGCTAAAGCAACAAAGTTACCAACTGTTCCAGGCGTTTTTTCAAATTCTAAAGCGACTAAAATCTCGCCTTTATTCGTATTAAATTTTGCGTATAAACCGTCTTGCATTACATTGTTTTTTAATGAACTGCAAAGATATAAAGAAGTTAAAAGGTATGTGTTATCTGATATCATTTTTTTTAAGCGAATCCTATTCTCTTAAATTTTATTAGATTTGACACAGATTAAAATAAACTATGGGTGTATTTAGTAAAATTTTTGGAGGAAATAAGACAAGTCAAGCTGAAGATGCTGATTATATCGAAACCGTTTTAAAACATAGTGAAGATGCCCCACTTGGCGTGTCTGATCAAAATGTTATTTATGCTGGTTATAATGAGCTTGGTGGTTACTATTATTTACAAACGTACGTTATTGGGCGCTTAAATACTAAAACCAAAACTGGCGCTACATTGTTAGTGGATGGCGAAGGGTATAACTTGAGCTTAAAATCTGATATGGACGAAATAGAATCTGATCCTGTAGATATTTTTAAGGGTAATGCAACACGTATTGATTTTGAAATTGAAAAAGATACTGTCGAAAAAATAAAACGATCTACTATTAAAAGTATCACGTTAAATATAAAAAAGAACACGTTTGTGTTTAAACCTATTGCAAAAATAAAAGAGGAAAACGAGCAGTAGCAACTGTCGTTTTCCTCTTTTGGTACTGTAATGTGTAATATTAATTAGCGACTTCGCTAATAAATTTAATACGATACAGACGTAATTCTTCGTCATCATAGTCGCCATCAAACTCATCTATTGCCACATCTATTTTATCTGTTTCTGATTCCATAAAGTAGTCATGAATTTCTTCCTGTTGGTCTTCATCTAAAATATCATTTATCCAATAATCGATATTTAGTTTTGTTCCAGAAAATACAATAGCTTCCATTTCTTTAATAAAAGCAGGCATTTCCATTCCTTTTGCAGAAGAGATATCTGTTAATGGTAACTTTCTGTCCACATTTTGGATGATATATAATTTAAGAGCAGAGTTACTTCCTGTAGATTTAACAACTAAATCATCGGGTCTAATAATATCATTATCCTCCACATATTGCGCAATTAAGCTAACAAAATCTTTTCCGTACTTTTTAGCTTTCCCTTCTCCAACACCATGCACATTGGATAATTCGGCAACAGTTATTGGGTATTTTAAAGCCATATCCTCCAATGAAGGATCTTGAAATATTACAAAAGGAGGTACACCTAATTTTTTAGCATTAGATTTTCTTAAATCTTTTAGCATTTTCATTAAAGCCTCATCCACAACTGCACCAGCACCACTTTGTGCTGTGATAATAGAATTATCGGTTTCGTCTCCAAACTGATGATCTTTAGTCATCATAAAAGAGAATGGGGTGTCAATAAACGCTCTTCCCTTATCTGTTAACTTAATGACACCGTAAGTTTCGATATCTTTTTTAAGCATAGCTGTCACTAATATTTGGCGTGTTAAGGCCATCCAATAGGATTTATCTTTTGCACTTCCTTTTCCAAAAAAGGGCTGTGCATCTGTTTTATGTGATGCTATTAAAGCATTTGATTTTCCAGTAATAACATTTACTAGTTCTTTTGCTTTATACTTTTCGTTAGTTGCATCAACAATTTCTAAAAGCAATTTAACATCGTCTTGTGCTTCTTGTTTGTCTTTTGGAAAACGCATGTTATCATCCATATCTCCACCATCTCCAGTGGCGTTGTCAAACATTTCTCCAAAATAATGCAATATAAATTTACGTCGTGATATTGAAGTTTCCGCGAAAGCGACAACCTCTTGCAGTAACGCTTGACCAATCTCTTGCTCCGCTACTGGTTTACCCGACATAAACTTTTCTAGTTTTTCTATATCCTTATATGCATAATACGCTAAACAATGTCCTTCTCCTCCATCACGTCCTGCACGACCTGTTTCTTGGTAATAACTTTCTATACTTTTAGGTATGTCATGGTGAATTACAAAACGTACATCTGGCTTGTCTATTCCCATCCCAAAAGCAATGGTAGCGACAACAACGTCAATATCTTCCATCAAAAACATATCTTGGTGGTTGGATCGTTTTTTAGCATCCAATCCGGCATGATACGGTACTGCTTTAATACCATTAACTTGCAATACTTGTGCTAACTCTTCCACGCGCTTTCTGCTCAAACAATAAATAATCCCTGACTTCCCTTCGTTTTGTTTTACAAAACGGATAATATCAGAATCTACAGTTTTTGTTTTTGGACGTATTTCGTAATATAAATTAGGTCTATTAAAAGAAGCTTTAAACGTATTGGCATCATTCATCCCTAAGTTTTTCAAGATATCCTCTTGCACTTTAGGTGTTGCGGTTGCTGTTAAACCAATAATAGGAATATTATCCCCTATACGTCTTATAATAGATCTTAAATTTCGGTACTCTGGTCTAAAATCATGACCCCACTCACTAATACAATGTGCTTCATCTACTGCCATAAACGAGATTTTTACAGTGCGTAAAAACTCCACGTTTTCCTCTTTGGTCAGCGATTCTGGTGCTACATATAATAGTTTTGTAATACCGTTAGTAATATCCTCTTTAACTTGTTTTACTTCTGTCTTGTTTAAAGATGAATTTAATACATGTGCAACACCATGCTCATTAGATATACCACGAATGGCATCTACTTGATTTTTCATTAATGCAATTAAAGGAGACACTACAATAGCAGTCCCTTCTTGCATCAACGCTGGCAATTGGTAGCATAAACTTTTACCACCACCAGTTGGCATTATCACAAATGTATTTTCTTGTTTTGTAATACTTTGTATAACCTGTTCTTGAAGTCCTTTAAACTCGTCAAACCCAAAGTATTTTTTTAATGCAGAATGCAAATCGCTTTTCACTAGTTATAACTTACGTATTAAATTAATTATTTACACTTACTTACATATGACTAACAAATAAAATGTTGCTAAAAATTGAATTCCCCTCCCAATTTTTTCGCTAAATTTGTTGCCAATATTATTATATTAAAGCTTTGTCGCTTTTTTAGAATAAAACTAAAGATAGTAAAATCTTTATAAACCAAAAAAATTAAATACATTGAAAACAAAAGCATCTATTATTAGTAGCGCAAAAGAAACAATTAAATTAGAAGGGGAGTCAATACTAAACCTCTCTACTTTAATTGATAACGACTTTGCGGACGCTGTAGAATTAATCTATAATTCTAAAGGTCGTGTTATTATTACAGGTATTGGTAAAAGTGCTATTATAGCTACAAAAATTGTAGCAACTTTAAATTCTACCGGCACACCTGCTGTATTTATGCATGCTGCGGATGCCATCCATGGCGATTTAGGATTGATACTACAAGATGATGTGGTAATCTGTATTTCTAAAAGTGGAAACACACCAGAAATTAAAGTCTTAGTGCCATTAATTAAAAATGCTAAAAACAAAATGATTGCCATTACTGGTAATAAAGATTCGTTTTTAGGACAACAAGCAGACTATATCTTAAATGCGTTTGTACAAAAAGAAGCGTGTCCAAATAATTTAGCCCCAACAACAAGTACAACTGCACAATTAGTCTTAGGTGATGCTTTGGCGGTAAGCTTATTAGAATTAAGAGGGTTTTCAAGTAAAGATTTTGCCAAGTATCATCCAGGTGGTGCTTTAGGAAAAAAATTATATTTAAGAGTTGAAGATATTTCTTCTGTAAACCAAAAACCAGAAGTTACTTTAGACACCAATATTAAACAGGTGATTATTGAAATTTCCGAAAAAATGTTAGGTGTTACTGCAGTTACAGAAAACAATGCTATTGTTGGCATTATTACAGACGGGGACTTACGTCGTATGTTAAGTAAAGTAGATAATTTTACAGATTTAACTGCTAAAGATATTATGAGTGCTAACCCAAAACGTATCGAAGAAGATGCTATGGCTATTGATGCTATGGAGGTTTTAGAAACGTACGGTATCTCTCAAATATTAGTAGAAAAAGAAGGCAAATACGCTGGTGTGGTACATATCCACGATTTAATTAGAGAAGGTATTTTATAATGGCGAAAAAAAATGTAAACGAGATGTCTTTCTTAGATCATCTTGAGGATTTAAGATGGCATTTAATTAGAATCGTTTCTGCTGTTGTGCTTTGTGGTATGGTGGCCTTTTGCTTTCCAACATTTATGTTTGACAGCGTTTTATTTGCACCTCAAAAAATGACGTTTCCAACCTACCAAGGTTTGTGTGAAATGTCTCAGTTTTTTGGATTTGAAGACATTAGTTTTTGTGCAGATTCCTTCCCCTTTATTATTCAAAACCGTGAAATGGCAGGGCAATTTTCCATACATATCTGGACGTCCATTTATGCTGGTTTTATTGTAGCCTTCCCGTATGTGATCTATCAATTATGGAAATTTATCAGTCCCGGATTAACCTCTAAAGAGAGAAGAACATCAACAGGATTTATTATTATATCGTCCTTGTTATTTTTTATGGGTGTCCTTTTTGGATATTATATTATAACACCGCTATCTATTAACTTTTTAGGGACGTATTCTGTTAGTGCAGAGGTATCCAATGAGATTGACATTTCGTCTTATATCGGGTTAATCAGAGCATCTGTATTAGCTTCTGGAATAATATTTGAGTTACCTATATTAATCTACTTTCTTACAAAAGTTGGTTTGGTTACTCCTGAATTTTTAAAAAAATACCGAAAATTTGCATTGGTTATTGTATTAATTTTGTCGGCTGTAATTACGCCTCCAGATGTAGCAAGTCAAATTATTGTAGCGATTCCTGTAATAATCTTATATGAAGTAAGTATTCATATCTCTAGAGTTGTAGTGAAAAAAGAAAAAAAAGAAAATAAAAAAGAAAAAAATGTCAGAACCAGTTAAAGAATTTAACGACTATCGCGAAAAAATGAATGATAAAATTCTAGGCGATAATAATAAAATAATCAAACGTATTTTTAATTTAGACACCAATGCTTTTTCTGAAGGCGCTTTGGATGTTAAAACTAAAGAGTTATTAGGTTTAGTAGCCTCTACAGTATTACGATGTGATGACTGTATAAAATACCATTTAGAGTCTAGTTACAACCATGGTTTATCTAAAGAGCAAGTTATGGAAACGTTAAGTATTGCAACTTTAGTTGGTGGTACTATTGTTATACCACACTTACGTCGTGCTTATGAGTATTGGGAGGCTTTAGAAGCACAAGATGCAACAAAGCAAGGTTAAACTTTATATAAAATAAAGCGCCTATTTTACAAGTTATACTGAAATGCTTATTTTTAGCACAATTAAACACACCAAATGAAGCTTAGAGCCGAACATTTAATGAAGTCCTATAATGGACGTAAAGTAGTAAAAGACGTATCGCTTGAGGTTAGTCAAGGTGAAATTGTTGGGCTTTTAGGACCTAATGGTGCTGGAAAAACAACGTCGTTTTACATGACGGTTGGTTTGGTAAAACCTAATGCTGGAAATATCTACTTAGACGACACCAACATTACTAATTACCCAATGTACAAGCGTGCTCAAAACGGAATTGGATATTTAGCGCAAGAAGCATCTGTGTTTAGAAAACTAAGTATTGAAGATAATATTCTAAGCGTGTTACAAATGACTAAGCTTACAAAAAAAGAACAATTGCACCGCATGGAGTCTTTAATTGAGGAGTTTAGTTTAGGTCACATCCGTAAAAGTAGAGGTGATTTATTATCTGGAGGAGAGCGTCGTCGTACAGAAATTGCACGTGCATTAGCCACTAATCCTAGTTTTATATTATTAGACGAACCCTTTGCAGGAGTAGATCCTGTTGCTGTAGAGGACATACAACGTATTGTAGCACAGTTAACCAAAAAAAACATTGGTATATTAATTACAGATCACAACGTACAAGAAACGTTAGCTATTACAGACCGTACATATCTTATGTTTGAAGGAAGTATCCTTAAAGCAGGAGAACCAGAAGAACTTGCTAATGATGAAATGGTACGTAAAGTATACTTGGGTCAAAATTTTGAACTACGTAAGAAAAAAATTAGAGACTAAATTTAATCTCATAAATACAACACAAACAGCTATACTCTTAACTAAAGAGTGTAGCTGTTTTCTTTTGCTCTAAATCTAACATTTGTTTTTATTTTAAAATTAAATAGGATTCGTATGTAAATTTTATATATCTTTATGATATCAAAATAATATCATACTAAATCACTAACTATGAATCAAGAAAAAGAAATCAAACCATTAAATGGCTATTTAATACTAGCCATAACTATTGCATTAATAGTCACTAGCATCTACCTAATAATTGCAACAAAAAACCCGTTATACATATTTGGTTTAGTTGCAGCTATTATATTATTTAAAGGATTTGTATTAGTAAATCCTAACAACTCTAGAGTATTACTTTTATTCGGAAAGTACGTTGGAAGTATAAAATCTAATGGTCTGTTTTGGGTGAATCCTTTATACAATAAAAAAGCAATTTCTTTACGTGCTAGTAATTTTGATAGCGAACGTTTAAAAGTAAACGACAAGCTAGGAAACCCAATTATGATTAGTACAATCTTAGTATGGCGCGTCACTAATACTTACAAAGCATCTTTTGATGTAGATAATTACGAAAACTTTGTAAAAGTACAAACCGATGCTGCCGTAAGAAAACTAGCTAGTATGTATCCTTATGATAATTTTGCAGACGAAGGTCATGTTGAAGATATTACCTTACGCTCAAGTGTAAATGAAGTTAGTGAAGCGCTTGAAAAAGAAATTGACGAACGTTTATCTATTGCAGGAATCGAAGTATTAGAAGCAAGAATTGGATATTTAGCATACGCACAGGAAATAGCTAGTGCAATGCTTAAAAGACAACAAGCAACCGCTATAGTTGCAGCTCGTCATAAAATTGTAGAAGGTGCTGTAAGCATGGTCGAAATGGCTTTAGAAGAACTAGGTAAAAAGAATATTGTAGAGTTAGATGACGATCGTAAAGCTGCCATGGTTAGTAACCTAATGGTTATCCTTTGTGGAGATAAAGATGCATCTCCAGTATTAAATACAGGGACTTTAAACCAATAAGCAATACATTTGCATTAATCACAACACTTTAACTAATACTATAAATGGCTAAGAAAAAAGCTTTTGCATTACGTATAAATGAAGACATGATGAAAGCCATAGAAAAATGGGCTGCGGATGAGTTCCGCAGCACTAATGGTCAAATTGAATGGATGCTAAACGAGAGCCTAAAAAAAGCAAAACGCAGCCCTAAAAAAAGAACACCTGATACTAACGATTAAATATCGTTAGTATCTTTTACTTTATTCCTTGAGGCATTTTCTGCCATAATCTTCTTTTGATAACGCCCTTGCACAACGTCCACAATAATTAAAATAACCAATACAAAGTAAAAGGTTGTCTTACTCATAGATTCAATTGGGTTTCCAAATAACTTTAAGTGTGCCAAATGCCCACCTTCTGTTACTAACATGATTCCAACTATAAATAAGATAAATAACCCTAAGACTTCATACATACGGTTTTTAGCTAAAAACACTGAGATTCTATCGGCTAAAAACAACATTAACAACCCACTAATTACAATCGCAATTGCCATAACAATAAACGCGGTTGTTGCGTTTTCAATTTCGCTAGTTAATCCTATAGCTGCTAAAATAGAGTCAAAAGAGAATACTAGATTCATAATAACTATGCTAGTTACCACAGCATTTGCAGATTTACCACGTTTACCATCACCTTCAATATCCACATCTAAATCGTGTGCACCAATCATGTGCCATATTTCTTTAATAGCCGTATAGATAATAAAACCACCTCCTGCAAGCACAATTAAACTGTGTCCGTTAAAAGCAAAACTAGCAACACTCCCAAACTCCCCTGTCATAAAAGAAAAAGGTTCTTTAAAAAAGTCAATAATAGATACTAGTACAAACAATAAAATAATACGCAGTACAATAGCTATTAAAATACCCACTTTTCTAACACGCTTTTGATCAGCTTCTGGTGCTTTTTTAGATTCTAAAGAGATATATAAAAGGTTATCAAAACCTAAAACAGCTTGCAATAAGACAAGCATTAATAATGTAAAAACAATTTGTAACATGATGTAATTAGTTGATTATAAAAATTTAATTGATATTATTGAATAAGGATAGTAATATGTAAAGTAAAATAACTACCGGTATAGCAGCAAAATGTAATACTATTAAAAGCACAATGCTTAAAATAATAAAGATATAACGGACAGCGTTTGGTTTAAAACTCAAGTTTTTAAATTTTAAAGCGAATAACTTTACTGGCGAGTTTAATATATAACAACTTAATATTGTTAAGGCTATTAAAAACCACTTATTAAGTATAATACTATTAATTAAATCATTATTCTGAAACTCTAAAATTAAAGGTAATGACAAAATTAGTAATGCATTAGCAGGTGTTGGTAAGCCTTTAAAGTAACTCTGTTGGTCTTCGTCTATATTAAAACGCGCCAATCTGTATGCAGATGCTAAAGTTACAAATAACCCTATAAATGGCAATAAATTAAAATGATAGCCCGTCCACTCCATAGATTCTGACCAAGAATCTATTGGTGTAATGGCTTTACTATTACTCGCTAATTCTAATAATTTAAAAAGCACTAAACCTGGGACTAATCCACTAGTCACCATATCTGCAAGACTATCTAACTGTAGTCCAAGCTCACTTTGCACGTTTAATTTACGTGCTAAAAGACCATCAAAAAAATCAAAGAAAATACCTAAAAACACAAAAAAGGCAGCAAAAACAAAATGATTGTTTATGGCAAAAATTACTGCAATACTTCCGCATAATAAATTTAGAAGCGTAATAAAATTAGGTATAAAAGCTTTGATGTTCATCAGTTAGTTTTTTGTAAAAATAGCAAAGTATTTTGGTCTATTCCAAACACTAAGCAATATACTATTAATTTTGAAGTTTAATATATAGAAAAATTATAGCATCTTTGTAAAAAAAATTGAAATTGAAAGTCCATTTACTAGCTTTTTTAGTCCTAAGCACAACACTTACCGTTGCTCAAACAACACGTAAATATTCAAACGAATTTATGAATATTGGTGTGGATGCAGCTGCTTTAGGAATGAGTAGCGCTACCGTGGCTAGAACTAACGATGTTAACTCTGGTTACTGGAATCCTGCAGGACTTATCAATTTAGAAGACAATCAATTAGCCTTAATGCACTCTAGTTATTTTGCAAATATTGCTAATTACGACTATGCTGCTTTTGCCATGCCTTTAGATGATAGGAGCGCTTTCGGAATCTCGTTAATTAGATTTGCAGTCGATGACATTTTAGACACCACACAACTTATTGACGAACAAGGTAATGTTAACTACGATCGTATTAGTTTATTTTCTACAGCAGATTATGGCTTAACATTTTCTTACGCTCGAAATTTACCTATTGAGGGGTTAAGTTATGGGGTCAATGCTAAAATTATTAGACGTATTATCGGAGACTTTGCTTCTAGTTGGGGATTTGGTTTAGATGCTGCCATACAGTTCCAGAGCGACAACAATTGGAAGTTTGGTATTATGGCACGTGATATAACGACAACTTTTAATGCTTGGACTATAAATGAAGACGAATTTGCAAAAGTACAAAATGCAGTAGAAGGTCAAAACCAAGAGCTGCCTGAAACTACCGAAATTACGATTCCTAAACTACAAATTGGGATTGCCAAATTATACCGTTTCCATTACGACTATACTTTAGAAGCCGAATTAGATTTAAACGTTAGGTTCGAACAAAATAACGATGTCATATCAACCTCTTTTGCAAGTATAAATCCTGCGCTAGGATTTGAATTTGGATACGTGGATATGATTTATTTAAGAACAGGTGTAGGTAATTTTCAAAACGAATTACAAATAGACAACTCTGAAGATTTAACCTTTCAGCCCAGTTTTGGTGTTGGCTTTAAATATAAAGGCATCCAGGTAGATTATGCATTTACGGATATTGGAGACCAAAGTGTTGCACTTTATTCAAATGTGTTTTCGTTAAAACTTGACTTTAGTGTTTTTAGATAAGTTATCTTTGTTGCATGAAATTAGCTTTACAATTTTTCTTTTTATTTACAATAACAATTGGGTTTTCTCAAAGCCTTCCATTGTCTCAAGATGCTACTATTAGTGTTATTACTATTGGGCCAGGACATAATTTAAATGATGCTTTTGGGCACAATGCTATTAGAGTAAAATCTCGGTTTTCTGATATCACGTATGACTTTGGTCGTTACGATTTTGATGCGCCTAATTTCTACTTAAACTTTGCAAGAGGAAAACTAAACTACCTACAAGGTAAATCAGATTACAATAGGTTTGTAGCCTTGTACATTAGAGAAGACCGTACGGTTAAAGAACAAGAGTTACGCTTAACATTTGCGCAAAAACAAGCCTTAAATAATTACTTAGAAACCAATTACAAAAAAAATCAAGGCGCCTATTTATATGATTTTTTCTATGATAATTGTGCTACAAAAATAAGAGATGCAGTTGAAGTTACTTATGACAATAATTTTACCTACAACTTACCAAAAGACTACCAAGAACAAACGTTTAGACAATTAATAGACGGTAATTTACATTGGAATACTTGGGGTAGCTTTGGAATAGATATCGCCTTAGGTTCTATTATAGACCGCACAGCAGCACAAAGAGAACAACTGTTTTTACCAGAGTATGTTAATCAAAATTTTGAAACAGCAACTTTAAAAGACACCAAACAACCGGTAGTCTTTAACTCTAAAACTATTTACACTCAAAAAGGAATTAACAGTAATAAGACAAGTACGTTTATAACAAGCCCATTATTAGTGCTTACCATTATAGCTGGTATTATTGTTTTTATAACGTATACAGATAACAAAAACAAGACCAGATCTAAAGGTTTAGACCTAACACTATTTATTACAACAGGTGTTATTGGTGTGTTATTGTTTTTACTTTGGTTTGCAACAGATCATACTGCTACTGCTTATAATTACAACATCTTATGGGCATTTCCACTAAGTGTATTCTGTATACCTCAACTTTTAAAAGCAGTGCCTAAAAATTGGTTTATTGCCTATATTAAATTTTCTATTTTAATGTTATTCCTAATGGTAATGCATTGGACTATTGGTGTACAACGCTTTGCTCCTGCATTACTACCTTTATTAATCGCATTAGCTATTAGATATGTATATCTATTAAAATATTACAAGGCAAATCGTTTACAATAAGGCTTTAGATTGCCTATTGTCCTCTAAAGAAAATTACAGTACTTAACGTTTTAACAATGATATTAATATCAAGTAAAAAACTACGGTGTTTGATATAATATAAATCATACTGTAGTTTTAACAAACTATCATCAATACTAGAACCATAACGTGCTTTAACTTGCGCCCAACCGGTCAATCCTGGTTTTACAATATGCCGCGTTTCATAAAAAGGAATGACTTGAGATAATTCTTCTACAAAATAAGGACGTTCAGGACGTGGTCCTATTAAACTCATATCTCCTTTTAGAATATTTATAAACTGTGGAATTTCATCCAATCTAGACACACGTAAAAATTTACCAAAACTAGTTATACGACTATCATTTTTAGTCGCCCAAACAGCACCTCCCTGTTCGGCATTTTTAACCATGGTTCTAAATTTATAAATCTTAAAAGGAATACCGTTTTGACCAACACGCTGCTGTGAATAAAACAAACCACCTCTGTTACCAATCAAATTACCAATTAAAATTAAAGGTAAAAATACCGTACCTAAGAGTATTCCAACACAAGATAATATGATATCAAAAATACGTCGCGCCGTTAAGTATAACTTGTTTTTATTGTTTCGGCTAAACGGAAAATACTTATAAAAATCCTTCCCGACAAACTGCACAGGCACTCTAAACGTAATATCCTCATACACTTGCGTGTACTCTTTTATTGGGAACCCTTTTTCTAATAACGTTATTAAATCTGTATAAATTGAAGACGTGATATTTTCAGAATTATAACTAGCTATAACCACTTCAGAAATACTCTCATCTTTAATTATTTGATGTATCTCAGCAGGTGCATATTCTTTTAACCCCGTATACTTAATAGCGTGTTTTTTTTCCGTTTCACAATTAATAAACCCCATTATTTTATAATTAGGGTCGGCACTCGCAAATGCATCTACAATGGTTTTAATATTAGAAATTTCGCCAACCAAAAGTACTTTTTTAAAAAATCTAGGAGAAGAAATAAACGTAATATAAGCCCATCTCCAAACATACAATCCAAATAGAATTGCTAAATAAAAATACAGAATCTGCAATCTATTTTCTGGTAAAGATGGTGTATAGAAAGGCGTTAGTAAATAAAACAGTACCGTTACAGATGTGGTTAATAACACGGTCCCTAAAACCGTATCTAACCGACTTGATTTTTGTAAATCATACAATTCTAACACTGTACCAAATACGGTAATATATATAGCTAATACTACCAGCGATGTCCAGTTATCCTCGTAAACTCTAAAGTAATCAAAATCAAAAAACGTACTAACTGCAAATAACGATAATCCTATAAAAAGTAAATCAAATAAACGCAGTAGAATCTTACGTTCAGAAATTTCAAAGTGAATACCACTAGTATCAGTCATTGTTGTTTAGTTGGAAGAATTGATTCAAATATAACAAGTAATTGGATTAATGCAAGTCTTTTACTTTAAAGTAAGCAACCACTGTTGTTTTACAACCTCCCAATCAAAAGATTCTGCAGTGGATCTAGCTTGTTTTACAACAGACTGTAAAAATTCAGGCTTGTCTTTATAATCTAAAATAGCAGTAACAAAAGCATCTATAGCTTCTGGAGCAACCAATACGCCATTTATAGAATCCTCTATTAAATAAGGTAAACCGCCAACATTAGTAGAAACTATTGGTAATCCTAATGCCATTGCTTCAATAACACTAACGGGAGTATTATCAAAATTAGTCGTATTAATAAACACATTATAATCCTTTGCACGTGCTATCCAGTCTGCTTTACTTAATTTACCTGTAAAATCCACAGACACACCCAAACTTTTAGCATAGGCTTGTGTTGTATTTAAGCTGCCATCATTATCTGGTCCAATCATGCAAAGTGAAGCATCAACACCCTTTAATTTTAGGGCATGTAAAATGGAAACAGCTAATTTAGGATTATATAATTCTGAAAAAGAACGTACCCAAAGCAAACGGACGTGATCAATTGTACGCTGTTTAAACGGATACTGTTGGATGGCAATACTATTAGGAATTACTGTAACATTAGTATAACCATGGTTTTTAAACTGAATCTTTAAAAAATTAGAAGGCGCACTATTTACGTAGGCATTGTTAAATATAGAAGCACTTAATTTTGGATTATTTTTCAATCTATTAGACAAATTACCGCCATGTAAAATAGGAATGTACTTTAGTTTTAACATACGACATAGCTGACTGACCGCATACGCATAATAAAAGTTTAATGTGCTATAGGTATCAATCAATACGTAATCCGTGGCTTTACGATGCTTAAAAACCGTCCAAAGCATATCTATAAATCGGAATACAATATTGGTATAACTAGACGCATAAGACACTTTAAAACCAGCGTCTTCCAAACCCTTGCCTAAAGTATCAATAGTCGTGGCTGTTTTACCCGTGTTGGTTAATTTGTTTCCTATGTAAACTAGGTTTGTCATCAATAATATGTAATAAACTTAATGCATAAATAAAAGCTGGCGCAGCAATACGCATGGCCGAGTGGTTAATAGTTAGTAGCCAAAATAAATAAAAAGAAAAGAATAACACATTACTACGGTTTCCTATTCTAAACAATAATGGCACAACTAATAATATAGAAAAAGCAAAAACACCTAATAACCCGTGCTCTGCTATAATACGACTCATTTCGTTATGCGATGCAGCATGGATCCCCGTTTTTTGAAACCTTAAATCCTTAACACGCCCCACACCAACACCAAAAAAAGGATTTGCAATAAACTCGTCAAATTCTTCTAAAAACAAATCGCCTCGACCTGTTGTAACATCACTTTTTTCTTGACCTCTAGCATTTTGATTAGCATAACGTTTTTCAATCATCCCATTGGTTTGACTAGCCGAAAGTATCCAAGTAGCAACTCCAATACCTAAAAAGATAATCACAGATAATAACATCCTATTTTTATTAGCCTTATCCATGGTACGATACAAAACAAATATAAACGCAATAATCATAAGTATTGCGGTCCACACACCTCCGCGACTGAATGTCACTATTGCTCTAAAGGCAAATAATAAAACTAATGCTAAATCCAAATACCGCAATACTTTGGTTTTACTAAAATAAAAAAACCGAACCGTCATTAAAAATATACCTATGCCTAAAACAGTAGCCATCTGGTTTGGACCAAACCCTCCTGAAGCCGCAAAATTAGATCCTGTACTAGTGGACACCGCTGCTACATTTGGGTTATATAAAATAACATAAGTCAATGTGCTTACTAATGGAAAAATCGCAAAATTAATAATAGATTCTAATTGTGTTTTTGTAATCCTTAAACCATAACAAAACAGCGCTGCGACACCTAAACATACTGGACCACTCAAATTAAAAGCAATTGCTTTCTTGATATTTACTCCAACATCCAAAAGATACAACGACACATACACCGCAGGAATTAAAAGCACGATATACAATAAATAAGACGTCGCTTTTTTGTTAAAGCCATTATAAAACAAGCCCATTACAGAAAACATAATGACCAAATACTTACTGGCTTCGTAAAATGGGCCACTTTCCGTCATACGCAAAATAACCTCAGCGCCTAAAATGTAAGCACAAGCTTTAACAATTTCAAAACCTTTTAGTTGTTGTTTGGCATTAACAATCCTTATAAAAAAAAAGAAAAACACACCTACAAAATAAAGATTACCCAAAGGTCTTAATAGGTAAATTAAAGCACCAATTAAAATATGTATCCCTAAAAGTTTTAAATAATTATTTTGCATTTAAATTATCATCGATTATAAATAGTTACAACATGATTCAAAGTGGAAGTCTCTGAATAAACCTCCAAAATATGATTTCTTAAGTGTTGAGAATAAGATGCTCTTACGTCTTTGTTTTCTATATATAATTTAATAGCATCACAGAGGGCATCTTTATCATTAGATTCTATTACAATACCATTAACATGATTTGTAATTACTTTAGAGCACTGTCCAACATCTGTAGTAATAGTTGCTAACCCTTGTAAACCATATTCTAACAAAGCCAAAGGTAAACCTTCAGACTTAGAAGACAAAATCCCAATTTGAGCTTGGCTTAAAATATTTAAAATATCAGGACAACTACCATACATGAATACGTTATTGCCAAGCTTTAAATCACCTATTAGATTCTTTAAATTAATAGCATACTGATCGTTATGATTCTGTCCAACTAAATGAAGCGTCCAATCTGGATAAAACTTTAATAGTTGACTAAATGCTTCAATTAAAAATGGATGATTTTTATCTTCTCGTAAATTAGCCAAACAAATAATACGCTTTTGAGCCACCCCTTTTAAAACGGTTACTTTTTTAGTGGTATCCAGTTGTGGGTAATTTTGAATATAAGTAATGCTATTGTTCCACAGTCTTTTTTTTGCCCATTGTTCTAAATCTGCACTAACAACCAAAATGCTTGAAAAAAACAATGAACATATTTGTAAAACAACTGTGTGTAAAAAACCAGAATTAACACGATTTCCATAATGATCATGCCAAATCAATTTAATTTTTGGATTTAAAATTTTGATCATTACAGCTATAAAAAAAGAAGACCCATGGGCATGAATCGTTGAAATCTTATTCCTTTTTAAAAAACGCGATAACACATTAACAGCTTTTAAATCTAATGTTTTTGTCTTTTTCAAAAATAAATAGCCGACATCCTTACTCAAGTTCTCTTTTAACACCCCTTCCTTACGAGTGGTGCATAAATAACTTGCACCTACGTGGTTTAGCAATCCATTAGCATAACTTACAGCAACACGCTCTGCTCCTCCTGCCTCTAAACTATCTATAAGCTGTAATACTCTCATTTCCGAAGAAACAGGGTTCATATCACTATCTTTTTCTAAAGGTTTGTTCATAAACTAATTATGCTATTTACTTTTTACTAACGTCTTTATTTCTTCTTCAAAGAGGTCTAATGTATATTGTTGTGACCAGTCCGATGCTAATTTAGACATTGATACTAACGCCTCATTAGATTTTAAAGCTAATGTGATTTTAGAAACCACCTCATCCACATTAGGCGCTATAAGTATACCTCTTTTACCATAGTCTAACATATTTGGCACACAAGATATAGACGTTGCAATAGGTATGACGCCAAAAAACATAGCTTCTGCCAAGGCTTTGGGCCAACCTTCGGACTTAGAAGCTAATATTGTAAAATGAGCAGATTGTAACGCTATTTTTACTGTTTCACTAGTTTTATTACCATGCAGAACAATAGAGTCCTCTAGCTGTTTATCATCTATATACTGTTGCAATTTCGATTTTAAAACACCATCTCCAAACACTTGTAATTTACATGTAACACCTCGACTTAATAATTGCTCCACAATTTGAATAGCTAATAACGGACGTTTACCAGATACCAGGCTCCCTACAAACACAAAATCTAACGCTTTTGTATAATCACGAATAACAGGTACTACCCGATCTTGATTTCTATAAGTTGCTGTAAAAAATGATTTAATGTTTTTAGTTTGATTGGGCCACTCTCCATATACTAGAGCAGTCATCTTTTTTGTGTATTTTGTATTACTCAAAATCGTTTTTTGAAGACGATAACTTAAAGGCTGTTTTGCATTTGGATCCCAATTACCTGCATATTTTGCAGTTTTCACCTTATTTGGAAAAAAAAACTGTATCAAACTCCCTAATAACCCTATATTACCAGGACATCTTAAATGAATATGATCTGCACGCTGACAAGCTTTCCAAAGTTTTAAAAAAATATATGGCAATGCCAATAATGACTTTATTCCACGACTAATATTAATAAAGGCTATTGCAGGTATCTGAGTTAATGTAATATGATCATGACTATAAGCTATGTCTATCTCGGAAAGGGACATACTAGTTACCGGAGCAACAATCTCAACCTCATCCACATGATTCAACCACAAATTCATCTCGCGCACATAGGGTGCGTAAGCATACCATTTTAGGCCATTTGATTTGTGTAAGACATGACTTATTATTAAAAAACGCATTATTTATGTTTTGGAGGATTGAAAAATAAAGAGAACCAGCCTACAATTCTACCTAAGCTTTCAGTAAACGCTTCCTTTCTATTAGCTGTTGTAATAACATTAAGTAATCTTACCTTAGTTAGTAATATAGCGGTTAAATGCCATTTAAACCTCGCTTTTAAGGTTGGATTATCATATTTTACACGCCAAACATACCAACCGTTTCTAATAACCATTTTACCATAACGGAATTTATTTGGTCTGCCAGATGCTTCATGAAAATGTTCTAGTTGTGCTGCTGTATTTATATAAAGTGTGCCTTGTTTAGCTAAACGCAAAGAAAAATCAGCATCTTCATATAACCCATAACCTTCAAAATAAGTTGAAAAATTTAAAATATCAAACACTTCCTTTTTATAAGACGAAACACCTCCCATAATTTGTTCAACAGGATATACTTTTCCGGAAGGTGGTAAAAAACTAACCGATCTTCCATTTGAAAAACTAGGCATAAAACCAGGAGGCACATCCGGCAACACACCAAACAAGCGTCTTATTTTAAAACGCAGAGGTTCCTTACGTTGCCACCCATCAAAATAAAAGTAATTAACATCATTGTTTGTTGTTTGTTTTTGCCAACTTACTTCATTTACAATATAGCCACCTATTGCCAATGCATCAGGTTTTTCTGCATAAGTATTTAATAGGACTTCAAAGTAATTTGGTTTTAAAATGGTATCATCGTCAAGAAAACAGATTACCTCTGTCTTATCATCTACTAAATTTATCCCAAAGTTACGCTGTTTTGTTAGTCCACGATTAGATTCATCAACTTTATGATAATACAGATTGCTAAATGTATTATCAACCAATACAAGCTCTGTTTTAGTATCCAGTGAGCCATCCACAATTATAATAGTATTTGGATATAACGTTTGTTCCCTAACCGACTTTAATAGCTTTAAAAGTGGTTCTGGACGCATGTAAGTGCAAATGATTAACGAAAATTTCATTTTTTATTTTGTTCGAGTCCCTAAGGCTATTAGTTTTTTGGCATAAAACACAGATTTATTAAACTGTAGTAACCGTAGTGGTAATTTCACTAAACGAATGGGCCATTCGATAAGTTTGGCTTTCGTAAAATAAAAAACAAAATACTTAATTTTATATTCTCTACGTTGTCGCACCGTAAAATGTTTGTGGAGTTGATACATAATTGTTGGACTTGGTTTTGGTAATATCTTCTTGATTGGCGTATCTAATTCCCAAGGCTGTTGTTTCCGTTTTTTACCTACTACTTTTGCCTGACTACCCCAAAAGCGATAGCCACCAATTGGTGGTTTTAAATGTAAATTAACTGAAAAAGGGTTGTGTAAAACGGTCACTCCAAGTTTAGTAATTGCTAACCCAAAATCACTATCCTCACCATAACCGCCATCATAATTAATATCGTTACCAATAAGCGTGTCAACTACACGTTTAGAAACACAAGAATTTGCATTACTAAAAGATTGTGCTGCTCCAACCTTCCAGCGTTCTGCATCAAAAGCTTTTAATTTAACATCTAAATCCTGCAAAGTTTGTTTCTGGTGATCCGCCCTTATATCTAGTCCGTTACAAGCCTCCGCATTGTACGTTTGCAATAATCTAATATGGTTCTCTATAAACTCTGGTTGTAATCTGACATCATCATCTCCAAAAACAATATAATCACTAGTACATAAATCTATAGCTTCATTTCGTGCGCGACAACTTCCTTTACTTGTTTGCCATTTAAAAACCACTTTAAATGAATAGTTGTTTTCGTTATATAAAGTATAATCCCTAGATACCTCTGGTGTAGCATCAACAACAATAACTTCACTAGGCTTATAGGTTTGATGTTCTAAATCGTTTAATAGGTTTAAAGTAAAATCTTGTCGCAACATTGTGGGTATAATGTAACTAACTGTTGGTTTACCTGTTATAGCATTTAGCTGTCTTGGCGCAACCACATTTTTTCTTGGATTCAATTTAAATTGCTTAGCATAATGATAAGCCCTTAACTCACTAGGTTTCCAAAACCCTTTTCTAAACAACATATAAATAGCGTGTGAGCGCTTAAAACTCTTAAAATAAAATGTGTAAACTTCTTTTTTAGATATGGTAATATCTTCCATTACATCGGGAAATAAACCTTTTATATACAGCGGTACAGCACCTTGATAACGTAACCCATTAAATGCAAAATCTAAAGCTGCTGTTTGGAGGTTACCATAATCATTATCAAAACCACCCAAAGCATTCCATGTGTCTTTTCTTATTGCAAATTGACTTGGATTTACTCTCCAACTCACTGCTTTATCTAAGTTATTAAAATCACTAGCGTACCAAAAGTAAGTTACCGTTTGATAAACTATATCTGGAAATATATTAGCAAAACCTTGATCTAAGCTACTATGCCAAATATCACCTTCACCTTTAGCCAAATCATCAAGTTGTAACACATCAGGGTTACCAACATATAAAATAACACTTCCATTAGAAGCTATATATTCTGTAAAATTCATTTAAAATTATTCTTTTATAAACTTACTGTAAAATTGAACAGATTGCTCCGCAATAAGCGTTGAACTAAATTTTGAAATTATTTTTTCTCTAGCTGCTTTAGCTAAAGTCTCTTTTAATCTGGCGTCCTTCAAAATAGCACTAATTTTGTTAGCATAAGCCTCGTGCTCCTTTGGATGGACTAAAAATCCATCTTTACCATCATCAACTATCTCTTTAGCCCAACCCACATTTGAGGCGACTATTGGTTTTTCTAATGCCATTGCTTCCAACCAAGATACTGGAAGTGCTTCAGCAAATGTCGGAAACACACAAAGTGTAGCAACCTGAATGTGTCGTCTCATATCTGCATAAGGTACTGCCCCAATATACATTACTTGTTTCAAAGCCGATTCCGTAAACAAAGGCTGCATTAATTGCCAAGTCGATTTTGATTTTGTTTTTATATCTGGACTATCTTTGCCTACTAAAACTAATTTTGCTTCAGGATATTTTTTATTTACTAGATTAAAAATATAAGGTAATTCTAGAAGCCCTTTTTTTCTTATTAATGTTCCAAAATATAATATGGTATGATCAGTTGACTCCTCATTGTCAATTATGGGTTCCGGAGTGAAGTCTGTAAGGTTAATTGCATTAGGAATTACAGTAAAAGGTCTTTTAATATTAAACAACGTATTAGTTAGATCTCCTGTAAATTGACTTACCGAAATAATACCATCAACAGATTTTAAAGCCTGCTTTTCATGAAAGCGATTAATGGCTTTAACTGGTCTGTGATCTAAATGACAGAAATAAGTATCGGAACCATTTTCCCTAATTATCAATGGGCAATTAATATTAATAAACGATCCTATACCAGTCCAATCTGGAGCTTCTACTATGTCTATTTTTTGCGCTTTATGCAATCTATTTATTAGCTTTTGAATTTTCTTACGTGTTAAAAACCACGACAAACCTTTTAGCTTGGGGTTTTTAATTTTATAAAAAGCAATACCATTATCGCTAAACGTTACATCTTCTTCCTGACCATAAATAAGCAAAGACACCTCATGTCCTTGTTTTTGTAAAGCAACAGCAAGATGTTTTATACTAGTACCAATACCTCCAGAATGACCGATACGCTCATGTGGATATTCTGGTGTTAAGAATGCTATTTTCATAAATTAAATGCTGTTATAAGATGGTTGGTAAATGCTTTTGCTCCGTCTAAATTTAGATGACTACAATTATGAAACAAACTATCATCCTTAATTACTCTTGAAAAATCTTTAAAATTAGGTAACTTCTCATTAAGTTTTGAAAGGTAGTTATTAGATATTAATCCTGAACAATAAGGCGAGCAAAAATAATTAACCTCAATATTATTAACGCGACACAATGCTTCTATTTCTAAAATATTTTTATTAGACTTTATAATTTGCTCGGGCAAACCTGCAGCATGCTTCTCACCTTTCTTTATTGCGTTGTATAAAGGAACAAAACCATCTTTAAAATCAATTTTCGATTTTTTATTAATTGTTGATGCAAAAAATTCTCTAAAGCCTAATCTATAATCATTAGTGGCATATCTATAAAAAGGCACATAATAGTTTTTAATATAATTAGAATCAACTCTTTTCATATAATTTTTAATAATACTATTACTTCTTATATATGGTAAAGCTTGAGACCGTACAATATCAGAACTAGACTCAAAATTGAAAATATAATCTACTTGGATAAATAATCTTTTAATTTTAATTTTTTGACCAATTAACAACTTTAAAAAAACAGTCATATCATCCAATCTTGCGCCTTGCGTCCCTAAATTAATAGCCTCTTTTTTTGTGGCGCTTTTTATAATAGATGGCATAATAAAATTCTCTGTCCTTGAACTTCCTAAAAAAACATAATCTATATCGGTTCCTTCTTCAAGACTTAAAATATACTGCGTCTTATTTCTAGGTGTAGCATTTTGATAAACTTTAGTATACACCAAATCCAGTAGGTATAACAAAACAATTATTCCTATTGTAATTAAAACTAAATTTCTAATAAATGCTTTCATCTAAAATTGAAAATAAATAAAATTTGCATGCTCCGAATAAACACCCATGGTAATTGTTAAAATAATGACTACAAACAAAATGAGATGACTAAATCTACCAATAAAAGGATGTTCAAAATTTCTTGAACACCACTCTACAACAATAAACAGAATCAACAAAACAAGTGCTTCTATATTATAACGCTCTATAGTCAAGTATTGTAATGAAAATTCAAGATTAGTAAATAGTCTTCCTAAATAAGAAAAAGCATCTGTAATTGTATTTGCCCTAAAAAACACCCAAGCAAACGTCGCTAATAAAAATGTTGATACAATACTAAAAAGCGTTAACACCCCTGTTTTATCTGCATTAATTGAAACCGTATCTAAATACTTTCTATTTCTATTAAATAACAATAAGGGCAAAAAATAAAGTGCATTAAGAAATCCCCAAAAAATAAAGGTCCAATTTGCTCCATGCCAAAAACCACTAACTAAAAAGATAATAAATACATTACGCACTTTAAATATTGGGCTAACCATACTCCCTCCTAAAGGGATATAAAGATAGTCTCTAAACCAAGTAGACAAGGATATATGCCAACGTCTCCAGAACTCTGCAATGTTTCGTGAAAAATAAGGTTTATTAAAGTTCTGTTTTAAATCAAAACCTAAGATTCTTGATACACCAATGGCAATATCAGAATATCCCGAAAAGTCACCATAAATTTGAAAAGCAAAGTATATTGCTCCCAATAAAAGACTAAGCGTATTCATAGTCTGATAATTGTCAAAAATAGTAGTCACATATGTTGCACAAGTATCCGCTATTACTATTTTTTTAAAAAGTCCCCAAACAATTAAATACACACCAGACATTGCATATTTATAATCAAACGTGCGTTTTACACTAAACTGTGGCAATAAATGAGATGCTCTTTCTATCGGTCCAGCCACAAGTTGAGGGAAAAACGCGACAAACGTGGCAAAATTAAGTAAAGAAGACATGGGTTTTATTTTCCTTCTATACACATCAATCGTATAGCTCAACGTTTGAAACGTGTAAAACGAAATCCCCACAGGCAGTATTATGTTAAGAGATGTAACATTAGACTCAAATCCAAAACTAGCCCAAGCAGAAATCCAATTTTCTATAAAAAAATTAACATATTTGAAATAACAAAGTACTCCAAGGTTAAATACTATACTGATAGCTAGTAAGCTTTTACGATGCTTAACGCTTTGTTGTTTGCTTAATTGATTTCCTATAATATAATCTAGCAGCGTACTAAATATAATTAGACCTAAAAAACGCCAATCCCACCAACCATAAAACACATAACTAGCTAACAACAGAAAGCTGTTTTGTTTTTGAATTTTATCTTTTAATGGAAACCAATAGATTACAAAGACCACTACAAAAAAGACAAGAAATGTAAATGAGTTAAAAAGCATTGTTTTCTTTGTCTAATTATTGCTTTAATTCGTTAAAATGATGCTGTACCATCTTGTCAATTGAAAATTTAGACTCAATTAATCCCCTAGTATTTTCACTAATATACTTTTCACCTAAAATAATAGCTTGTAAAAGTTTTGCTAGTGTATTTACATCTTTAGTTTTAAAAATAAAACCGTTCTTGTTATGTATTACCACTTCCTCATTACCGCCAACTGGTGTTGTAATAACTGGAATATTAGCTGCTAAACTTTCTAAAATAGATAAGCTAAAACACTCCATGTGCGTTGGCTGAATCATATAATCATAATGTTGATATGTTGTACCTAATGTTGCACTACTTCCTTTAAAACTAAATACGTGCTCTAGATTATAAAAAATGACTAAATCATGAAGTGCTTTTTTATAAGGTCCATCTCCAAAAATATCGATACAAAGATTATCTTTCAAAATAGCAGGCAATGCACTTACTGCTTGAATTAAATCTTGAATCCCTTTTGAAAACCGTAAATGAGACACAACTAAAAACTTAGGATTCCTTTTTGTTCTTGTATCTGTTTTAGAGACAATGTCATCTATTAAAACACCATTATAAACTGTTTTTATTTTTGGTTTTAAAAAACTTCCAAAATCGTTTAAAATAGCATCGCTTGTATATTCTGACACACCTATAAATTGATCTATATGCTTTCCATATAGCATACCCTTTATTCTTTTTATAACTTTCTTTTTTATAGGATAACCATCTAACGGTCTCGGATTATGATCCACAGCAATAACAGTCGCAGAAAGCTCCTTTTTAATTGTTGCAAAAAAGGACGTGCACAACTCTACAAAATGAGTAATTACATGGGTATAATTGGTTGTATTATTTAATATATAATTAGAAAAATTAGTCTCTACAGTCTTTGTCTTATCAGCTATAATATTTAATTCGCTATACTTACCATGAGTCGCTTGATTTGGAAAAAACCAATCAACTTTAATCTTGTTTTTTTTACACACCGTATCAAACGCCCAGAAAAAATAATCCATGCCACCAACACGGTCTTCTAGTAATTGATAATTACAGATTATAGCTATATGTTGTCGTTCTATATCCATGACACTAAAGCTTTCACTAGTGTTTCACTTGTTTCTTCTAGTGGCACTCCTATTTGTTGATTTACAAGTTGTTTACGGTTTTTAGAATCGCTATCATCAAATAAATATCGATTTATAGCATCTATTAATTCCTTATCGTTTTTTACAATATTAGACGCTTTACTATTTACAACATGCATAATATGCTCATATCCTAAAAAACGTTGATCGTTATATAATCCATTTTCATCATTCCCAAAAATAGTATTAATCACAGGTTTATCAAACAACATAAAATCTAAACTCATCGTAGAAAGCATATTGATATTAATATGACAATATTCTAATATTCCTCTTAATTGTATAACATCCTCCACAGATGGTATACGCTGAGACCACGACTCTTGATGACTAGCTCTGACTTGTTCCCATTTTGGAAAATTCCATTTTATAAAAGGATACGCATCCACGAGCGATTTAAACCTTACAGGATCTTCAGCGGGAGAGGTACGCACTATTAAATTAACCTTTTCAATTGTTTTGTTACTGATTGCATGTGCTATTGTTTTTATATACAATTCATCATTTTTACTAGTTGAACTATCACCACAACTAAAGCAAATTGTTTTGTGATTTTGGTTTAACTGAAATAGATTATAAAACGCGTCCTTACTCATTTTATATTTTGGCATAACATATGGTTCAAACTGAGGTGTCCCAACAACCTTAACCTCATCTGGTTTAACCAATTTATAAAATTCAAGTAAGTCACTTTTCATTAAGTCACTCCAAACTAAATAATAGTCAAAATTTGAAGCCATGCGCCCTTTAGACGCTAAATTATCCCAACTAAAAATAAAAGCAGCTGTTTTAATTTTTAGTTTTTTTGCGGCATAAACTAATGGTGCAATATATGGTGGACGTTGGTGTGTAAAAAATAGTAAATCGAAATTTTCTTCTTTTAAAATATTTTGATATTGCTTTGTAATTTTATTATTAGAAAAAGTGAAGTTTTGTAGGTTTTGATAGGTTTGAATATGCTTTTCAGAATGAAAGCCACTAGTAAATTTATATATTAATCGCGTACCAAATCCTCTTGTTGTTTTTAATTTAGACGTGTTAATTAATAAGTTGTCCTGAATACCTAAATTATCTTTAGCATGCAGTTTTAAATGCGCAACTTCCTTTGCTTTTCTAAAAAACCAAGTCTTATATTGTTCATTAAACACTTCTAATTCTATAATACGACAAGTTGTATGTCCTTTATATACATGTGCTGGTAAGCATGATAAAATTACAATCTTATCAAACTCTTTTTCGGCGTTAATTAAAAAATCACTTAAAATAAAATTTCTAAAACCAACTCCATCTGTTATTACTAGTCCTAATGTTTTCATGATAATGTAATAAACTGTTTTTGGTGGTTAGTATCCCAAAAAGCCTGAAGCTTTAAAGTTTCTAAAAAAGCTTCCGCACTATTTCCTGTTCCAAATGCAATTTCCTCTTTTGGACTACTATTTTTCTTTTGAACTATGGCTTCTAATATGTCTTGAGTTTTATAACTAGTATTAATAATTGATTGTAATACCGATCGATTATCTTGTCTTGTACCAATATTAATAGTAGGTATACCATAATAAGGCGCCTCTCTAATACCAGCACTACTATTACCTATTATAAATTCTGCTTTTTTTAATAGCGTTAAAAAATATTCGAATCTAACTGACGGAAATACCCTAAAGCGATCATGACCATTTAGTTTATTATAAGCTTCCAAAATAGCTTGACTACCTAAATCGTTATTAGGGAAAATAATTACATAGTTTTTATTGCTCTCTACAAGCGCAGTAACAAAATCTTGAGCATATCTTTTTATGTTTTTATACTCTGTTGTTACTGGGTGAAACATTGCTACAGCATAATTTGAAAAATGTATGTCGTAATATGTTTTTACCGTTTCTATTGTTGGCAACGTATTAGAAAACATAATGTCAATATCTGGCGAACCAATAGTAAAAATGGATTCTGGCAATTCTCCCATTTGTTTCAAAAGACTTTTTGCTTTTTCATTCGCCACAAAATGAATATGACTCATTTTACTGGTTGCATGACGGATAAGCTCGTCTATAGTGCCAGACAATTCGCCTCCTTCTATATGTGCAACTAAAATGTTATTTAAACTACCTACAATTGCTCCTGCTAATGCTTCTACGCGATCTCCATGTATCACAATTAAGTCTGGACTGGTTTTTTTTACAAAAGCCGAAAAACCTGAAATGGTTTTGGCTAAAGTTAAATCCATAGTAGCTTCATCTGTGTGATTATTAAAAGTGGAAATATTTTTAAAACCACAACGCTCTACTTCTATAAGTGTATAACCGTATTCCTCAAGCATGTGCATACCGGTAACAAAAATATGTGCGTCAAAACCCACTTGGTCTTCCAAAATTGCTATTAACGATTTTATTTTACCAAAATCTGCACGTGTCCCTGTTAAAAAGGCAATGTTTTTTATATTACTCAATATCTTTCCAAGTTAGTTGTTGGTCATTAGCAATTGCTTGTGTTGCTTTTTTGCCTAAAATAGATTCAAATTTATCGGCTAATATAGCTCCTGTCCCAGGTCTTTTAACCCAGATATTATCTTTTGTAAACACCTCTCCTTTTGCAATTCCTTTTATTGTACATACGGTTGCAAAAGCAAAATCTATAGTCACTTGTTCTTCTTTTGCGGGTTGTTTTGTTCCCCCGCGCATCAATGCCATCTCTGCACTACTAGTAATAAGTGTTTTACAAGCTTCTTCATCCATACTACATATAATATCTGGACCTGTACGTTGCATGTGGTCAGTAAAATGACGTTCTAATATAGAACCTCCAAGCGCTACAGCTCCTAAACAGGCATTATTGTTTAAAGTATGATCGCTTAAACCAAACACTTTATCTGGAAACGCTTCGTGTAATTGCATCATGGCACCAAAACGCACCAAATGAATTGGTGTTGGATATAAATTTGTGGTATGTAATAGCGCAACTGGCACTTTATATTTATCAAAAATAGCAACTGCTTTACTTACACTTTCAATGGTATTCATGCCTGTACTTAATATTACAGGCTTACCAAACTGTGCAATATGCTCTAAAAGCGGGTAATTATTACACTCTCCAGAGCCTATTTTATAAGCCGGAATATCAAATTTCTTTAAGCGTTCTGCTGCTGCACGAGAAAATGGTGTAGAAATAAAAATCATGCCTTTAGATTCTACATACTCTTTTAAAGCTAACTCATCTACTTCATTTAAAGAGCAACGTTCCATAATTTCATAAATTGAAACATCCGCATTTCCGGGTATCACCTTTTTTGCTTCGCCACTCATTTCATCTGCAACAATATGTGTTTGGTGTTTTACAACCTCAACGCCTGCCCTATGTGCAGCATCAACCATGGCTTTAGCTACTTGTAAAGAGCCTTCATGATTTATACCGATTTCGGCAATAACTAAAGGCGGAAAATCTTGTCCAATCTTGCGACCTGCTATTTCTATATATGGTTTATTCATTTATGTGTTTATTATAAAGGTATTCGGCATAATCAAAATCATCTTGTGTGTCAATATCAACGGTTGCAAATGGATGTTCAATTTCCATTGGAAATGCATCTTCTGTAATAATTTTATTATTTAATATATATGCTGCTTTTGTAATATACAGCAATCCGTTTTCAAAATATAAAGGTTCTAAATCCTGACTACGTTGTCCAGGTTTGTAATTAAATGGCTTAAAAATACCTTTATCAATTTTCCCGAATTTATGATAATTTCTACTCACCGTAAACAAACTGTTGCAGTTTTTATTGATATATAGCGTATAAGCTTCCTGTAACAAATTATTTGGCCTTAACGGATTTGTTGGTTGTAATAAAATAATAGTTTCTATTGTGTTATCTAATGTTTCTATTACATGCTTTAAAGCGGTTACTGTTGGCTCTAGATCTCCTGATAATTCTTTTGGACGCTCGACAACCTTTGCACCAAATTTTAAAGCAATTGCTTTTATATCATTACAGTCTGTAGACACATATATATCGTCTATAAAAACAAACTGTTTTGCATAATTAATACTGTGTACCAATAATGGTATACCACCAAGTGTCTTGATGTTTTTTTTAGGTAATCGTTTAGAATTACCTCTTGCTGGTATAATTGCTATTGTTTTCAATAGTTTTTAAAATTTTTTAAGTGTTTTTTTTATGCTCTTTTTCCCATGTATTACAAAAGAATTTATTTTAAAATTAAAAAGAGCAATCAATTTTAGAAATTCCGCCTTAATTACTAAGACATAAAACTTAGGGTTAATCTTAAATCTTTTCGGATTAAATGAAACCCATCTATCAGGAAAATAATCTTTATCATCATTCTCTATTCTAAATTTGCCTCTAAAATTTTGAATAGGTCTAATTATTTTAGAGTCTTCCTTTTCACCTAACCACGCTAACCACCATGAAAAAGTCGAATTACTAATAACAAAATCGTTACACAAGGAGCCTAAAACAAGCTGCTCTATTGCTGTTGTTTTTTCTACAAACATAGCATTAGCAAGAAAACTAAAGTGTTTTTTACAGTAATTAATATCATCACTAGTAAATATTAAATTTCGCTCTTCCCAATCACTAAACTGCGTTGTTATTGCTAAGAAATAATACTTATAATCTAACTGAAAATAATAAGGATTGTTAACAAAATCACCTCTTCTTACAGAGATTAATATATGCTTTTTCGATAACTCATTCTTATATTTTACTTTAACTGATTCTATTAATTCTGGCTTAAATTCAAATTGTTTTTTAACATTATCTCTATCAAAATATTTTTCACTTTGAAACCATCCATTTAGATTGTAATCGCCGTTTGGAAGTATTAACTCATTATAATCAAAACCAACTTCTCGTATTATATTAAATTCTTTCTTAATAGGCACGGAAGGTAATTTATTTATAAAGCTATTATAATATTGCCATTCTGGAAAACCATAATCCTGATTACTCTGTTTTGCTATACTTAATGTAGAGGCAATTTGAAATAATTGATTACCAAGATTTCCTTTTTTACCAAGGTTAGAATATATTATCACTTTGACTTTAATTTAGGATTCCAATAGATAATAGTATCATGTAATTTATTGTATTGATCTAATTCATATATTGAAAAAGCTGTTCTTTGAGATAATAATTTAGGTAAATTAAAAATAACATTTATTATCGCTCCAAAAATGGCTAACAATGCTTTAAAATCTCCTTTAAAAACTTTTGTTTTAAACTGTATCCATAGCGTGTATGCTAATTTTCTTGGGATATTTTTGATAGGATAAAACATAAAATATAAATACCAACCAGATCTTAAAGAGCGTCTTAATCTTAACCCATAATCTTTATTTGTTTTTCTTGAACGCACATTTACGCGATGCTGCACAAGTATATTGGGTACATACCATACTTCCCACCGTTTTTTAAATAAATGATAACTGGCAAACGCTTCTTCTCCATAAAAAATAAACCAATCTGGATAATTAGGTATGTCTCTCCATGCATCCATTCTCCAAACATGACCGCAGCCTACAAAACCTTTTACTTTTGTATTTTCTAATTCGTGAGCTAACTTATTAGGTAATTCTTTGCCCCAAAAAATTCTACATGCTATTACTGCACAGCTAGAATTGTTAGAAAAAAAATGTTCTATAACTTCTAAAGGATTATTAGAAACTATATGTGCATCATCATCTAAGGTAATTGCATAATCTGACGTTGTTTTACTTAGTAAGCGATTACGACTAAAAATTAATCCTTTACTCTCTTTGTTCTTTAATAAAAGTATATTACTATAATTCTCTTCTAAATACTCTGATGTGCCATCGTTTGAGCCATCATCACAAACAATACATTCCACATTATCCTTTTCTAATAAATAAGATATTAGATTTAAAGTAAACTTTAAATCTTCTAACCTATTTTTTGTAGTTATTAGTATTGAAAATTTAGATGTATTCATTTAGTAACCTTGTGGTGTTTTAATTTTAAAGATTTTTTTTATAGTTTTTTTTATTATTTTATACTTTAAAACACTTTCATTATTATATTTCAAACTTGGGTACAAACCTAATTCGGGAACTGACTCTGGTTTAGTATTAATAGATTTATAAATAGAAATCATCCAATCCTCTAAGTTATTACCCATGTGTAAAGCGTAATAATTATAAGTTGACAAACGTAATCCAAAACTAGAATCTATTGGAAAATCAACATAATTTTGTTCCGATTCACTTCCAACTTTAATATAGGAAGGTTCTTTTGGCGTATTATTAAAAAGCACATCGCGACGTACTGTAACAATCTGATGATCACTTCCTACAATCGCACTTTTCCCTTTGCTACTAACTACAGGCCAAAGTTGTTTTTTATCTATATCTTTTTCCCAATTTATACTATCTAAAAATAGATTATAATTTTCAAAATTTTCTTCAATTGGAAGGAAACTTAATTTTACTTCTTTTTTAAGAATCGCTAATTTTGTTGAGTAGGTAAAATAATTAAATCCTTTTCGCGTAGGAATGGGAGAAACAGAAGACACATTTTTAAATGCATTAAAAATCTCTATAGTTTTTGTTACCCAACTTGGTTTAAAAAGAATATCGCAATCTGTAAGAGTCAAAATTGGTTCTCGACTTGCTCGAGCAGCACCAATTAAAGCATCAATTTTACCAATATTAGTCGCCAGCAATTGTAGTGCGTCTATCTCTTTATTTTTAAATAACTCAATTAAATAACTCTGAACCTCTACACAAGACCCATTATCTACAAGTGTAATCTTAGAGGTATTAGGTATTGTTTTAATTAACGATTTAATAGAAACTTTTACAACCTCAAGCATTCTAGCATAATAACCTGTTAATTCTGGGATATAAATAACCATTATAATTCTATGATTAGATTCTAACTTTACTTTATAATCTTTTTTTTGAGGATTAACACCTACTCTCATAATAATTAACCTTAATTAATAATATTATCTATATGTTCTTTAAACTTTTTATCACTAAAATAATCTCCAAATGGAGAAATAACATCTCTGTTTTGCAATTGGTTTATTAAAAGTTGTTCTAGTTTATTAGTAATATCGTACTTATCATTGCTAGTGGCAATAAACTTACTACTTGTTGTTATATGTCTTGTCTCACTTTCTTCTGGACACACATTAAATACCTGACTATTTATAGCATCGGCTGCAGGGATTTTACCTGGCAGTATATTACTATACTTCAAGTTGTTTTCTAATACGACAACGACATCTGACTGCTCATTTTGTTCGTTATACGAATTCGAAAAACTACTAGCCTCTAGAACAATAATATTAGAAAATGCTTTATACTTTTCCTTTAAGCGCCCGTATTGGTTACTCTTTAAGCGTAATACAAATTCTGTATCTCTTTTAATATCATCATTCCTATTAATACAATTCAAATAGGCCTCTAAAACAATATCCATATCTCTACCCAATTGTAATGTACCATGGTAACAAATAGAACATTTTTTTTCTTTTTTTCTTACAGAACTATGATCTTCAAGATTAAAGACAGTTTTATTAAATTGATGAGGCAATGTTTTAAAAACTTTACTTGACCCATACAATAACGTCATATCTTTAGACAAGTAACTTGATGGCGTAATACATAATTTAGAATGATCTACGATATATTTCATTCGCTTTAATCTGAAAAGCTCTAATGATTCTAAGGCTACATTAGAGCCCGTATCCCAAAAATTAGGATAAGGATCGTGAAAATTAATTATTGCTTCATTTAATATAGGCAAATCATGACATGCTAATATTGTTTCATATTCAAGCCCAGAACTTCTAACAAAAACATGATTATAAGACTTGTAATTTATTTTTTCTATTAATTTTTTATAATTATTTTGAATATGAAGTTCTTTTAAAGACCTATGAAATAAACGCCAATATATTTTATTAATCCAACGTGTTGTAAATGGAATTGTTTTTGAAATCGTATGCTCTTCTATAGAATTAACGTTTAACAATTTTAAGTCGTCATTTGTTGAGTGGCTTTTTACATAAAACAAATCTATTATAGACTCTGGATAAGCTTTTCTAAGATTAGCAATAAAAGATCTAGATACAATACCCTCACTTGTACCCGACACCCTTAAATCTTGGACTATTATTAAAAATTTTAATGTATTACTCAACATATATTTTAATTAGTTTCTCTTAGTAAATTTCCTTTTTACTTTTACAACAAAAGATTGTATATTCTCTTTTAACGATTTAAAAAATAAGATTAATAAATGAGAAGATGGCATATACGACAAAGGGTTATCAATTTTCTTTTTTAATCTATAATTTTCAAAATACATATCGTAAAAATTAGTTTTTCTGTAGCTTTCTATATGTTTATTAAATATATATAATCTAGAATCGTAACCATAACTATTATTTATCATGGTTACATTTAAAGATTGTTCTTTAATTCTATAATAAAACTTACAACTATTTATTTTCACAACTTCCCCTCCTGATTTTAAAAGATGTATCCAAAACTCCCAATCTTCTAATCCTACGGTTAACTTCTCATCAAAACCACCAATACGTTCCCAATCTTTTTTTCTAAAAAGGGATGTGCAATGTAACATGTTTTTATACAAAAGGTCTTCAAAGTTATAATTGTCTAAATTCCACTTTTTATTTGGCTTATTTAACAAGTAAGATGCTCCATAAACTACTTTAACGTCACTATTAAATGCTATTATATTATAACATTCCTCTAAATAATTTTTACTGATTTTATCGTCTGCATCTAAAGGTAATATATATTCACTTGACGCCATTTTTATAGCATTATTCCTAGCTTTACTTACCCCTGTGTTTTCTTGATAGTAATATTTAAATCTAGTATCTTTTTTCACCCACTTTGTTACAATTTCTTTGGTATTATCTATACTACCATCATCTAAAATAATACACTCAAAGTCGGAAAATGTTTGTTTAGCAACAGATTCTAGTGCTACTATAATAAATTGTCCATAATTGTATGAAGTTACAACTACTGTAATTTTAGCTTGTAACATTTACTTATATTTATGTGTTAATTTGTACGTCATTATTTTAGGCATTAAAAAAACAATACGTTTTATCTTACAACGTATTATATATAAATACATTAATTTAAACCAATACATTATATTTTTTTTGTTATCAAAAAAAGTTTTTTCTATTCTATCAAATATTAAATCATCAAGCTTTTTAGGCATTTTACTATAATGATTTTTCAACATATAATAATAAAAATTAAATGTAGCATTCGCTTTTATAGCATAGTCATTAGTTCTACTTGTAATATTTTTACCGCTATCTCTGAAATTAGAAATAGCATTATTAATCGTATAAATAGTATTAAACTCACTAAACTCCATCACAGCCAATAAATCACTAAACCAAGCTAATGGTAGCTCTTTAAATTTAATATTTCCTACTAGTTTTTTTTTAAAAATATATTCGCTTAAAGTACTTCTTGTTTCTCCTTTTAATTTTCTATATAAAAAGTCTGTTGCTATCTCCAATTTTGGATGTTTGTAAAGTTTAGATGTTACTTCATTTTTTTCATTTATAACATGGGTAGCATATCTAACAACACCTATATTATGTGTGTTTATTTCTTTCAAATTATTATAAAATTCTGCTACAAAATTAGAACTAACAGTATCATCGTCCCCGAGAACCATTAACCATTCTTCGTTTTTAGCCATAGCAATACAACGCTCCCATTGTCTTACTAAAGACTGTCCTCCTAAATTACTATTAAATTTTATATAAGTAAACTTAATAGTATCCTTGTAACTGTCTAATAAACTAGAAGGGTCTGTTGGGCTCGCATCATTACCAATATAAACATGAAACTGCTTATTTGTTTGACTAGCCAAACACCCTAAAGTCTCGTTAAAGAAATCTATTTTATAATATGGTATAACAATAGCTAACATTTACTTTTTAAAATGTTTAGTTATTAACTTTTGACTTAATTTTAACAAGCCTATTTTATTTAATCCTGCTTCTATTTTACATCCTATTTTGTATGCATTAGAATGCTTTATAGTATTGTATTTAATATTTAAATCATGAATTTTATTTAAATTTCTTTCAGTAGTAACTATAGAAAAATCATTATACTTGTTTGCAGGTATTAACTCTTTCAATAATATTAGGGCCTTTATTTGATCTTCAATAATATCGTGAGATTGGGTTCTACTATTGGGATGCAGTCTATATAAAATTAATTCTTTATTCAAAAAAAAGACTTTAGGATTCTGCTTAAAAATACTGACCCAAACCATCCAGTCTTCTTGAGCTGTCATGTGCTCAGGAAATCTAACATTATTAAATAATTCGGTTCTAAGCATAGCGAAATGCATAGGCAAAGAAAAACTATAATTCCATTCAAAAATAAATGTATTTAAATTAAATTCAATAGTTGTTAAATCACAAAAAGGATCTAATGTATTATTAATGCTATCCTTAAACATTCTAAAATTAGAAATAACTATATCAAGTTTATCATCTTCCTTTAACAAGTTTAAAGAGTCTTCTAATTTTGTAGGTAATAAATAGTCATCTGCATCTAGAAATTGAATATAATCTCCTTGTGCTAAATTTAATCCCGAATTTCTAGAAGCACTAACTCCAGAATTTAAATTAGTTTGTGAAATGAATCGCTTATCTTTTTCTACATAATGAGCAATAATTCCTGCTGTATTATCAGTACTACCATCATTAATCAAAATACATTCCCACTCAGAGTAACTTTGATTAATCACGGATTGTAAGGTTGTTGATAAAAACTCACCTTGGTTATAACAGGGTACTATTATTGATATTAAATTTTTACACATTTATTTATCATTTTTTATAGATTTTCCTCCATTTTTCATCTATTCTAATTTGAGAAAAATTTTCTTCTACAAATGATACTGCATCATTACGCATTTTGGTAAAACGTACAGTATCTCTATATAAAACTTCTATCTTATTTATTACACCTTCCACATCTAATGTTTTAAAAACAAAACCTGATACTTCATTTTCAACTGTATATTTAACTCCTCCTGAATCAAAAACTAATGCTGGTAATCCACATGCCTGAGCTTCGAGTGTTGCTAATCCTTGTGTTTCTTTTCTATTATTCTCCACTGGAACAGATAATAGTAAATAGAGATGATGGTTCCAAAAGCCAGACCTAACTTCTTCAGGCGTCCCTGATCCTAACAAAAAAACAAAGTCTTCTAAATTATATTTTTTAATTAACATTTCTAAATTATGTCTTTCGGCACCTTCTCCAATTATAGACAATTTAACATTCAAACCTTTATCCCTAAGAGCTCTAACTACATCTATACAATAATGATGTCCTTTAACCTTATCTAATCGACCTACAGTTATTAGTTTTATTTGTTTATTATAATCTACTATTCGCTGTCTAGGACAAAAAAAGGAAGTATCTACAGCTACCGGAATAATTTCAATTTTATTATTTGGACACCCTAATTCTTCTAATTTTTGAGCTAAATACTTTGTGTTCGCTGTAATTACTATTTCGTTTTCAAATAATATATCATAATACCCATTATTTTGAATGTAACCATATAGCGGAAAAAAAGCATCATGACCGTGAAATGTTACAATTACCTCTGGTTTGAAAAAATTTATTTTCTTTAAAATATCAATTGGGTATTTATAAGTACCATATTGAACATGCATGATGTCAAAGTCATTAAATTTTTTATAAAAATGAAATTCAAATAGCCAAGTGAGACTAAATTTAGATTTTGTCTTGTAATAATTATTTATAAAAAATACATCTTTAATATTTACGATTATTAAAACTAACCATTTTAAAAATCTTATAAGTTTATTTTTTGGAATCTTGTAGTCATCAATGATTATATAATCCTTTAATTTAATATGCTTTGTTAGGTGAATATTTTTTTTAAGAAACTTTCTTGTGATTATTTTAACATCGAAACCAAGGGTTATTGCTGTTTGAATTTGAGCAATAAGAAAAGTCTCTGACACCTGAGGAAACTCCGGTATCTTGAATACTATTTTCTTTTTTTTACTACTATTATTCATACTTATTTCTAAACCATTTTATGACTTAAATTATCTTATTCCTAAAATAAAAAATACCTTGTAATAAAACATTGTAAAGTGTATTCCTGTTTATTTGGAAAACTGAAATTATTATTATCCATTGGTTATTATTTTGATTCTCTCACTTATTTTTCTTTTAAAAACATAAATAAAATCTAAAACTTCTAATTTAAAAAAAGCTTTTTTTCTCCACTTCTTATCAATACCCTGAAATCCATTGTTAAAAAATATATTATTAATAACAGTAATTTTAATAGTATTCAAAACGACATCTAATTCTTTGCCTTCAAAAACTTTACTCTTTTCATTAAGCAATGTCAATGTTTTTAACCATTCTAAGAACAACTCAAATTCTTCAACTTTTATTTCTTGTTTTTTTTGAATAAACTTGGTTAAAAACGCAGCATTAAACCTACCCTGGTCATACTTTAGTTTTTTAAATAAAAACAACTGAATTAAAACATCACCTTGAGCTTGCATATTCCTATATAAATGAGAAACTTGAGCATCATGACTTCTATAATGATACAACACCTCTTGTAAATTATAGAGTTTCCCTTCCCAAGCGATTTTTGTCCAAAAATCATAATCTTCAACATGAACTTTATCTGCATTAAAAGAAAATTTTAAAACAGCACTTGTTCTTAACATACAACACCCTAAACTCATTGGGCACTTAACTAGCATTTGAGCTACAATTGCATCGTGCTTTTCGCTATGCTTAACAACTTTATCATGACCTCCAAAGTATTTAATCCAACTACCGCATGCTATAACATCATGATTCGATTCTAAAACGTTGAACTGCTTTTCGAACCTTGTTAATTCGTTTATGTCATCTCCATCCATCCTTGCTATATATTTCCCTTTTGCAAGGCTAAACCCAAGGTTTAAACTATCAATCAAGCCTTTATTAGCTTCTTTTTTAATTATTTTAATTCTACTATCTTCAATAGCCTCTATTACTACTAAAGTATTATCTGTTGAACAATCATCAATAACTAATATTTCGAAATCTTGAACTGTTTGGTTTAAAATAGAATCCATAGCTTCTTTAACATATCTTTCGACATTATAGACAGGTAGTATTACTGAAATAAGTGGCTGTTTAGACTTCATTAAAAAAACTTGATTATATTCTTCCTATTATTAACAATACTAGACTTTTAATTTTTCTAATAGATTTATGAAATGGATCTGCATAAATTGATTTACTAAGAAAGTACAGCTTTGTTTTAAAGTGTTTATTCTTTTTTGAATTTTCAAATCTATTTAAGAAATAATTAGATTCATGTTTTTTAAAAAAAGCATTAGAATAATTATCTATTTTAGATTTATTCTTCCGTCTTCTTGTATAAGCAGCTTTTTTTGCATAATAATGCCAATATCTGGCTTTAAAAATATTTTCGTTTTCTGAAATACTATTTTCGTGAATCCGATACAAATATAGAAATTCATCTAAAAAAACATGCTTACCTTGCTCCTCAAGCTTATAGTATAAATCTTGATCTACAGCGCGTTTCATTAAAGGATCTATACCTAGAGTGTTATTATATGCATGCATTTTAAAAGTTGCAAAAGCAGTTAATGCTCCTTCTCCATATGTTAGATATGATTTCCCTTTTGGTATTGCTTTAGCATTAAGTCCTTTACTAATAATATTTAGGTTTAAATCTACAAGCTGGTAATTAGAGGTTATTATGGCAGCTTCCTTATACATTTTGTGTGCATTTAACATAACTTCTAATGCAATCGGTTTTATAGCATCATCTGGATCTAAGAAGCCTAATACTTCTCCGTTTGCATATTCACAACATTTATTTTTAGTATATCCACAACCTCTATTTTTATCGTTTTGATATAACTTAAAACGAGAATCATTACCTATTATATTTTTTATAACTTCTATCGAATTATCGCTTGAGCCATCGTCTACTATAATAACCTCCCAATTAGCATAGGTTTGTTTTATTATACTATTATAACAGTCAATAAAAAAATGACCGTTGTTATAGTTAGCGATAAGTAGAGAGAATAGCATGTTTTTTTTTTAAATAGAACAACTAAATTTATATTTCTCGGTAGCAATAATCTTAACTGCTTTAGCTCCAAAGTAAGTTTCGTGATAGATCTTTATTCCTTTTTGTTTAAAGACAGCCTGTAATGCATAAAATGTATCCTTCTCTCCTTGTCTATTATAGTCGTCTAAAATAATGACGAATTCATGATTTTTATTCATACTTTCTACTGCATAAACTATGTCATACCTTGAAAATCTTGGACTTCCGTGCGGACCATCGACAACATAGAGATCATAATCTTTTTGAAGATAATTTTCAAAATCTTTATAAACGTTTACTTCATGTCCTTCAATATTATTTTTTTTTAACGAACAGACTTTGATCCTAGATCTTTCGGATAATAAAAATTGGCTTTTAAAAGTACTTGCCCAATTTTCATCTTGCTCTATAATCATATGCGCGGATTGCTTTAATTCTGAATCTAAATAAGTTGAAATAAATTTTGAAGATTCACCTAATCCCATTTCAAATATACTTAAAGGTTTATAATCTTTTAGCACTCTGTTTAATACATAGAAAAAGGTGTAATTCCCAGCCCATCTTCCAATATTAAGAGGTAATTCTTGAATTGCACTATGACCCCTAATACTATCATGGTATACCTGAGCCCATTCTAACTCTCTAAGATAATCTACTTGAGACTTATGAAACTCCCTATTCTCTCTAACAATCCTTCTTATCTTATTAATCATAATTTATTTGATACTTCAAAATTAAATAAAGCTTTACTTTGATTTGAAGACACGAATACTCCATTTCCATAAAAATCACCTTCTTCCACTTCGAAAGAAAAAGCATTTTGAATCCAATCCGTAATCTCTTTTTTCACTGTTATATAAGTAGTTACATAGTAAACACCTTTATTGAGATTTAATTTATCCATACTAAAGACTAACTTATTCACAACTTCGTCATCTTTACCAAAATCGACCAAACTAGTACTTAACCAAGCTATTCTTTGCCCAAGGTTATCATCTATTCTTAAATCCATTTGTACATCTATAAGTTTAGCTTCAATAGGATTATTTAAGTTAAAAACCATTTTAAATGATTCGCCAATTTGAGGTTTTACTTTTATATTTTTACCATGAGTAAAGACTTCTTTTATTTGTAATTTACCATTTCCTTTTCTATCATTAAAGACTGTAACCTTTGAGTCTGTTACTGTTCCATCAAGATAAAACTCAACAGCTTCTTCCACACCTCCTTCGAATTCTGTTTTTCCATTTTTCAAAACTAAAGCTCTTGTACACAAACTCTTTACCGCAGCCATATTATGACTAACAAATAAAACCGTCCGACCTTCTCCTCTTGAGATATCCTGCATTTTACCAATAGCTTTTTTCTGAAACTCAGCATCTCCAACCGCCAAGACCTCATCAATCACCAATATTTCTGGTTCTAAAAAGGCTGCTACTGCAAATGCTAAACGTACGGTCATACCGGAACTATAACGTTTTACAGGTGTATCTATATACCGTTGACAACCCGAAAAATCGATAATCTCATCTATTTTGTCAGTAATTTCCTTTTTGGTCATTCCTAAAATAGCACCATTAAGGAAAATATTTTCTCGTCCAGTCATTTCGCCATGAAACCCTGTACCAACCTCTAATAAAGACGCTATACGTCCTCTAGTTTTAATCTCGCCAGTTGTTGGTCCTGTTACCTTAGATAATATTTTTAAAAGCGTTGACTTTCCTGCTCCATTTTTACCTATAATACCTAAAACTTCACCACGTTTAACTTCAAAATTAATATCCTTAAGCGCCCATACATATTCACTAGACCCTTTAGTGCTACGGTCATTACTTTCGCCTACTTTTAAATACGGATCTTCTTTACCTCTAATACGATTCCACCAACGGTTTAAATCATGACTTATAGTACCTGTTCCAACTAGTCCTAAACGGTATTGCTTAGAGATGTTTTCTGCTTTTAGGATAATGTCTTTATCTTTCATATTAAACCGTATCTATAAAAGTCTTTTCTGTTTTATTAAAAATAATCAAGCCTATCAAGAAAATTACCACACTGATAACACCTGCATATATAAAATTAGCCCAAGAAAATTGTCCAATTCCTAAAGTCATATACCTAAATAATTCTATAATTGTGGTCATTGGATTATACTCTACAAGCCAAGCATATTCGGGAACACGCGCTTTAAAATAAGACAATGGATACATTACTGCTGATCCGTACATTAATAATTGCACACCAAAACTTACTAAAAACGTTAAATCGCGATATTTTGTAGTTAATGATGATAGCAACATTCCAAATCCCAATCCAAATAATCCCATAAAAAGGACTAAACAAGGTAATAACACCATTGTTAATTGTGGTCTTGCTAATACCACTTGATCCGTAAAAAAGACATAGTAGATGTAAAATAGGACAAATACCAGTAATTGAATTCCGAATTTTAATAGGTTTGAAAACACAACTGATAAAGGCGTAATAACTCTAGGGAAATATACTTTACCAAAAATGCCTTGATTAGCTTTAAACGTATTACTTGTGCCGGTTAAACAAGTACTAAAATAGTTCCAAGAAGTAATACCTGCTAAATTAAACAAAAATGGAGGCACGCCATTACCTGTAGGAATTGCTGCTAAATTATTAAAGATTAGCGTAAATATTACAGAGGTAAATAAGGGTTGGATAAAAAACCATAAAGGGCCTAATATGGTTTGCTTGTAAACCGTAATAATATCACGCTTTACAAATAGAAATAACAAGTCGCGATAGCGCCAAATTTCTTTAAAATTAAGATCTATCAGTTTCCTTTTAGGAGAAATGGTATACAACCAGTCTTGAGGGTCTACTTTGGTGTCCAAATAATCTAGTGTTAATTTCTGTTAAAATACAAATAAACGATTTTTTTGGTATTTTGTCGCATAAAAGAAGCGTTTTGTGGATAAAAATAATTTTAAGACGCTCTCAGCTTAGTTCCATCATGAGGTAAATTATTAAAATTACTGTGTTTAGCATAATCTAAAGCTTCATAAACACCATTGTATTAAAAAAAACACCATGCAAATATTTCATTTTAAATCATTTAAGCCAAACTATTAGCTATTATGCTTAATTTCTGTGAAAACTAAAAAAATATAACTGCTAGCAGGTGATTTGATAAACACTGTTGCACCCGTAATTACTTTATAAAAATACCTTTAACACGTGCAAACAGCGACTTTGGCTTTTCATTATCTTCATGATATCCATTACCATAAGCGCCATAGCCATAACCGTAGCCATATCCGTAACCATACCCATACTTTCCTTTTTGATCGTAAAAATTATATAGGAAACTGATGTTTTTAACTTCGCCTTTATTATGCTTACTATTAATTAAGGTTAACATTTCCTTTTTTGTATAATCTTGTCTTACCACATATAACGAGGCGTCTGCATACTCAATCAACTCTAAAGCATCAGCCACTAACCCTACAGGTGGTGTATCCAACACAATATAATCGTACCTAGCTTTTAGCTCTGCTATAAAACGATCCATTTGTTCGCCTATTAATAACTCTGAAGGATTTGGAGGAATCGGACCTGACGTAATCACATCTAAATGGTCTACTTTGGTTTTTTGAATAATGTCATCCAACGCTTTTTGACCTATCAAATAGTTAACTGCTCCAATCTGGTTGTCAATATCAAAGTCGCCAAATATTTTAGGTTTACGTAAATCTAATCCTACCAACACGGTTTTCTTTCCGCTTAAAGCGAAAACAGATGCAATATTAATAGAACAAAAGGTTTTACCTTCTCCACTGACTGAAGAGGTTATCATAACCGTTTTAGTGCCTTCTAACTCATGCTTTTTATAAATAAACTGCAGACTAGAACGTACTGCTCTAAAGGCTTCTGCTACCGCTGATTTAGGTTTGTTGAATACTGCTAAATTATTAACAGAATCATTTTTACCAACAACACCCAATACTGGTATTCTGGCAAGCTTCTCTAAATCTTTAGGAGCATGTATTTTATTATCAAAAAAAGTAATAATAAACGCGATAAATAAAATAGGTAGTAATGCTGCTAATACTGCAAATATATACCTAATATTAAGGTTAACCGCATTACGACCTTGACCAATATCTTTAGCTGGCTCTATTAAAATAATATCCGAAATATTAGAGGCCTTGATTAAATCCGCCTCCCCACGTTTTGCTAAATACAAATTATAGGTGCTTTGACTTAACAGGTATTCGCGCTCTATAGATTCTAACTTTTGCTGATTTTCTGGTAATGTTGAAAACTTACTCTCCGTGCTATAAATCCTAGAATTAATAGATTGTAATTGGTACCCAATATTGGTTTTTACCGAAGCAATGTTTTCCAACATCACACTTTTAAGTGATGCAATTTGATTATTTAAATCTCCAAACACAGACACGTTATCACGTACCGAAGATTCTAATGTAGATTTTTGAATGGATAAACTAACAATTTTTGAGATACTAGATTGTATGTTAGGATCATCAATACCTTGTAATGCTGGTGCAGGAAAGCTAGTAAAATCTTGACTTGTGGTTACATAATTTTTAAGCAAATCATAAGACATTAGTTTTTGACTTAAAATTTCTTTCTGTCCATTATACTCTTCAATTTTACCAGATAGTAGCTCACTTTCGTTTTCAAGATTAAAAATCTTATTACTACGCTTAAAATCGTTTAACGAATCTGCTTTTCTATTAAGTTGTCCTTTAACACGTGCTAATTGCTTGTCAATAAAAGCAACCGTATTAATCGCATATTGATTTTTACGCTGTAACTGATCACGCTCCAATATAAACACAGAGGTATTTATATAGTCTACAATTTTAGCTTTGTTTTTATTGGTTAATCGTGTAACTAATAACGGAGAACCTTGCTGATTTGTAACTGCATAATTATTTACAAACGAAGATACAGCCGCATTAAAATTAGTATACTGTATAAAAAATTCTTGTCCTTTACTAACTGACGCATTTTCTTTTTTAACCACACTCCCTTTAAAGAAAGGCAAATCTATATATTGGTCAAATGCATAGGTTTTAGAAAAGGTTGGATCGCCTAATGGTATAGTCTTAAATGTTTTGTCTTGAAAATTTTGTGCGGTTACGCTTTGTGCTTCTCCAAAATCGTAAGACAACTCAAAAGACGTCTGATCTAAAAACACAATTTTAATAGGCTGTCCAATGACTTGATACGCACTGTCCAATCCAACAAATTTAAATGGGTTACTTCCGTAAATGTCCGTTTTATAAAAGCGCCCTTGTTTAAGATAAGATAAATACAGGTCTAGACTATCAACTACTTTTTCGTGGTGTTTTCTGGATTTTAAATTAAGCAATACCTCTTGCACTTTTCCTGAAATACCACCATAATTAAATACTAAACTAGTATTAGAGGTGAATAATGGATTTTTATCATCTTGAACGGTCAAAGAAGCGTCTAATGTATATGGAAACTCGCGTCTTATATTTTGTTGATAGACAACATAAAACCCTACAATTAGAGCTAAAACAAACCACTTCCAATAACTTATGGTTCTAAAAACAAATGCTTTAAAATCAAAAACCTGAACACCGTTACCTTCCAATTGTTCTTCCATAATTATAGATTACGTGCTAAAAAGTAAGTACTAACCAGCACTGAAAAAATACTTGCAATAGTGGTTAGTGTTTGTGTCGCAGTTTGTCCGGCACCTATAGATTTACGTTTTAATGGTTTAACCATAATTAAATCGTTAGGCTGGATATAATAAAACTCAGATTGCATTGCTGAAATATCTGTCAAATCAATATGATGTATTTTTTGACCATTAGGATATTGTCTAACAATTAATACATCTTTACGGTCTCCTGTATCCAATATATCTCCTGCATTAGCAATAGCCTCCAAAATATTAACACGGTCTTGGTACAATACTTTTGTTCCTTTATCTGTAATCTCTCCTAATGTGGTGTATTTTAATCCTGATAATTTTACAGTAACAAAAATCTTAGCGGTCTCTTTTAAATATTTTTGAAGAATAACGTCTTTTACTTTTACCTCTACTTCGTCCGTAGTAAATCCTAATACATTGATTTCTCCTAAAATAGGAAACTCTATATTACCATGTAAATCTACAGTAAACCCATTATAGTATAAAGACTGATCTGTGTCACCAACAGCACTAGTGGTTGGATTAAAAATTTGCACAAGCTCGTTAATTTCCTTTTTTTCGGCTTTAACGTTTACGCTTAATAAATCATTAACCTGCACACGATACGGTGTTGCTAAAGCTTGAATTTGAAGAGAGTCGTTTATAACGGTGCCTTTATCCTGAAGATAAACAACATCTTTTTGAGTAATACAAGAGGTACTTAAAAGACCAAGTACTACGACAATACACACTATAATTTGCTTCATATTGAGGCGTTTGTTTAGTCACAAATATAACCTTTCGTCGTGAAAAACAAAACTTTTACCGTGCATTTGGTATTTAAACCAAGATGTCAATCAAAATAGCTGTTTTAAGGTAATAGCTTTCACTTTTAGACCTCTAAATAACAACTTTTTACTTTTCACTTTCTACATTTCACTTATAATACCCATCTTTGTAAAAAAAACACCCATTGAATTATCTAACTGTAGAAAATATCGCTAAATCTTATGGCGAATTAACATTATTTGAAGGCCTATCTTTTAGCGTCCATAAAGACCAAAAAATTGCATTTGTCGCAAAAAATGGAACCGGAAAAACATCGATACTTAATATGCTAGCTGGTTTTGATGTACCAGATACTGGTAAGATTATTTACCGAAAAGATATCAAGGTGGCTTTTTTACCTCAAGATCCTAAGTTAGACGATACGTTAACTATTGAGGAATCTATTTTTAACGCAGACAACCCTGTGTTAGATATTATAAAAAATTACGAAAAAGCGTTATTAAATCCTGAAGATGAAGATGCCTACCAAAAAGCGTTTGAGCAAATGGATAGACATAATGCTTGGGATTTTGAAACACAATACAAGCAAATATTGTCTAAATTAAAATTAGACGATTTAACGCAAAAAATTAGCGTGCTTTCTGGTGGACAAAAAAAACGTCTCAGTTTAGCCAATGCGTTAATTAATAAGCCGGATCTATTAATTTTAGATGAGCCTACCAACCATTTAGATTTAGAAATGATCGAATGGCTAGAAGCCTTTTTTGCTAAAGAAAACATTACTTTATTTATGGTTACCCACGACCGTTTTTTCTTAGAACGTGTGTGTAACGAAATTATAGAATTAGACCACGGTCAATTATATAACTACAAAGGAAACTACACTTATTATCTTGAAAAAAAGGAAGAGCGTATTGCTAGAGAACAAGTAGAGACCGGAAAAGCAAAACAATTATTTAAGAAAGAATTGGTTTGGATGCGTCGTCAACCTAAAGCACGTACCACTAAATCTAAATCTAGAATAGACGATTTTACCGAAATAAAACATAAAGCCTCCCAACGAAGAAATGACCATGTAATTGAGCTTGAGCTTAACATGGAACGTTTAGGAAGCAAAATTGTCGAGTTAGTTAAACTATCTAAATCGTTTAAAGACAAAATTATTTTAGACAAGTTTGATTATAATTTTCAGCGTGGAGAACGTGTCGGAATCATTGGTAAAAACGGAACAGGAAAGTCTACTTTTCTAAACATGCTAACCAATACAACACAGCCAGATAGCGGTAAAATACTAACTGGAGAAACCGTTAAGTTTGGGTACTACACACAAGCTGGAATTACACCTAAACCTGATCAAAAAGTTATTGATGTTGTTAGAGATTTTGGGGATTATATCCCATTAAAAAAAGGACGTCAAATTAGTGCACAACAATTATTAGAACGCTTTTTATTTGACAGAAAAAAGCAATATGATTTTGTTGAAAAACTGAGTGGTGGAGAACGTAAACGTCTGTACTTATGTACAATTTTAATACAAAACCCTAACTTTTTAATTCTTGATGAGCCTACAAACGATCTGGATATTGTAACCTTAAACGTACTAGAATCTTTTCTGTTAGATTTCCCGGGATGTTTGATAGTGGTATCGCATGACCGTTATTTTATGGACAAGATTGTAGACCATTTATTAGTATTTAAAGGAGAAGGTAAAGTCGAAGATTTTCCAGGAAACTATTCGGATTACCGTACTTACGAAGACAGTAAAGCGCCAGAAATAGCAGGAAATTCAGACGATAAAAAAGAAAAGAAAAACTGGAAAAAAGAGAATAACAAAGTCACTTTATCTTACAACGAACAAAAGGAATACAAAAACCTAGAAAGCAAAATAAAATCGTTAGAATTTGACAAAAAGGAAATGGAACAAAAATTTCTAGATCCAGACTTAAGTCAAGATCAAATTACAGAATTCTCAAATAAAATTCAAGGTATTATTGATAGCATCGAAGAAAAAGAAATGCGATGGTTAGAATTAACCGAGAAAATGGAAGGATAAATTATCCATATACGATACAAAACAACTCTCCTCTTTAGTTAAAGAGGAGAATGAATTTTAATTTCCCAAATAAGGAAATTATAAGAAAGAGGAGTTTGAACTAACATCAGAATGAGTAAGACTTACCAAATACAATCCTACTTTAATTTTTTAAAACGCTCCACCAATCAACATGGTGTGCACTCCCCTTTTGTTTATGATTTAGTAACTAAGTGTTTTTACGACAAAAAAAAGCACTCCGCTTACAAAACCATAAAAAATTACAGAACACAATTACTACAAAACACCTCTACTATTGACGTTACCGATTTAGGATCAGGTAGCCAAGTCTTTAAAAACAACAAAAGAGTCATTTCTAAAATGGCCAAAGTCGCTGGGTCTAGTTATAAAGACGCCAAATTACTGTATCGTATCGCACATTACTTTAAGTGTCATACCATTCTAGAACTTGGTACTTCTCTAGGTATTGCAACGCAAGCACTGGCACTTGGCAATCCAAAAGCAAAGATTACTACTGTGGAAGGCTGTCTTAATGTTTCGGCTGTAGCCAAAACCCAATTTAAAACGTTCGACTTAAAACATATTACTTTAAAAACAGACGATTTTGCAGAGGTTATCAGGAATTTAAAAACTAAAACATTAGACTTTGTCTATTGCGATGGTAACCATACCAAGCAAGCAACATTGCAGTATTTTGAAATGCTATTGCCTAAAATGCACAACGATTCTGTGTTGATTTTTGATGACATTTATTGGTCAAAAGGAATGACCGATGCTTGGGAAATTATAAAAAACCATCCTCAAGTTACTGTAACCATTGACACCTACAAATTTGGCTTTGTATTTTTCAGGCAAGAACAAGCTAAGGAGCATTTTACAATTAGATTATAAAGCATTGTTTTTACCACAAAACAACGTTTAAAAAATATAGCTATATTTATCCTATATTAATCTAAACCAACCACTACATGGATAAGTACTATTCTCCTTCAGGGAAATTTGACCCAAAAGCAATTCTTTATTTTATTCTAATCTCAGTAATAGCAATGCCACTTTTAGGCTTAGCCTATTCTTACGCTATTTGGTACATTCCGATAATCTATCTTAATTTTTTAATTGCAGGAGCTGTCGGTTTTGCTATTGCTTGGCTAATATCAAAGTTTGTTATTAAACTAGGAAAAGTAAGAAACAAAGCATTGGCTGTTATTTTTGCGCTTCTAGCAAGTATTATCGCGCTCTATTCTTCTTGGGTCGTTTGGGCGGACCTAGTTATTAACATAGGAGAAAGTTATGGAACTTCTAGAATAGGTATCACTGCAAGTAATGTTGATGTCAATCAATTATACATTTTGGCCACCAACCCAGCAACTTTATTTGAATTAATAGCTAATATAAACGAATACGGTACTTGGGGCATAAAATCAACAACCGTTAGCGGAACCATTTTAACTATAATTTGGATTATAGAAGCACTATTAATTATTGGGGTAACACTACTTTTAACTAACGGATCCAGAGTACCATTTTGCGAGTTATCTAACAAATGGTTTGAATCTAAAAACCTACCACCTTTTAATGTTGTAGAAAATAGAGGCGAATTAATTAAAGCTATTGAAAGTGGCGATCCTACAGCTTTTGACACCCTTGCTTTAGTAACAAAAGCAGACCAAGACCATAGTGTATTTACGTTGTTTTCTTCAAGTAATAATGAAAATTATCTAACGGTAAACAACATGAAAGGGAAGTTTAATAAAGACGGTGAATTAGAGTTTGATGATACGTTGCTTGTTGAAAACATTTATATAAACAACGAATTAAAAAACAAACTAGTAAACGTTAAGGACATTATTAAACCCACCTTAGATTCCGAAGAAACAATAATAGAAGACAAAATAATAACCGAATAATAGTATTGACTAACATTAAATTCTAGTTAAATTTTTAAGTTTTAATCTTTTTAACTTTTAACTTGCGTCACATGAAAATATACACTAAAACAGGAGATAAAGGTACGACAGCTTTATTTGGAGGCACACGTGTACCAAAACACCATATTAGAATTGATAGCTACGGAACGGTAGACGAACTAAACTCGTACATCGGTTTGATGAGAGATCAAGACATCAATCAAATCTATAAAGACATCTTAATAATTATTCAAGATAAATTATTTACGGTTGGTGCGGTATTGGCAACAGACCCTGAAAAAGCGATTCTTAAAAATGGAAAAGAGCGTTTAAACATCAATAAAATATCTGATGATGACATTGCTTTACTAGAACGTGAAATGGACGCTATGAACCTTGAATTACCACCTATGACACACTTTGTGTTACCTGGCGGTCATCAAACTGTGTCATTCTGTCACATAACCAGAACGGTGTGCAGACGTGCAGAACGCTTAGCATCAGCGCTTAACGATTTAGAACCCTTTGAGGCTAATACTTTAAAATACTTAAACCGTCTTTCTGACTATCTTTTTGTCTTGGCACGAAAGTTGTCTCATGACTTACAAGCAGACGAAGTAAAGTGGATTCCGGAAAAAACGTAATCAATTTTATAAAGAACTGTGATTAGTAACACTGCAAAATACTTTAGTATCAATTAGTTTGGTTTTAAAGACGTTCTTTTATTTAATGAAAAAATAATTCACTTTTTTCTTGACTATTTAAACAAAAAATTTACTTTTGCAAAAATTAAATCCTATTAAGAAATGTATTGGACATTAGAACTAGCATCTTATTTAAGTGATGCACCTTGGCCAGCAACTAAAGATGAGCTTATTGATTACGCTATAAGAACAGGCGCACCTTTAGAAGTTGTAGAAAATTTACAATCAATAGAAGACGAAGGTGATTCGTACGACTCTATAGAAGAAATTTGGCCAGATTATCCAACTGACGAAGATTACCTCTGGAATGAGGACGAGTATTAATAACACACAAATAGTATCAAAAAAGTCTCAATTAGAGACTTTTTTTGTGCTTTAAAATTTAGCCAAACGCGGCTAAAAACGTATATTTAACCACTTTTATTGACAGTCTATTTAACTCAGACTTAAAATAAAACCAAGTCGACTGCGCTCGCTGTGACAGTCGTTAACAATAAATAAACTAAAAATGTCATGCTCAGCGCTAACCATGCACTGATTTAAGACATAAAACAGAATATAACTATGAGTTTTTTAAATTCCGTACTAAAAGTATTTGTCGGCGACAAGTCTAAACAAGACGTCAAAGCCATTACACCTATAGTAAATAAAATTAAAACCTTTGAAAAGGCTATGATAGCCTTATCTCACGATCAATTAAGAGCTAAAACAGACGAGTTTAAAGCTATTATTGCGGAAGCACGCCAACCGTTTAATTCTAAAATTGAAACACTTCAAGCAGAAGCTAATGCAACTGAGGATATTGACAAGCGAGAAGACATCTATCAAGCTATTGATAAAATTAAAGATGAATCTTACACGGCTACAGAAGAGACTTTAAACAAAATATTACCTGAAGCGTTTGCAGTAGTTAAAGAAACAGCTAGACGTTTTAAGGACAACACAAACATAACAGTAACTGCTAATGAGTTTGACAGAACTATTTCTGGAGAAAAAGATTTTGTAACCTTAGAAGGTGACAAAGCACATTGGGCTAACTCTTGGGATGCTGCTGGTAAAGCCATTACTTGGGACATGGTACACTATGATGTACAACTTATTGGTGGGGTTGCTATGCACCAAGGTAAAATTGCAGAGATGCATACGGGAGAAGGTAAAACATTAGTGGCAACACTTCCTGTTTATTTAAATGCTTTAGCTGGTAAAGGTGTGCATTTAGTAACGGTAAACGACTACTTAGCAAAACGTGATAGTGCTTGGATGGCTCCAATATTTAACTTTCATGGTTTAAGTATTGACTGTATTGATTACCATCAACCAAATAGTGACGCCCGTCGTAAAGCATATAACTCAGACATTACTTATGGTACCAACAACGAGTTTGGTTTTGACTACCTGCGTGATAACATGGCACATGCTACTGGAGATTTAGTACAACGCCCACACCACTACGCTATTGTAGATGAGGTGGATTCTGTATTAATTGATGATGCACGTACACCTTTAATTATTTCTGGTCCAATACCAAAAGGTGATGAGCATGAGTTTACAGAGCTTAAACCTAAAGTAGATGATATTGTAAATACACAACGTAAATATCTAACTCAGGTTTTAGTTGAAGCAAAAAAATTAATTGGAGAAGGCGATACTAAAGAAGGTGGATTTAAATTATTACAAGTTTACAGAGGTATTCCTAAAAACAAAGCATTAATTAAGTTTTTAAGTGAAGACGGTGTAAAACAACTTCTTCAAAAAACAGAAAACTATTACATACAAGACAACAATCGCGAGATGCCTAAGGTTGATGCTGATTTGTACTATGTAATTGAAGAGAAAAACAATCAAATTGAATTAACGGATAAAGGTGTCGATTATATTTCTGGAAAAGACAACCCTGACTTTTTTGTGATGCCAGAAATTGGTATTGAAATTGCAAAAATTGAAGCTAAAGGTTTATCTACTGAAGACGAAGCTGAAGCTAAAGAAGATTTATTCCGTGATTTTGGAATCAAATCAGAACGTATTCATACACTTAACCAATTGCTTAAAGCCTATGCTTTATTTGAAAAAGACACACAATATGTGGTCATGGAAAATAAAGTAATGATTGTTGACGAGCAAACAGGTCGTATTATGGATGGGCGTCGTTATAGCGATGGATTACACCAAGCTATTGAAGCCAAAGAAAATGTAAAAATTGAAGATGCAACGCAAACTTTTGCAACGGTAACGCTTCAAAATTACTTCAGAATGTACAAAAAACTGTCAGGTATGACAGGTACAGCGGTAACGGAAGCTGGAGAATTCTGGGAAATCTATAAATTAGATGTTGTCGAAATTCCGACTAACAGACCAATTGCTAGAGATGACAGACAGGATTTAGTTTACAAAACTAAACGTGAAAAATATAATGCAGTTGTAGACGAGGTTACAAAACTATCACAACAAGGACGTCCAGTATTAATTGGTACAACGTCTGTAGATATCTCTGAATTACTAGGTAAGATTTTAGCACAACGTAAAGTACCACACAACGTATTAAACGCCAAGCAACATAAAAAAGAAGCAGAAATAGTTGATCAAGCTGGTAAACCAGGTCAGGTAACTATTGCTACAAACATGGCTGGTCGTGGTACGGATATTAAATTATCTGAAGCAGTTAAAGCAGCAGGTGGTTTAGCAATTATTGGTACAGAACGTCACGATTCACGTCGTGTAGACCGTCAGTTACGTGGTCGTGCTGGTCGTCAAGGAGATCCAGGAAGCTCACAATTTTACGTGTCTCTTGAAGATAACTTGATGCGTTTATTTGGATCAGAGCGTATTGCTAAGATGATGGACCGTATGGGATTAGAAGAAGGTGAAGTGATTCAGCATTCTATGATTTCTAAATCTATTGAGCGTGCACAGAAAAAAGTTGAAGAAAATCAATTTGGAGTACGTAAGCGTTTATTAGAATATGATGATGTGATGAACTCGCAACGTGAAGTTGTATACAAGCGTCGTTATAACGCCTTATTTGGAGAGCGTCTACGTGTAGATTTAGCAAATATGATTTATGATACCTCTGAAGGTATTGCAGAGTCTAATAAAGCTGCTAGTGACTTTAAGAATTTTGAATTTGAATTGATTAGATATTTCTCAATGTCTTCTCCAATTACAGAAGCAGAATTTAATAAAATGTCTCCTTTAGATATTGCACAAAACATTTACAAAGCTGGTTTTAAACACTACAAAGAGAAAATGGGAAGAAATGCTGACATTGCATTTCCTATTATTGAAAATGTTTACGAAAACCAACGTGACAGATACAAACGTATCGTTGTTCCTTTTACAGATGGTGTAAAAAACATACAAGTTGTAACAGACTTAGAAAAAGCTTACGAAACAAAAGGAAAACAATTAGTTACAGATTTTGAAAAAAATATCTCTTTGGCTATTATTGATGATGCTTGGAAAACACATTTACGTAAAATGGACGAGCTTAAACAATCTGTGCAGTTAGCTGTACACGAGCAAAAAGATCCTTTATTAATTTACAAATTTGAAGCTTTCGAATTATTTAAGGAAATGATTGATCAGGTTAACAAAGAAGTAATTTCTTTCTTATTTAAAGGAGAATTACCAACTGAAACAACCAATGCCATAAGCGAAGCTAAAGAAGTACGTAAAAAGGAAAACTTACAAACACAAAAAGAAGAAATCCAAAACTTAGACGAACGTTCTGCACAAAACAGAACCGCCTCTAATACGCAACCTCAGCAGCAAGTGGTAGAAACAATTGTTAGAGACCAGCCTAAAATTGGTCGTAATGACAAAGTAACAATCAAACATATTATTACTGGAGAAAACAAAACAGTTAAGTACAAACAAGCAGAACCTTTAATTACTAAAGGGGAATGGGTAATAGTTAACGATTAAGTTAATTACTAACATCAGTACTACTTTAAATACAAAATCCCGATACTAATTTAGTATCGGGATTTTTTTTTGAATGCCCTCTCCTACTTATTTCTATTAGGAGATTAAATATAATTTTGTAAATTGAATAACTAACCAACTCCTGTTTGAGTAACAATACTTACCACCATGCTTAAAAATATTTTAGCCACCATTGTAGGATTTGTAGTTGCATCTGCAACAGTATACTTAATCGAAACATTATTAGGACACACCTTTTATCCATTACCCGATACTATAGACCCAAATAATATGGAGTCCCTAAAAGCAAACTTACATTTAGTGCCTAATGGCGCCAAAGTATTTGTTGTAATTGCTCATTTTTCAGGTATATTATTAGGGATGTTAGTTGCTGGAATAATTTCTAAAACAAGCATGATACCGGCTTATATCGTTGGTGGACTTATGGTTATTGCTACTGCTACCACTATTATAATGCTACCTAAAGCGTTATGGTTTTCAGTAAGCGATGGACTACTAGCAATCGCTGCTTTTTTCTTTGGAAAATCGTTAGCAGCCAGACATGTCTTTGGTGCGTTGGTGTAACTTTTACTAAGAAAATTTACTATTTAACGTTGCTACAATAGCAGCCATATTTTCATTTTTAGCCTTTTTTTCTAAAAATATAGCAGGCACCTCTCTAACCTTACAATCTGTGATTGTACAACGCTCGCAAGTAACACCAACATTCTGGGTTGCAATGTTACCATCCTCTAAAAAATTAAGCTTACGCTGTAACTGTTTATTAATTAACAAACCTACACTTATACTTCGATAGTGGTTATCTCTAAACGGATCTTTTGTAGCAGATGATAAGACTAAATACTTCACGCCATCATCCTGATAATTAGAAATTTGAACATCAAATTCGTGAGTATTATTACCTAAACTTATGTCTTTTAACTTTTGTAAAGACACCCAACGTCTGCAATAATGTTCATTAGTTTCATTGGCATGAGGCGATTGTTGATGTGACAAATGCAACTCTTTAGTAAGATAAAATTTATTACTATTCGCTTTATGCGTAAATCTTAAAAAGAAAAGGTTTTGAATATTAAATGCTTTAGGTAATATATTAGTTAAGCGTTGATAAAAAGATTCAGGAGAGCCATTAAAACTATTAATAGCCTCTAAAAACAAATTAGCATCAAAGGTGTCTTTTTCAAAAACAGCACTTAATTTGGCTTTAATTTTAGCGCTAGGTATAATTAATGCACCTGCAAAATAAGAGGCATAAAAATTATTTAAAACTTGATCAAACGTATCAAACTTGATCCAAGGAAAAGTATACAAGCGCTCTTTTATATCCAAAAAATTATAAGCCAACTCTTTTGCAAAAATAAAGTTACGTTGTGCTTCGTCAATTTCATTAGACAGCAACAACGTCTTAGTTTTAGGCACAAACAAGGATCGTAATTTACCCAAAGCGTCATAGTTGCTTAACTCATTATCTAGAATAGTATAACCAAATTCTTCTACAAGTATTTCTTTTAAATCTTGAGACCTAACCGTCTGATCTAAATCTACTTGATAGGCTTTTGCAAACTTTAAAACACTTTGCTCTAAATCTTCAAAGTAATTATTATTAGCCTCTTGAAAAGATCTTACAGAAGCTAAAAAAAAACTTTCGCGACTAAAATTATAATTCTTTGCAATTTTAATAATAGTACTAATAAACGCGTTGACTTTTGCTGGTGCATTTGCCACAATGTCTATCAAGTTGCTTTCTTTAATACCAAAAAGTTCTAAAGGTATTTCTTTTAAAATTTTAGATTGTAACAAATCACCAATTGGCGCTAAGTTTTTATCTAGCTTTAAAGACACCATTTGATCATATGGTACATCCAGTTTTTCTGAAAGAATAGCAATTTTATCAGGTTTTGGATATTTTTTTCCATTTTCTATTTCGTTTAAATACGACTTAGATAATCCTGAAAGTTTAGACAGCCCAAACAATGATAATTTTTTATCAGTCCTTATCTGCTTTAGCTTTAAGCCAAATATCAATTTAATATAATCTTCTTGCATAATAGCAAATATACTCTTTTTTGCGAATATTCAATTTCAGCGAAAAATGATTTTTAGCGAACGTTCGCTTGTTTTATTAAAATCTTTGTTATACTATTGTCATATAAAATCATAACATCATGGAAAACACACTTTTAAAATCTCCTAAGATTACATTCTCTAAAGACGTTACAAATTACTATCCTGAAATTTTAACTGATGAAGCACTTACTTTTCTAAATGCACTTCATGAAAATTTTAATTCTGAACGCTTAGAATTATTAAAAAAACGTATCGAGCAACAACAAATTTTTGATAGTGGTCAATTCCCAAAATTCCCAAAAGAAACAAAAGCTATTAGAACATCAGATTGGACTGCTGGCACTATCCCTCATGATTTACAAGACCGTCGTGTCGAAATCACAGGACCTGTGGACAGGAAAATGATTATTAATGCTCTAAACTCAGGTGCCAAAACATTTATGGCCGATTTAGAAGACAGTAACGCACCGACATGGGATAATGCTATATCTGGACAGCAAAACTTAATAGACGCTAACAACAAAACCATTTCTTTAAAGGATACAAAACGAAATAAATCATACAAACTAAATCCTGAAACAGCTGTTTTAATGGTAAGACCAAGGGGCTTGCATTTAAACGAAAGACATATTACTATTAATCACGAAGAAGCCTCTGGAAGCTTAGTGGATTTTGGATTATACGTGTTTCATAACACAAAGACGCTATTAGATAACAATACAGCGCCTTACTTTTATCTACCAAAATTAGAACACTATTTAGAAGCACGTTGGTGGGATGCAGTTTTTACATTTGCTGAAGCGTATTTAAAAGTACCACACGGTACGTTTAAAGCAACTGTCTTAGTAGAAACGATTACTGCTAGTTTTCAGTTAGACGAGATAATATTTGAACTTAAAGACCATATCGTTGGGCTAAACTGTGGTCGATGGGATTATATTTTCTCTTATATCAAAAAGTTTAGAAACCATCCCAATTTTGTGGTACCTAATCGTGATCAAGTCACTATGACCTCCCCATTTATGGATGCGTATTCTAAATTAGTGATACAACGTTGTCACAAAAGAGGCATTTTGGCTATTGGTGGAATGGCTGCACAAATCCCAATAAAAAATGATGAATATGCTAATATTATTGCCTTAGAAAAAGTAAGAGTAGATAAAGAACGTGAAGTTAAAAACGGACATGATGGGACGTGGGTAGCACATCCTGCATTAGTTGCTGTTGCTGTGCGTGAATTTAATAAGTACATGCCAAATCCAAATCAATTAGAAGTCACCAGAAATGACATTACAATAACCGAACAAGATTTAGTAGAAATACCCAAAGGAACGATTACCGAAGCCGGCATACGCAAAAATATAAACGTTGGTATTTTATATACTGAAGCTTGGCTACGAGGTTATGGCGCTGTTGCGCTTTACAATTTAATGGAAGATGCAGCTACTGCTGAAATTTCACGAACACAAGTTTGGCAATGGTTAAAAAACGAAGTCACTCTTGAAGATGGACGTTCATTTAATGTAGACTTATATCAAGAATTATTTAATGATGAAGTAGAAAAAATTGTTACCGAGTACGGTGAAGACACAATAAAAAACACAAAATTCAAATTAGCAATCTCTCTGTTTGACCAATTAGTAACCGCTAATACTTTTGAAGAATTTTTAACACTTCCTGCTTACAAATACCTATAAAAAAAAACAATCCTGCGATTGCTGTAACAATCAACAGGATCTAATTATTAATAAAAAATAACGTATTACAAAATTATGAAAAATTTAGCACAATCAAATTATAGTTCGGCTTTAGAAACCGTTAGAAATCTAAAAGCAAAGTATGGCAGTACTTGGAATGCCATACGACCAGAAAGCGCAGCAAGAATGGCTACTCAAAACCGCTTTAAAACGGGTTTAGATATTGCAAAATATACGGCTGGTATTATGAGAGCAGATATGGCAGCATATGATGCAGATCACTCAAACTATACGCAATCTTTAGGGTGTTGGCACGGGTTTGTGGCACAACAAAAAATGATTGCAGTAAAAAAACACCACAAAACAACAAGCAAGCGCTATTTATATTTGTCTGGATGGATGGTTGCAGCATTACGTTCAGAATTTGGACCATTACCAGATCAGTCTATGCACGAAAAAACAGCAGTGCCAAGTCTAATCGCAGAAATCTATGATTTTTTACGTCAAGCAGATGCCATAGAATTAAATGATTTATTTAAAAGACTTGAAAATGGAGAAAATGTGCAAGATCTAATTGATAATTTTGAAACCCATATCGTACCAATTATAGCAGATATTGATGCCGGTTTTGGTAATGAAGAAGCTACTTATTTACTAACAAAAAAAATGATTGAAGCTGGCGCATGTGCTATACAAATTGAAAACCAAGTATCTGATGCTAAACAATGTGGGCATCAAGATGGCAAAGTAACTGTACCACACGAAGATTTTACTGCAAAATTAAATGCCATTAGATATGCCTTTTTAGAATTAGGCGTGGATGAGGGTGTTATTGTTGCAAGAACAGATTCTGAAGGTGCTGGATTAACCCAGAAACTACCAGTTAGTCAAGAACCAGGAGATTTAGCATCACAATACTTAGCATTTATCGAAGCTGAAGAAATTGCCATTACTGATGCCAAAGAAGACGATGTATTACTAAAAAGAGACGGAAAACTAGTAAGACCTGTAAGATTAGCCAATGGTTTATACAAATTCAAAGACGGTACAAATATAGACCGTGTGGTTTTAGACTGTATAACAAGCTTGCAAAATGGCGCTGATTTATTATGGATAGAAACGCCAACACCAAACGTAAAACAAATTGCACATATGGTTAATCGCGTAAAAGCTGTAATACCTAATGCTAAATTGGTTTACAACAACTCACCATCATTTAACTGGACATTAAACTTCCGTAATCAAGCTTATCAAGAGATGCTTGCAGAAGGTGAAGATGTAACAGTTTACGACCGTAATAATTTAATGGCTGCAGAATATGATAACACAGAATTATGTTTTCGTGCAGATCAAAAAATTAAAACATTCCAAAAAGATGGCGCTAGAGAGGCTGGAATATTCCACCACCTAATTACACTACCAACCTATCACACCACTGCGTTGCATATGAATGATTTAACGAAAGGTTATTTTGGCGAAGATGGGATGCTAGCTTATGTAAAGGATGTACAAAGACAAGAGATCCGCAAAGGCGTGTCTTGCGTCAAACACCAAAGAATGGCAGGTTCTGATCTTGGAGATGATCATAAAACGTTTTTTGCAGGTGACAAAGCTTTAAAAGCAGGCGGAGAAAACAACACATCAAATCAATTTGAGAGCAAAACAAGCACTATATCAAAAGCTGTTTCAGCAGCATAACTATTAGCATTGTTAGCTCACTTTATTTAAACACACAAACCTATTAACAACTTAGGTTTGTGTGTTTTTATTTATACTGCACATATTACAACTGATGCAAAGACAAATTAGCAACTTGACATTATTCTTTTTTTAACTAACTTCGTTTGACTTATAATAAGAATTATTGAAATAGAATCTTATTTACTAACACCTTTACACTACTTAAAACACGCACTATTAAGTGATAAAAAGAGCGCTATTAACAACAATACTACTAAATTCCGTAATTTTAATTGGAATACCTGCTGGACACGGTTTCGGAATTATGATAATGTTTGAAATTATGAGTATTCCTGCTTTAATCAAAACCGGAATTAATTATCAGAAAGACTATCCTTTTGAAAGTAGCCTGCTTATTATAGCTCTTGTTTCCTTAATGGGAAAACTAATATCAATTGTATTATTGTTTTCTAAAGACTTTTCAAATAAAATCATTTGGATGTATATAGGACTTGCATCAATGTTAATTCCTTTAATTACAGTTTGTTTCGGCGCTTGGAATTACGAAAAACATCTATTTTTTTTAACGTTAGGAAGCGCAATTCCTTTTTTAATGTATTTAGGAAGAGTTATATATTTATCTAACAAACAGCCCAATAAATCGTGATTAGTAATCGATTTAAAACCTAAACTTAAAAATTAGGTGTCTTATCACTTAAGATTAGATGACTATTTGACGTTTTCCTTTTTTTAATTAACTTCGTTTGACTTATAATAAAATTCTATAAAACAGAATCTTATCAACTATACATCAAACCAAACTACCAAATATGTTAAAAACTCCAGTTATTCACCCTACAATAATGGAAGCGTTAGCGCGCTCAGGTCATTTTGCACAAGTTGTCATTGCTGACGGTAATTTACCTGTTGGCGCCATGACAGGTCCAAACTCGACAACAGTCCACCTCAACTTTCGTCCTGGATTGTTAGATGCGCTTACCGTACTTAAAGGTCTAATAGAAGTTTGTCCTTTTCAAGGCGCCATTGTTATGGAAAAACCTGCTGAAGCAAATGCAGAAATACATGACGCTTATAAAAAAGTGCTTGGAGATGTTACATGGGATGAGATGGAACGTTGGGCTTTTTATGACAAAATTAAAGCCCCAGAAACGACTTTAATAATTCAAACCGGAGAGCAACGTCGCTTTGCCAATTTGATTTTAACTGTAGGTGTTGTAAAAATGGCTGAAGAAAGTGGTTTTTAATAAGATCACTTTACAAATTTAAAAGACAAGCTTCTACTTAAAAACCTTTATACCACACCAGTTTTTAATACAAAACCTATCCCAAACCCATGAAAGAACAATTAAAAGTATTTAGAATTATTCATTTAGCATTAGTTGCTGGTTTAGTAGTTGCCTACTTTGTATTAGGTAATTTATCTGACTTTAGTCAATTAAAATCACCAACATTAAATAACGATAACATGATTTATTTAGCGATTCCTATCGCTGCTTTTATAATCAGTAATTTGTTGTTTAAAATGTTGGTTTCCAAAATAGACAACGCGCTTAGCTTAAAAGAAAAAATAGTACCCTACCAAAGTGCATCTATTGTGCGCTATGCTATTATTGAAGGTGCTGCTTTTTTAATCTTAATACTTAAACCAGAGCTTATTGTTTTTGGACTACTGCTAATTGTATATTTAGCTTTATTAATGCCAACGGAACAACGTATTAAAAGAGATTTACAAATTTTAGATTAATTGTTATACTCCTAAAATTGGTCCTGGATCTACGGTATTTGATTTATAAAACGCAAGCGTATTTAAACAGCAAACGCCCGGATAGTCTCCAGTCTTATCTTGTATATCTAATATAATCTGAAAGTGTAAATGCGGGGCATAATCTCCGTTTACAGAAGCGTCTCCAAGATGTGCTATGGTTTCGCCTTGAGCAACAGTAGCTCCCACTTTTAAATTAGCTATTGATGCTTCGCTTAAATGCCCGTAAAGCGTATAAAAAGTTTCGTTATTAATGGTATGTTTTACAATAATAGTTGGCCCATAGTCGCCAAAATTGGTGTTATTATTAAAACTATGAATTGTACCATCAAAACAAGATAAAACTGCTGTATTGGCTGGACACCATAAATCTAACCCAATATGGATGTTACGCTGTTCTGTTTCGGCTTGAGCCGAAAAATAAGCACTACGATTATATAGGTTTCTAGTCTCTAAATAGCCACCAAAAGCAACTTGCTTATTGTGCGCTTTAAGATAATTAGCCATATAAATCTCCCAGGCGGAAGATGATGCCACATCAAAAGTATTTAAATCTTGATTAGCTTTGGATAAATCTATAGCGATATAATCCGATTTTGGGATGGATGCATCTATAACATTTAGAGCTTGTCCAGTCCATTGACTAAAAAAAGAAGAAGGTGTAGTTGAATTCATATTAAAACAATATTGAATTCAAATTTAGAAATTTTATTTAGCAATTACATTACTAAACTTAGCATTTATAATTATGGTTTTACTTGTATTACTATTATCGTTTGGATAATTTTTAATGGTTTTATTAGAGGCTGACACGTTATTAAATTTAGAACGACTACCATTAAAATACAAGTTGTAATCTGTATTTGGCAGCTTTAATTTAGCTTCTGAGTTTTCTAAAACAATGTTTAAATTATTAAAATCTGACGCGATTGTATTAATTAACAAATCTCCAAAACTACCGTTAATCACGGAGTTACCAGACAGGTTATTAACTTCAATATCTGAAGATACCGCATTTAAAATCAGGTTATTTGCATTAGCTATTATAGCATCATCGACATAGTTTAATTTTAACTGACCAGACATCCAGTCTTTTATAGCCACTTTAGCATAAGACACATTAATGGAGGTATTACCCCCATTAATGTGATTAGCTATAAATGATCCATGAGACACGTCCCCTTTTGCGTTTTCCAATGCATTGGCTAATTTTAACTCGCCATGTCTGACGTTTAGTTTTAACTTGGCTTTTTTAGGCATTTTTATAATAATGGTTTTGGTTGTATTATAATCTATGTCCTTGAACAGCTTGTTACTTTTGTCATTTCCTTTTTTTCCATCGTCCTCAAATTGTGCTTCCATTTTACGCTCAAACTCAGCTTCAAATCGTTTTCCCCAAGCCTCTAACTTAGGTGCAACTTCCTTTTCAAAACGCGCTCCCCAAGCTTCTAATTTAGGAGCAATTTCTTCTTCAAACTTCTTACCAAAATTCTCACCCCACGCTTCCATACTTTTCTCAAAATCATCATCAAATAAGCTTTCTATTTGTTTACCAAAATTTTCGCCCCAAGCTTCCATTTCTTTTTCAAATCTATCAATATCCTCCTGGTTGATGCTTTTTGCCCAAGTTCGCATTTCTTGCTCATAAGCTTCACCATAGTCTTTACGGTATTTTTTACTCCACGTATCTAAATAAGATTCACCTTCGTTTTTATACCTATCGTAATCAAAATCGACATTATAATTCCCGTCCGGAGACTTTGGAATGCGTAATGATTTTAGTTTTTCTGGCAATTCTCCTAAAACATCTAATTGCTCTAACTTTTGTAACAGTGGTCCTAAGTTTATTTCTAATTTTTCTGGCAAGTTGGCCAATGCTTGGATTGACGCTTCATCCAAAATGGTCAAACTCATATCATCAGACCAAATACCCTTAGACCCTTTTGAGGTAATTTTTACATAATCCGAATCTCCAGTTAAGCTAACCTCCCAATTATCTAATGCTTTTTGTAGATCTTCTTGGGATAGTTTTTTACTTTCAATAAAGGCTTCGACCTCGATATAATCTTTATTCCAAGTTTCCACAATAATATTGGTATGACTTGTATTTAGATCTACCGTTACATCACGATCTGCTCTTACAGATTGATCAATTTTACTCATCTTTTGTTGCGCAGTAACACTTAAGGTTACCAACAAAAGGATTGCGCTAAGCGCTATAGTTTTTAATATTTTATAGTGTTTCATTATATTATAATTTTTAAAGCTTACCCTTGAGAAGCTTTTATACTGTTTAACTGACTTAACTGTTCCTTAAGACGATACATCAAGTTTAAACGCAGTTTAAGATTTTGGATTAATGCATTAACGGTATGCTCATCCGGACCACTAGTAGTCAACTCTGTAGACAAGCTTTTATATTCTGCATTTAACTCTTCCAATCGTAACACATACCCATCAAACAACTCTTTATTATCCGGTGTCAATTTTAGTTTAGATAATTCTAAATTAATATTGGCCACGTAATAATCTTCCACCTTTTTTAAATCAGGAGAAATATCTCCTAATGTTATAGACGGTTTTGTAGTATTAATTTTTGGTGTTGGATTATCTGTTTCCACGACTTGTGTTGGCGTCGTTTGGGTTTTAAAAAGCGTATAACTTCCAAATCCTAAACCAATTACTAACAATACACTTGCTGCAATATTTAAAAATGTCCATTTAGACTTGGTTTTCTCTGGCAATGCGTGCTCTAACTTGTCCAAAAACCTAGCCTCATGTCCTTTAGACATTTGGGGTTTGGATAATGTATTATCTGCATTAAATAAGTCTTTAATATCTTTCGCCATAATGGGTGTGTTTTAAAAGGTCTTGCAATTTTACTTTTCCTCTGGATAATTGGGTACGCGAGGCAACTTCTGTAATATTCAAAATTTGCGAAATCTCTTGATGATCATACCCTTCTATTAAAAATAGCATGACTACGTATTTGTATTTATCCGGAAGACTGTTAATGGCTTGTTTTATTTGGTCTAAAGTTGTTGTATCATCTACTAACCATTTGTCATTTGTATCGGTATCTATTACCTTCAGATGCACCTCGTCCAATTCAACCAATCGTTGCTTTTTAGACTTTAAGTAATCAATACTTTTATTAATAACAATACGTTTTAACCAAGCGCCAAAAGTAACATCGCCTTTAAATTGATGTAGTTTACTAAATGCCTTAATAAAAGCATCTTGGACGACATCTTCTGCCTCGGCTGTGTGGTTTACAAATCGTAAAGCAACATGATACATGGCATCGCAGTATTGCTGATACACCTGCATTTGGGCTTTCCGGTTGTTTTGTTTACACAACTCGATGTTATCTAAAGTAACGACTTTCACTTGTTGGTTTTTGGTTAGTGTTCAGCTTAAAGACGACACAAAAAAAGCAGTGTTGCAAAAAAGTGATATTATTTTTCAATTTAGCACAAATATTTAGAATAATTTAAGGCTTATCCTTCTCTAAGTACTAAATTTTCAGTTAATTTTGTTTCACTATTAATGACTATTATCCAGTTAAATTAAAATGAAAAAATTTATATATCTATTAATTCTTGTCGTAATTGGTGTCGTAGGTTATCAATTTTCGACTAGCACAGGACTATTTAATAAACCTTTAAGTCCAAAAGATACTGCCGGAATCAAAATTAACGACTTAAATGTAAAAGTTGTATACAACAGGCCTTCAAAACGTGACAGAGATGTTTTTGGTGCTTTAGTCCCTTTTGATAAAGTCTGGCGTACTGGTGCCAATGAGGCAACTACATTTGAGACTAATCATGATCTATCAATAAAAGGCGTTAAATTACCTAAAGGAAAATATACCCTTTGGACCGTACCAAAAGCGGATAACTGGAAAGTCATGTTTAACTCTAAACAATATGATTGGGGAGTTAACGAAAAAATGGAACCTAATTGGGATCCTAATTTTGACGTGGTAGAAGTTGAAGTACCCGCACAAAAGCTAGATAAAACCGTAGAGCAATTTACAGTGGCTTTTGACAACTCTACAGACGATTTAAAAATGACAATGGCTTGGGATAATGTAAAAATTGAAGTCCCTTTAAAAGATTAATTTTAGTAACGCTTACGCGGAAATTAAAAGCAACTATGTCCAATAAAAAAACAGCTCTATCAGAAACTGAAGGCGTTTCTTCTCCAGAAATGACCAATCCAGATGCTGTTTTAAAACTAAAAGCCAAACGTAGATTACAACGTACCACTAAAGATTTAGTAGGCGCGATTTTAAACGGAAACATTACCGCTTTAAGTCAAGCCATTACTTTAGTAGAAAGTAAAAACCCAAAACATACCGCACAAGCTAATGCTATAATTAAAGCCTGCTTACCACATGCCAATCAATCGACACGAATTGGTATTACCGGTGTGCCTGGTGTTGGAAAAAGTACCTTTATTGAAGCTTTTGGAACACACCTAACCTCTTTAAACAAAAAAGTGGCAGTCTTGGCTGTAGATCCAAGTAGTAGCATAACTAAAGGTAGTATTCTTGGAGACAAAACCAGAATGGAAGATTTGGTTAAAAATAACAATGCCTATATACGCCCATCAGCCTCCGGAACATCTTTGGGCGGTGTAGCCAGAAAAACGCGGGAAACAATTATCCTATGTGAAGCTGCAGGTTTTGACACAGTGATTATTGAAACTGTTGGTGTTGGTCAAAGTGAAACTGCTGTCCATAGTATGGTAGACTTCTTCTTATTACTAAAACTAGCAGGCGCTGGAGACGAACTGCAAGGTATTAAAAGAGGTATTATTGAAATGGCAGACGCCATAGCCATTAACAAAGCAGATGGAGACAACGTTAAACGTGCTAAATTGGCTAAAGTCGAGTTTAACCGTGCTTTACACATGTACCCAATTAAAGACTCTAATTGGCAACCTAAAGTTACTTTATGCAGCGCTTTAACTAATGATGGTATCTCTGAAATTTGGGATGTTATTTCTGATTACATCACGCTAACTAAACAGAACAACTACTTTAATACCAAACGTACCGAGCAAAATAAATTTTGGTTGCTACAGACTATTGAAGAACAACTTAAAGCTGTCTTTTTTAATAATCCTGACATTAAAATAGAACTAAACAAACAACTCGCACTGATTGAGGCCAATCAAACCACTCCTTTTGCTGCTGCAGATTACTTGTTGGGATTGGGGTAATTTTTTGCTGTATAAATTAGAAGTTTAACGCTAAAACTAATCTAATAAAAACCATCGACAACTTGAAAAAAAGTCCTTTAAAACTATTTATTCTAATAATTAATTTCATTTTTTTATTACATTCTTGTGGTAACACAACTGAAAACAAAAAAGAGGATTCGCTAGAGATACGTACTAATGTAAAAGATATTAAAAGTCTAACCACATCTAAATTAATTATTCCAGATAGTTTAAATCAAAAATTTAAAGTGTTAAAAATTGATTCTATAGACAACAGCTATATGACGTATGCTTTTAAAGCAGATAAATATTATAAAATACTATCCAAAAAAAGTGATTTGATTAAATCCAAATGGAAAAAAATTGAACTTGGAAGCTACTATAATTTGCAATTAAAAGAGAACTATTCTCAACGTGGTATATATGAACACGCAGCTGGAATAGCAGCGGGTGATGGACCAATTATTTACTTTGAAGGAGATTCTATAAGAAGCTTGTACTCTTCCCCTAATATCAAAGGACTATATTACAGCCCATCACTTTAATCAACTGATAATATAACACTTACAAAACATCTATTCGGTTTTAATTTACTAATTTAGACAATACAATTAGCGCCTAATCATACACAATTAACCTAACCCCCATGAAGAATATTCTGATAATACTGATTCTGACTATATTTATCAGCTGTAATAATGATGATGATGATGGCTACGAATATACAGAAATAGAAAATAGTCCATTAGCACACGTAGATTTGGGTTTTGAATTGGATGAACCAAATATAATTTTAAACGAACTTTCAAAAGCAGAACTCAAAAACTCAATACATTCTATTTTATTAGTTAGCTATGGAAATACATATAGAAAATGGGAATTTGAATATCTAGAAAACACAAACACACTTTCTAAAATGGTATTTTATTTACCACATTACCAAGGGTGCGAACAAAACATATATGACTTTTCATATAATTCTCTAAACCTAATTGACAAAGTCGTTTCTACACGTAAGAACTTTTGTAATGAATATGAGGTTATTAAAACTTACACGTTTAATTACAACAACGCAGGATTATTAAAAAGTATTTTTATGGATAATGATTATTTCGTTGAAGAAAATTATTTCGGATATTATCCTAATGGAAAAATAAAAGAAATATATAATGACCACCGTGGACAAGGTTCTGAGCCTAGTTTTAATCTTCAAAAATTTACATACAACCAAACATTCACCAACGTAACAGAAGTTGAACAGATTAGCACAAACACCCATTATACTTATAAATATACTTACGATTCCAATCCAAATCCTTTTAAAGATGTGTTTATAGCCACATCCGTTTTTATGCCATATATTGGACCTGCTTATCTATCAGAAAATAATGTTATTAAAGTGCTTGAAAAAAATGAAAATAATATTTATAATCAAGAATTTTGGACCGAGTTTGTATTCAACTATTCCAATGTAAATTTATTAATGAATTACTTTAATTCCAATAATGAAGTTGTTTACACTATTAATCAATAAAATAGTTTTCAAATACACTTTAACGCCATGTATTACACGCTCTAAAACACGTCAAAATTTATTGAAGCAGTAATACGTTCTAATACTTCTACTGGAATAGTTGAATACAAAAGCTAAATACTAACAGTATTATTTACCACAACATGACTTTGTTAAAATTATGTTAACTTTGTTTTTCGCTACTAAAAATTAAGCCGTCTTTTATTAATTATTTTCAAAAGCTTAATTGTTAGATAATTTAACAAATGACTATGGAGCCTACTTATGAGGAGTTAAAGAAGCAGAATGACCGTTTACAAATAGACCTAAATAAAACGAAAAATGCTCTAGAACAAGCTACACTTGAAAATGAAAAAGCAGAAGTTAGAATCAGTTATTTACAATCAATTTTAGACCATTTAGATACTTGTATTTACATAAAAGATACAGAAAGAAAGTATTTGTACGCTAATAAAAAAACACTCAAATTATTTAATTGTACAGCAGAAGAGTTACAAGGAAGTACTGATTTAAACTATTTTCCAAAAGACACCTGTGATCAATTATCACAGATTGATAGTAGTATTTTAGAACTTGGAGAAAACACTAATTTTGAAGTAGAATCCAAAGACAATGACGGTAACAGAATAGTATTTTTAGAAATAAAAACTCCGCTTTTTGATAAAAAAAACAACAGTAAAATTGTTGGTCTTTGTGGTTTATCCACCGACATTACTGAACGCAAAAAAAACGAAGAGGTAATAAAAGAGAGTCAACAGCAACTAAAAATACTAAATAATACTAAGGATAAATTATTTTCAATCATAGCGCACGATTTAAGAAGCCCTTTTTATGGTATAACAGGTTTTTCAGAACTACTTATTGAAAATTTAAGCACTACAGAAGATGAAGAATCTAAAGAATATATTGGATTAATAGACACTTTAGCTAAAAACACTTTAATTCTGCTTGACAACCTTTTAAGTTGGGCAAAATCACAAACTAAAGAACTTAGTTTTAAGCCAGAGAAGCTTTTACTATCAGAAGTTATACAGGAAGTAATAGTGCTTAAAAAATCTCTTTCAAAAGTTAAGCACATTTCTTTAAACTATGAACCCACTGACAAAATTGAGTTATATACTGATAAAAATATCTTACAAACCATTTTAAGAAATCTAATTTCAAATGCTATTAAATTCACTAATAAGGGAGGTAAAATAGATATTACAGTTACTACTAATAAAAAGTTAATTGAAATTTGTGTTTCTGATAACGGTGTCGGAATCAGTAAAGAAAGCATTAATACTATTTTTGAGCTCTCCAATACCACTGTTTTAATAGGCACTGCTAACGAACAAGGATCGGGATTAGGACTAATTCTTTGTAAAGAATTGATTGAAAAACTTAATGGAACAATTTGGGTTGAAAGTAATGTAAATAAAGGAAGTCAATTCACATTTACTTTGCCTTCTAGCCTATAAAATTAAAAAAAAGCACAATTTTTAACTGTGCTTTTTTTACATTCTAGTTAACCTAATAACATATTAAAATTAGTTAGGTGAGTTTTAAAAGTTTCAGGAATAATATCTACTTCTTCTCTTAAAAAAATCTATCGATTACTTTCCTCAAATATTTTTCTCTTTTTCATAATCTTTAAAACAAAATAAATAATTGTAGAAATTATAGCTCCATAAAACCAAAAGTCATACTCTATTTTAAAAGATTCTGATTCGATTAAATTACCGACTAATTCAAAACCCCAAAACAACACAAACACAGCACAGAAACCATTCTTCTCCTTTTTCAAAACTTTCTTTATGCTAAACTCATATTTAGGTTTTGTATAATTTTTAAATGAAGGAATAAACGCGGGAACATTTATAGCCCAATCCATATAGACAGATCCAAATTTATCGCGCAGAAAACTCTCTTCAGCATACATTATTCTCTCATAATAAAAAGCATAGAACAAAACAAAAGCAATAGAAAACCAAGTATTCTCTGTTAGCATAGCTACACCAAGCCACATAAAGAAATTACCAAGATATAATGGATGTCTAACAACTGAGTAAATACCAGTCGTATTTAGCTCATCTGCTAACTGTCCCGATTTTGTATTTCTGCCAGACGTATTTTTAGGAGTAAAACCAACAGTAACTACTCGAATAAACAAACCAAACAAACTAATTCCGAGACATGCAAACTCGAACAATTCTGAAAACCAATGATCTGGAGTTTCAATTTCGTAATATTCCGTATGGATAAAAACTGCAAACCCCAAACCTAAAATAATTAGGGGCAAATAACTTCTATTTCTAAATAAAAAATCGCCTTGTGTTTTTAACTCTTCTTGTAATGCCATAATTTTAAAATTTATAAGTGAATCCTAATAAGTAATTGCCTTTTCCGCTTTTAAAAGAGAGGTTATAATGTTTTTTCTGATAAGGTGTAGTAAACAAATAAGTACTACCTACACCTACAAGTATTCCTCCAAAAACGTCCCAACCATCATGTCTATCATTTACCCCTTCCAGTCTAGAATATGCCACATAACTTGCTATGAAATATGCAGGGATACCATAGGACCAACCATATCGACATTGTAAAAATGAAGCTCCAGAAAAAGCAACAGCAGTATGCCCTGACGGAAATGCATGTCCGTCCGTTGCGCTCTCAGGTCTTGACTTATTTATACTATACTTTAATAGATATGTTGCAGCCAGAGTTGTTCCATAGCTTTTGGTAAATTGCCAAAACCCTTGTTTGTCTTTTTTTGCTAAGATTGTTATTAATGCTGTAACAGCAGGTGCATGTTGCGCATAATCTCCAATTTTTTCAATAGTAGTTTCTCTTTGTATTTCAGCATCGGAATCAACATCCTGTCCAAATAAAAAAAATGGAAATACAATTAAAAGAAGATTACAAAGCTTTTTATAAATTAGTGCTCCTTTCATATTAAAATTTATAAATGAAGCCTAATGAATAATTGTCATCTTTACTATTAAAAGATAATTCCATATGTTGCTTTTGATACTCAGTAGTAAATAAATAAGAACTACCAATACCTATTATCGCGCCCACAAGAATATCCCAACTATCATGTTTTTTTGCATCAATACGACTAAAAGCTGTAAATCCAGCCAAAGCATATGCGGGTATACTATATTTAAACCCATAACGCATATGCAAGAATGATGCACTCTGAAAAGTAGTAGATGTATGACCAGATGGAAAAGAATGGTTATTACTTGCATCCGGCCTTGGTTTGTTTACACTAAGTTTCAAACCATAAGTAAGCGCTTCTGTTAGTACTAAAGATTTAACAAATTGCCAACTTCCTTTTGTATCATCTATTAAAAAAGTACTTGCTAATGTTGTTACAGGAAGTGCTATAAGTATTATATCTCCTGACCTTTCAATAACCGTATTCTGAGCAGGTAATTTATTGCAGGTTATAACAAAAAGGATAAAAAAGATAAATACTAATTGGGGAATTTTTGATTTGTACATTGAGAAAATTAAGTTCGGTTTCTCAAAGAACGTCGTATTTACAAAAGATATTTTTTAGAAGAGGTGCAGACTAATTTTGTTAGACCTATTCTGTTTTTTTTAAGTGAATTTTCCTATACTCACTAGGTGTTAAACCTTTGATTTTCTTAAATGTAGAGTTAAAAGATGATTTAGAATTAAAACCAACATCCATTGCTATTCCTAAAAGTGTTAAATGGCCATTTTGGTCGTTTTCAAGTCGTTTCAAAAATTCCTCAATACGATATCTATTTATAAAGTCTTGAAAACTTGTGTCCAAATGCAAATTCAAAACTTCAGAAATATATTGACGAGGAATATTTAAATTTTCAGAGACATTATGTATTGATAATTTACTGTTGAGATACAATTTATCAATCTCCATTGCATTAATAATATCTGATTTGTATTTATTAATTAAATTAGGATTTAAATTTGAATTTTTATACTTGCTTCTATCCTGTTTAGGCAATAATTGGCTATCTTTTGTTAATAACTTAAAAGCAATAAAATAAAACAAAAAAGCAATAACCAATAAAAGATAAGTAATAAAATCCGAGTCTGTAAGTAGAGATATTTCATTAAAACCGAATGTCTTAAGTAATTCATTTAAAGAAGAAAACGCAAATAATATAACAATTGGGATAGCAAAATAAATGATCCAATGCTTCTTTTTTGTTGTGATTACAGAATATACAATTAACGACAAGTAAATAATAAATGTTAATTCTGAAAGAAATTCAAAAATTTCTACAACAAAAGACTCTGTAGGAAATAATACTTCAATTCCTTCAATAACAAAATAGATAATATTAGGAATAAAAAATAAATAATCAAACTTTTGGAATTTTTCCTTACCATTTTTATAGTACCTAAAAAATAAAAACAAAAAAGTAACAAAAAGAGAACTATCAAATAAAAACCAATCTGCTTGTTCTACAAAAAGATTATTTTCGTCATCACCTAGTATGTATAATAACACAGAAAGTAAACTACCAAAAAGTAAAACAAAAGGTATTTTCTTATAGTCTTTGCGATTAATAAACAAAACAGATATAACAAAAAAACCTTGTAATAAAGCAATAATTTGGAGTATTTTAAGCATTCTGTTTATCTGAAATTTAATAAAATATTAAGCTTGAAAATCATAAAAAACAGCAGTATTAAAGTAGGATAACAAAAATCTTATAGCTCTTCTCTTTTTGAATCACAACAATCCATTTGTACTAAATGTAATATATAATACTCTTACACATGATAAAGTTGCTCTATAAAAACAAACCATTATAACGTTCTTGTTTTTTATTAAATTATTATACAAAATTAGCCTTGTACCATTCTACTTGAGCTTTAACACCTTCTAATAAAGTAGTCTGCGGATTATAATTTAACAATTTTCTAGCTTTATCGATATTAGCTTTAGTACGTAATTGATCTCCTACTCTAGCTTTGACGTGATCAATTTTTATAGCCTGTCCAATAACTTGCTCAACCGCCTCAATACCGTCTTGTGTGGTATGTTCTACTTCTGTCCCAAGATTAATAATTTCGCCATCTACTTTAGTGTCATTACCAACAACACTAACAATACCATCCACGATATCTCCAACATAGGTAAAACTACGTAAATGTGTCGCACTTCCTTCGTATAACGGGAAAGCCTCTCCATTGTATGCACACGCTATTAATTTGGTGTACATTTTCTCTGGACGTTCTCTTGGTCCAATCACAGAATATAAACGCAGAGAACAGCTTTTAAATAGTTTCTCTCTACTTTTTTGTAATACAAGTTGCTCTGCTGCTAATTTAGTAACCCCATAATGCGATGCTGGTTCTGGTGCTTTTGTTTCTGGAAAAGTTGCTTCCAAGCCATAAATTGAAGATGTCCCGATATTAACAAACAGTTCCAAACTATTACACTCTAATGCGTAATCAATTAAGTTTTTAGTTGCAATAATATTATTAGTAAAATAATCTTCAAAAGTTGAACTTGCCGAAATACCTGGCTGTGCAGCAAAATGAAAAATATAATTAATATCTTTTGGTAAAGCTTCAGCTAAATTATCAGCTCTTAAATCGGTCTTAATAATCTTAATTCCTTTTTCTAAAAGTGCCTTTTCGTTTAAGGTTTTCAGCGCTAAGCTGTAATAATCATTAAAATTATCTAAACCAACAACGTCATGACCTAAATCGTGTAAACGTTCGCATGTGTGAGAGCCTATAAAACCTGCTGCTCCAGTAACTAAAATCTTCATAAGTGCATTTCTATACTACAAAGAAACATATTTTTTTTCGATACCGATTTCAATTATCTAAAAAACAATACATTTGTAGCACTAAAATAGGTTTATGAATTACCAGTTTACCATCATTGTTCCTGTATATAACGAGGAAGATAATTTACTAAGAGTTGAAAAGGAGTTATTAGCTTACACGCAAATAGCAACAAAAACAACTAAAATATTATTTGTTAATGATGGCTCAAAAGATAAAAGTCAAGCATTAATAGAAGCTATTTGTAGCAGACATGATGCTTTTGACTACATATTATTTAAAGAAAATCGTGGTTTAAGTGCTGCAATAAAAGCTGGTTTTGACTATACTACAACGGAGTTAGTTGGGTATATTGACTCAGACTTACAAACAGCTCCTGAGGACTTTAATCTACTTCTAGCACATATTGGTGAATTTGATTTAGTTACTGGTGTCCGCTCTAACCGAAAAGATAGTTTTGTAAAAAACATGTCGTCTAAAATTGCAAATGGTATTAGACGTGCTTTTACAAAAGATGGAATGGATGACACAGGTTGTCCTTTAAAAGTAATCAAAACAGATTATGCCAAACGCATCCCAATGTTTAAAGGGTTACACCGTTTTTTACCAGCTATGATCATGTTGCAAAACGGAACAACTAAGCAAATAACGGTACAGCACTTTCCAAGAGTTGCTGGAGAAGCAAAATTTGGGGTTTGGAATAGGCTTTTAGGACCTTTAATGGACTGTTTTGCGTATTTATGGATGAAGAAAAAGTACATTAATTACGAAGTCGCTAAGAAAAAATAATGAGCAACTGGATTATACTTAGCATTGGTTTTTTGGCGCAAACCTTATTCTCGTCTCGTTTAATAATCCAATGGATTACTAGCGAAAAACAAAAACGAGTAATTACGCCAACCTTATTTTGGACGCTAAGTTTAATCGCTTCGTTTTTACTATTTATTTATGGGTATTTACGTGATGACTTTGCAATTATGTTAGGTCAAGGTCTTACCTATTATATCTACATTAGAAATTTACAGTTGCAAAACCAATGGAAAACATTTCCGGCTGGCATCAGATGGATTTTACTATTAATGCCCGTTTTTATTACCGTTTTCTATTTTAACAACAACGCTATTGATACGGTTAAGTTATTTAAAAACCAAGCCATCCCATTATGGTTATTAGTATTAGGGATAGTTTCTCAAATAGTATTTACATTACGTTTTGTATACCAATGGCTATATTCTGAAAAAAACAAAGAATCGTCTTTACCTCTTGGGTTTTGGGCGTTAAGCCTAATAGGATCCCTATTAATTTTAACCTACGCTATTTTTAGAGTAGACTATGTACTGCTAGTGGGACACTCCTTAGGAGCGGTTATTTACATCAGAAATTTGTTAATTTTAAAACAACAAAATGCCTAAGCTATTTAAAGATTATCCACTTACTATTATTTGTTTGATTATAGCAATTATGTTATTACCAAACCTAGAAACCATACAAGTAACAATCATGGAAGCACGTAATTTTATTACTGCAAGAGAAATGATACAGGATAATAACTGGCTATTAACCACCATGAATGGCGAAGCACGTTATGAAAAACCACCATTACCAACATGGCTGACTGCTTTTTCAGGACTACTTTTTGGAGTAAAGAGTATCTTTGGAATGCGTCTACCGGCTATACTAATGATTATGGTATTGGCTGTTTTTAGTTTTAAACTATCAGAATCTATATTACAAAACAAGACACATAGTATAATAAACACCCTAATATTAATCACATCATTTTATATTATTGGTATCACTATTGAAGCCCCATGGGATATTTTTACGCATGGCTTTATGATGATAGCCATATACTACTTATTTACCTTTTTTAAATCTGAAAGCACCAATTGGAAACACGTCTTATATGCAGCACTATTTATTGGATGCTCTATATTAAGTAAAGGTCCTGTTAGCTTTTACGCGTTATTATTACCGTTTTTATTAGCCTATGGTTTCAGTTTTAAATATAAAAACATCAAAACAAAAATATTACCTATTATAACTACACTTGCACTAGCCATTGTTATTGGTGGTTGGTGGTACTTTTATGTCAGACTTGAAGATCCGACAACATTTGCTGCTATTACAAGTAAAGAAACAGGAAATTGGACTAGTTATAATGTTAGACCATTTTATTACTATTGGAGCTTTTTTACACAAAGTGGGTTATGGACTATTCCTGCTTTTATAAGTTTATTATACCCTTATTTAAAGACAAGAGTTATAAACTTGAAAGCTTACAAATTCACGCTATTTTGGACACTTTTTGCAGTTGTACTATTATCTGTAATCCCTGAGAAAAAATCACGTTATTTAATGCCTGTTTTAATTCCGTTGGCTTTAAATATTGGGTTTTATATCGAGTATTTAATTCGTAAGTTTAAAACTCTAGAAGATAAACGTGAAACTATTCCTGTCTATTTTAACTTTGGTTTAATTGCTCTAGTTGGTATTGTCGCTCCTTTTTTAGTGTATTTTAAATTTGCTGATCAATTAAATACTAACCTGTTTCAGTTTATCCTATTTGCGATAGTTGTTTTTGTGTTAGGTTTAGCAATACTATCACAACTAATAAAAAAAGAGATTAAATCAGTTTTCTTATTAACCACTGCGTTTTTTGCAGCTATCTTTCTTTTCGGTTTACCGTTAACAAAAAGCTTTACTAGTGAGAATTTTAAGCCAATTTCTGAGCTTTTAAAAGAAACTAAAAACACTAATACCAAACTTTATATTATCAATAATATTGCGCCTGAAGCAATATGGCAATATGGCGAAAAGATCCCGCAGATCTCTAAAGACAAGACTACTTTTAATTTTCCTTTAGAGAATGAATTTGCTGTCCTATCTGATTATATGAGTCAAAAGGATTTAGAGGCGATAAGTGAAATTTATACTATTACACAACAGACAACTTACGATTTAAATGAAAGCGCGCCAGATAGCAAACAGTATAAAGACCGACTGATTGCTAAGTATTATTATCTTAAAAAGAAGTAATTTATTTTAACTGAAATCTAGATTGAAAGTACTTATCTAACTTGTAAAACAAGACTCCAGAAAAGGCACCAAATAACATTCCGCTTAATATATCTAAAGGATAATGTACTCCAATATACACTCTGCTGTAAGCCATTACTATTGCCCAAACTATCAAGAAATATATTAAATACTTGTATTTATAGCGTAATACTAATCCAGAAAAAATAGCAACTGCCATACTATTACTGGCATGACCAGAAAAGTACCCAAAAGCACCACCACAGGACGACTTAACTAAGCGCATGACCTGAATAAGATCGTCTTCATGACAAGGTCTAGGACGTCTTACCAATACTTTTTTGAAAAGGTTTGTAATTTGGTCTGTAAATAAAATCATTAAAGCAATAACTACAACCGTTAATACAAACATTTTTGTATTAGACCGTTTGTACATAAAATAGGCTAAGATTCCGTAAAACGGAATCCAATGTACTTTATCCGTATAAAACATCCAGAAACTATCCCAAGTGGTAGATCCTAATCCGTTTAAAAATAAAAAAAGTTCTTTATCGTATTGTACTAATTGGTCTAACATATAATTACTCGTCGTATCTTGCTACTTCCCTATCGTAAAAAGCAGTTGCTTCTATGATTAGATTTTCAGTCTCCATTTCTAATTCTTTTTCGTCGTGTTGGTCAAAATCTTCAAACCATTCCACTTCGTCATCTTCTAGATTGATAATAAATCTCGGAAACTGAGTATGAATCACAAAAATTGCGTTTGGCAAATCTGTATTATCGCCTAGTATGTATTTTGGTAGTTCCATGTTGTATTTAGCTTTTAGCTTTTGGCTGTTAGTTATTAGCCGAGTTCAAAATTAACCTTTTAGTTAGATAATTAAAACGTATAAACAATAAAATAGCTGCAGAAGTTAAACCGGCTAGTAATCCTAACCAAATACCAAAGCTACCATAAGCGTCTTCCTTACCAAAATACCAACTGATTGGGAATCCAATTAACCAGTATGAGATAAATGTAATTATAGTTGGAATTTTAACATCCTGAAGTCCTCTTAAAGCTCCAAGAACAACAACTTGCAAACTATCACTAATTTGAAACACTGCTGCTGCAATTAATAATTGTGAGGCTATTGTGACCACTTCCATATTGTCCTTAAAGTTTACAGCATCATCAAAATCGACATATAAACGAGGTAAAAATTGATTAAAAATCAAGAATAAAGATGCGAAAATAACTGCAAAAATAAAGCCCATTAAAAATAAGGACACCGCAATACGACGCAACTCTAAATATTGATGTAATCCTTTTTGGTTACCAACCCTAATCATAGAAGCAACACTAAGTCCCATTGCCACCATAAAGGTCATAGAACTTAAGTTTAAGGCCACTTGATTGGCTGCTTGAGGGTTTTTACCTAATAATCCACTAAGCCAAATAGCAGCAGTAAAAATGGCTACTTCAAAAAACATTTGCATAGCACTAGGCGTTCCTAATCCTATAATTTTTTTAAGCATTAATTTATCTAATACAAAAAATTTAATATTGGTGACGTAGTCTTTAGATTTAGCGCGTCCTTTTAACAACCACCATAAATAGATTACCATTATAATACGCGATACCAGCGTCCCGTAAGCTGCACCGATTATTCCCATTTCTGGGAAACCAAACTTACCAAAGATTAGCAAGTAGTTTAATCCTACGTTTATTAAATTGGCTAAAATTGTAGCATACATTGGGTATTTAGTTAATGACAACCCATCACTAAACTGTTTAAACCCTTGAAATATAATTAATGGAATTAATGAAAACGCGACTAAGTCCAAATACGGAATAGCCAACTCCACAACCTCTATAGGCTGCTTCATTAAATACATTAAAGGTTTAGCAAAAAACACTAATAAGAATAACAAAATCCCTAAAACGGTACACAAAAACAACCCGTGTTTAAATGCCGATTTACCTTTATCAAAGTCGTTTGCACTATCTGCTTCTGCCACCAAAGGTGTAATAGCAGTGCTAAACCCGATACCAATTGACATGGCAATAAACATAAAACTATTACCTAATGACACAGCAGCTAACTCTGCTGTTCCCATTTGACCAACCATGATATTATCTACAAAACTGACAAATGTATGACCAAGCATACCTAACATAACCGGAGCTGCAAGCTGCCAGTTGTATTTAAACTCTTTAGTGTAATTACTTAATACCATTACTTTTTACGTTAATTTCATTTAAAAAGAGATACCTCCTATTTTTTTTGAAAACACTACATTTTCACCTGACTTAGATACTTTAAAATTAAATTCACTTAATCTAGAATGGACCAAGTCTGTAACACCAGGCGCATAATTTTCATGTAATTCTAAAAAGCCAAATGTAGTCTTAGATAACCAATATTGATAGTTTTGTTCAAAAACATTTTTCTCGGAACCTTCAATATCCATTTTTAATATATCAATTATTTTAATGTCATGCTCCAACATGATGGCATCCAAACTATACCCTTTAAATTCCTTAGTATTATCTATTGCTTCTGCCACTCTAAAGGCCCATTTACCAGCATCTTTATTCAGAATTTTTAAATCGGTATTTATATTCCAAACACCGCCTTTTACAATAAACACATCCTTAAAGCCTGTGGTGTTTTTTTTAATAATTTCAATATTAGAAGTGTCAGGCTCAATAGCTATAAGTTTAGCGTTTTTAAACTTATTTTTAAAATACACTATCGAAAACCCGCAATTAGAACCAGCATCTACTATATAATTAACCTGTTCTGGAAAAGTGACATTATATTCTTCTTCAATAAAAATTTGTTTGAATATTTTTAAGTCGGAAGTTTTTGGCCTTAGGTAAACTTTATTATCATATCCCTTCAGTTTTAAAACTAAATACGGCGCTTTACTAGTTTTAGAGAGTAACAATTTAACGCACTGAAAAACACCAAGTAGACCTATCCATTTTGGAATCCACTTAATTTGATAAGATGTAAAAAGCAGTTTTTTAATTAGCATTATAATATGTTAGGCCACTAAAAATTACAGTTGTCCAACATTAGACTTAGCCACATCAAACTCCGCAACCATGTCTTTAACAATTTCAGCTACTGGTTTTATATCGTGAATTAACCCTGCTATTTGACCAATCTCTAGTTCGCCATCGTCTAAGTCTCCTTCAAACATCCCTTTTTTGGCACGCGCACGACCTAATAATTCTTTAAGTTGTTCTGGTGTCGGACTCGTTTTATATAACGCTTCTAATTGTTGATAAAACTTGTTTTTAACAAGTCTAACAGGCGCTAATTCTTTTAACGTCAATTGGGTGTCGCCTTCTTTAGCATCAACCACAACTTGCTTAAATGCTTGATGCGCGCTACTTTCTGTACTTGCCACAAATCGACTCCCGACTTGCACACCATCAGCACCTAAAACCATACACGCTAACATAGCTTTTCCTGTAGCAATACCTCCAGCTGCAATTAGCGGAATTTGTAGTTGTTCTCGCACCATTGGAATTAAAGTTAGCGTAGTCGTTTCGTCACGACCGTTATGTCCTCCTGCTTCAAAACCTTCTGCAACAATGGCATCTACACCTGCTACTTGTGCTTTTAAAGCAAACTTAACACTACTAACAACATGCACCACTGTTATCCCTTTATCTTGTAACCATTTGGTCCACGTTTTTGGATTTCCTGCGGAAGTAAATACAATCTTAACCTCTTCTTCCACGATAATATTCATGATCTCCTCAATATTAGGATATAACATTGGAACATTAACACCAAAGGGGTTATCTGTTGCTTTTTTACATTTTTGAATGTGTTCTCTTAACACATCTGGATACATACTTCCGGCACCAATCAATCCTAATATTCCAGAATTACTTGCTGCTGAAGCTAATTTCCAACCACTATTCCAAATCATTCCTGCTTGGATAATTGGATGTTTAATATTAAAAAGTTGGGTGATTTTGTTTGACATATTCAATGGGATTTTTGAATCAATTGCATTTTAGTTTCTTTAAAAAAAATAACCGAATGCCTAATTTTTGATGATTTTTTTAGCTATTGAAAGCCCTTCAGCTTCAACCTTAATTAAATACACACCTTTAGATAATGGATTTGTATTAATAGTTTTATTAATACTATTGACTTTAGTATCAATAACTTTTTTTCCTAAGACATCGTATAACTTTACACTAGCTTCCTCAATCTGTAATGGTAACTGTATTGTTAATTGATTAGAAACAGGGTTTGGATATAATTTTACTGTAGTCGTATCGTTTTGAAAATTGGTATTAGATAACGTTCTTGCTAAATCTAAATCTGGAATACCGTAGCCCAGAAAATTATCTGGTGTATTATATTGTGATGCCGACTCACGCACTACTTGCATTATTTCGGCATTTGATAAATTTGGTAACGCTTGCCATAAACACACAATACCTCCCGCTAAAATTGGAGCACTAAAAGACGTTCCGTTTAAAGTCGTAATATTATCATTAGTATTTATAACATAACTAGCTTGGCCTTGTGCTACAACATCTGGTTTTTGAGTTGGTTGTGCACTACTACCTCTAGAACTAAACGATGCATACGTACCATCTGCTTTAACCGCTCCTATACTAAATACACCCGCAGCATCTGCAGGAGCACCAACAATACCCCAACTTGAAGACCCTGAATTACCTGCTGAATTAACTACCAAAATTCCTTTTTCAAAAGCAATATTAGCACCTTTTGTAATATAAGCTGTGTTCCCATCCATTTGGGCTGGTGTATAACTATAATTAGGATTATCAAACGTGGTATACCCTAAAGATGAGTTAATAACATCCACACCTAAACTATCTGCACGTTCTGCCGCCTCTATCCATAAACTTTCTTCTAAAGGTGTTTCCGTTGCTGCATTCTCTGTTCTAAACAAATAATAACTTGCATCAGGCGCTGTTCCAACAAACTGATCTTCAATAAAACCAGCCATATCACTTAATACCCAAGTCCCGTGCGAGTTTCCTGTGTAAGCATAAATATCTGTATTGCGATCTACAAAATCATAACCTCCTAAAATTCCGTTAGCATCTCTTAACCGTTGAAAGCCATTCATAGTATTTACATTAGTAAAACCTGCATCTATAACAGCGACCGTCATACCTGTACCGGTATAACTGTCTACATGTTGATGTAAATTATCAACCCCAATCATAGTGACCTGATTTGTGGTATTTCCGTAGGTGAAGTCTGTTAAACTAGCTTCAAAATCATGCTTATTTTGATTTGCACTTGGTCTTGCATTTAAACTAGTATCTGCATAATCTATATTGCTAACTACTAAATTACCATTAACGGTAACTGTTAATAAGGCATTAATATCAGCTTGCGTACCTAAGACATGCAATGCGTTAAACCATTTAGATTTAGACATAACTGTAATTCCCGACTGTGACTTTACAGCAGAAATATAACTCCCGTCCACAGGGACATCTCTAAAATCTATGCTAACATTATGTGCCGCTTTACGGTCCAATGCTTTTTGAGTTAAGATTGAAATAGGATTAGCTAAAGCTACTGCGCTATCAGGCTTGTCTGCTAAATACACCCAAGCATGTTCCTGAGCAAATAAGCAAGATGAAAAAGCAAAAAATAATAAAAAGTATAGGTGTTTCATGTCAGTAACAATTTGTTACTGCAATTTAAGAAATTACACCTGAACCAACTAATTCTTCATCCAAATACCAAGCAACAAATTGCCCTTCAGTAATTGCAGATTGTGGGTTTTCAAATTCGACATATAACCCAGACTCAACTTTATGCAATGTTGCATTTTCTAATGGTTGTCTATATCTAATTCTAGCTAAAACCTGCATAGTTTCGTCTGTATCTAATGCTAAATCTTCTCTAACCCAATGCAACTCTTCATTAGACACAAATAATGCGCTTTTATACAAACCAGGATGTGCTGTGCCTTGTCCGGTATAAATAACATTTTCTTTTACATCTGTATCAATTACAAATAAAGGTTCTACTGTTCCACCAACTGCCAATCCTTTACGCTGCCCTTTAGTAAAATAATGTGCCCCTTGATGCTTACCCATTATTTTTCCTTGAGACACCTCATAACTTGGTTTTCTAGATTGGTATTGTAGTTCTTCTAATTTAGAATTAAACGTCGGTACTGTTTCATTATAAAAAGCATTATCCTTCGGAATCTCAACAATAACACCTTCTTTTGGTTTAAGTTGTTGTTGCAAAAATTCTGGCAATCTTACTTTTCCAATAAAACATAACCCTTGCGAGTCTTTTTTATCTGCAGTCGTTAGTTCTTGTTCTTTTGCTATTGCTCTAACTTCAGGTTTTAATAATTCTCCAACCGGAAACAACGCTTTTGCCAATTGCTGTTGAGATAATTGACATAAAAAATAAGACTGATCCTTATTAGGATCTTTTCCTGCCAATAATTGATGTACATCTTGTCCATCTTTAGTTAATGTTGTTTTACGACAATAATGTCCTGTTGCAACATAGTCTGCACCTAAATCTAAAGCAATTTTCATAAAGACATCAAATTTGATTTCTCTATTACATAATACATCAGGGTTTGGCGTACGTCCTTTTTCATACTCGTCAAACATATAGTCCACAATGCGTTCTTTATACTGCTCGCTTAGGTCTACCGTTTGAAACGGAATTCCTAATTTTTCTGCAACCAGCATCGCATCATTACTATCGTCCAACCAAGGACACTCGTCAGAAATAGTAACAGAGTCATCATGCCAATTTTTCATAAAAAGACCAATAACCTCATAACCTTGCTTCTGTAATAAATACGCAGCAACACTAGAATCTACACCTCCCGACAAACCAACAATAACTCTTTTTTTCATGACAATTTTTAAAATAGACTGCAAAGATAAGGCTTTCTGTAAAATTTACTACCACTTAACACTAATTGGACAAGCACCATAATAGACTGAAAAACAATATTTTAAAAACTTTAACAAATCTTTAAAATATTAATGTTTAATCTTTTTATAGATTTGTTAAACAAAACAACAAAAAATAATTATTATGAAAACTTTAAAAACATTATCACTAGCTTTTTTAGCAATTGTAACATTTTGGTCATGTAGTGACGATGATGATGCTGCGGTTATGGAACCTAAACAATTAAACATAGTAGAAACTGCACAAGCAACACCTAGTTTAAGTATTTTAGTTGAAGCTGTAATTCAAGCCGATTTAGTCAATGCCTTATCTGCATCAGGTAGCAGAACCGTATTAGCCCCAACAAACGATGCATTTACTGCTTTTTTAGCAGCCAAAGGATTTGATTCTTTAGCAGATGTACCGGATGATGTTTTAACACAAATTTTATTAAACCACGTTATTGATGGTGCAAATATCATGTCTTCAGATTTAGCAGGAGCAGCAGGATACACTAATACTTTAGCATCAGGTCCAAACGACTCTAACTTAAGTTTATATTGGGACGGAACTTCTGGAGTAACCTTTAACGGTGCATCCAATGTAGCTTTAGCAGATATATCAACATCTAACGGAATTGTACATGTTGTAGATGCAGTAATAGATTTACCAACAATAGCAACTTTTGCAACTACAAACCCGGGATTATCAACATTAGTAGATGCCTTAGCCTATGCAGATACAGGTGCACCAACAGTACCATATATTACAACAGTATCTGATGCAACAGCAGGTCCATTTACAGTTTTTGCACCAACTAACGCAGCATTTGGAGACTTACTAACAGAACTTAACGTAACCGCTCTTACAGATATAGACACAGCAACTGTTGACGCTGTATTAACGTATCACATTGTTGGCGCAAACGTACAATCGTCAATGCTAACATCAGGAACCGTAACTACTATTGGAGGAGACATCACTGCAGATGCAACAGCATTTACATTAACAGATGCTAATAATCGTGTCAGTAATATTATAACATCTTTAGTAGATATTCAAGCAGTAAACGGTGTTGTACACGCTATTGACAAAGTAGTTTTACCACCACAAATGTAATCACACAACATAATATATAGCTTGATATAAACACATTCTTCCCTTAATTAACAGGATCTATTTAGATCAAACAAAAAAAACGCCTTATTTTATTAAGGCGTTTTTTATATTAATAACTTCAAATAAGTTATCCTTTTTTATCTAAATCTTTTTCTTCTACTACTGCTCCATTTTTATAACGTTTCCAAATGCAACACTTAACATCATCTCTATAGTGTCCTTCAGTAGCAATAACACCTTGCTTATTATAGGCTTTATAAACACCATCAAATTTATCGTTTTTATACGTAATCACTTTAATAAGCTTACCATTTTCTGCAAACCAATTAGCTTCTCCGTGTAAAAGTCCATCTCTGTATAATGCCTTTTCTGCAACCTGTCCACTTAAATAATATACCTGGCGCAACCCTTCTAATTTACCTTTATCGTTATACAACTCTTCCGTCATAACTTGATCAGATTTATTATGGTAAATCACCCATTTACCAATGTGGTTACGACCACGCATTTTACCTTCGCTAATTTTTCTTTTATTTCTTGATAAAAAAGTAACCTGTGCCACGTCGTTATCTGCATTAAATACTTTAGTTGCAGTTAACACCGCCTTACCATCAATATTTTTATAAAAATTAAAAGTCCCAATCTCTTTACCATGATCAAACTGACCTTGATATCGCGTAACTTTTGTGTTTTTAAACGTTTTTTTCCATTCACCATGACGCTGTCCATTAGCATCAAACTGATTTAAATCCTGAGAAAACAAGATGCAGTTAGTAAATAAAACAACCAATACAATACTTAATCTTTTCATTTAAAATGTAATTATAGCGCTTTCGCGGAAACTAGGCCTTATGGCTTAACGTTAATAACTTGATTTTGTTATAACAAAAAAGCTGCCAAACTTAACTTTTACGTTAAAGCTGACAGCTAATATTGTAAAACCTATCCGAATTTTAGCTGTGCAAAAACTCACCTTCCTAGAAAGAAAGGAATTATTAGGTTCTTATTTTTTCTTATTCTTTTGTTGCATTTGTTTCTGCTTTTCAGCTTGCTCCATCATCGTCTTCATTTTTTGCTGAAACTTGCTTTCCTTTTTAGGCTTTGCTTTCTGAACCTGGATATTAGCATGTATTTTTTCTTCATCTAAGATAAAATTCTTGATTACTAATAAAATCCCGATACTAATTAAGTTAGAAATAAAGTAGTATAAACTTAAACCTGATGCATATTGGTTAAAGAAAATAAGCATCATAATTGGTGCAAAGTATATCATGTACTTCATCATTTTAGCCATATCTGGCATACCTTCTTGCTGTGGTGCAGACATCTGGTTTTGTCCAGTCGTCAACTTCATGTAAAAGAAAATAGCAATAGCAGCTAAAATTGGGAACAAACTCACGTGATCTCCGTATAACGGAATACTAAATGGTAATTCCGCTACAACATCATAAGATGATAAATCCTCTGCCCATAAAAACTTTTTCTGTCTTAAAGCAAATGCAATCGGGAAAAACATAAATAAGGCATAAAATACAGGCATTTGTATTAACGCTGGTAAACAACCAGCCATAGGACTAGCTCCTGCTTTATTTTGAAGCGCCATAGTCTCTTGTTGCGCTTTCATTTTATTATCCTTATGCTTTTCTCTAATAGCATCTAATTCTGGCTTTAACACCTTTAATTTCATTTGCGATAAGTATTGCTTGTACTGTACAAAACTCATTGCTAATTTAATTAAGATAGTCATTACAATAATGGCAATACCATATGGTAAGAACGAACTTAAGAATCCAAATAATGGGAAAAATAAATACTTGTTAATCCATCCAAAAATACCCCAACCAAATTGAACACTTTCTTCTAAGTTATTATCGTATTGTTTTAAAATCTCGCTATCTGTTGGACCGTAGTACAACCTAAGATTATTATTAAGATTAGAACCACTTAAAGCTAATGCTGTTTTTGTAGAAAACTGCTTTGTAAAAATAGAATCTCTAGCTTCGTCTTCTACTAAATTTTTAGATGTAATAGCAACTTCCTTAAAAGGCTTGTCTGTTACTAGGATAGAACTAAAAAAGTGTTGTCTGTATGATAACCAATCTACATCTTGTTCAACCTCATCATCCTCATTCATTTGAGACAATTTATCAACGTCTCCTTCTGCTTGGTATGTTAAACGCGTGTATCTGTTTTCAAAACTGATACTTTGATCGTGTCTGTATGTTTTTTGAGTCCAATCTAAATTAATTGGATTTGATGTATTTATTGCTGTTTCTAAACCTTGAGATCTTATTGTAAAATCAACCATATATTGGTTAGGCTTAATCACGTAATTATATTCTAAAAACTTGTTTTCAGCAGTTTTTAACTTCATAGACACAATAGTATTATCTCCACTTTTAGTTACTGTTGGCTGAAAATATAAATCTTTAGTATTTAAAGTACGATTATCTGTAGTTTGAAACTGAATATTAAAAACAGAGTTACCATCTTTTACTAAATAGATTGGAATAGAATCAAAGTCTACAAAGTTTTTAAGTCTTACCTCTGATAAATGTCCACCTTTAGTATTAAATTTTAAATCTAAAACATCATTACTTACGTTTAATTGATTGTCTTTAAAACTAGATGTTGCTGCAGAATATGCAAAATCTCCAATTTTAGATTGTAAAGCTGCTACTTGAGCAGAATCTTTTGGGATTGAATAATCTACCGCTGTAGTAACCTTAGTATCTGATTGCGTAGCTGCTTCAGCCTTTTTATTAGCTTCAATTTGCGCTTGCTTTTCTGCCTCTTGTGCTTTTAATTGTTCAGGAGTTGGCTGGTTTTGCCACATCATGAATAATAAGATTGCAAAAATTAAAACAAATCCTATTATCGACTTAACGTCTAGTTTTTTTTCTTCCATAATTGTTTGGTTCCTCTTATTTGTAAGGAATAATTAATTAGTCAAATATACGACCACTTTTAAATAGGTGTCAAATTGACACTTATTTTTTCTTACTATGTTTTAAACTTGCTTGTACAAATGCCACAAATAAAGGATGTGGATTGGCTACTGTACTTTTATATTCTGGATGATATTGTACTCCAACAAACCAAGGATGAGATGGGTTTTCTACAATCTCTACCAATTTGGTTTCTGGGTTGTAACCCGTTGCTTTTAAACCTGCAGCCTCCACTTGATCTTTAAACGTGCTATTAAACTCGTATCTATGTCTGTGACGCTCTTTAATATCTTGAGATTTGTATACTTTATAAGCAATACTATCTTTTTCAATATGGCAATCCCATGCACCTAATCGCATAGTACCACCTTTATCTGTAATTGTTTTTTGATCTTCCATGATATCAATCACAGGGTTTGTAGTATCAGGATCCATCTCTGTAGAGTTAGCATCAGCTAATCCCATTACGTTTCTACAAAACTCAATAACTGCCATTTGCATTCCTAAACAAATTCCTAAAAACGGAATGTTATTTTCACGGACATACTTGATTGCTGTTATTTTACCTTCAATACCACGCTCTCCAAAACCTGGAGCTACTAAAACACCATCTAAATGTGATAGTTTCATTTTAATATTATCTGCATTCAAATACTCAGAATGTACAGATTCTACATTTACTTTAACTTCATTCTCCGCTCCTGCGTGAATAAACGATTCTAAAATTGACTTATAAGAATCTTGCAACTCAACATATTTACCAATTAATCCGATTGTAATTTCAGATTTTGGGTTTTTATGACGCTTTACAAATTGGTTCCATATTGTTAAATCTGGAACATCGCTATTTAAAGCTAATTTTTTAAGTACTACTTTATCTAGACCTTCATCTAACATCATGTTTGGCACATCATAAATTGTCGATGCATCAATAGATTGTATTATTGCGTCTTCACGTACATTACAAAATAAAGCTAACTTACGTTTTAAGTCAGACGGTAACTCATGCTCTGTACGGCATACTAAGATATCTGCCTGAACACCACTTTCCATTAAAGTTTTTACACTATGTTGTGTTGGTTTTGTTTTAAGTTCTCCGGCTGCTGTTAAATACGGAATTAACGTTAAGTGAATCACTAATGCGTTATTATCCCCTAAATCCCATTTAAGTTGTCTTACTGCTTCTATGTAAGGTAAAGACTCAATATCTCCTACAGTACCACCAATTTCAGTAATTACGATATCAAATTCTCCAGAATTACCTAAAATTTGGATTCTGTGTTTAATTTCGTCTGTAATATGTGGAATAACCTGTACTGTTTTTCCTAAAAACTCACCTCTACGTTCCTTTTGTATCACACTTTGGTAGATACGTCCCGTCGTTACGTTATTAGCTTGACTAGTCGGTACGTTTAAAAAACGCTCGTAATGCCCAAGATCTAAATCTGTTTCTGCACCATCGTCAGTCACATAGCATTCGCCATGTTCGTATGGATTTAACGTCCCTGGATCTACGTTAATGTAAGGATCTAATTTTTGAATTGTGGTTCTGTAACCTTGTGCTTGAAGTAGCTTAGCAAGAGATGCTGCTATAATTCCTTTTCCTAGAGAAGAAGTTACTCCTCCCGTTACAAATATGTACTTAGTTTCTGATGTCATGTTGCGTTGTTAAACGCTTGCAAATTTATGATTTTTAGTTGAAACTAATCCTGTTTACTGTTTTATTTTTGGAAGAGTTCTAAATTCTATTTTATAACTCTATCAAGTCAATGACACCAATGACTTTCTTATTTATTTGCGTTAACTTTGTTTAACGGATAATAGAAAATATTAAAAAGGTAGCATTTAAAAAATAACCATTAGAAAAAATAACTAAAAAATTGATTCACAACTTTAAAAATATTGACTACCTAACAAACGGAAACAATAAACAGAAACTTGCTTTTTTAGAAATAAAAAAGTTTGCGATTTTAGATAAATTACAACAATACAATCCAATATTAACAGGAACAATTCCGCTTGATATTGACTTACCTGAAAGTGATTTAGATATAATCTGTCAGTGTAAAAACCATACTCAATTCAATCGTGATTTAATAAAAAATTTTTCGGATGAAAAAGATTTCAAAATCTATTCGACACACCAAAATGGAATTGAATCAACTATTGCTGAATTTAAAACTGATCATTTTTTAATTGAAATTTTTGGACAGAAAATCCCAACCGAGAAGCAAAATGCGTATCGACATATGATGGTTGAGTATCAAATTTTAAAAGAGAAAGGTATTGACTTTAAGAAAAAAATAAAACACTTAAAATCTACAGGATTAAAAACGGAACCTGCATTTGCAAAATTATTAGGATTACAAGGCGATCCGTATCTTGCTTTATTAGAGTTGGAAAAATAATATTACATTAATTAAATCACCAACTAAAAAAGGAATCTTTACCTCGGTTTTGGATACTGTTTTTTAATATTTCTAATTAGATCTTCCAAACCATTAAGTTTAACGGTATAAATAGTGTCTAGCATCTCTCCTAGCTTCCCTTTTGGAAACCCTTTGCTATGATACCAAACCACGTAATGCTCTGGTAAGTCTATTAAAAATCGGTCTTTGTATTTTCCAAATGGCATTTTAGTGTGTGCCAATTTAATTAGAAACTCTTTGTCAGGTTCAACTTGTTGCACTACCCTTTAGATTTAAATTGTGATACAGATTTTAAACGCTTAGTAATACTATCCTGCCATTTTTCTTGTCCTTTGACATCAATAGAATATTCGCTTTCCGTATCGTATGCATTTTGCATAGCCATTAAGTCTGCTTCTATTTTTGCATGCATATCTTGAAGTGTTTGTGCTAAATCTTCGTGTAGTTTAACATTTGCTATACGTTGTCTAAATAGCCTTGCATGCAACTCTGTAATATCAAAGTGCAATTGCTCATGCCCTAAAACATGTATATCAACTTGATCAGACTTACACCAAGAATGTTCTGGATAGAAAAAGGCCTTAACTAATGTTTTAAAACCTTGTACTTTTTGAGTACGTTTATATTTATTAATAGAATAACTAAAAGTAATACCAGATGCTGTTACTGCAACAGCATCTGTATCCTTATTAGGTTGTCCCTTAAAATCTTTCCATGATAACTTGTAATGTTCGCTCCAAGATAGCTCTTCCATTGCATCACTTTGCAATAGAAAAAAACTAACCATAAGAAACATATACTTTAGCATAGATTAATTTAACGTTACCGGATTGATTTTTATTGTTTTACCTCGACAATCCTTAAGTCTTGGTATTTTACTATATAAACTGCGTCGTTATAATACCCTCCAAACAACTTCTTCTTATAAGCAAATTTATTTTCTACATAAGTCGTTAATGCCGACTCATTTGCTGATAGATATAAATCGTCTGAGGTTACTAAACGTAATACCACATCCATTGTTATATCAAATCCTCTAACCGCATAATCGTTTGGTGTTTCATGATACAATGCTTGGTAACGTTTAGCAAAACTATTACTAGCATCCTCACTAAAAGATTTGTTTATAGACCCGTAAGTAAAACTTAAGTTAGACAAATGCATGTTACTGACCTCATCACTTTCAAACTCATTATTTTTATCGGTTGTTGTTAAAACAATCTCTTTTTTAGTTTTTGGATCTATTTTAGAATTTAATACACTTGTTACATTAGATATAAATCCTGGATTAGCAGTTTCTAAAAACACAACGTTTCTACCTGCCTTTATTGCAAGATTTACATCGTCTTCCATAATGTAATAAGCATCAGCTCCTGTTTTAGTGACTTTTCTAGAAGAAATCATCTTAGCATTTGGAAATGACTTTTTAAGCGCATTTGCTGTTGCTCTATTTTTCATATCAGAAATGATAATAAAATTAGCAGTACTATCGGCTTTAAAATGACTTAGTAATTTTTCTTGTAACAAATTTTCAGCAGGTCTAGATTGAAATACATTATCAATTAAGTTTACCTTTTTTGTAATTGGTGATACTAAAGGAATATTTCTACTTTTTAATGACGCTGCTGCTGTGTTAAACACTTTTGACATTACTGGTCCAATCACTGCTTGTACGCCATCAAAATTATTTGAGCGTACTATAGATAGCACTTTACTTTCTCTATTTTCCGTATCATAAACATCAACCTTTAAGTTTATGCCTAATTTAGATAAACTATCCAATGCTATTTTTACTCCAGAATAAAATTCTAATGATAAACTAATTAGCCTATCCTTTTTTATTAATTGCTTAGCGTCTGATACTGCACCAGAATCTATAGCATCCAATTTAAAAGGCAACATAATTGCAATATGCTTAGTTGCCCCATCTAAATTACGTGTTGTCAAATCAGACGTTACGCCTTCTGATCCTGAAATTACAGCTACGCCTCCTTGATTTTCTGAAACCAAATTAGCATCAAAAGGTACTTTTAAAACCATCCCTTCTTTTAACCCTACAGTTAATAAGTCTGGATTTAATTGCTCTAACTGCTCTTGTGTCAACCCCGTTTTTAGCTTTAATCTGTAAAACCCTTCTGACTTTAATACCGTATAATAACTGTATTTTTCGTCAATTACTTTTACGTCTTGCACCTCTAAATTTGGAACAAGAATAATATCTCCAGGTTGTAAGACATCCGCCATATTTGGATTTAAATCCTCTAATGCCTGAACAGTCATACCGTATTGGTAAGCAATACGCCATTTACCTTCTTTAGGTTTAACCGTATGTGCTTTTGTTGCGGACTTAACTGCAACTTCCTCTTTAGTGATTTTGTAAAGCGGAATTTGAATTTTATCTCCTTTACGTAAGTTATTTGCGTATAACTCTGGATTATGTTTTTTTATATCCTCTTGCGTTACATTGTACTTTTTAGATAAACTGTATAACGTTTCTTTACGTTTTACTTTATGTTTTTTAAAACCATCTAATGTTTTAACCTCTGTAAGTGTTGTAGTATTTGATACAACAGTTCCGTTTGGAATTATTAAAACCGAGTTAGTTCTTAACGCCTTTCTAGCATCCGGATTTAAAGCATAAATCTGAGATTTAGACACGCTGTATTTAGTCGCAATCTGCTCTATAGTTTCTCCAACTTGTACTTTGTGCGTTTTGTAATTTTGCGCTTTCGCGGAAGCACAGCCAAACATTACGACTACGCTTAAGATATATATTAATTTTCTCATATGTTATTTATACGTTTCAAACTGCGTTAGCGGTTGTAATGGCATCCTTTTTTTTGCTGCCATATATGGCAAAAAAAAGATATAATGGAAGACGCGACCCTTGTGGTAACGCCCAACTTATTATAAAATCTTTAAAAAAGGAGGTTTTATTCCCACTCTATAGTTGCTGGTGGCTTACTACTTATGTCGTAAACTACCCTGTTAACGCCTTTTACTTTGTTTATTATATCGTTACTTGTTTTTTGTAAAAACTCGTATGGTAAATTTACCCAGTCTGCAGTCATACCATCAGTACTTTCTACAGCTCTTAGTGCTACACATTTTTCGTAAGTACGCTCGTCTCCCATTACACCTACACTATTTACAGGTAGCAAAATAGCACCTGCTTGCCATACTTTATCGTATAATCCTGCGTCGCGTAATCCGTTAATAAAGACAGCATCTACATCTTGTAAAATTTGTACTTTCTCTGCTGTGATGTCTCCTAAAATCCTGATTGCTAAACCTGGTCCTGGAAATGGATGACGTCCTAAAAGGTCTTTATCCATAGCCATACTTGCACCAACACGTCTTACTTCGTCCTTAAACAAAGCGCGAAGTGGCTCTACAATTTTTAATTTCATGTAGTCTGGTAATCCACCTACATTATGATGACTTTTTATAGTTGCACTTGGTCCTCCTGTTGCACTTACACTTTCTATCACATCTGGATAGATTGTCCCTTGTGCTAACCATTTTACATCTTCGATTAGATTTGCTTCTTGGTCAAAAACCTCGATAAACGCGTTACCTATGGCTTTACGCTTTTTTTCTGGATCGCTCAGTCCTGCTAATGCATCCAAAAAGCGTGCCGAAGCGTCTACACCTTTTACGTTTAAGCCCATCCCTTTGTATTGTTCTAATACTTCTGTGAATTCGTTTTTACGTAATAATCCGTTATTTACAAATATGCAGTATAGGTTTTTACCTATTGCTTTGTGTAATAACATGGCTGCTACTGACGAGTCTACTCCACCTGATAATCCTAGAACAACTTTATCGTCTCCTAGTTTTGCTTTTAGGTCGTCAACGGTTTCCTGTACAAATGCATTTGGTGTCCAATCTGGATTTACATTTGCTATAGCTACTAAAAAGTTTTCTAATAATTGTTTACCATCTTTAGAGTGGTATACTTCTGGATGAAATTGAATGGCGTAAGTTGATTCTCCTTCAATTTTATAAGCCGCGTTTTTTACATCATGTGTACTGGCTAATAATTTACCGTTTGTTGGTAAGTTTTTAATAGTATCACTATGACTCATCCACACCTGACTACCTACTGATATGTTTTTGAAAAAGGCATCCTCTTCCACAAAACTCAAGTTGGCACGTCCGTATTCGCGTGTGTTTGATTCGGCTACTTCACCTCCAGAAAAATGTGCTAAATATTGTGCACCGTAACAGACAGCTAGCATTGGCTTTTTGCCTCTAATCTCTGATAAGTCAGGATGAAAAGCATCTTCTGATCTTACAGACATTGGACTACCAGAAAGTATAACTGCCTTGTAATCGTCTACGTTTTTTGGTGGTTTGTTAAATGGGTGTATTTCGGAATAGATGTTAAGCTCTCTAACTCTGCGCGCAATTAGTTGTGTGTATTGCGATCCGAAATCTAATATAAGTACTTTGTCGTGTTGCATGCACAAAAATAGTAATTGCTTTGATAAATACTATTTATGATTTATTAAATTTCTACTATTTTTTCAACAATTTACTTTTCTTATTTCATAGACTCCAAAATAGCTTTAATATCTTGCTCTGTAGTATCAGGATTTATAAAACAAAAACGAGATACCGTCTCAAAACTCTGACCCGCTTTCCACTTGGTTGGTGTTACTAATGCAAACCCTTTATCATGGTTAGCAAATGTCCAGTCTCTATAGTCATCCGGAGCCCAACCTTTACGTCTGTATAACACACAAGATAAACTTGGCTCTCTAACCAACTCTACATGATCCATATCTTTAATTAGTTGCCCTGCAATGGTTGCTAGTTCTAAACCTCTCTCTACTGCTTGTTTATATCTATCCGTACCGTGTGTTGCTAAGCTAAACCATAAAGGCAAACCACGTACACGACGTGTTAATTGTATTTGATAATCTGTTGGATTAAAACCGTGCGCACCTTCGTCTTTAAAAATATCTAAGTAAGATCCTTCTTGCGAATGTGCCTTTTTTGCTAATTCTGGTTGCTTGTATATTACAGCACCACAATCATACGGAGAGAACATCCATTTGTGTGGATCTATTGTAATACTGTCTGCTTTTTCAATACCGTTAAACAAATGTCTAACCGAGTCTGCTGCTAATGCACCTCCACCATAAGCTGCATCTACATGCAACCATAAGTGTTCCTTCTCGCAAATAGCTGCAATCCCCTCTAAATCGTCAATAATACCTGCATTAGTAGTTCCTCCTGTTGCTACTACCGCAAATAAACGTTCTTTCTGGTGTATTGTTAAACCGTCCATAGTTTGCTGTAATGCAGCACCTTTTAAACGGTCTTCCGTATCTACTAATAAAACATCTACATCAACCACTTTAGCCATAGCTTTTATAGAAGAGTGGGCGCCGATAGATGTGATTATTAAACCTTTTCTGTTTTTATTGTCGTTGTTTAAACTTCTCCAATACTCACGTGCAGTAACAATTGCAGATAAGTTTGCTGCGGTACCACCACTTGTAAAAACACCAAATGCACCTTGTGGTAATCCTGTTAAAGACACGATCCATTTCATGGCTTCGTTTTCACAAAAAATCCCTCCTGCACCTTCCATCCAATACGCACCATGTATACTTGACGCGGATGTTACCAAGTCAAATAAAATAGACGCTCTTGTAGGCGCTGCGGGTACAAATGCTAAATGACGTGGGTGATCTATTTTTACGTTAGCATGCATTAAATGTTGCTTCCATAGATTAAAAGCAGTCTCTCCACCAATACCTTTATCCGTTACAGTTTCTCCGACTAACGCTTTTAATGTCTCAGCTTTTTGCGGTTTACCTATAACATCTTCCGTTTTTGAAATACGATCGATAGTATATTTCATGACGTCTAGCGTCATTTCGACTAAATCTAAATCTATTTTATGCATAACTTATAATTCAACAATTAAAAATTGACCTTGCAAAGGTTTCAAATTTTTAATTAAATGAGGTATTAATTCCGAACCAAATTCTAAATATAATTCTGAAAAATTGATGTTTCGTTCTTGCAAGCTATAATTTGGAAACAATTGGTATTGTAAAGCGGTCATGCGGGCCACTTGATCCTTTAACTTACGTTTTTGAGCTGTAAGTAAACGTTTTTCTAAATGCTCTAACCCATTGATTTGTTTCTTTTCTTGAGATGCTACTGCACCAACAAAAGACTGGTCTGTTTGTTCTGCTAACGCATACAAATCTTTAAACTGTGCTTTTAAATGTTTGATTTGCTCAGAAAAATCGATATCTATATTTGAAATCTCTCTTACCTTTTTGTTAATAAAACTATTACGTTTTAAGAATAAATCTTTATCATAAATACCTAATTTATCAAGCTTTTCCGTTTGTTGTTTTGTTTTTATTAAAACTGAATTACGCAGTAATAAGATTGGGAACGTCACGTGGTTAGCTTCAAAATTACTTTGTAACTGAAACCAATACGCTAACTCTCCTCCTCCACCAATATAACACAGGTTTGGCAATATCACCTCCTGATATAATGGACGCATAATAACGTTTGGACTAAAACGTTCAGGGTGATCTTGAACCTCCTTTTCTAACTGGTCTTTACTCCAAACAACAGTTGTATTTAAGGCTGTATAGGTGTTGTTTTCAAAAACAATACGCTCTCTAACGTCCTTTATAATGTAAAATAAGTTAATCTCTCTTGGGTTAACTTGTATGCTATAATTATCGGAAACTTGACTTAACTGTTTTGAGGTTTTGGTTACAGCTTCAAAAGATGTGTTATTAAATAACTCAGTTTTTATTTGCGGGATAAACAGTTGTTTTAACGCTTTTTTATTAGCATCAATAACAACTAAACCTTGCTCTCCAAACAACCCATTTGCTAAGTAATGTGTGGCTTCAGCTAAATTATCGTGTTTTAAATACGCGTTTTCAAATAGTGCTTTTAAATATTTAGCATTAGTACCAATACCTAGTTCCTTAGTAAATAATTCAAATACCTCTTTTAAACCTTTTGTATCTAAATCTCCAACTGCTCCTGACGCCTCTTTATTCCAACGTATTTTTTTTCCTCTGAAATTAAAATAATTGATTTCTTCAAAATCATGATCCTCCGAAGCCATCCAATAAATAGGCACAAAATTGTACTCTGGATAAGCAACCTTTAATTCCTTTGTCAGATTTATGGTCGAAATAATTTTATGTAAAAAATATAAAGGACCAGTAAACAAGTTAAGTTGATGCCCAGTAGTAATAGTAAATGTTTTACTATCTGCTAATAATTTAATATTAGTGTTTGCAGCTTCTGACGTATCAAGTGTTTTGTATTGTTCTTGAAGCGCATTAACTAATACACTTCTATTGTCATTACTAAACGTCTCTTGCTTTTCTTTAATTTGGGCTTTAAAATTCTGAATATTTGGAAATCTATTATAAAACGGTTTTAACGCTTCCGCTTCCGCTAAATAATCGCAAATTAATTGAGAAAAATATCCAGTGTCTTTAAATGAAATACAGTGTGTTGGCATAATTACAGATGAATCTTGCGTAAAGATAAGGCAGTTTAGGGTTTAGTTTGTCTTAAAATTAACATAAAACCTTACTGAAAAATGATAGTTTTTGATTAAATTATAAGGGTTAACTCCTAATTGCTTTCTAATATGAAATATTTAACGAATATAAGTCTTAAGCCAATTATTACTTTTCTAATACTAATCAGTTGCGTGCTTAGTTTTGCACAAAACCTGCAAGAATATAAAGGTGAAGTCTTGGATAAAAACACTAATAAACCCCTTGCATTAGCAGATTTAACCATAGCCAACTCTAACATTAGTACCATTACTAATAACGCAGGAGAATTTAGCATTAAAGTACCCGATAATCTAGCTCAAAATACGGTAACAATTTCATATTTAGGTTATCAAAAATTAGAATTTTCTTTATCTGATTTTAAAGATAACACCAAGTTTTACTTGTCACAAGCACCAACAGTACTCGCCCAAATAGATTTAGTTAGGCCTACAGATGCCGAAGCTTTAGTAAAGAAAACTTTTGATTTAAAAGGGGATAATTATTTTACGGAGAATGTAAACATGACTGGTTTTTATCGTGAAACCATAAAAAAACGAAACAGAAACGCATCATTATCCGAAGCTGTAGTATCTATAAATAAAGTCGCTTATAACTCTAAAAAAAATGATGAAATAACATTAATAAAAGCCAGAAAAAGCACAGATTATGCTAGACTTGATACTATCGCTTTAAAATTACAAGGAGGCCCTTTTAGTAGTTTATATACAGATGTGATAAAATACCCTGCCTATATATTTAACGACAATACCATGGTTAATTATAACTTTAAATTTGGACAAAACACACAGATTGATAATAGATTGGTATATGTAATCCATTTTGAGCAGAAAAAGAACATTACTAGCCCAATGTACAATGGTAAACTATATATTGACGCCACGACTTACGCCCTGACTAGTGCTGTTTATAATTTAAATGTGGAGAATCGTGAAGCAGCGTCTAAACTTTTTGTTAGAAAAAAACCAAAGACAGCTACCGTTTATCCTACTGAAGCTTCCTATCGTGTAAATTACAGAACAAAAGATGGCAAATGGTACTTTGGATATAGTAACATATTATTGACCTTTAAAATTAATTGGGACAACCGCTGGTTTAATAGTAAATACACCCTACAAAGCGAAATGGCAATTACAGACTGGAATATGGATGACACAAAGCTGTCTTTAAAACAAAGTAAAAAACTTAGACCAAATTCTATTTTACAAAATCAAGCATCGGGATTTTCTGATCCCAATTTTTGGGGAGAGTATAATATTATTGAACCAGAAAAGTCTATTGAAAATGCCATTAATAAAATTGACAAACAATTAAAAAGAGGGTAAACTACACTTAATTATTCTTGATGATTAATAATGATATCAAAATAATTAGGGTCGTAAAATGTTTTAAGCGTATTATACTTTTGTACATCGGTAAGTGTATCTGACACTTTTAAAATCTTTAGATTATGCTCGTAAATACGCCAAATTAACTCGGAACAATAATGCTCTGTGCTATCTTTATAATTAAAACTATGATCAAAGGGTAATTGCTTTTTGTAGTAATACCCTATTTGATTTACAATTTTTTCTTGTTTTACTGAATCTATATTTTTTAAACGTGTGACTAATATTGTGCGATTATGAGAGTTATGCACAAAAGAATCTATTGCCTGCAATCTTAAACCATCTTGATTAGACACACTGCTAGATAAAGCATGTGCAATCTTTAAAGTATCATTTTGTCTAACCACCATACCAAGGTGTGTCACATCATAATCTTCATTCATCATTTTTAATATCATCGTGCTGACTAAGCCATAACCACGACGCAAAATAATGTCTCCACTTTGGAGTTTTGATTTTTCGTTAGCATTTAATTTATACAAAAAAGACGATTCATACGGTCTGTTTGAATCGTCTTTTAAAAATTTATATGCCAATAAAACAACACTAATAACTAGTATAATTTTAATAGCTGTTTTTATCATTTACTCAGCAGCTTCATTATCTTCAAACATGTCATCATCATCAGAATCCATATCAGGGTTACCCGTTTCTTTGTTCTGTTGCCCCATACCTTCTTTATTCATAGATTCTTTATCCATGCTAACTAACCATTTACCATCCTCTTTTACAAGATTCATTGGTATATCTTGGTCACTGTCTTCTTGACTACTTGTCATTTTTACAGTACACACAGCCTTATCACCATCAATTTTAGTCTCTACAACTTCAAAATCAATATCTGCTTCGCTCATTTTATCTGCAAACTGATCTTTAGCTCCAAACGACTCTAACATGGTTAACATCGATTTTGTATCTGTAGTTGCATATTTTTTAGCTGTTTCAAAATCTCCTGAATACATTGCTTCCAAAAAGTTAATTGTTGCACCCTCTGGTCCTCCACCGCCGCAAGCTGTTAACATAAAAAAGCAGGATACTAGAAACGTTTTAAAAATTTGTGTTTTCATTATTTGATTGATTTTTGTTTATGTAAATATAGCGTATTACCATTAATAACCAAATGGCTACTAGCTTAAACCCGCTTCTTAGTTGCTCATTACTAGTTACTTTATAACTAATAATATTCAATAAAACTATTACTTCACCAATTCACCGTAAAGATCAAAATCTTCAGCTTCTGTGATTTTAATGTTGTAATACTCTCCCGTTTTTAAATACGTTTCAGTAGCGTCTATTAACACTTCATTATCTACATCAGGACTATCAAACTCTGTACGACCAACAAAATATGTACCTTCTTTACGGTCTATAACCACTTTAAAGGTATCTCCTATTTTTTCTTGATTTAACTCCCAAGAAATCTGAGATTGAATTTCCATAATTTGGTTAGCTCTATCTTGCTTAACGTCTTGTGGTACGTCATCCTCTAAATTGTAAGCATGTGTGTTTTCTTCATGAGAATACGTAAAACACCCTAAACGTTCAAAACGCATTTCTTTTACCCATTGTTTTAACTCTTGGAAATGTGCTTCAGTTTCGCCTGGATACCCAACAATTAATGTTGTTCTAATAGTCATTTCTGGAACTATAGCTCTAAACTGGTGTATTAGTTTAGTCGTCTTTTCTTTAGTAGTTCCACGACGCATACTTTTTAGTAAATCGTCACTAATATGTTGTAATGGAATATCTAAATAATTACAAATCTTAGGCTCACGCTTCATTAAGTCCAATACATCCATTGGGAAACCCGTTGGAAAAGCATAATGCAATCTTATCCATTCTATACCTTCAACTTTTACTAAGTTTTCAAGTAATTCAGCAAGATTTCTTTTCTTATAAATATCTAAACCGTAATATGTTAAATCTTGAGCAATTAAGATTAGTTCTTTAACACCATTAGCTGCTAATTTTTCAGCTTCGATAACCAAGTTTTCAATTGGTGTCGATTTGTGTTTACCTCTCATTAAAGGAATAGCACAAAAACTACAAGGTCTATCACAACCTTCAGCAATTTTTAAATAGGCATAGTTTTTTGGTGTTGTTGTTAAACGCTCACCAATTAGCTCATGTTTATAATCTGCACCTAAAGCCTTAAGTAATCCTGGTAATTCTGTAGTACCAAAATACTGATCTACATTAGGAATATCCTTCTGTAATTCTGGCTTATATCTTTCACTTAAACAACCTGTTACAAAAACTTTATCAACCTCTCCATCTTCCTTTTTCTGCATATACTCTAAAATAGTATTTACACTTTCCTCTTTGGCATTATTAATAAAACCGCAAGTATTTATAACTACTACATTACCTTCTTCTTCATGCACAACCTCTTTACCGTTAGCTTTTAATTGTCCCATTAGGACTTCGCTATCGTAAACGTTTTTACTACAACCTAAAGTTATTACGTTGATTTTGTTCTTTTTAAGTGACTTTGTTCTCATACCTCATTTTTGGACTGCAAAGATACTATCTAATTTTAATATATCAGATATTAAACCATTATGATTTATATTAGTCAAATAGAAAACTAACACCATGAAACCACGTACTTTACTTATTACTGTATTTGTCCTGAGTATTATAGGTTGTTCTTCGGAAAATGAAAGCGTGTCTATTGAAACCCCTTCTATTGATACTATTTATTTCCCTCCAATAAATTCAAATAACTGGGATACCGTTTCTTCGAATGAACTAAACTGGAATAGCGAAAGTCTTGACGAATTAACTATCTTTTTAAACGAAACCAATACGAAGTCTTTTATAATCTTACACAAAGGAAAAATAGCTTACGAGCAGTATTTTAATGGTCACACAGCAAGCAGTCCATGGTATTGGGCAAGCGCAGGAAAAACATTAACAGCTACCGTTACTGGCATCGCACAAGACCAAGGTTTACTTGATATTAACCAAAGGGTATCTGATTATCTAGGTTTAGGATGGACTAGTACTACCCAAGAACAAGAAAATCTAATAACCAATAAAAACCTTTTATCCATGGATTCTGGTTTAGATGACACATTAGGCCACGCTATTACCACAACTAATTTACAGTACTTGGCAGACTCTGGTACACGATGGGCCTACCACAATGTTTATCTAAAACTACAGGATGTTGTAGCCCAAGCTAACAATCAAACTTGGAATACTTATTTTAATGAAAACTTAAAAGACCCCATTGGTATGACTGGTACATGGATTAATAACGAGGATTTAAACATATATTGGAGCACTAGTCGAAGTATGGCGCGATTTGGATTATTAATATACGCTAACGGACATTGGAATGACACTACAATATTATCTGAATCATTTTTAAATGAAGCCACAAATACGTCTCAAAACATCAATCCAGCTTACGGTTACTTATGGTGGCTGAATGGTAAGGACAGTTTTAATTTACCACAAACTCAAGTCGTTTTTTCCGGAACATTAATACCAAACGCACCTAGTGACATGTATTGTGCATTAGGTAAAAATGACCAAAAAATATACATCGCACCTAGTAAAGACCTAGTTATAATTAGAATGGGAAACGCAGCAAATGATGCTAATTTTGCGCTATCAAACTATGATAATTTACTTTGGGAGCAGATAAATAACGTTATAGATTAGTCGTATTTTAGTGGTGCGACTCTCTTTTTTGAAGCTTGCTCATACAAATATGCATATTCCAATATTTCTTTTTCAGAATCGCCTATTATTGTTAATCCTTTTGGTTCTCCGGTTGTTGTATATCCCATAGGGATTGTAATTGCAGGAATTTCTGCTACAGCAGCAAATCCAACATGATAATTATTGATAGATAAAAAAGCATCTAAGTTGTGTTGTTTTTTGGCAAAATAAAAATACAGCGATCCATTAATTTTTAGCTGTTTTTTAATTTCTAAAAATTCTTCGTTTGTAGCTTTATCTGCTACTATACCTTCAAATAAACTTTGACCATAAGGCATACTATTTATTGAATCTTTTAAATTGAATGCCATAACATCCTCCACAGATTTTAAATCTAATGAAGGATCTCCATATTTAGAAAAATATTCTGGCAGGTCTTTTTTCATATCTAAATTAAGTAGTCTTAAAAAATCTGGCAGTTGGTAATCTTTAGGTTCAAACTCTATAATCGTTGCGCCTTGTGATTTTAAATCAGCTATTGCTTTAACGTATAATGAATCTTCAAGCAAACCTTTGAAAGCTCCAAATGTCTTCCCTCGTAGTGATGCGAATTTAAATTTTGTATAATTAACAGCCCCCCCCTTTTGATTGTTTGATTTAAACGATTTTGAATCTTGTGCATCATAACCATAAATAGCATCCAAAACAATAGATGCATCCATAACGTTTTTAGCAATTGGACCAGCAGTATCTAATGTAGATGAAATTGGAATAATACCAGCACGACTAACTAATCCTATTTTTGGCTTTAAACCAACAACCGAATTCTGGCTAGAAGGAGATAGTATAGAGCCTGACGTTTCACTACCAATTGCAGCTACACAAAAATTAGCTGCCACTGCCACTGCACTTCCAGAACTAGAACCTCCTGTATCAATAGTTTTACGACCGTAAGGATTTAACGTTTGACCTCCTATTGCGCTATAACCACTTGGACAATCCCCACAGAAAAAATAAGCCCATTCGCTTAAATTTGCTTTACCTAAAATTAAGGCGCCTTGTGCTTTAAGTTTAGAAACTATAAAAGCATCCTTTGTATTATTGTTTTGAAGTGCCACTGCGCCCGCTGTAGTAGCCATTTCTGAAGTATTAATATTATCTTTAAGAAGAATAGGCATTCCGTATACCGAATATTTTAAATCCTCAGCAACAACAGCCCTATTACGTAAAGCCTCGTCCCTTAATTTAGCCTCTTTTATACTATTTGGATTAATAGCTATAACAGCATTTAGAGACAAGTTATTTTCTCTATCATATTTTCTAATTCTGAATAAATAAAATTTGGTTAAACTTTCATAAGTTAGATTTCCGTCTAAAATATAGCCTTGTAGTGTAGGAATATCTTTTTCTAAAACTAACGGTTTTAAAGCATTATACTTTGCTTCAGTAAAATCTTCTAAACCTTTATTTAACGCTTCCCAAATCTGAATATTGGTCAAATATTTAGAATCCAAAACTTTAAATTCTCTAAATTCTTTTGCAGAGAGATCAATTGTATCACTATTATCTGTTTTTTCTACTTTAGACGTTCCAGCATCTTTACAACCAACTATGACTAATAATAAAAAGAGGGCTTTTAAAAATTTCATATTATTTTTTTATTAAAAATACAAAAAGGAGAGCATAACGCTCTCCTTTCAATTATAAAAAAGTTGGATGATTTTATTTAAAGAAAGAATCTACAAACTCAAATTTATTAAACACTTGTAAGTCTTCAATACCTTCTCCAACACCAATATATTTAACAGGAATTTGAAATTGGTCACTAATACCAATAACAACACCACCTTTTGCCGTACCGTCTAACTTTGTTACTGCCAAACTAGTTACCTCTGTAGCTACTGTAAATTGTTTAGCCTGTTCAAAAGCATTTTGACCCGTACTACCATCTAAAACTAATAAAACATCGTGAGGCGCGTCTCCAATCACTTTTTGCATGACACGTTTAACTTTTGTTAACTCGTTCATTAAATTAATCTTATTGTGTAAACGTCCAGCAGTATCAATAATAATAACATCTGCATTTTGAGTAACACCAGATTCCAACGCATCAAAAGCAACAGATGCAGGATCTGATCCCATATCTTGTCTAACCATTGGCACATCCACACGGTCTGCCCATACTTGTAATTGGTCTATTGCAGCTGCTCTAAACGTATCTGCAGCACCAAGAACAACACTTAAACCTTGTTTTTTAAATTGATATGCTAATTTACCTATTGTTGTTGTTTTACCAACACCATTAACACCAACCACCATTAAAACATAAGGTGTTTTACTACCGTCTGCTTGCTTTGGTAAAACTGGTATTTTATATTCTGTATCTTCTCCAGCGTCAATTTCTGACAATAAGCCAGCAATCTCTTCACGTAAAATTCTGTTAAGTTCGTCAGTTCCTAAATATTTATCTTTAGATACTCTAACTTCAATACGCTCAATAATTTTTAATGTTGTGTTTACACCAACATCACTTGATACTAAAACTTCTTCAAGATTATCTAAAACAGCATCATCAACTTTTGACTTTCCAGCAACTGCTTTACTTAGCTTTCCTAAAAAGCTAGTACTTGATTTTTCTAAACCTTTATCTAAGGTTTCCTTTTTCTCTGAAGAAAATATTTTTTTAAAAAAACTCATTTGTTTTTTATTGGTTTTTATTGGTTGACGTAATACAATTATAAAGCCTAAATTAAATGACTGCTACATTGTCATAGTTTTACACTGTAAAGTAACGCAATATTTTAAAAACAAAAAAGCTACTTCCTAATAGAAAGTAGCTTTTGTATATTATAAATTTATGAAGACTATTTGTCTTTCATAAAATCGCTAACAAATTCTGGTGACATGATTGATTCAACAAACATGTAAGCTCCAGTTTTAGGAGACTTTACCATTTTAATTGCTTTTGATAATCTTTTAGACGATGTCTGTAAAGATGCTACGGTTTTCTTTGCCATGACTTATATGGTTTTAGTATTCTTATTAAAAAGAATATTATTTAATTTCTTTATGAACGGTCATTTTCTTCAAGATAGGATTGAATTTCTTAATTTCCATTCTATCTGGAGTGTTCTTTTTGTTCTTCGTTGTAATATAACGAGACGTTCCTGGCTGTCCAGACTCCTTGTGCTCTGTGCACTCTAATATTACTTGTACTCTATTACCTCTCTTTGCCATAATTATTATACTTTACCTTTTGGGCAATTATTTTACAAATCCGTTAGCTCTTGCTCTTTTTAATGTAGCAGAGATACCGATTTTATTAATAGTTTTTAACGCTGATGTAGATATTTTTAAAGTTACCCACTTATCTTCTTCAGGAATATAAAAACGTTTTTTAATCAAATTAGCATCAAATGTACGCTTAGTTCTATTCTTTGCGTGAGACACGTTGTTTCCAACCATTGCCTTCTTTCCTGTAAGTTCACAAACTCTTGACATTACTTTATAACTTTAAAATATGTTATTAAAAATCGAGGTGCAAAGATACTAATTATTTACTATTTTACAAGAGCTAAATAATTAATTTTTAAAAATTTCTTTTTGAAGCAACTCTAAAGCCTTATTTACTGTTTTATTTATGACGCGTTCACGATGATTTCCCATCGTAAATTCATGAGCTTCAACTCCGTTTTTTGTAGCTATAGCTATAAAAACGGTTCCTACCTCTGCATCACTATCTCCTTTTGTTGGTCCTGCATTACCTGTTGTGGCAATTGCAAAATCCGAATTCATTTTTTTTCTAACATTGGTCGCCATAGCTTTCGCAACCTCAGAACTAACCACCGAAAAGCGATTTATTAAATCCTCAGGCACGTCCAAAACGTCAATTTTAGTCTGCGTAGCATAACTGACAATTGCACCTTTAAAAAATGCAGATGCTCCAGAATGTGATGTAAATTGTTCCGCCAATTTTCCACCCGTACAACTTTCTGCTAATGCCAAAGTTTGTCCTTTTTGTATTAATTGTTTAGAAATAATTAATTCTAAGCCTTCGGTATTATCTTGATAACCGACAAAAATATCTTGTATTAATGGCAGTATTTTATCTATTTCGATCTGGATCTCTTGTTCTAACTTAGCTTCATCCTCTCCAATACCTGACAAACGCAATCTAACGCTTCCTAAAGCAGGTAAATACGCTAGTTTAATATGTTTTGGCAAACCATCTTCAATAGCCTCTATACGCTCCGCAACTACACTTTCACCTAAACCATAGGTTAAAAGTGTTTTGTGTAGTATAAAAGGGCGTTTGTATTTTTCGGCTAATTTAGGTAGCACCTCCAACTCGATTAAAGATTTCATCTCGTAGGGCACTCCTGGTAATGATATAAACGTTTTGTCACCTTTTTCAATCCACATTCCGGGCGCTGTTCCAAACCTATTGGTTAGTACTTTTGCTTTTGAAGGGACTAAGGCTTGTTTTTTATTTACATCCGAGATAGGCTGATTGATATACTTTTTAAACAGCTGCTCTACATGTTTTAAAACAGCGTCGTCTTGAATTAGAGTATCATTAAAATATTCGGCTAACGTGTGCTTTGTAATATCATCCTTTGTAGGTCCTAAACCTCCAGTAATTATAATAATATCCGCATTTTTTTCTGCTTCAGCAAATGCTTTTAACAGATGTGCTTTATCATCTTGTATGGATGTAATTTGATATACTGAAACACCAATGGAGTTTAGCGCTTTACCTATAAAAGCAGAGTTTGTGTCTACTATTTGACCTATCAGTATCTCATCTCCAATAGTAATTATTTCTGCTTGCATTACAGTTTAAAATCTTGAATAATCTCTTTAGTTGCTCTATCAATTGCAGCCAAAACACTATTTAATTGTGCAGTAATATTTTTATCCTTTTGCTCTAGCTTACCCCAATCTTGTACTACGATTAAGTCGTCTAATATTCCCAACTCGAACATGTCTACTGTTGGTTTCATTTTATGAGCCGTCTGATAGGTTAATAGATAATTTTCATTTTCTACTGCTACCTTTAATATTTCTGCATCCGCTGGCACTTCTTCTATAAAAGTAGAAGCTAAAGCAAATAAAAATTCTTGATCGTTATCTGCTAACTCTTTAAGCCTATGTAGTTTGTAATGTTTTTCCATTTATTTCACATTTATTGAGAATAACTCTCTATCCTCAAGAAAACCTTTTAGTTTATCATTAGCAATTACCTTACCAACGCCTGCCGGTGTTCCCGTAAATATAATATCTCCTATCTTTAAAGTAAAATATTTTGATACATATTCTATTAATTCGTCGATTTTCCACAACATTAAGTTGGTATTTGCACTTTGAACGACCTCAGAATTTTTTTCTAATCTAAAATTAAGACTATCTACGTCAGAAAATTCTGTCTTATCAATCCACTTACCTATTACTGCTGCTCCATCAAAAGATTTTGCCTTTTCCCAAGGTAGCCCTTTATCTTTTAATTGCTTTTGCACATCACGTGCTGTAAAGTCTATCCCCAACCCTACTTGATCGTAGTATTTATGTGCAAATTTTTTATCTATGTGTTTTCCAAGCTTAATGATTTTTACTAAAACCTCAACTTCATAATGCACATCATCTGAAAAATCTGGAATAAAAAAGGGTTGCTTTTTTAAAAGTATTGCATTATCAGATTTTATAAACACTACTGGATCTGTAGGTTTTTCGTTTTCTAATTCTTTAATATGGTCTGTATAATTGCGACCAATGCAAATTAATTTCATATGCTGTTATGTATTAGAGACAGTGCCAGTTTGTCTCGGATTAAAACTATTAAATAAAATTAAAACTTATTATTTAAGGCTCTTAACTTAATTGCTGTCAATACTTTTTTAGTGTATAATGGAAAATCCGCATTTAGTAACCATCCAAAATACCCAGGTTCTTTATCTAAAACATCTGTTACCAGTTTTCCTTTATGTTTTCCAAAAGCAAACACCTCTTGATCATCTTTATTGTAACTTAAAAAACCTGCAAAATCAGCAAATTTACGTCTAGAACTAAACTCAGCTAAAAACTTAGTATCATTCTCCAACTCGTCATAACGTTCTACTTGCGCCTTTAAAACCTCGTAAGTCGCTAAAGTATCTGCTTCTGCAGTATGTGCATTTTCTAAACTTTTATCACAATAAAACTTATAAGCTGCACCCAAGGTACGTTGCTCCATTTTATGAAAAATAGTTTGCACATCTACCGCAACACGTCCTTTCATATCAAATTCCATATCTGCACGTAACATTTCTTCTGCTAAAAGCGGAATATCAAACCGGTTAGAATTAAAGCCTGCTAAATCAGCATCCTTAATCATTGCACTAATTTCTGGTGCTAATTGTTTAAATGTAGGTTCGTTTGCAACTCTCTCATCAGTAACACCGTGTATTGCTGATACTAAAGCCGGAATTGGCATTTCTGGATTAACTAGCCATGTTTTACTTTCTTTATTTCCGTTTGGAAACACTTTTAATATAGAAATCTCTACGACTCTGTCTGATGTTATATTGATTCCAGTCGTTTCTAAATCGAAAAAACAGATGGGCTTGGTTAAGTTTAAAGACATATTTATTTTTTGGTTTACATCAAAAATTGAACATATTAAAGACAATAAAAGCAGTATGACCTGCATTTTACTTAATACAAACAATTTTCGGTACGGTTTATGCAAATATAATTCTAATCTGTTACTTTTACTTTGTAATACTTTTAAAAAATGATAAGAAACCTTACACTACTATTTATTACTTTACTATCGCTAACTGCTTTTGGACAAAACGAACATAAGCATGTTAAATTGCAAGAAGAAATTAAAGGCAAGCGCTATGAGATTTATATAGAAAACACAGACTCTATATCTTACGACATATTTTTAAAGGTGGACACCAATGATTTTAGACGCAGTAGCGAACGCCCTATTTTACAAACAATAAAAGGAAACAGCCGCGTTCGTGTTTTAACCATGGTAAAACTAAACGGTAAAGAAGGTAAATACACTTATATACTAGTGGTCAACGAAGTATCTTACGCTTTAGAAATAGACAAAGACTTTGAGATTATTGACTTTAAATTAGACAAAGAAATAAACAATAAATCTGTCATTTTGTACACGCAAGATGATTGCACCATCTGTCCAGATGCAAAACATATTTTAACCAAAAATAAGATTAGTTATACTGAATACAACTTGGACAAAGACTCCACCAACTACAATAAGATTATAAAAGAATTTAAAGCTATAAAGCCAAAAAGCGATTTCAATAAAATTCCGATCATGAAAATTGATGACAAACTTTACAATGACATTGACAGTCTAGAAAGTTTTATTCAGGCGTTACGCGACGGGTTTAATTAATAAGTAAAAATGGGCTGTTCAAATCCCCTGAAAGTATAAAAGACGTGTATTATGGGTACATTATTCATAAAAAATTAGATAAATTTATTGCTATCCTTTATTTTTAAAAGTGAAAACAAAACAATCAAAACCTAATCTTATGAACGAAAAGATGAAACAAAATGCTGTTGCGTTTTACAAAATGGCATATGAAGGAAACCCTAGACAGGCAACAGAATTATATGTTGGTAAAGAATACATCCAACACAATCCAGCGGTAGCTAATGGTATTGAAGGTTTTATTGCATACTTTGAACGTATGAAAAAAGAGTATCCTAAAAAATCAATAGAATTTGTCCGTATAATTTCAGAAAACGATTTAGTAGCTTTACATACCCATCAGGTTTGGCCAGACAACGATCAATATGTTACTATGGATTTTTTTAGATTTGATAAAGACGCAAAAATTATAGAACATTGGGATTCCATACAGCAAATACCAAAACAATCTGCCAACAAGAATACCATGTATTAATGCTTACTGAATATATTATTTAAATACAACACATAAAAAAAGCACAATCTTAAGATTGTGCTTTTTTAGTATTATACTATTTATTTCTAATATCTGATATGCTTCGCTACGCTCTAAATATCAATAAAAGTTTTAGATTTCTCTGTTTTTGTCCCAAGCTTCTAAGTAATCCTTAACTGCTTTTACAAACTGACCACCTAACGCACCGTTTACAACACGATGGTCATAACTATGTGATAAATACATTTTGTAACGGATACCAATAAAATCGCCATCAGGTGTTTCGATTACCGCAGGTACTTTACGTATTGCACCTAAAGCAAGAATACCAACTTGTGGTTGATTAATAATTGGTGTCCCCATAATACTTCCAAACGTCCCTACGTTAGTTACTGTATATGTACCACCTTGTACATCGTCTGGTGTTAACTTACCATCTCTTGCACGTCCTGCTAAATCGTTAACCGCTTTAGTCATACCAACTAAGTTAAGTTGATCCGCATTTTTAATAACAGGTACAATTAAGTTACCATCTGGTAAAGCTGCAGCCATACCTAGGTTAATGTTTTTCTTTTTAATGATAGTATCACCCTGTAAAGAGATATTCATCATTGGAAACTCACGTAATGCCTTAGCAATAGCTTCCATAAATATTGGTGTAAACGTTAAGTTTTGACCTTCGCGTTTTGCGAAACCATCTTTAACTTTTTTACGCCAATTCCAAATATTAGTAACATCTGCTTCTATAAAACTTTGTACATGTGCACTAGTTTGAACAGATTGTACCATGTGATGAGAAATCATTTTTCCCATTCTAGTTAATTCTATAATCTCATCTCCTTCAGACACAGCAATTGGCGCTGCTGCTTTTGGCGCTGCTTTAACTGCTGGAGCGCTTGGTGCTGCAACTGCTTTTGCAGGTTGACCACTTCTATCTTTTAGATAAGTAATCATATCGTTTTTAGTAACACGACCATCTTTACCTGTTCCAGCAATAGTATCTAACTCTGCTTGAGCGATACCTTCTGCTTTAGCCATATTTTTTACTAAAGGCGAATAAAAACGCTCATCACTAGAAGCAATCGCTTCTGTAGTAACTTTAGCTGCTTCCATTGTTTTAGATACCTCCTGTGCTGCAACTGCTGCCTCAGGTTTAGCTTCAGCCTTAGGTGCTTCGGTTGTTGTACCAGCATCACCGTCAGTTTCAATTATTGCTATGGTTTGACCAACTTGTACTACATCGTCCACGTTAAATAGTTTTTCAACTAAAACGCCATCAACTTCACTTGGTACTTCACTATCTACTTTGTCTGTTGCAATTTCTAAAACTGCTTCATCCGATTCAATAGTATCTCCAACCTCTTTTAACCATGAAGTAATTGTTGCTTCAGCAACGCTTTCTCCCATCTTAGGTAACTTAAGTTCAAATCTTGCCATATTAATAATTTACTAGTCTTTTTAATGTGTTGAATTGCAAAATTAATAAATAATAAGCGTTTTTACTACTTATTATGCATCATTTTGCAACGTTTTAAAAGTGAAGCACTTCGCCTCTGCTTTTTGATGAATCGCTTCCGAGGATAAAATTAGAGTTTTTTGGAAGAATTCTAAAGCTTATATTTTTATTTTTTTCAGAATTTATTATCGTTTCAATAATTGTTTTAAAACTTAAATAGTTAGCATCTAAGATAACCTGTGTATCTGCTTCTGTTTTTGATAATTCTGATACTTTATTAAGTGGTTTCGCTATTTTATTTTCTAACTCAGGATAGTTTTTATCAGATACTAAAGTGTAGTTTCTAACCGGCTTTATTTCCGCTAAAGCGTTATTATTTAAATGTTTAGCTACTTTAACACCAACCCAAACTGCAGCATCAAATACTACATTACGTTTAAAATGCTTTTTATAAAAGATTTGCATCGCACCATAAAAACGTTGGGCGTAATTGGCATCTTTTAATGTGCTTTCGCCTTTAAAATGAATGACTTTTATCGGACCATAATACATGTTATCAAAACCAGCTTTTACGATTTTATAAGACAAATCAATATCCTCTCCGTACATAAAATAGTCTTCGTCAAATCCGCCAACCTGTTGGTAAATTTGTTTTTCTAACATCATAAAAGCACCTACAAAAACAGGCACTATACCTGACGTATTTGGTTTTAAATTGGATACATAATACGATTTATCAAATCCAAACACCTTTTTTATTGCCACTTTGGGTGTTGGAATTTGACGCTTACTTTCTGGTAAAAAGCAACCTCTACCATCCACTAATCTGCAAGCAAACAATCCTAAATCGTTTTTAATTTTTGAAAACTCAAATAACTGCTCAAAACAATCTTCAGGAACCACTGTATCGGGATTTAGAATACACAAAAATTGCCCTTTAGCTTGCTGTACACCTATATTATTCCCTTTTGAAAAACCTAAATTTTCCTTATTCTGAATCAGTTTTACATTAGGAAACTTTTGCTTAACCATAGCGCAACTTTGATCTGAAGAGTTATTATCTACCACAATAATCTCTGCTTCTAGATTTGTAATTGCAGCTGATACACTTTGCAAACACAGCTCTAAAAAATAGTGCACGTTATAATTTAATATAATTATGGATAGCTTCATTAATGCTTATAACTTTAATGAAGATTCAAATGGAATTCGGTTTAAGATACTACGTCCTAAGGTAATTTCGTCAGCATATTCTAACTCGTCACCAACAGATATCCCTCTAGCAATAGTTGATGTTTCTATGCTAAAATCTTTAATTTGTTTATAGATATAAAAGTTTGTTGTATCACCCTCCATCGTTGGACTTAATGCAAAAATAAGCTCTTTAATTTGACCTTCTCTTACTTTTTGTACTAGGCTAACAATATTTAAATCGTGAGGTCCCACACCGTCCATTGGCGATATTTTTCCGCCTAAAACGTGATATAGTCCTTTATGAGACGCTGTATTTTCAATAGCCATTACATCTCTAATATCTTCGACCACGCAAATAACATCTGCTTTACGCAATGGGTTTGAGCAAATATCACACAGCTCGTTATCACTAATATTATTACAAGATTTACATACCTTTAAATCGTTAACCATGGTATTTAAAGCATGACTTAACCCATGTGTATGCGCTTTAGGCTGACGTAATAAATGTAACGCTAAACGCAATGCTGTACGCTTACCAATACCTGGCAGTTGCGAGATCTCGTTAACTGCGTTTTCAAGAAGTTTTGAAGAAAATTCCATAACTGCAAAATTAATGCTTTTGCTATTACTTTTAGCATTTATTTCAGGTCTAATTATGTTAATAAAATCTATATGTTTTAACTTAAAAAACAAAATAACCTTCAGTACATTTTTAACTAAAATCGGTTATAATTTTCTGTTTATTGTCAAATAACTTTTATCTAAATACTAATTTTGTATTTTGGCCATTATATCCAATTTTTATGACTTCGATACAAATCCTTTTATTAATAGCAGCCTACTTTGGTGTGCTAATTTTAATCTCATATTTTACAGGAAAAGACGACTCTAACGATGTGTTTTTTAAAGGAAAAAAGCAATCGCCTTGGTATGTTGTTGCGTTTGGAATGATTGGTGCCTCACTTTCTGGTGTGACATTTATATCGGTTCCTGGTTTGATTGAGGGACAACAATTTGCCTATATGCAAGGTGTCTTTGGTTTTTTTGTTGGGTATTTAGTCGTGCTTCTTGTGCTTTTACCTTTGTATTATAAATTAAACGTCACCTCTATTTACCAATACTTAGAGCAACGATTTGGAACGGTTAGCTATAAGACTGGTGCGTTTTTCTTTTTATTATCTAGAGTTACCGGAGCAGCTTTTAGACTGTTTTTAGTAGCTTTAGCCATGCAATATATTGTGTTTGAAGCTTTGGGTGTTCCGTTTTGGTTAACCGTAGTCATATCTATTGCGTTAATATGGTTATATACTAAACGTGGCGGTATTAAAACCATTGTATGGACAGATACACTGCAGACTTTAGCCATGCTAACATCTGTTATTGTTGCTATATTTTTAATTGTAAATAAATTAGATTGGTCCGTTACCGAGATATTTAACAAGGACAGCTTTAAGGCTAAAAGTCAGCTATTCTTTTTTGATGATGTAAACAGTAAAATCTATTTCTGGAAATACTTTATTGGAGGTATATTTATAACGATTGCTATGACTGGTTTGGACCAAGATATGATGCAAAAAAACTTAACCTGTAAAAATCCTAGCGATGCTAAGAAAAACATGTTTAGCATGTCTATTTTATTAGTATTTGTTAATGTAATATTTTTATCCTTAGGGGCTTTATTATTTATATATTCTGAACAATTTGGGGTTTCTATCCCTGTTGTAGATGGCAAAGTAAGAACAGACCTATTATTCCCAGAAATAGCTATGAACCAAGGATTGGGTCTTGGGCTACAAATCACCTTTTTAATAGGACTAATTGCTGCAGCTTACAGTAGTGCTGACAGTGCATTAACATCTTTAACAACATCTTTTTCTATTGATTTTTTAAATATTGAAAAATTACCGTTAGCACAACAAAAACCACTACGTAAAAAAGTACATATTGGTGTATCTTTATTACTAATAGTGGTTGTGGTTATTTTTAATGAACTAGAAGGTAGCGTTGTCGGTAACCTATTTAAGTTTGCCACCTTTACTTATGGTCCTTTATTAGGTTTGTTTGCATTTGGAATACTAACTAAGCGTTCTATTAAAGACAACTTTGCTTGGATTGTAGGATTAGCGTCTATAATAATCACTTATTTTATTACTGAGCTTCCTGCAAATTTTCCTGATAGCTTTATTGGGAAGTATGCTTTCCATTGGGAAATTCTTCCTTTAAATGGTTTAATAACATTTATAGGATTGCTTTTAATTTCCGCGAAAGCGAAACCTAATACTGATTTGTAGACAACAATACTAAAGTACAAGCGACTTCAAAGTCAATATTATTTTCTTTTAAAAGCACGTACAATTCAGGGTTTTCTGTACCTGGATTAAAAATCACGCGCTTTGGATCTAACCCTACAATATAATTGTAATACTCTTTTTGTCGTGTTGGATTTAAATATAGTGTAACAGTATCTAAATCTTGATACTGTTGTAATTCTTTATCAATAGTAACACCAACGACATCTCCTGCTTTCATCCCGAAAGCAACCGTTTCATGGCCATACTTAACCAATTTGCGTATTGCAATATTACTATATCTATCTAATTTTAGTGATGCCCCAAGGACTAACGTTTTTTTGCTCATAAATGTTAAAATTTAAAAATAATATAAATATACAGTAACAGTTTACAAATTAAGGCGTCTTTATAATAGAAGTAAAATACATCAATCAAATAATCAATCAAACAATGAAAAAACTAATCACCATTGCCTTACTATTGCTAACCTTTAGTATTCAGGCCCAAGACAAAACAAATGCTTTACCCAAAATCGGAACCGTTACTGGTAATGTATTAGACGTATCACTTAACCAACCCTTACCTTATGTTAACGTCATTGTAAAAGACACCAACAATAAATTAATAACTGGTGGTATTACAAATGACGAAGGACAATTTAGAGTGACACAAATCCCAGAAGGCACTAATTTAATTACTATTGAGTATTTAGGTTTTTTACCACAGACTAAAACCATTGTTATTACTAAAGATAATAAAGTTATAGACTTAGGAACTATTAATTTAGAAGAGGCAGCAACTAGCCTAGACGAAGTAACTATTGTTGCAGAAACCTCAACAATACAGCAAAAAGTAGATAGAAAAGTAATTACTATTGGTAAAGACTTACAAACTGCTGGAGCAACTGCTAGCGAGATTATGAACAACTTACCATCTGTAAGTGTTGATCAACAAACAGGCTCTATTAGTTTACGTGGTAACCAAAATGTAAGAGTTATGGTAGATGGTAAATTATCAAACATTCCTGCGGAACAATTACTAAAACAAATCCCATCTTCTTCTATTAAAAGCATCGAATTAATTACTAATCCGTCTGCTAAATATAATCCTGAAGGAATGAGTGGGATTATTAATATTGTACTACATAAAAACACAAAAATTGGATTTAACGGAAATATAAATATTGGGCTATCGCATGACATCGAAGCTAAATTTAATAGCTCGATTGATGCTAATTACCGTAACGGAAAATTCAATTTATATGGTTCTTACAATAATAGTGTAACCAAAAACTTCAATTTTGGAGAGATTAATAGAGTTGAACAAGATATTCAGCAAAAATTTGAAATTCTAAATAACAACAAATCTCATTTATTTAAAGTCGGTTTAGATTATTATTTGGATGATAGAAATACTATTTCTGTATTTACAAATCAAAATATATTTGATGGTTGGGTTAATGTTGATTCTGAAATCAATTATTTAGCTAATGCTGCCTTAAACGAATCTCAGTTTACTAGAAATGATAACGGAAACGATTCTGAACAATACAATTTTAACTACAAGCACGACTTTAATGACGATGGACATAGTTTAGAGTTAGAGGTTGATCACAATACATATGATGGTTTATCAGATTCTAGAAACAACTTTTTTAGCTCTCAACGTCCAAACTTTTTAGAAAACACAGATACAGACAGAGCAAGCTCTACAATAAATTTAGATTATAGTAATCCTATATCAGAAACTACTAAATTAGAATTTGGTTTACAAGCCCGCTTGTTTAACACTACTATTTTTTACCAATCTGACGCAAGAGAAACTAACCAATCTGGAGTTTACATTCCAACAACCACTACTTTTGATTATACAAGAGATATTTATTCTGCCTACGCTACTTATGGTAAAACATTAGATAAATGGAGCTACCAAGTTGGATTACGTGCAGAGACTGTTGCTGTAGATTCTGAGGCTTTCAAAAAAGATTTAGCATCAAGCGATGAGACGACAATCCCATTTGATAATGATTACTTTAAACTATATCCTTCAGCGTTTTTAACGTACACCCCTTCAGATAAAAATTCGTTTCAATTAAACTATAGTAGACGTGTGGATCGTCCAGGTATTGGACAAGTTAATCCTTTACCAGAATGGAGCACGCCTTTAATCTCTCAATTTGGGAATCAAGAATTACGTCCACAGTTTACAAACTCGATTGAAACCAATTACACAAGACAGTTAGAAAACGGTAGTATTACCGCAGGTGTGTTTTATAGAATTATTGAAGACGAAATACAACAAGCCATCCTAATTGACAGATCAGATGTTAACAGACTATTTTTTACAAACTTAAATTTTGATAACTCTTCTGCCTATGGTATAGAATTATCTTCAAACTATAGACCTACAAAATGGTGGAGTATTAATGGTAGTTTTGATTTATTTTCTCAAACACAAAAAAGTGTTGCCGAATCTTTTGACACCAACCAAAACATTGTTTTAAACACAGTTAAAGTTGACAATATCGTTTGGAATGTAAGAGCCTTTAATAATTTTAAAGTCACTAAAGCCTTAAGTTTATCTGCTTTTGGTATGTACAGCGGAAAAAACAAAAACATACAATTTGAAATGGAAGATATGTTAATGGTAAACCTAGGGATGCGTTATAGCTTCTTAGAAGGTAAAGCCAGTTTTAGCTTAAGCTATAATGATATTTTTGACACCATGTACGCGCAGTTTGAAGGCCAAACTCCTTATTTACAACAAGGTCGATTTAACTGGGAAAGCCAACAAATTTCCGGACGTTTATCGTACCGTTTTGGTGGCGGAAAATACAGAGCTAAATCAAGAAAACAAAGAGACGACGATACTAAATCCGGTGGTGGATTTATGTAATAGTATAAACAATACCATCTAGAGGTTATTTAGTAGCTAACAAACAGTTAATGGTTAGTGTTTAAGTTAGTTGCTAGATAAAAACCCCAAGGCCTGATCAGTTTTGGGGTTTTGTTTTTTTAACATCATTTTTTGTTATCGACCCCTTCCGTGTTAAAACCACGTTAAATACTAATAGTCAGCGTAATAAATTTCTCTTTTATGCGTCTTAACTATAACAAGACAGTAAATCAGTTTTATTATTTTTATTTGAATTAGTCTTCACAACAAAAAACAAGAAAAAGATTTATATAGTTAAGTTTAAGTAGTTAGTTAGTTAAAAAGCCAGAAACAAAATTTTGTTTCTGGCTTTTTTTTTCTTGATAGTATTAAATACACTATCAATTATATGATAAGAGTTACTAAACACACAGGTATTTAGTTACCATTTAATAATAACACTACCCCAAGTAAATCCACTACCAAACGCAGCTAATACAACATTATCCCCTTCTTTAACCTTACCTTGTTCCCAAGCTTCAGTTAATGCTATTGGTATAGAAGCAGCTGTTGTGTTACCGTACTTCATAATGTTATTAAATACTTGATCATCACTTAATCCAAATTTCTTCTGGATAAACTGTGCAATACGTAAATTAGCTTGATGTGGTATTAACATATCAATAGCCTCTTTATCCATATTGTTTTTAGCTAGCCCTTCCATAATTACTTCACTAAAACGGACTACTGCATTTTTAAATACAAATTGACCATTCATATGCGGGAAGTAACTAACGTCATCCGGATCGTTATCTGCAAGTATATCACTTACCCAACGTTTACCCATTCCTGGCGCCACTAAAACTAGCTCTTCAGCATGCTCTCCTTGACTATGTAAATGCGTAGATAAAATCCCTTTACTATTATCTTCTTCTCTTGTTAATATTGCAGCTCCTGCTCCATCACCAAAAATTACAGTCACACCACGTCCTCTTGTAGTCTTATCTAACCCTTGAGAGTGTAACTCACTACCAATAACTAATATGTTTTTATACATACCAGTTTTTATAAAATTATCTGCAACAGATAAAGCATATACAAAACCAGAACATTGATTACGCACATCCAACGCCCCTACAGTTTTAATATCTAAAGCATGTTGTACTTGCACCCCTGGACCAGGAAAATACATATCGGGACTTAGAGTTGCAAAAATGATAAAATCAATATCATCCTTATCTATACCTGCACGTTCTATTGCTTGTTTGGCAGCTTTCACTCCCATTGTTGCTGTTGTATCTCCAGAGCCTTCTTTTACCCAACGTCTTTCTTTTATTCCAGTACGTTCTGTAATCCACTCATCATTAGTATCCATCATTTTGGATAAATCCGCATTTGTGACAACGTTGTCAGGTACATATTTACCTAAACCAATAATTTTTGAATTGTACATTAAGTTATATTTTTATTATGTCTACTTCCCTTTTTCCATTAAAAAAAAATAGTAACGCAATTTAATGCTTTCAAAAATAATGATTTCACAATTATTTCTTATTCGTTATGCATGCATAATAGTTTCGGTTATTTACAAGTGTCATCTTGTCACATTTTAGCAATTGGCATTTTTGTTGACTGTTAAAGATTAAGAAATTAATATAAGTTTTCGCTTTAAGCGGAATTAAAAAAATAAATAATATCATGGCAAAAGGAAGTATTAATGTTTCAGTAGAAAACATTTTCCCATTAATTAAAAAGTTCTTGTATAGTGATCACGAAATATTTTTACGTGAGCTTATTAGTAATGGTACAGATGCAACATTAAAATTAAAGCATTTAACGACTATTGGCGAATCAAAAGCCGAATACGGAAACCCAGTAATCGAGGTTAAAATTGATAAAGAAGGTAAAAAACTTCATATTATCGATCAAGGTTTAGGAATGACTGCGGACGAGGTTGAAAAGTATATCAATCAAGTCGCATTTTCTGGAGCTGAAGAGTTTTTAGATAAGTATAAAGATAGTGCAAAAGATTCTGGAATTATCGGACACTTTGGTTTAGGTTTTTACTCAGCTTTTATGGTTGCAGAGAAAGTAGAAATTATTACTAAATCTCATAAAGAAGGTACAACAGCTGCACATTGGACATGTGATGGTTCTCCTGAGTTTACTTTAGAAGATGCAGATAAAACAGACAGAGGGACTGAGATTATTTTACACATTGCAGAAGACTCTCTTGAGTTTTTAGAAGAAGCACGTATTAGTAGCTTACTTTATAAGTATAACAAGTTTATGCCGGTGCCAATTAAATTTGGAACTAAAGAAGTAAACGACCCTGAGCATACACCAGCAACTACAAAAGATGCTGAAGGTAAAGAAACGACTGAGCCTCAGAAAAAAATTACTGTAGATAATATTATTAACAATCCTACTCCGGCTTGGACTAAACAACCAGCAGATTTAACGGATGAGGATTACACTAGCTTTTACAGAGAGTTATACCCTGCACAACACGAAGATCCATTATTCCATATTCATTTAAATGTAGACTACCCATTTAATCTTACAGGTATTTTATATTTCCCTAAGATGACACAGGATATGGCAATGCAAAAGGACAAAATCCAATTGTACCAAAACCAAGTGTACGTTACAGATAATGTAGAAGGGATTGTTCCAGAATTTTTAACGATGTTACGTGGTGTGATTGACAGTCCAGATATCCCATTAAACGTGTCTCGTAGTTATTTACAAGCAGATGGTGCTGTTAAAAAAATATCATCTTACATTTCTCGTAAAGTAGCCGACAAATTAAAGTCGTTATTTAACACCAATCGTGAAGAGTTTGAAGCAAAATGGAATGACATCAAGATTGTTATTGAATACGGAATGTTATCTGAAGACAAATTTTTTGATAAAGCAGATGCATTTGCATTATACCCAACGGTAGATGGTAAATACTTTACTTACGAAGAGTTATTAAACGCTATCAAAGCAAAACAAACAGATAAGGATGGTAAGTTAGTTATCCTTTATACAAGTAACCAAGAAGCACAACACAGTTATGTTGAAGCTGCAAAAGACAAAGGTTATGATGTGTTATTGTTAGATAGTCCTATTATTTCGCATTTAATGCAAAAATTAGAATCTACTAAAGAAAACATTACTTTTTCTCGTGTAGATGCAGACGCTATTGATAAGTTAATTGCTAAGGACGAAACTACAATCTCTAAATTAGACGACACGCAAACAAAAGCGTTAGACGAGCTATTGAAAGAAGTAATACCGTCTGATAAATTTATGGTACAATTAGAAGCTATGGATAGCAACGCAACGCCATTTATGATTACACAACCAGAATTTATGCGTCGTATGAAAGAGATGCAAGCATCAGGTGGTGGCGGCGGAATGCAAATGTTTGGTAACATGCCAGAAATGTACAACCTTGTGGTTAATACAAACTCTGACTTAGTTAACGAGATTTTAAGCACAGAAGCTAAAGACAAGCAAACACATTTAATAACGCAAAGTTTAGACTTAGCACGTTTATCTCAAGGTCTTTTAAAAGGAAAAGAATTATCAGACTTTATCAAACGTAGTTACGAGTTATTAAAGTAACATAAGGCAGGCTGTTTTTGTAATGCCATTAGCATATCAATAACAAACCGCTTTAAATATAACACTACCGCTTTCGCGGAAATTAAAAGCCACCTAATTTAGGTGGCTTTTTTTATTCAATATAAATAACAGTATCATAATCTGTTATACACTATAACTATCAAAATTTTTGATTAAGTTTACCTACCCAACCAAGTACTTTTTTTTTAATGATTGACCAAAGCCTACCACAAACAGAAGCCATTAATACGCTTCTAAATAATGCTTATAATAATCGATCCCTAGACCTACCCAACAGTATTGTCTTAGCAAAAAAAGCTCTGCATTTAAGCCGAAACCTTAATAACCAACAATTAATTGGACATAGTTTAAACCAACTTGGTTTGTATTACATGATTATTAGCGACTACGCAAACTCTACCAAACACGCTACAGAAGCAGTGGCTTGCTTTACAGTTATAGATGACCAATTAGGTATTGCAGACTCTAAATACACCATTGGTAGTGTCCATTATAAAACAGATAATTATCACGAAGGTTTAATTTGTTTAATCGAAGCCTTTCGTATTTATAAAAAACATGGTGACTTTAAAAACCAGTCTAAAGTTGGTAAAGCTATTGGTACTGCTTACGAGTATATTGGAGATCAATCCAATGCTTTTAAATCTTACAAAGAGGCTGTAAAAAATGCCAGAAAAGTAAACTGCATAAATCTAGAATCTAACGTATATAATAATCTATCAGGTTTATTACTAAAAAACAATAAGACCAGTTATGCCATAAAAATGATAGAGCATTCCATAAAACTAAAAAAAGAATCTGGGGACACTAGAGGTTATGGGTTTGCTATTTATGGACGCGGAAAAATACATTTTGCTCTAGGTGATTTTGAAAAAGCTGAAAACGATTTTTTAACAGCTATCACAACCTACAATAAGGTTATCGAAATTATGGGCGCTTGTATGGCTTACAATAAATTAGGGAAACTATATTTAAAACAAGACCAATTAGACAAAGCAGAACAAGCGGTTTTAACCGGGTTAAATCTGTCTATTAAATACAACATTACCATTACCAAAATAAAAGGATATCATCAACTATATATCATTTACAAAAAGGCTAATCAAATTGAAAGTGCTTTTAAATATCTTGAACTGTACCTTACAGAGAAAGAATTAATCATGAATACGCAGACGCAACAAGTTATGGATAACTATAGCTTGATTAACAAAACTAACGTGTTAGAACATGAAGCATTACTTCAAAAAGAGAAACAAAAAATAATAGAGAAAAAAAACGAGGACGATCAAAAAGCATTAAAACTAAAACAAGAGTTTTTATCTGTAATGAGTCATGAGATAAGAACACCGCTGCATGCCATGACTACCATTGTAGCTATTCTTGAAGACCAAGTTTTTGGAGAAAACAAAAAGCTAATAGAAAGTCTACAGTTTGCCTCTAACAACCTTATAAGCATAGTAAATAACGTCTTAGACTTTTCTAAACTAGACTCTAAAAAAACAAACCTAGAAGTAGAAAACACTAATTTTGATACGTTATGTAAAAACATTTTAAATCTACATCTAAATTTAGCACAGTCTAAAGGCTTAAAATTAGTTTTAAAAAACAATGTTCCGGACACCACAAACTATCTAATAGACCAAACCAAACTAACACAAATACTTAGTAACCTGATTGGTAATGCTATTAAGTTTACAGAAAAAGGTAAAGTGACCTTTAAGATTAAATTGAAAGAAAAAAGCGCAACGCATGACACGCTTTTAATTAAGATAAAAGATACAGGAGAAGGTATTCCTAAAAAAGACTTGATAGAAATATTTGATAGTTTTTCTCAAATAAAACCTATTATGACTAAAAAGCAAGGCGGTACAGGTCTTGGATTAGCCATAGTCAAAGAACTAGTTAAATTGCATGACAGCGTTATCAAAGTAAATAGTAAAGAACAAAAAGGCTCTGAGTTTTACTTTACAATCCAATTAGAACGCATAGCACCGATGGTAGCTAAACCTAAACCAATTTTTAATCAGCTAAAAAATAAACTTATTCTATTAGCCGAAGACACGGTAATGAATGCCACACTTATTACCAAAGTGTTATCTAAATGGGGTATTAAAACAGAACACGCTGTAAATGGTAAAGTAGCTGTAGAATATGCTAAAAATAAAATTTACGATTTTATTTTAATGGATTTACACATGCCAGAAATGAATGGTATTGATGCAACAAAATTAATCAGGACCGAAAGTAACTTAAATAAAGACACGCCAATATTTGCCATTACGGCGGATGTAATGACAACCAAGAATAATAAAGAGCATGCTAAGCTTTTTAATGACATCCTATGGAAACCTATTGAGATTGAAAAACTATACCAAGCCATAGCTAAAGAGGACGTTTTAAACTACAACTAAACGCTACATCAAGTTAATTATAAATTAATCCGTACTATTTGCTTTGGTAGATAGTATTACTACTGCATGCCTTCTTTTTAATAAAACACGATGAGCACTAATGCAATATAAATTGCGATAAAAAAAGCGCAACTACTCCCCTTCACCTATATCAAAAAGGTTATTAATCCCGATTTTATACTGTTTGTATTGAAATAACAAAAAATACTATGCATGCATTGTATTTTTAAAAAATAAAAATTACCTTATAGCCATAGGTCTAAAAAACAGACTCACAATTTGTCTTTAAATGGTCTAAACAGTAATAAACACACTTTTAAAGTGATAAACGTTCTTTTAAATCACACCCCTTTATACTTATGTCTCTTTTAAAAATCAGCGCTTAACAGTCGTTTTTAAAGGTTTGTACAGACGTTATAAAAAACTATAGTATCACACAACACACACTAACACACACTAAAAATGAAAATCAAAAAAATTCTTGTTGCAAATAGAGGAGAGATTGCTATTAGAGTATTACGTGCTTGTACGGAGTTAAATATTGCTACAGTAGCAGTTTACACCTACGAAGATCGCTACTCGCAACATAGAAACAAAGCGGATGAATCGTATCAAATTGGTGACGATAATCAGCCTTTAAAACCATACTTAGATATGGATGGCATTATAGATTTAGCAAAATCTAAAAATGTAGATGCAATACACCCAGGCTATGGTTTTTTATCTGAAAACTCAGAGTTTGCAAGACGATGCGCTAAACACGGTATTATTTTTATTGGACCAGACCCAGAAGTTATGGATGCTTTGGGTGATAAAATTACAGCTAAAAAAATAGCAGAACAATGTCAAGTCCCTATTATAGAAAGTAATAAAAAAGAATTAACCTCTTTAAAAGTAGCAATATCACAGGCAGAAAGTATAGGGTATCCTTTGATGTTAAAAGCAGCTTCAGGTGGTGGTGGACGAGGCATGCGTATTATTAGATCTGCCGAAGATTTAGAAACCAACTTTGACTCTGCACGTAATGAGTCTTTAAATGCATTTGGTGATGACACCATGTTTTTAGAAAAGTATGTCGAAAACCCAAAACATATCGAAGTACAAATTGTAGCAGACAGACATGGTAACATTCGTCATTTATTTGAAAGAGATTGTTCTGTACAACGACGTCATCAAAAAGTAGTAGAAATTGCGCCATCTTTTAATGTGTCTACTAAAGTAAAAGAAGCCCTTTATAAATACGCAGTCGCCATAGCAACCAAAGTAAGTTATAATAATATTGGAACTGTAGAGTTCTTGGTAGATCAACAAGACAACATTTACTTTATTGAAGTCAACCCAAGAATACAAGTAGAACATACGGTTACCGAAATGGTAACAGGAATTGACCTTGTAAAAACACAAATATTTATTGCTGGAGGTTATAAACTATCAGACGATCAAATTAAAATTTACGGACAAGACACATTAGCAACCTATGGCTTTGCTTTACAATGTAGATTAACCACAGAAGACCCTCAAAACAACTTTACACCAGATTACGGTACAGTAACAACTTACCGTAGTGCCTCCGGAATGGGAATCCGTCTAGACGCAGGAAGTATTTACCAAGGTTATAAAGTCAGTCCCTTTTTTGACTCTATGCTAGTCAAAGTATCCTCTCACGGAAGAACTCTAGATGGTGCAACACGTAAAATGGTACGTGCTTTAAAAGAATTTAGAATTAGAGGTGTTAAAACAAACATTCATTTTTTACAAAATGTCATTCAGCATCCCACTTTTAAGGATGGTAAAGTGACTGTAAATTTTATTCAAAATACGCCTGCCTTATTCAAAATAAAACTGCCACAAGACAGAACATCAAAAGTCGTTCAGTTTTTAGCAGAAGTTAGTGTAAACGGAAATTCTGATGTCAAAAACATTGAAGAAAACAAAGTTTTCAGAACCCCAAAAGTGCCAAAATTTAGTTTATCAGATCCCTATCCAAAAGGGACAAAGGACTTATTAACGGAGTTAGGTCCAGAAAAATTCTGTGCATGGTTAAAAGACGAGAAAAAAATTCATTTTACGGATACCACCATGCGTGATGCGCATCAATCGTTATTAGCAACCAGAATGCGTAGTTATGACATGCTAAAAGTGGCCGAAAGTTTTGCGAAAAACCATCCAAACACTTTTAGTATGGAAGTTTGGGGAGGCGCCACCTTTGATGTTTGCTTACGTTTTTTACACGAAAGTCCTTGGACACGTTTAAGAGAATTGCGTAAAGCAGTACCAAACATATTATTCCAAATGTTATTACGTGGCTCTAATGGTGTTGGTTATAAAGCATATCCTGATAATTTAATCGAGAAATTTGTTGAAAAATCTTGGGAAAACGGTGTCGATATTTTCAGAATATTTGACTCTCTAAACTGGGTAAAAGCAATGGAGCCAAGTATAAACTATGTCCGCAACAAAACAGGCGGAATCGCAGAAGCAGCATTAAGTTATACAGGAGATATATTGGATGTAAGCCAAACAAAATACAATCTTAAATACTACACACAGCTAGCCAAAGATTTAGAAAATGCTGGGGCGCATATGATTGCTATAAAAGATATGGCAGGATTATTAAAACCCTACGCAGCCACAGAGCTAGTTGCCGCATTAAAAGATACCGTAAACGTACCCATACATTTACACACACACGATACATCATCATTACAAACAGCAACCTATTTAAAAGCTATCGAAGCAGGCGTTGATGTGGTTGATGTTGCATTAAGTGGTTTATCCGGATTAACATCGCAACCAAACTTTAATGCAACTGTAGAGATGATGAAAGGCCAAGCAAGAGCACACGCTTTTGATATGCCCAAACTAAATCAGTTTTCTAACTTTTGGGAAGACACGCGCGAATTGTATTATCCATTTGAATCAGGACTAAAAGCAGGAACCGCTGAGGTCTTTGAACATGAAATACCAGGTGGACAATACAGTAACCTACGCCCTCAAGCCACAGCTTTAGGATTAGCAGATCGTTTTGATGAGGTTAAAAAAATGTATGCCGAGGTTAATACACTATTTGGTAACTTAATTAAAGTAACACCAAGCTCTAAAGTGGTCGGAGATATGGCTATTTTTATGGTAACCAACAATCTAACTACAGAAGATGTTATGGAACGTGGTGAGGAGATTTCGTTTCCAGACTCTGTGATAAGTTTCTTTGTTGGAGATTTAGGTCAACCCGAAGGAGGTTTCCCTAAAAAGCTTCAAAAAATTATACTTAAAAACAGAAAACCATATACCAACAGACCAAACGCACATCTAGAACCAATAGATTTTGATTTAGAATACAAAGCCTTCAAAAAGAAATTCCAAAAAGGCTTTACTCGTGCAATTGAGATGGAAGACTTTTTATCCTACACATTATATCCAAAAGTCTTTGAACAAGCGCACGAAAACTACAAGACCTATGGTAACTTAGCATTAGTACCTACAAAAAACTTTTTTTACGGTATGAGCCTTCGTGAAGAAATTTTAATAGAGCTAGAACCAGGAAAAACAGTCATCATTAAATTACTATCCATTGGTATTCCAAACGAAGAAGGTATGAGAACCGTCTTTTTTAAAGTAAACGGAGAAAATAGATTTGTAGACATTTTAGACACCTCGTTAAACATAAAAATCGAAACCAATACAAAAGTAGACCCAACTGACGAAAACCAAATTGGCGCACCATTACAAGGCGCTTTATACAAAGTATTAGTTAAAAAAGGACAAGACGTTAAAGAAAACGATCCTCTATTTATTATAGAAGCCATGAAAATGGAAACCACTGTAGTTGCCTTTAAATCGGGTACTATAAAATCAGTAACACTAAAAGAAGGGAAAATGGTAAAACAAAATGACCTTGTTGTTACCATAGAATAATACAGCTTTACTATATTAAAATACCGCTTTCGCGGAAATAAAAAAACCACCTATTTAGGTGGTTTTTTTGTTCCAATAAAGCAAACTAAACCTACCATGTATTTCATTTTTGTAACTTAGTTTTTTTAAAAAATAAGTGCTGTAATAAGCAAATGTTATAACGCTTTACTTCTCACAGAGAGATATAACAACGTATAAGTTTGAAAACACAGTATAAAAAAAGATATTTAAGGATTGTGACTAACAAAAATAGACAATAAAAAAAATAGTAATAGGAATTATAATACTAACGTTAAGCGCCTGTAAATCAACTGGTAAAGGAAATGATATTGAATTCACTATTGAAAACAAATCTGATGCCCCAATTGAAAACGTAAGATTTACAACATCTGAAAATCTTACGGAACTAAAATTTGATAACATTGGACCTATGAATTTTCCTGAAATAGGTTGACTAAAAATTAAGCAATTAATTACAGTCACTTATGAAAACAAAAAATGAACACTGGCTAAAAAAAAGCTATCAAAAAGCTACTTTAGAAACCAAACTTTTAGTCATTGACCAAATCTTAAATGGTCAAATTTCAAGCAACCAAGCTTCTAAAAAATATGATATTCCTAGAACAACTATTTCTTATTGGTTAAGAAAATACAGTACCTTATTGAAACAAAACACTTTACCAACAAACAACTGAGTTAAAAACAAGAAAATTCTAGCTACTTACAATAAAACATTAATCAAATTTTCGTAATAAAAAAAAACAAAACAACGAAGCACAACCTCAACTCCACGCAAAACATTTACAATTACCTTAACAAACCACTACTTTTCTATTCGTAAAAAATAACTAACTTGTAACCAACAAACAAGACACGCTGTTATTATGATAAAAAAGTACTTACAAGCATCCGTTTTAGCGCTATTACTTTCGGCTTCAGCCTTAAGTGTTGCACAAGACAAAACCGTTCCCGTTTTTGAAAATGGAGAAGCACAAATTGTAGAAGGATTTAGCAATTATAAAGATTGGATTAGACATGACCTTTGGGTAGAAACCTCTTTTAACACAGATGGAGACGATACTTTAGATCGTGTACACGTGTCCGTTACCAGACCATCACAAACAGATACCGAAGATTTAAAACTACCAGTAATTTACGTAACTAGCCCATACTTTGCAGGTGTTGCACCAGATGTACCTGGTATTATGTGGGATGTGGAGCACGAGTTAGGAGCCCGTCCAACGCAAGAACGCGCACACCCAGAAGTAACCCGTTTAGGAAAACGCCCAATAATATCAAACTCGCATATCATGAAGTGGGTACCACGCGGTTACATTGTTGTACACTCGTCTTCTCCTGGAACCGGATTATCTCAAGGTAGCCCTACCGTTGGTGGACCAAACGAAGCATTAGCACCAAAAGCAGTTATACAATGGTTAAATGGTGACGCAAAAGGTTACACAACACCAGATGGCGATCAAGAAGTAACAGCCTTTTGGAGCACAGGAAAAGTAGGTATGACTGGTACATCTTACAACGGGACATTACCATTAGCAGCTGCAACCACTGGCGTTAAAGGTTTAGAAGCCATTATACCAATTGCACCAAACACATCGTCCTACCATTATTACAGATCAAACGGATTAGTGCGCTCTCCTGGAGGGTATTTAGGAGAGGATATTGATGTGCTTTATGACTTTATACATAGTGGTGACGATGCAAAAAGACCATACAATAACAAAACCGTTAGAGACACAGAAATGGCTGCAGGAATGGACAGAGAAACAGGAGATTTAAACGACTTCTGGAACGACCGTGATTACCTCAACCAAATGGATGGGATGAAAGCTGCCTTGTTAATGTCACATGGTTTTAACGACTGGAATGTAATGCCAGAACATAGTAACCGTATTTATCAAAAAGCCAAAGCAATGGGCTTACCAACACAAATATATTACCATCAAAACGGACATGGTGGACCACCACCAATGACCATGATGAACCGTTGGTTTACTCACTATTTACACGGTATTGACAACGGTGTAGAAAACGATCCTCAAGCACGCATTGTTAGAGAAAATGACAGACCAGACCAACCAACTGCTTATGCTGCATACCCAAATCCGGATGCTAAAAACGTGACGTTATATTTAAATAAAGGCGGAAACCAAGTTGGTGCCTTAACAACAACGTCAAGTAAAAGACAAAAAACAGAAATGTTAGTGGATGATTTTACCATTTCTGGGAAAGCACATGCGCAAGCGACAAACAGTACCCACCGTTTATTATATAGTACGGCTACTTTAAAACAAGACTTACATATTTCTGGCGAAAGCACAATAACTATTAGCGTATCTAGTAGTAAACCAGCTGCCAATTTATCCGTAATGCTAGTCTCTTTACCGTATACGGATGATGCCAAAGTAATTACAGATAATATTATTACACGTGGTTGGGCAGATCCACAAAATCATAAATCATTACGCGAAAGCGCACCATTAAAGAAAGGCGAATTTTACGATCTAACGTTTAACCTACAACCAGATGATCAAATCATTAAAGCAGGACAACAAATTGGATTGGTTATTTTTTCTAGTGATAAAGAGTTTACAATACATCCAAAACCGGGGACTGAGTTAACGGTGGATTTAGATAAAACAAGCATCTCCTTACCTATTGTTGGTGGTTTAGATGCCCTAAAAAAAGCGATTGAATAATAATGAACATTGTTATTAATAATATTACTTTAGACAAGGAGATTATTCTAGAATTAATTTCCGAAAGTCAACTAGCTGCCATAAAATACGTGAGGGCAAAAACAGACTTAGGTTTAAAGGAAAGTAAAGACATTGTAGACAATTTAAAAGCCAATCCGGAGTATTACGATGGCAAACCGCATACAATAGCTTTTGAAGTTCCAGATATGGATAAAGACATTCAAAACATTAAAAAACAATCTAGCAATGGGATGTTATACAGCAAACCTAATCAAGTCAAAAAATATGTGCTAATTATTTTAGCCATTTGTCTTGTGGCCGCATTATATCTGTTTTTAAATCAATAAAAAGCAAGACTATTGTTGGTATCAGGCAAACCTCAGCTTCTATTTGATTTCAATAAAAACTTAAACGGTCTGCAATAGCCCCATTAAAAACCACTTCAAATAGAAGTGGTTTTTTTATAACCAAAATAAACAACGTAAACGGTAAATTTATAGCGTACCTTCAAAAAAAAGGAATGTCTATAGAGCGAAGAGTACGATTAGTGGAAGCGTTATTTGAGACGTTAGACACCCAAATTTCAACCTTTCAAAACAAAACAACTTTGCATTGTGCAACAGGTTGTGGTAAGTGTTGTACCAACCCAACCATGGAGGCTTCTCCTTTAGAGTTTTTACCTTTTGCGTTTCATCTTTTTTTAAACGGTCAAGCCGAAACCACGCTAAAAACATTAAACACAAAATCAAAACATTCCATTTGCCATATTTATAGCCCGCTAAACTTAGTAGACAACGCACTAGGACGATGTAGTAATTATAAATATCGCGGTTTAGTTTGTCGTCTTTTTGGCTATGCAGCTTCTAATGATAAGTATGGGCAAAAACGCATGGTGACTTGCAAAATTATAAAAGAAAACCAAAAAGAAACCTTGCAAGATACTGCAGAAGCCATAAATAATGGACTATATATCCCGATGTTCACGGAGTATTACATGCAACTGTCGCAGATAGATTTTACAATGGGTAATGTTATTGTCCCAATAAACAGGGCGCTAAAATTAGCAATTGAAGAAGTATTACAATACTATGCCTATAGACCTTTTCCAAGTGGCTTGGTAAATATTGCGTAATTGTAATATTTTGAAACTATATTTGCGTAACTAATATTACCGCATACTTAAGATGTCCATTACTTTATTGTCTTCTCCTCTACAAGGCTTCACGGATTTTAGATTCCGTAACGCGTTTCACCATTATTTTGGTGGTATCGATACGTTTTACGCACCTTACATCAGGCTAAACGGAAAGCTGAAAATTAAGCAATCCTATCAATTAGATTTACAACCAGAAAATAACACGACCTTAGAAGTGATTCCGCAAGTAATGACCAATGATCCTGACGAGTTTATGTTTGTAGTTAAATACGTGCAAAGTTTAGGGTATAAAGAGTTAAACTGGAATTTAGGTTGTCCATATCCAATGGTGACTAAATCTGGTATGGGATCAGGTTTGATTTGTAATCCTGCAAAAATTGACGACGTTTTAAAAAAAGCACATAACGAAAGTGATATAACCGTGTCCATGAAAATGAGAATGGGTTATGACAATGCTGAAGAAATTTTAGACGCCTTCCCTATTCTAGATAATTATCCGCTCAAAAATATTGCAATTCATGCCAGAATTGGAAAACAACTGTACAAAGGACCTGTAGATTTAGAGGCGTTTGAGCGATGCATTACAAGTACAAAGCATAAATTATATTACAATGGAGATATCACGTCTGTAGCATCTTTTAAATCTATGGAAGCCCGCTTTCCGGGTATTGATCATTTTATGATTGGTCGTGGTCTAATTGCAGATCCATTTTTACCAAGCATGATTAAAAATAATACCACAGAATATCCTAAAGACCGTTGGGAGATTTTTAGTCAATTTCATGATACAATTTACCAACAGTACGACGCGTATCTATCGGGACCAACCCCAATAAAAATGAAAATGTTAGGCTTTTGGGAGTTTTTCTCGCAGTCGTTTTCTAATCCTCAAAAAACATTCAAAGCCATTAAAAAAGCTGGGAATCCTGTAAAATACAAGCAAGCAGTAGCTAGTATTTTGAGTAATGAAAAGTAATTTTTCAATATTTACTCTATATTTACAGAAACCAACCAGAGCAAAACCATGCAAAATAATTATAGATCTAAAGCTTTTAAAGCTTGGCTAGATAAACTACAACAAGAAAGTTGGCAGTTAGAATTAATTATTTCTGGGTTTGCAATTTATGGTTTGACGCAAGTGTTAAAACCGCTTGAAACAAGTTATAATATTGCAAAAAATGATGGAGACCTTTTTTTTAGAATAGCTTTAAGCGTAGCTATTTACGCCAGTCTTATTTTGTTAACAACCTTATTATTTCACGTTGTTCTTCGTGGGTTATGGATTGGTGCTTTAGGGTTACGCTATGTCTCAGGAGACATCGATTACAAAAAATTAAAATACAGACCTAAATTTGACAATTATTTACGTAAAAAAATAGGTTCATTTGATAAGTATATATCACAACTAGAAGACTATTGTAGCGTCTTATTTGCAGTTTCTTTTTTATTAGTGTTTTACCTGATTTCTTTTTTATTGTATGCCGGAATACTTGTTTTAATAGGTTATTTTTTAATCAAAGACCACGATATTAGACCTAAAATGTTTTTTATCACAGGAGTCTTTTTAATGATTTTTACAATTCTAGGGATGATTTTAACCTTTCTAGATTTTATAACATTAGGGTATTTTAAAAAAAATAAATGGTTAGCAAAAATATACTTTCCTTTTTATTGGTTATTCAGTTATTTAACACTCTCTTTTTTATATCGCCCACTAGTCCATAATTTTTTAGATAACAAATTTGGAAAACAAATAAGTTTTATCCTCATCCCAAGTTACTTTCTACTATCAACTATTTTAGCATTTAGCTTTAATCGTTCCAATTATTTCTCAGCTTCAGAGGATTCTAATAGCTTCTCTGCAAACCTTTTAAATTACGATGAAAACATAAAAAAAGAAGATCTTTTTATTGATAAAGCTTCAATTCCTTCAAAAATCATAACAACGTCTTATTTACCAATATTTATTGAGTATAATGAAAGTATTGAAGATGCTGTGTTTTCCTTTAACAAAGGTCTAAAACCTGAAGAAGACATTAGAGGATATAAATCAGATTTCATCACTGGATACAATCGAAATATCAAAAAAATATCGGATAGCTTAAAACTAGAATACGTTAAAACCTTATCTAGTATTTATAGCTTAAAAATTGACACCCTAAATTACACGCTACCTGATTTTATCTATACTAAACACAATCAAAATCAAAATGGTTTTGAAACAGTATTATCTCTTAAAAACATAAAAGACGGTAAGCACGATTTAAGTATTTACAGGTTATCAAAAACAGACAGTACACAAACACAAGACACCATAATAACCATCCCTTTTTGGTACTATAAAAACTAAGTCTTAAACATGCTAATAACATCTACCAATATTGCCAAACCAACAACCATTGAATGGAATGGAAAAAAGCAAACCACGGGCATGTACAAAAACCCTATTGATGCTGGTATTTATTTAGAAAAAGAAGACGTAAAAGGTGACGAGGTTTCAGACAGAAAGCATCATGGTGGTATTTTTAAAGCCTGTTATTTATTTTCGGAAGACCATTATGATTATTGGAAAAACTTATATCCAAACATAGATTTTAATTACGGGATTTTTGGCGAAAACCTAACCGTAAAAGGATTAGACGAAACTAAAATTAGGGTTGGCGATATTTATAAAATAGGAACCGCCCTAGTCCAAGTGACACAACCTAGAGAACCTTGTTTTAAACTGGGTATACGGTTTGGTACACAGACCATTCTTAAACAATTTATCAAGCATGCACGACCAGGGACTTATGTGCGTGTTTTGAAAGAAGGACTAATAAAACCCGGAGATAAAATAACACTAGTACAAGCTGCAAAAAACAGTATGACTACTACCCAATTATTCACCTTAATTTTTTCTAAACAAAAAGACCAATCACAATTAACTTTAATTGTAGATAATGATGCTTTACCACTTAAAAAACGTCAAAAATTAGCTGCTTTTATAAAAAACTAATAGAACTCAAAACCAATAAGCTACATTAACTTATCTTTGCTGCAATCTATTTTTAAAGCTAAATTCTTGAAAGACCTTTTACTAATAACGCCACCTTTTACCCAGTTAAATACGCCATATCCTGCAACTGCCTATTTAAAAGGATTTTTAAATACAATTGGGGTTTCTGCCTTTCAGATGGATTTAGGGATCGAGGTGATTTTAGAATTATTCAGTAAAAAAACCTTTGAAAAACTTTTTGATTTAGCAATAGAAAACGACTCCATTTCGACAGAAAATGGGCAGCGTATTTACACATTAAAAGATGATTATTTACAACCTTTAGATGCTATTATATTATTTCTACAAGGTAAAAATCAAACTTTAGCACGACAAATATGTACTACAAACTTCCTACCACAAGCCTCTAGATTTGAACAACTAGAAGATATGGATTGGGCATTTGGAGAAATGGGCATGCAAGATAAAGCCAAGCATTTAGCAACCTTATATCTTGAAGATTTATCAGATTTTATTATTGAATGTATCGATACTAATTTTGGATTTAGTAGATATGCCGAGCGTTTAGGACAAAGTGCCAATGCGTTTGACGCGCTTTATGATAGTCTAAAAAATAAACCAACATTTATTGATCAGTTAACGTTGGCTATTTTAGAAGACCGCTTAAAAACCGTGCAACCAAAACTAATCTGTTTTTCGGTACCATTTCCAGGGAATTTATACAGCGCGTTTAGATGTGCACAATTTATAAAAGCGAATTATCCAGAGATTAAAATTGCGATTGGTGGTGGTTTTCCAAATACCGAATTACGCCAAGTAACAGACACACGTGTTTTTGATTTCTTCGACTTTATTACGCTAGACGATGGCGAGCTACCCATTGCGTTATTATACCAAAACGTATGTCAACCTGATAACAATCAAAGTACTGCGGAAACTGATTTAGAAAATAATCTAGAAAACACCCTAGAAAACGATGACTCAAATAGCAATAACAATGGTCATGCTGAGCGCAGTCGAAGCACTACTATAACCAAAGACCAAAATAGCAACAACACCAATCACGCTGATCACAATCAAAGCACCACAATAACCAAAGACCAAAATAGCAATAGTCATGCTGAGCGCAGTCAAAACACTACAATAACCAAAGACACAAATAGCAACAACAAAGGTCATGCTGAGCGCAGTCGAAGCACTACAATAACCAAAGATCACAATAGCAAAGAGAAACAATACAAACGCACCTTCCTTTTAGAAGATGGAAAAGTAGTTTACAAAAACAACACCACAAGACCAGAATACAAACAACTACAAGTAGGGACACCAGACTATTCTGACTTATTGCTAGAGGATTACATTTCTGTTATAGAAATTGCCAATCCAATGCACAGTTTATGGAGTGATGGACGTTGGAATAAATTAACAATGGCACATGGCTGTTATTGGGGAAAATGTACGTTTTGCGACATATCCTTAGATTATATCAAGATTTACGAACCCATTGCAGCAGCCCTATTAGTGGATCGTATGGAGCAATTAATTGCGCAAACTGGCGAAAACGGATTTCATTTTGTGGATGAAGCTGCACCGCCTGCATTAATGAAAGCGTTAGCCTTAGAAATTATAAAACGAAAACTTACCGTTACATGGTGGACTAACATCAGATTTGAGAAAAACTTTACACAAGATCTATGTTACCTACTTAAAGCCTCAGGTTGCATTGCAGTCTCTGGAGGTTTGGAAGTGGCATCAGATAGACTATTAAAACTAATTGATAAAGGTGTAACTGTGGAGCAAGTCGCGCAAGTGACGCGTAACTTTACGCAAGCCAACATTATGGTCCACTCCTATTTAATGTACGGTTACCCGACACAAACGGTACAAGAAACAGTTGATAGTTTAGAGATGGTCAGACAGTTATTTGAATTAGGTATTATTCAGTCTGGGTTCTGGCATCAATTTGCATTAACAGCCCATAGTCCGATTGGTTTAAATCCAACAGAATATGGCATCACACCAAATTATAAATCTATTTCGTTTGCCAATAATGATATTGATTTTACGGATAGCACGGGTATTGATCACAACCAATTTAGTTTCGGTTTAAAAAAATCGTTATTCAATTTTATGCACGGGATTGGTTTTGATATGGATTTACAAGAATGGTTTGATTTTGAGATTCCGCAAACCTCAATTGCACCTTTTCATATTGATGACTGTTTAAATACAGAAACCGCACTAACCACAAAACCAACTGCAAAAATTGTATGGTTAGGACACTTACCATTAGTTGCAGAGCGTACAAAAACTAAAAAAGGATTTACAAATGAGTTGTTAGACCTGACGTTTCATGATAAAACGGAGCGTCTTCAAATGACATTAAATAAGCCTGAAGGCGAATGGTTGCTTGACACACTAGAAACGCTAAAACCAACAAGTGGCAAAAGTGTTTCTTTTTCAGCGTTAAAAAAAGACTTCGAAACTCAGTTAGACGATTTTGAATTATTCTGGTTTTCTAAACCTATGCAAAAGCTGAAAGACTTTGGATTACTGCAGTTATAATTAACACAAGATTAATTTCACCGAAAGGCATTAAAAGCTACCTTTGTTTTAATGCGAAATAAGATTAAAAATCATTTAAAAACCATCGAGTTATTTCTTAAAGGTTCAGGCTTTTATAGAGGTGTAGTCTTAACCGTTGCTATTGTTTTACCATTAGCTGTTTTTAATTTAATAGACTTGTTTGCTTATGCGCCCGCCATTGCTCTAGGGACATTTTTAAACGCACCAAGTGATGTCCCAGGAAGCTTAAGACGTAAAATAAACGGTATCTTAATTAGTATTATACTAACCATGTTGGTAACGTTTATAATCCTGTTAACCAAACCTGTTTTTATTATTCTACTAATTGCTATTGCTGTTTTAAGTTTTGCGGTTAGTTTGATTTCTGCTTATGGTTTCAGAGCTTCTTTAATATCATTTTCAGGATTACTAGCTATTGTGTTGGGCTTAGCGGTTAGTAAGCCCGATTTTCAATCTATTATTTTACACGTCGGCTTAATTGGTGTTGGTGGATTATGGTATTTAGTAGTGTCTTTATTATCAAATTGGGTTTTTCCAAGAAAAGACGATGACCAATTATTATCAGATACATTATCGCTTACTGGCGAATATTTAAAAATAAGAGCCAAGCTATTAACCAAGCCTAATAAGCGTGAGAAGTATGCTAAAAAAGCACTAGTCCTTCAAACCCAAATAAGCGAAAAACACGAAACCTTAAGAGAGCTACTTTTAGAGGGTAGAAAACGTTCAGGACGTTCTTTTTCTAATGAGAGAAGACTTTTAATCTTTATATCCTTAATTGATATTTTTGAGTTAGCCTTAGCAAACACTTTAGATTACACCAAAATTGACACCCTATTTGGTTTAGAAAAACAGCATTTAAATACCTTTAAAAAACTGAATAAAGAGCTAGGAAATCACCTTATTAAATTGTCTGAATTATTCATAAAAAAAGGCAATCTTCCTGATATTGAATTAATAAATAAAATAGCTGCAGACACAGAGACTGCAATTCAGGATTACGTTACTGAAGTTACTTTACCAAAAGCTAGAGAAGGTGCAATTACCATGCGCAACCTTCAAGACTATCAAAAGCAATTATTACAAGAAGTAAAAGCTATCAGACGTGTTTTAACTAAAGTAAAAAACAATGCTAAAGCATCTTTAAAACCACAAGAATCTAAACAGTTTTTAACCTCTCAAGATTACAGACTAAATATATTAGTACAGCATTTTAGTTTAAAATCGCCAATGCTTAGGCACGCTTTACGATTAGCAAGTGCCATTGTGTTTGGTTTTCTTTTGGGAAGTATATTAGATTTAAAAAATGCGTATTGGATTATTCTGACCATAATTGTAATCATGCGTCCCAATTATGGGTTAACCAAAGCGCGTTCTAAAAACAGAATCATCGGAACCATAATTGGTGCTATAATTGCCACAACAATTATTTTAATTACCAAAAACACAACGGTCTATTTAGTCTTAGCGATTGTCTCGTTAACCTTTGCTTTTTCATTAATACAACAAAGCTATAAAGTAGGTGCTGCTTTTATAACCTTGCACATTGTATTTGTTTACGCACTTATAGATCCTGATGCTATTACTGTAGTGCAGTATCGTGTTATTGATACCGTAATTGGCGCCATAATAGCAGTAATAGCAAACTACCTATTGTTCCCGAGTTGGGAATACAAAAACCTAGACACGGTATTAGCCACTGTAATTACCTCTAATAGTAATTATTTAAAAGCCACCAAAAAGCTATACCACGACAAGGAAGAAAACACATTAGCTTATAAAGTATCCAGAAAAGAGGCTTTTTTAGCGATGAGTAATCTAAATGCAGCGTTCCAAAGGTTAACACAAGATCCAAAATCTAAACAAAAAGAATCTGCTTTAATATATGAGATGGTCACACTAAACCACACCATATTATCTGCAATAGCTTCGATTGGACGTTATATTTTAAATCATAGTACAACACCAGCTTCAGAAGAATTTGATACTATTATCGAAGGGATTACAGGAACGTTACTACATTCTGCTTCGCAATTAGAAAGTACTAAAACAGTTCTTGTTTTCGAAGAAAACAAAATATATCAAGCGCATAAAAAACTACAAAAACGCTATGATAATTTATCTTTAAAACGGGACAGTGATATTGAAGCCGGGCAAACAATAATTGACGACAATACATTACTAAACCTCCAGGAAGCCCATTTAATTAACAATCAATTACTGTGGTTAAAATCATTATCAGCTAATTTAACTAAAACGACAGTAAAGTATAAGTCGGTTTTTAGTTAGTAATTGCAGTGTATTTCAATATTCTTTAAATAACAAACTAAGGTAAACGTTGCACTGACTCATTCAAAAGTACCGTTTACTCACTATCGGTTTTAATCCACCCCTTATTTATATAGGTTTGATGTATAATAACATTTAAATCTATATCTCATGCAAAATCAAATCAACTTAGACATTACGACGCCTTGCTCGGAAAACTTCAATCAATTTTCACCAACTCCAAAAGGTGGTTTTTGTGATTCTTGTACAAAAGAAGTGATTGACTTTACTACAATGAATGCCGATCAAATTGCAACCTTTTTCAATAAAAAAGACACTCAAAATACTTGTGGTCGATTTAAAAGCACACAATTAAAATCGTATCCGGTAAAACCTACGAAAAGCAAGTTTAGCTTTATCAGTGCTATTGGTTTGGCTTGTTTCGCTCTATTTTCATTTTCGACAGTAAAAGCCCAAGACCAAATAACCAAAAACACGTCAACAAATAACAAGATTAACCAAACACAAAATTTGTCCATTACGGGTAATATAACAGACGGAAACGGTTTACCTCTTCCAGCTGTAAATGTAGTTTTACAAGGTACTGCTTTTGGATGCGTATCTGATTTTGATGGTAATTTTGTGTTTCCTCAAAAAGTAAAAAGAGGTGATGTTTTAATCTTTAGTTATGTGGGTTACAAGTCTAAAAAAGTAACTGTTCAAAATACTAGCGCAACTACAAACATGGTATTAAATGTAAGTTTAAACGACGATTCTTATATTCTGATGGGTAAAGTTGCAGTTAAAGAAGTGTATTCTTCTAAAAAAGACTAATTCTATTTATATGAAAAACAGACTGACCCTAATTTTCTTTTTCATAGTTAAATTAACTATTGCGCAAGTTTCGGATTTTAAAACTATCGATTTTACTAGAGCTGATAATATTGCTAAACTAAATGCAAACGCAAGTTTAAAAAACTTACCATTACTTGCGTATAATTTGACTTACAAATTAGATAATGATGCTGAAAAATTTAGAGCAATTTACACTTGGGTTTGTACTAATATAAAAGGTGATCTTAATCAAGATAATAAAGTTAGCAAACAACGTAAACGTTTTAAAAACGATAGTCTAGCCTATTTAAAATGGAATAATGAGTATCAAAAAACAGCATTCAAAAAATTACTAAAGCATAAAAAAACCATGTGCACAGGTTATGCTTACCTAATAAAGGAGCTTTGCTTTTTAGCCAATTTAGACTGTAAAATGGTTAATGGCTTTGGACGCTCTACAACCACAAATGTGGAATCTTTAGACTTAGCAAATCACTCTTGGAATGCCGTAAAACTAAATAACAAGTGGTATTTATGTGATGCGACTTGGTCTAGTGGCTATTTTGTAAACGATGTATTTATCAAAGACTACAACTTAGGTTATTTTTTGACAGACCCTACTCTATTTGCTAAAAACCATTATCCGTTGGATAAAAAATGGTTATTAAACGACACGTTAATAACCTCTGACTATAGTGCTTCTCCAATAGTTTATGGAGATACATTTACACATAAAATCATTCCGATTGGTCCTAGTGACTTAAACACAACCATAAAAAAAGACGACACTTTAGAAATTCGTTTTAAATCTTTAAACAGCTTAGACACTAAAGACATATCACTAATTAAATATTCTGGTTTTAAAACTATTCCTTATAAAATAACCAACCTTAAAAACGATAATGGATTAGTATCCTTTAATTACAAATTTGAAACTAGTGGTGTTTATGATGTCCATTTAAAAATCAAAAACGACATCGTTGCCACATACACTATTAGCGTAATTACAGAGTAAAAACAGCAAGGCTATTCTAAAAATATTAAACCACATTAAATGCTTGGAAAAAACTACCTTTGTAGCAAATTCTAATTCATGTCATTTAAAGACTTACAACTTAACAGACCTATTTTGCGCGCTATTGCGGAAAAAGGATACGATAACCCAACATTAGTACAGGAAAAAACAATTCCGTTAGTACTAAACGGAAAAGATGTGATTGTTTCTGCACAAACTGGTACAGGAAAAACCGCAGCTTTTGCATTACCTATTTTACAGTTATTGTATGATAAGCAAGAGGGTCCAAAAAAAGGAAAAAAAATTAAAGCTTTAATTGTAAGTCCAACTAGAGAATTAGCGATACAAATTGCAGAAAACTTTGAAGCTTACGCAACACACACAAAACTAGAAAGTGATGTTATTTTTGGTGGTGCTGCTATAGAGCCACAAAAAGAACTTTTACGTAATGGTATTGATATTTTAATTGCAACACCAGGACGTCTATTAGATTTACATAAACAAGACGAAATTAATCTAGATTATGTGCAAACATTAGTACTAGATGAAGCAGATTTAATGCTTGACATGGGCTTTATTGACGATGTTAAAAAGATTGAACGTCTTTGTCCTAAAACAAAACAAACGTTATTATTCTCTGCAACAATACCTTATAAAGTAGAGCAATTAGCGAGTACCATTTTAACGGAGCCACAACGTATTGAAGTGGCGCAAAACAGTTCTACTTCAAAAAATGTTAATCAATTACTTTATTTTACACCTAAAAAGGACAAAATAGAATTAGCATTACACCTGCTACGCAATACCATAAAAGGAAACATTATAATTTTTAGACGTACCAAATATGGTGTGGATAAATTAGAAAAAACCTTACTTAAAAATGGCTATTTAGCGGATAGTATCCATGGTGATAAAAGTCAAACAGCAAGACAAGACGCCTTAAAACGCTTCAAGAAAAAAGAAATTAATATCTTAATTGCAACAGATGTTGCAGCACGTGGTATTGATATTGATCATTTAGATGCTGTTTTTAACTTTGATTTACCAAATATACCAGAAACATATGTCCATAGAATTGGTCGTACGGCTCGTGCAGGTCAATCAGGTATGGCATACTCACTTTGTAGTGCCGACGAGAAAAGCTATTTAATAGATATTCAAAAACTGATTCATTTACAGTTAGATGTTATGGACGACCATCCTTATCCTTTAGATCCAAAAGCAAAACCAATCATACACAAATCTGCTAAATCTGGTAGTAAGCATAAAAAAGGACGTAAAAGTGAAGCGTCTAAAAAGAAGAAAAAGCGTTGGTATTAATGTAACATAACACCTTTAAAACAGACTAATAAAGTGAACTAAATCTAAAGAGGATGAATCAAACAATTTTCAGTTTAAAAAAACCTTATTTAGCCATAGCTACTACTTTATTTTTAATGTTTGGACTGTTTATTTTAGCAAAAAAAGTATTAATTTCAAATACTTCATCAGCTTTAACATCAGCAATTACAATAGATTTTGCTCTAATTATTCCAATTATTTATTTTCTGCTAATAAGAAAAAGCAATGTTCCAAAAACTACGACTATTCCAATTTTTATTATTGGAATAGTCATTGCATCTTATGTAATTCCTTATCAACATCAAGGTTTATTAAACGTAATTAAAACTTGGATTCTTCCAATAGTCGAATTTCTAGTTGCCACTTTTGTTATTATTAAAGTCAGAAAGCTGATCAAAGTCTTCAAAAAAACAAAGCAAGACAGTCTTGATTTTTTTGATGCATTAAAACTATCTACAAAACAACTATTACCTAAATTTCTTGCTAATTTATTGACAATGGAAATTGCTGTTTTTTATTATGTTTTATTTAAATGGAATAAAACAATACTAAAACCAAACCAATTTACCCACCATAAAACTAGTGGAACACCAATCTTGCTCGGCGCTTTAATTCTTATAATTGGGATTGAAATGTTTACTGTTCACTTTCTATTAACTAAATGGAGCTGGATTGCTGCATTAGTTAGTTTGATACTTAGCGTATACTCCGCTTTTCAAATTTTAGGTTTTTTAAAATCTTTACTTTACCGTCCAATTACGATAACGGATGATACACTAGTTTTAAAGTATGGTATTTTAGCAGAATCAAATATCAAATTAAATACAATTGAAACTATAGTATATTACAGCAAAGAGATTGAAAACCAATCCGAAATAAAAAAACTATCACCACTAGGTAGTTTAGAACCACATAACATACTAATCAAACTTAAAACACCTGAGCTATTAATTAGTCTTTATGGTTCAGAAAAGCAATTTAAAGCGATTGCTTTATATATCGATAATAAAGTTGATTTTTTAGATACCATTGAAAATTTAATCCATAAATAAAATGAAACATTACTTCACCCTACTTTTAGTTATTACATTATTTACAGCATGTAAAAATGATAAAACTACAGAAGACAACACACCTACTGAAACTTTAGTGAAAAACGAGGCTTTTAGTACAATGCTAAACGATTTTTATGAAGAAGGCTTAAAATTAAACCCATTAAGCGCGACATCCGCTGGAGATAATCGCTATAACAATAGCTTACCAAATACGCTAACGGACGCCTTTTCTAAAAAGGAAAAAGCATACTATTCGGATTTTAAAGCTAAAGCGGAATCTTATAGCAACTCACAACTTAACGCCAAACAACAATTAAGTCGTGACATTTTAATATGGGATTGCGATATTAATTTAGAACGTTTTGATTTTAATGAAAACTACACCCCAATAAACCAAATGTGGACCAAACAACTAACGGTTGGTACTTTGGCAAGTGGCGCAAGTTCTCAACCTTTTAATACAGTCGAAGATTACGACAATTGGTTGCAACGTGTAGACCAGTATTTAGAATGGGTAGCTTCTGCTGAAACAAAAATGAAAGCCGGTATTGACAACAAACATGTTTTACCAAAAGCATTAATTGCTAAGGTTGTCCCACAATTAAAAACAATTGCAGAAACTAAATTAGAGGATCATCTATTTTATACGCCGATTAAAAATTTACCAGACAGTTTTTCTGACCAAGACAAAACACGTTTGACAACAGCTTATGCTGATATGGTGTCAAACAAAGTTATTCCTGCTTACACATCGCTTTACAATTTTATGAAAGACGATTACATGGCAGCTGGTAGAACAACTAGTGGGATTGACGATACACCAAACGGGAAAGCGTATTACGAGCATCAAATCAAGTTATACACAACAACTACAATGACTGCAGACCAAATACATAATTTAGGTCTAAGTGAAGTGAAGCGTATTCTTGCCGAAATGGAAAAAGTAAAGACACAAGTTGAGTATAAAGGAGATATTATTTCGTTTTTTGATTTTGTTAGAAACAACAAAGACTTAACGCCATACAACACGCCAAAGCAAATTATCGATAACTTTAATGCGATACATGAAACCATGAAACCGCAAATTGCTAAGCTATTTGATGTTAAACCTAAAACAGCTTTTGAAGTTAGGCAAACTGAAAAATTTAGAGAAGCGTCTGCTAGTGCAGAATATAACCCAGGGTCTTTAGACGGAACACGACCTGGTATTTTTTACACACCAATTCCTGATGCTACAAAATATAACGTCTTTAGTGACGAAGCCTTATTTTTACACGAAGCTATTCCGGGACACCATTATCAAATCTCCTTACAACAAGAAGATACCGAGTTACCAAAATTCAGAAAAACACTATGGTATAGTGCTTATGGAGAAGGTTGGGCATTATACTGCGAGTCTTTAGGGAAAGAGCTAGGATTATACACTGATCCATACCAATATTTTGGAATGTTAGGTATGGAAATGCACCGTGCCATCCGTTTAGTCGTGGATACAGGAATGCATACTAAAGGTTGGACAAGAGAACAAGCTATCAAATACTCATTAGACCATGAAGCAGAAAGTGAAGCTAGTATTATTTCGGAAATCGAACGTTATATGGCAAATCCAGGACAAGCATTATCGTATAAGATTGGGCAATTAAAAATCATAGAATTACGTGCTAAAGCAGAAAAAGCCTTAGGTGATCGTTTTGATATTGCACAGTTTCATAATCAAGTATTAGAACCAGGTTGTGTACCATTAGCACTTCTAGAAACTAAAATTGACCAATGGATTGAAGCGTCTAAATAAGTTTTCGTCAACCTGAATTGGTTTTAGGTTCTCATGATAAACTTTAAATTATAAGACTACTGTCGTCAACCTGAACTAGTTTCAGGTTCTCACATAAAAAACAACACCCAAAAATAATGAGATTCCGAAATAAATTCAGAATGACGTTCATTAATAAAATTAAGACATACAAGTCGTCAACCTGAACTCGTTTCAGGTTCTCACTTAAAACTCAACAATCCAAGATAATGAGATTCCGAAATAAATTCGGAATGACGTTCATTAATAAAATTAAGATATACAAGTCGTCAACCTGAATTGGTTTTAGGTTCTCATGATAAACTTTGAATTATAAGACCGCACCCGTCAACCTGAACTCGTTTCAGGTTCTCACAAGAAACTAATAATACAATACTCAAATAAATTAAAAAAGCCTTCTATTTCTAGAAGGCTTTTTAATTTCCAAATTATTGGAATAATTATTGAATCATTTAAGTATAATCTTTAAATTAGACCATGTCAAAAAAACACCTACTTCTAATTTGTCTTGCTTTTATTTCGGCTTTAAGCCAAGCACAAAACAAAACACTACTATCTACAACTAACCAACCGGTCTCTTTTGCTACTATTTCATTTGGAAACGGAAACGGTTTGTTTGCAGATGACGAGGGTAAATTTCATTTTACAAAAAAACTATATTCAGATATTGACTCCCTATTTATTTCGGCCTTAGGCTACAAAGATTTAAAGTTAGCAACAGCGACCTTAAAAGACACACTATTTTTAGAATCTAAAGCAGACTTACTAGACGAAGTTATAGTTATTGCTAGACCTACCGGAAAGTTTAAAGAAGTAACGTTAAAACCTACAGATCATAACGATTATTACAAATGTTGGTTGCCAACAATAGAGAGTGAAATTGCTGTATTTTTTCCAAATAACGACACCAAACCAAAGCACTTAACAAAAATACTGCTTCCTATAAAAACGGAAACTAAAGATTGGGACAAACGTGGTAAAAACAAACAAGCCAAACGTCCCTTTTCGACCTTATTTAGAGTACAATTCTATAAAAACGACAAGGGATTACCTGGAGAGGTTTTAACCTATGAAAAAGTAATTTTTATTGCCACAGAAGACACCAAACCTATATTTGAATTTGATGTTTCTGGATTTGACATTTTTGTGCCAAAAGACGGTATTTATGTATCCATCCAAGTCCTTGGTTTTACGGATAAAAACGGAAAGTTACTACCCAATAAAAAATATAAAGAAGTAAAAACACGACGTGGTATTGTTAAAGTATCCACCACGTTTAGACCTTTATTACCATTTACAGACCAAATTGCTGCCAAAACAACATTTATAAAACGTGTGTTTCATAACAATGGACAGTGGATTCTTTTTGATAAGAAAAATGTAAATAATTCTAACCTATTAAACGCAGGTTTAAACAATTATGGAATGGGCTTAAAAATGGAAGTTTATAAAGAGCAATAAGTCTTATAATTTCGTTTTAACGAATAAAAAAGCACCTTATTCAGTTTCAATTAAAATTAGAGTAAAGGATGTGGTCTATTCATAATTTTATAGTATTTTTAGTATTCATTCTATTTTAAATGAAGGAGAACAGTCTATGACAGAAATTGATATTGAAAAAGAAAATGCAGACATTGCAAATGCGTATAAACAGCTTTTAAAAGTTAGTTATCGCACCTTATCTACGGATGACAAAAAACTAATCAGAAAAGCTTTTGATGTTGCTGTTGAGGCCCATAGCCATCAACGCAGAAAAAGTGGCGAAGCTTATATTTTTCATCCCATTGCTGTTGCCAAAATTGTAGCAGAACAAATTGGTTTAGATGCAACGTCTATTGCTGCCGCACTTTTACATGATGTTGTAGAGGATAACGAAAATTATTCTGTCAAAGACATCGAAGATTTATTTGGAGAAACTGTTGCCAAAATTGTTGATGGACTAACAAAAATATCATCTTTAAGTAAAGAGAAAGACATGGATGTCTCTTTACAAGCTGAGAACTTCAGAAAAATGCTATTAACTTTAAATGATGACGTCAGAGTTATTATTATAAAAATAGCAGACCGTTTGCACAACATGCAAACTATGGACAGTATGCGTCCAGACAAGCAAGAAAAAATAGCATCAGAAACTTTATATATTTATGCGCCTTTAGCACATAGAATTGGGTTATATAATATCAAAACAGAACTAGAAGACTTAGGTTTAAAATATACAGAACCTGAGATTTACAATGATATTTTACACAATATCAAAGAAAGCAAAGAACAGCAAGACGCTTATATTGAGGAGTTTAATGATGTTATTAAAAAATCATTAGATAAAGAAGGCTTAAACTACACCATCAAAGGACGTCCAAAATCCATTTTCTCTATTAAAAGAAAAATGGACAAACAAGGTGTGACTTTTGACGAGGTTTACGACAAGTTTGCGGTAAGGATTATATACAAAAGTGACAGAGACAACGAGAAGTTTTTGGCTTGGAAAATATACTCCATAGTTACCGATCATTTCAGACCCAATCCTACCCGATTACGTGACTGGATATCGTCACCAAAAACAACAGGTTACGAAGCACTTCACATTACCGTAATGGGACCCAAAGGACGCTGGGTAGAAGTACAAGTCCGTAGTGAGCGCATGAACGAAATTGCAGAAAAAGGATACGCTGCACATTACAAATACAAAAATGCTGATGACAAAGAGGATAATCTAGACATGTGGATTAACCGTCTACAGGAAGCGTTAGAGCACGCCTCTACTAATGCTGTAGATTTTGTAGAACAGTTTAAACTGAATTTATATTCTAAAGAAATTTTTGTTTTTACCCCTAAAGGGGAATTAAAGTCGTTGCCAAAAGGAGCTACGCCTTTAGATTTTGCTTTTAGTATACATACTGAAGTTGGTAAAAAAACTAGAGGTGCTAAAGTAAACGGAAAATTAGTACCATTAAGTCACGTTTTAAATAGTGGCGATCAAGTAGACATTATTACTTCAGAAAGTGCAAAACCTAACCCAAACTGGTTAGACTACGCGACTACTGCTAGAGCTAGAGGAAAAATAAAGTCGTTATTAAAAGAAGACACTAAAATAATTGCCGAAGATGGTAAAGAGATTTTAAGACGAAAATTAAAACAACTTAAAATTACCCTTAACGAAAAGTCTGTTAACGAAATGGTTAGCCATTTTAATTTAAAAACTAGTTTAGACTTATTTTACCGTATTGGTACTGGAAGTATTGATAACACTATGCTTAAGGAGTATGCTGCGTCTAGAAGTAATGCTTTAGTCAGCTTTCTAAAAAGTAAAATTAACAGAAAACCGGGTACCAATCCAGACGATATACATAAAGAAGAAATTACTAATAAGTATGATTTATTAGTCTTTGGTAAAGAGGAAGAAAAGTTAGATTATAAATTAGCCAATTGTTGTAATCCAATCCCTGGCGACTCTGTTTTTGGTTTTATTACAATAAATGATGGTATTAAAGTGCATAAAAAAAACTGTCCAAATGCGCTTAGTTTACAATCTAATTACGCGTATCGTATTATTCAAGCACGTTGGATAGACTCTTCTCAACAAGAGTTTGCTGCACAAATCATATTATCAGGTATTGACAACTTAGGATTAGTAAATGAAATTACTAAAGTAATATCCTCAAACATGCATGTTAACATGAATAGTATAAGCTTTCAGAGTGATGATGGTGTTTTTAAAGGCAAGATAAATGTCAAAGTTCACAATAAATCCATGCTTAAAAAGTTAACAGATAACCTTAAAAAAATTAATGGTATTGACAAAGTTATTCGCGTTTAACGCTAAGTTGTTAATAAGTGTCTAATAACACATTTGTCAAATTATACTTTTTATGAGTACAACCTCAAAAAAAGATGTAAATTTGTTGGGTATTTATGAGCGGAAAAACAGATATAAAAAATCAAGAGATTGTAAAAAACGTCTTCACTTCTTTTTTAGAAGACAATGGTCATAGGAAAACGCCAGAACGTTACGCTATACTTCAAGAAATCTATTCAAACACAGAACATTTTGATATAGAGTCTTTGTATGATAATATGAAAAACAAAAAGTATCGTGTTAGTCGTGCGACGTTATATAACACCATAGAGCTACTCTTAGATTGCGGTTTGGTTAGAAAACACCAATTTGGTAAAAACCAAGCACACTACGAAAAATCGTATTTTGATAAACAACATGACCATGTTATACTTCAAGACACAGGAGAGGTTATAGAATTTTGTGATCCAAGAATTCAGGCAATTAAAAAAACAATTGAAGAAGTCTTTGATATCGAAATCTCTAAACACTCATTATACTTTTACGGAAATCGAAAAAAAAATAATAACAATACAACTAACTAAAAATGGCAGTAGATTTACTACTTGGTTTACAATGGGGAGATGAAGGCAAAGGAAAAATTGTCGATGTATTAACCTCTAAATACAACATTATAGCACGTTTTCAAGGTGGTCCAAATGCAGGACACACATTGAAATTTGACGGAATAAAACACGTACTACGTACTATACCTTCAGGAATTTTTCATAAAGACGCAATGAATGTTATTGGAAACGGTGTCGTTGTCGATCCAGTGGTTTTTATTAAAGAATTAGAAGGTTTAGACCAATTTGATATTGATTATAAAGCAAAGCTAATTGTTTCAAGAAAAGCACATTTAATCTTACCAACGCATCGTTTATTAGATGCAGCTAGTGAAGCCTCTAAAGGAAAAGCCAAAATTGGTTCTACTTTAAAAGGTATTGGTCCAACTTACATGGACAAAACTGGTAGAAATGGGATTAGAGTTGGTGATCTAGAAATGGATAGCTGGAAAGAAAAATACAGAGCTTTAGCTAACAAGCACGAAGCAATGATTGCTTTCTATAATGTAGACGTACAATACGATCTAGAAGAAATGGAAGTAGAGTTTTTTGAATCTATTGAAAAACTTAAAGAATTACAATTTATTGATAGTGAAGCGTATTTACACCAATCACTTAGAGAGGGTAAAACCATCTTAGCTGAAGGTGCTCAAGGATCGCTTTTAGATATTGACTTTGGTACGTATCCATTTGTAACATCAAGTAACACAACAGCAGCAGGTGCTTGTACAGGTTTAGGTATTGCACCTAACCAAATCAAAGAAGTCTTTGGTATTTTTAAAGCATATACAACACGTGTAGGTTCTGGACCATTCCCAACAGAATTATTTGATAAGGATGGTGAAGAAATGGCTAGAATCGGTCAAGAATTTGGAGCTGTAACAGGTCGCGCAAGACGTTGTGGTTGGTTAGATTTAGTAGCCTTAAAATACACATGTCGCGTTAATGGTGTGACGCAATTAATGATGATGAAAAGTGATGTACTTTCTGGTTTTGATACTTTAAAAGTAGCAACAGCTTATAAATATAAAGGCGAAACAATTACACATTTACCGTTTAACATAGAACCGGAAAATGTAGAACCTGTTTATACTGACTTTAAAGGTTGGAGCGAAGACTTAACTGAAATGAGTGAAGCGTCTCAATTACCAAAAGAACTTAATGATTACATTAGTTTCTTAGAGGAAGAATTAGAAATTCCTATTAAAATAGTTTCTGTTGGACCAGACAGAAAACAGACTATTTTTATGTAATATAAAATCAAAGTTTAAATTACAAACCTGCTATTCAATTTAATAGCAGGTTTTTTCATCTTAAATTATTACTAATACACAATTACAAGTCTATTAAATCGTTATTTTTGTGTCAAACAATTACATCTTGAAATTTAATAAATACACATACTTTTTATTCCTTGCATTTGTTATGCAATTAGGAATGGCGCAACAAAAACATATTGAGATTAAAGACTCTGGTGCTTTTGGTGATATTGATGAAGAAAACTTTCCAGGAGCTAGCATCTTGACTAGAAGTGATCAAGGTCAAGTACATATTTACCATGACGGTATTGACATGTTTTGTGACAAAGCCATTTTTTATGGAAAGGAAGATTTTATTGAAGCCTACGGTAATGTTAACATGAAACAAGGGGACACCATTAATCTGACCTCTAAATATGTAGAATATTCTGGTAAAACACAATTAGCTTTTGCTAGTGGTGACGTGGTACTTACAGATCCACAATCCACTATTACATCGGACACTTTATATTTTAATAGAGCTAGTCAAGAATCCTATTATAAATCTGGAGGAAAAGTAGTTAGAGATTCTTCTGGTACTATTACAAGTCGTATTGGTCGCTATTACATGAACGAAAAAAAATACCGTTTTGTAGACAGTGTAAAACTAGTCAACCCACAATACGAACTAAATACAAAAACATTAGATTACTATTCAGACAATGGTCACGCATACATGTATGGACCATCAACTATAGTTGGCGATAGTAGTAAAATTTATAGCGAACGTGGTTTTTATGACACTACAAATGACACCGGTTATTTTGTTAGAAAGTCCAGAATAGATTACGATAATCGTGTCGTTAAAGGTGATAGTATCTTTTTTGATCGAAAGCGTAATTTTGCGTCTGCAAGCAATAATATTACAGTAACTGATACTGTAAATAGTAGTCTAATTAAAGGCCACTATGCAGAAGTATATCGTGCAAAAGATTCGGTTTACATTACCAAACGTGCACTAGCTATTACCATTCAAGAAAAAGATAGTATTTACATGCATGCGGACACGTTAATGATTACAGGAAAACCGCAACACCGTATTACAAGAGGTTATTATAATGCTAAAATATTCAAGAAAGATATTAGCGCCAAAGCAGATTCAATACATGCGGATCAAAAAACGGGCTTAACGCAGTTAATTAACCTAGCTAGGCTTAATAAAGGAGACGCCTTTTCTGCTGCAAGAAAACCTATACTTTGGAATGTTGACAATCAAATGACTGGAGACACCATTCATTTAAAATCAAATCCTGTTTCAGAAAAATTAGATTCATTAATCGTCTTTAATAATGCCTTTACAATTAGTAAAGATACCATTAGCGAAAACGCTTATAATCAGATTTCCGGTAAACGACTTATTGCATTATTTAATGATAATAATGATATTAACGAGGTCCATATTCTTAAAAATGCCGAATCTATTAATTACACACGTAATGATAACGGTGAATTAATAGGGATTGATAAAGCAAAATCCGCAAATATTGTCATCTATATTGAAGATAAAGAAGTGGTCGAGTTTAGAAGAGAATTTGACCCTGAAGCTAAGACGCACACAGAAGACGATTTACCCGAAAATGCAAGAAAATTAAGAGGCTTCGATTGGCGCGATGATGAGCGTCCAACATCTGTTGAAGATTTATTTAAAGATGACCCGCCACTTGTACTTCCTATTATCAAAGGTTTAGAACCTTATAAAGCTGACGAAGAATTTTTTGGAGAAGCATTGCTTGGCAGAATAAGCAAAGCAGATGCGGAAGCTGACAAAAAACAACTTAACAAAAAAGAAGAAGCACCAAAAGCCTCTAGAACTGTTCCGAAAAAATTTCTAAAAAAAGATGTGAAAGCTGTTACAAAACCAGCAAAAGCAACAGTAACGGAAAAAGAATAATTTATGAAAGCAGGGTTTTTAAAATACCAAGCACAAACCTCTCCATACCCATTAGCTTTAGAAATATCTCACGCTAAAGGCAGCTATATCTTTGACACTAATAACAAATCTTATTTAGATTTTGTTGCTGGCGTGTCTGCTTGTACTTTAGGTCACAGTCACCCAAAAGTGGTAAATGCCATAAAAAACCAAGCTGACAAATATTTACACGTTATGGTTTATGGCGAGTATGCACAACAACCAGCTGTAGAACTTTGCAAATTTATAGCCACGCACCTACCCGATCCTTTAGAGTCTACCTACTTAGTAAATTCTGGAACAGAAGCAATTGAAGGTGCCTTAAAATTAGCACGTCGTGTTACGGGACGTAGCCAAATTATAGCAGCACATAATGCGTACCATGGAAACACTATGGGGTCTCTAAGTTTAATGGATTTTGAAGAACGCAAAGCGCCATTTAGACCTTTACTGCCCGACATTAGTCATATTACTTTTAATTACGAACCACATTTTAAACATATTACTTCAAAAACCGCAGCAGTAATAGTAGAAACGATACAAGGAGGCGCAGGATTTATAGAACCTAAAGTAAATTACTTAGCCAAATTAAAGGCTAAATGCGAAGCTGTAGGTGCTTTATTAATTTTAGACGAAATACAACCAGGTATTGGACGTACCGGTAAACTTTTTGGTTTCCAAAACTACAATGTCATTCCTGATATAGTCGTGACAGGAAAAGGACTTGGTGGCGGTTTACCAATTGGTGCATTTACAGCGTCAAAAGCACATATGGACCTCTTACAAGACAGCCCTAAACTTGGTCACATTACAACGTTTGGAGGTAATCCATTAATTGCAGCGTCTGCACTAGCAACCTTACAAGAAGTTGTCACTAGTGACTTAATGGCAGAAGCCTTAAAAAAAGAACAATTAATAAAAAAGCACTTAAAACACCCACTAATAACAGAGATTAGAGGACGTGGATTAATGTTGGCAGCCATAACCACATCAGCAGAAGTTACCAATCAGGTTATACTAGAATCTCAAAATCAAGGGTTAATTTTATTTTGGCTGTTATTTGAGCCTAAAGCAATTAGAATTACACCTCCCCTAACTATTAGTAACGAAGAAATAATTAAAGGTTGTGGCATTATTATTGACTTATTAAACAAAATAAGTGACACTAAATAAAGTCTAAGTCACTACAAATCACCCAAAAACGCTTAAAACCTTGTAATTGTTGATTACTTTGTTAAAAACAAAAACAGTTTTTGTCATTATGAGGCTAATAGAACATTACATTTAATACACTAGAAACACCTAAACAGTGCCTATGGAGTTTAGTCAAGAAGAACCAAATAAAATATCGCTTAAAAAGTTCGAATCCATGTTAAAAACAAACCATGTGTTGTTTTTTGATTCGGATGAATTTGAGAACATAATACACCATTACCTTAATCAAGGTAAGGTGTCTTTAGCCAAAAAAGCTATTAAATTAGGTTTGCAACAACATCCCTCATCCACTAATTTAAAATTGTTTCAAGTAGAAATATTTGTATTTGAAAACAAACTAAAAGAAGCCAATCAATTACTTGATGCGCTATATATTTTAGAACCTTCTAACGAAGAAATTTATATTCAAAAAGCCAATATATTATCTAAGGATGATAAGCATGAAGATGCCATAAAAATATTGACTACAGCTTTAGATTTGTCTGAAGAAACATCAGAATTACATTCTTTAATTGGAATGGAATATTTGTTTTTAGATAATTTCGAACAAGCAAAACAAAGTTTCATGAGTTGTTTAGCTGAGGATAATGAAGATTACTCGTCACTATACAATGTAATGTATTGCTTTGATTTTTTAAATGAAAATCAAGAAGCCATCCATTTTTTAAATGATTATTTAAATGGGAGTCCTTATTCTGAAGTAGGATGGCACCAGTTAGGAAAACAATTTTACACACTAAAAGAATACAAAAAAGCGCTTAGTGCTTATGATTTTGCGATTATCTCTGACGACAGATTTGTTGGGGCTTATCTAGAAAAAGGTAAAGTATTAGAAAAACTTAAACGTTATAACGAAGCTATTGAAAATTACGCTTTGACGTTAGAGTTAGATGACCCAACCGCTTTTGCATTATTAAGATTAGGATGTTGTCATGAAAAACTAGGTCAATTTGACTTAGCCAAACAATACTTTTATAAAACTGTAAAAGAAGACCCATTATTAGACAAAGGTTGGATTGCAATCACTAAATTTTACAACAAGCAAAAAAATTACCAAAAAGCTTTATATTACATTAATAAAGCGATAAATATTAACGAAGAAAATGCAGTGTACTGGAAACTATATGCACAAATAAACCACAGATTAAACTTCTTAGAAGAAGCAGAACGTGGTTACAAACGTGCTATAGAACTTGGTAATTATGAATTATCTTCTTGGTTAGAAAGAAGTGACATATTAATCAAATTAGGAGAAACTGATGCAGCGTGTTTAAATTTAATTCAAGCTGCCGAATTTTATCCAGAAGAAGCTGATATCGAGTTTAGATTAGTAGGTATTTATTATGGTATGTTAGAAACAGAAAAAGGAAGTTATCATTTAAAAAACGCATTAGATTTTAATGCAGAAAATCTGTTTATTGTGGAAGAATTATTTCCATTGGTTTACGAATCTACAACCTTTAAGAAGGCATTAAAAAAGTTACAATAATTTACACTTAAAACGAATTTTGTATACCTTTGATTACTAACAAAAATTAAACTATGCAAAGACGTTTAAAAGATTACCTTTTAATATCCTTAAAAGGTGTAGCTATGGGAGCAGCTGATGCTGTCCCTGGTGTTTCAGGTGGTACAATTGCTTTTATTTCTGGAATATACGAAGAGCTAATAGCTACTATAAGCGGTGTTAACTTAACATTATTTAAAACCCTAAAAACAGAAGGTCTTTCAGCGTTTTGGAAGCAACTAAACGGTAATTTTATTGTTGCGCTTTTAACTGGTATTATTATCAGTTTTGTATCGTTTATGCGATTAGCTAAATATTTACTAGAGCAACACCCTGTTTTAATTTGGTCTTTCTTTTTTGGTTTAATTATAGCTAGTATTTTATTTATTGGTAAGCAAATTAACAAATGGTCCATTAGTACAGTAATAGCTTTAATTGTTGGAGCTTTGGCTGCGTTTTATATTACCAGTCTTCCATCTTTAGCTAGCAGTAATAATCCATACTTTTTATTTGTCGCTGGTGCCATAGCCATTTGCGCTATGATTCTTCCTGGTATTTCAGGTAGTTTTATCTTATTAATTTTAGGAGCTTACAAAACATTAAGTAATGCTTTTCATGATTTTGATATTAAAAAAATAGCCTTATTTGGTACAGGTGCTGTCGTTGGATTATTAAGTTTTAGTCATGTTTTAAAATGGTTATTTAAAAACTACCACAACACAACCTTAGCTATACTGACAGGTTTTATATTAGGGTCTTTAAACAAGGTGTGGCCTTGGAAAAAAACAGTTTCCGTAATGATTGATAAAACCGGAGACATTGTACCATTAAATACAATTACAGATTTTGGCACGCTTTCCTTTTTCCAAAAAACTACAAACGATTTTGAAACCTACAAAACGATAGCAGAACAAAGTGTAAATCCTCTACACTACAGTGAGCTAAATAACTATTTAGCTAATCCACAAATAGCAGTAGCCATTGCTTTAATGATTGCAGGATTTTTAACTATTTTTATTCTAGAAAAAGTAGGTCACAAGTCTAAATAAATGGAAAACACGCGTACATTTAAAGATAAACTATTCTTAATCTTAAAAGGATTAGGCATGGGCGCTGCCAATAAGGTTCCTGGCGTATCTGGAGGTGTTGTCGCATTTGTTGCTGGATTCTATGAGGAATTTATATATTCTCTACAAAAAGTAAACAGTACAGCTCTTAAACTACTAATTAAAGGTCGGTTTAAATCCTTTTACACCTATATCAATGGTCGTTTTTTAAGTCTATTGTTTTTAGGAATGATTGTTAGTTTTTTTAGCATCTCAAAACTTTTAGACTATTTAATTACGCATTACCAATTGTATGTATGGAGTGTGTTTTTTGGGATGATAATTGGTTCTATTTATTATATAAGCAAAGACTTTAAAGATTGGAAAACAACCACCATTATAGCATTATTAATAGGTACTACCCTAGGTTTAGGAATTAGCTTTTTAGATCCAGCAACAGAAAACGACAACCTTATATTTGTGTTTTTCTGTGGTATTATTAGTGTCTCAGGTATGACATTACCTGGGTTTTCAGGCTCGTTTATCTTAATACTTTTAGGTAACTATGTGTTATTACTAGTAGATTCCGTAAATGCTTTATTTGACACATTTTCAGAAATACTTATTGGTGATTTTAGCTTTACTGCTAACCTAGAGCGCTTAAGAATGCTAAAAGTATTAACCGTATTTACAATAGGGTCTGTGGTTGGATTAGTAACATTTTCTCACGCGCTAAATTATATTTTAAAACATTATAAAAGTGTTACAATAGCATCAATAATTGGATTTATTGTAGGATCCCTAGGTGTTGTTTGGCCTTTTAAACATACACTATATAAACTAAACGACAATGGTAGTTTATTACTTGACTCTAGAGGTCAAAAAATCATAGAAAACTACGAGCGGTTTTTACCGCCACTTAATACCCAAACGTATTTAGCCATTTTTTATATTTTATTAGGAATAGCAATCGTATTAGCATTAGAACTTTATGGACAAAAAACAAGACAACAACAAGCGTAATTTCGGGTTAATTGGTAAGGATATTTCTTATTCGTTTTCAGAAAATTATTTCGCAAACAAATTTAAAGATCAGAACATAACAGATGCTAATTACAAAAATTTCGATATTCAAACTATTGAGGATTTTGACAAAAAGGTATTAAAAACAAAAGCCTTAGCTGGCTTAAATGTTACCATACCGTATAAAGAAAGTATTATTCCTTTTCTTGATAAATTAGATAAAAAAGCAAAAAAAATAGGCGCTATAAACACCATTAAATTCACCAAAAAAGGAAATTTAAAAGGATACAATACAGATATCTACGGGTTTAAAAAAGCGATAAAACCACACTTAAAAAAACAACATAAAAAAGCCTTGATATTAGGAACAGGAGGCGCAAGTAAAGCGATTGCTTTTGTTTTAAAAGAATTGAACATTGACTTTCATTTTGTATCTCGCCAAGCTTCAAAAAAAGCAAGTTACACCTATGACGCGCTTTCAGAACAAATAATAAGTGACCATCAGATTATAATTAATTGTTCGCCTGTAGGCACATTTCCAGATATTACAGACGCACCTAAAATTCCGTATAACGGAATCCAAGACACGCATATTTTATTCGATTTAATATATAACCCATCGGAAACTGTTTTCTTAAAAGAAGGCAAGCAAAAAGGTGCAAAAACACTAAATGGTTATGACATGTTAGTGTTTCAGGCTGAAAAATCATGGAAAATCTGGAATAAAGACCTTTAATTGACGAGTAAACACCTAAAATATTGGTAGTTTTTGAAGTTGTTACTATCTTTAAAAGCTAAATACACATTAAACAAACTAAAACATTTATAAAATGTCAGAGCTAGATAACCTGCAAAATGCAGATGGAACGGAAGAAATTAACGAAAACGTGCAACCAGAAACGCCTCAAGAAGTAACTTCTGTAACAGAAGATAACGATGAAGTGTTGAATGAAATTGACGACTCTAATGCAGAGGATGCTGAGGATGAAGGTAATGTTGATCGTCATAACATTGAGGATAAAGATTACGAGTCGCTTAACCTAGAACAATTGGTTATTGAGATTGAACGTTTAGTACAAAATGAAAAAGTACAAGCCATCAAAAAACATGTTGATGCTATAAAAACAGAATTTGATAAGCAGTTTCAAGAATTGCTTAACGAGAAAAAGGAAGAGTTTTTAAGCACAGGTGGTAACATCATTGACTTTAGTTTCCAATCTACTTTACAACGCAGTTTTAAAGACAGTTATAAAGATTATAAACAACGTTTAAATGGTCACTATAAAAATATAGAGCAAAACCACAAACAAAACCTTACAAACAGATTAGAAATCATAGATGGTATTAAGGCATTAACAGAAGATGCTGAAGACTCTATGAATACTAAATACAAAAAATTTAAAGAACTTCAAGACCAATGGAAAGTTGCAGGACCTATTCCTCGTGACAAATATAATAATGCTTGGAATAGCTACCATTTTAATGTAGAACGTTTTTATGACTTACTACATTTAGATAGAGATTTAAGAGACAAAGATTTTGCACGTAATTTAGAATTAAAAACTAAAATAATTGAGCAAGCAGAAGCTTTAGCAAACGACGAAAACACAAACAGAGCATTTAGAGAACTTCAAAATTTACATAAAATTTGGAAGGAAGAATTAGGCCCTGTATCTAGAGAACATAGAGAAGCAATTTGGGATCGTTTTAAAGAAGCTACAAAAAAAATAAATGCTAAGCGTCAAGATTACTTTAAAAACCTTGATACTATATACGAGCAAAACTTACTAAATAAGCACGCTATTATTACCCTAATTAATGAAAAAGCTAACGAGAAAATTAGCAATCATGGTGGGTGGCAAAACAAAATCAAAGAAATTGAAGCACTAAGAGAAGAGTTTTTCAAAGCAGGTAAAGTTCCTGTAAAAGTTAACGAAGCAACTTGGGCTAGTTTTAAAGAAGCTGTTAGAAATTTTAATAGACAGAAAAACGAATTCTATAAAACGCTAAAGAAAGACCAATACGATAATTTAGAGAAAAAGCAAGCCTTAGTTAAAATTGCAGAAGACAATAAAGAAAGTGATGACTTTCAAGCGACGACGCAATTAATGAAAAAAATACAAGGTGACTGGAAACGTATTGGACATGTACCAAGAAAAGACAGTGACAAAATATGGAAACAGTTTAAAAGTGCTTGTAACCATTACTTTGACCGTATAAAAGAACAACGTAACGCAGCAAGTGTTGAGGAAGAAGAAGCTTATACACAAAAAGAAACGCTTTTAGCTGCTGTTAAAAGTCTAGAATTATCTGGAGAGCAAAAAACTGATTTAGCGTCTATTAAAGAACAAATTAATAGCTGGAAAACCATAGGACGTGTACCGCGTAACAAGCGTCAAATTGAAAGTGATTTTAATGAAACTTTAGATGGACTATTTAAATCTTTAGATCTTAATAAAACAGAAACTGAATTAATTAAATTTGAAAACAAATTAGACCAATTAGCTTCAGGAGATGACTCTAGAGCATTGGATAATGAGCGTTTTTATATTCAGAAAAAAGTTGATGAAATTAAAGCTGAAATCATTCAATTAGAAAACAACTTACAGTTTTTCTCTAACGTAAAATCGGACAATCCTTTAGTTAAAGATGTGCATAAAAACATTACAAGACATAAAGACGATCTAGTGTTATGGACTACTAAATTGAAAAAAATAAAAGGTTTATATTCTTAATATTTAACTTATTACACTAACCTGTTTAACACATTATAATGTTTTAAACAGGTTTTTTTTGTTTAAAACGCTAATACCCAATCATGACTACCACAACAATACAAGACGCACGTGCTATTAACGAACAAAAGGTTATAAAAAACTAAATCCCACTTCTAAAAAGAAGTGGGATTTTAGCTCCTAACTAAACTAACCAATTACTTCTGTTCGCTTACAAGAAATAATTATTTTTAATGACATCAGTGTGATGTATGCTATTAATCAACTATATTCTATAAAAATATTGTGTCATTTATAAGTATATACGGTACAATTATAGTTTTGGACTTTTTAGATTGAAAAAAAATAATATATATTCAAAAAGGGACCTCTTTTTTAGCTAATAATTAGACTACAATTACATAAAAAAGGCTGTTAATCATTCTTTCAATTTTAATTTAAAAAAAAATCCTGCCAAAGCAGGATTATAGAATAGTCTCTTGACGATCTCAAATAGAATATTAGAGTTGCTGTTTTTTTTGCCTCCTCCCAAAAAAATTTAGTGTTTGAAAATTACAGATTTTCTAATTACTGTTTTTTGGCCTCCTCCCAAAAAACATCCATTTCACCCAAAGTCATGTCTTTTAAATCTTTGTTTAACCCTTTTGCTTTTTTCTCTAAATACTGAAAGCGCTTTTTAAACTTTTTATTCGTGCGTTCTAAGGCGTTTTCTGGATTTATATTCAAAAACCTAGCGTAGTTTACCATAGAGAACAATACATCTCCAAATTCGTCTTCCATTGCATCAACATCGCCCTTCTCTACTTCAACTTTAAATTCGTTAAGCTCCTCCTCTACTTTTTCCCATACTTGCTCTGGTCGTTCCCAATCAAAACCAACTCCAGCTACTTTTTCTTGTATCCTGCTTGCTTTTACTAAGGCAGGCAAACTATTAGGAACACCTTCTAAAACACTTGTTCTTCCTTCTTTTAATTTTAGATTTTCCCAATTACGCTTGACTTCGGCTTCATCTTTTACAGTAACATCTCCATAAATATGTGGGTGCCTATGGATTAGTTTTTCGCATATACCATTACAAACATCTGCAATATCAAATGCTTTTTTCTCACTTCCTATTTTTGCATAAAAAACCATATGCAACATAAGGTCTCCGATTTCCTTTTTAACCTCTTCTAAATCGTCTTCCAAAATAGCATCGCCTAGCTCGTAAGTTTCTTCAATAGTTAAATGACGTAACGTTTCCATGGTTTGCTTTTTATCCCAAGGACATTGCTCACGTAGCTCGTCCATAATAGTCAATAAACGGTCAAATGCTTTTAATTGGTCTGCTCTAGAATTCATATAAAAAAGGTTTTTGTAAAAGTACGTTGATTTGTTTCATCTTAAAAAATGATAAACAAAAAAAAATCCAGCAAAAGCTGGATTTTTAATATCTATAAATTAAGTCAATTTATTCTTCTTCGTCAGACGTTTCAGTCTTAGCTGTATCAAAGTCTAACATGTCATTTTTTTGTAACATATTATACCATTGTACTACTTTTTTAATATCACTTGGGTACACTCTATCTTCATCATAATCTGGTAATACTTCAAAAAAGTATTCTTCCAGTTTATCTTTAGAGTCTTTATGACTAATACTAGTTTGTGCTCCTTTTTCTTTGTCTTTAATTTTACTTAAGACGTCTTTTAATGGTACTTCTTCTGTTAAAGTATAAATTGCAATCTCACTTAAAATACTAACGTTTTGTTGTATTCCAACAGACATACGTCTATTATCAATTAAAGATTCAGCAATAAAGCCTCCTCTTGTTTGAGTTACTAATTTATATAATCCAGGTTTACCTGCAATTGCTAATACTTTATCTAAAGCCATATAGTTTCTTGTTTTAAATTATCCTTTTATCTTTCACTTTGACGCTGCATAGTGTTCAAAAATTGGATGGCAAATATCTTATGTTAGTTTGGGTTTTCCAAACGTTTAACGTTTCTTTTTCATTAATGGAAATTTCATGCGGTAATCTACATTGATTTTCCCTTTAGAAATATTGGTTAATTTTCCTTTTATCAAACGCTTTTTTAACGCAGATAAATGGTCTGTAAATAAAATCCCTTCGATGTGATCATACTCATGCTGAAATACTCTAGCAGCCAAACCATCTAATGCCATAGTTTGCTTATTAAAGTCTTCATCAAAATATTCAATTTTAATATTTGGTTGTCTAAATACATCCTCTCTAACATCAGGAATACTTAAACAGCCTTCATTAAACGCCCATTCATCACCAGATTCTTCTAAAATAACTGGATTGATAAAGGTGTGTTTAAAATTTTTCAAAAACTCACTTTCTTCCTTACCTAAAACTTCTTCGTCATCTGCAAACGGAGTTGCATCCACAATAAACATACGGATTGACAATCCAATTTGCGGTGCAGCTAAACCAACACCAAACGAACCATACATAGTTTCGTACATGTTTGCTATTAGTTCTTTTAACTTTGGATAATCCTTAGTAATGTCAGTCGCTTTTTTCTTTAAAACGGGATCGCCATAGGCGACAATTGGTAATATCATACTATTTATTATTGATTATAAAGGTAACTCTGTAAGATTATGGTTGCACTAACCTCGTCTAAAAGCGCTTTATTTTGTCTTTGTTTTTTCTTTAATCCACTATCTATTAACGTTTGCGTCGCCATTTTAGAGGTAAAACGTTCATCTACACGCTTTATCGGAATCTTAGGAAATACATTTTCTAATTTTACCAAAAACGGAATAATTAACGCTTCACTTTCACTTGGCGTATTATCCATTTGTTTTGGTTCTCCGACTAAAAATAATTCGACCTGCTCTTTACTTAGATAGTCTTTTAAAAATGCAATAAGCTCCTTAGTATTAACAGTAGTCAATCCAGAGGCAATAATCTGCATCTCATCAGTAACTGCTAATCCTGTTCTAACTTTTCCGAAATCAATTGCTAAAATGCGAGCCATATTAAATTTTGTGCAAATTTATAGTTTTATACTCTTAACACCTTAAATATTGTGCCATATTTTAATTTTTACGAATTATATTTGTCTTAAATTAAAATTGACATGACAGAATTACAAAAAACAATAGAGACTGCTTGGGATAACCGAGAGTTATTAACAGACGCAAAAACTATAGACGCTATTAGAGAAGTGGTTAACCTTTTAGATTTAGGAAAACTTCGAGTAGCAGAACCGACAACTGATGGTTGGCAGGTTAACGAATGGGTTAAAAAAGCGGTTGTTTTATATTTCCCTATTCAAAAAATGGAAACTTTAGAAGCTGGTATTTTTGAATATCATGATAAAATTCCACTAAAAAGAGGTTATAAAGAAAAAGGAATTAGAGTGGTACCAAATGCTGTTGCACGTCATGGTGCTTACATATCTGCTGGAACAATTTTAATGCCTAGTTACGTAAATATTGGTGCGTATGTAGACGAAGGAACCATGGTTGATACTTGGGCTACCGTTGGTAGTTGTGCACAAATTGGTAAAAACGTACACTTATCTGGTGGTGTTGGTATTGGTGGCGTTTTAGAGCCTTTACAAGCGTCTCCAGTAATTATAGAAGATGGTGCATTTATTGGATCACGTTGTATCGTTGTAGAAGGTGTACACGTAGAAAAAGAAGCTGTTTTAGGAGCTAACGTGGTGTTAACCATGAGTACTAAAATTATAGATGTTACGGGTGATACTCCTGTTGAGATGAAAGGTCGTGTACCTGCAAGATCAGTAGTTATACCAGGTAGTTACACTAAAACCTTTGCTGCAGGAGATTTTCAAGTCCCTTGTGCATTGATTATTGGAAAACGTAAAGAAAGTACAAATAAGAAGACGTCTTTAAATGATGCTTTAAGAGAGTATGATGTTGCTGTGTAATTAATTTAGAATTACAGTAATTATCAAAACAAATTAAAGTACTGATATAAAATAAATAGCGATTGAAAATTTTAGTTGTACAACAGAAAATGATTGGGGACGTACTGACAAGTAGTATTCTGTTTGAAGCTCTGCGCGAAAAATACCCGAAGGCACAACTAGATTATGTTATTAATACTCACACATATGCGGTTGTAGAGCACAACCCATATATTGATAACTTTGTTTTTATTACTCCAGAAATTGAAAAGAGTAAACTAAAATTTTATCGCTTTTTAAAAACTATAAAAAAAGAAAAATACGATGTTGTTATTGATGTTTATGGCAAATTAGGAACTGCACTTATTAGTGCTTTTACTGCTGCCAAAACGAAAATAGCATATCATAAAAAATATACTGCATTTGTTTTTTCGCATACTGTACAGCGTTTAAAAAAACCGCAACACAATGCTAGTTTAGCAATTGAAAACAGATTAAAACTTTTAGAACCTTTAGATATTACTTTTAAAAACAGAGTCCCTCAAATTTATTTGAAACCTCAAGAAATAAGTAATGCTAAAAAATATTTAGAGAGTTCCAAAATAAAGGACAGTAAACCTCTATTTATGATTAGTGTTTTAGGTAGTAGTCCTATAAAAACCTATCCTGCTAAATATATGGCTGAATTGTTAGATAGTCTTGTAGCAAATACTAAAGACGCTCAGATACTTTTTAATTATATACCAAAGCAGAAAACAGAAGCAAAAGCTATTTTTGATTACTGTCTACCAGAAACAAAAAAGCACATCTTTTTTGATGTCTTTGGAAAAAGCTTAAGAGAATTTTTAGCCATTACACAACAATGTGATGCCCTAATAGGAAATGAAGGAGGTGCAAATAACATGGCCAAAGCACTAAACATTCCTACTTTTACTATTTTTTCTCCGTATTTAAATAAAGCTAATTGGTATAGTAAAAACGAGCCAGGACATAATATAGCAATACATTTATCAGACTATATCCCTTACGGGGAAACCGATAAAAACGAAGCAAAAAAGGACCCTGAGATGTTTTATCTAAAACTTAAACCTGAATTTATAGAACCCGAACTTAAAAAGTTTTTAAGTAACTTATAAGCATGAATTATAAATTTTTAATCTACATCTCCTACAGTTATGCGTTACCAATTGGTATTCCTCTGGAAAAAGAAATTTTAAAACGAGGCTATACTGTAAAATGGTTTGCAGATATTGAAGATGGTAAAAAAGCAATACAAGCAAAAAATAATGCTTTACAAACTATAAATGATGTTTTAGATTATAAACCAGACATTGTGTTAACAGCAACAGATAGTGTTCCGGATTTTATAACAGGCTTAAAAGTTCAAGTTTTTCATGGATTTAATGCGCAAAAAAGACCATCAAAAAAAAATGTATTTTCTCACTTTAGACTTCGTGGTTTTTTCGACTTATACTGTACGCAAGGCCCATCCACAACTAAAGGATTTAAAGCACAACAAACAAAACACCCGTATTTTGAAGTTATTGAAACAGGCTGGAGTAAAGTAGACCCATTATTTCCAATTGAAAAAAAGGAAAAAACTAATACTGTAATGATAGCCTCTACTTTTACCGAAAGTTTAAGCTTAGCTTACAACGATGACATTTACCAAGAAGTTAAAAGATTATCAAATCAAGGTGTTTTTAATTTTATTATGGTTTTACATCCTAAAATGCCAGAAGCTATTGTTAGTAAGTGGAAGTCTATATCTAACGACAATTTCAAATTTCATAATACAACAGATCTAATTCCTTTATACAAACAAGCAGATATTATGTTTGCGGACACCACCTCTGCTATTCAGGAATTTCTTCTTCAAAAAAAGCCAGTAGTTACATTTAAACACACTTTTAAACACGACTATTTAATACATTTAGAAAATCCTTTCGATTTAGAAAACAGTCTTAAAAAAGCTTTATTATACCCTGAGCAATTAATTAAAAATATTACCCAGTTTTTAAATGATTTACATCCCTATTTTGATGGAAAATCAAGCAAGCGAATTATAAATGCAAGTATAATGCAATTGCATAAAGACAAGAGCGAACTGAATAACAAGCCTTTAAATTTAGTAAGAAAGTATAAAATGCGTAAACGATTAAACCACTTTACATTTAAAAGCTACAACAAACCTTTTACAATAACTAAGTAATAATAGGTTTAAAACTAATCAAAGCGCATTTAACTATATACAATGAAAACAATCGCAGGACTAATTATAACATTTAATGAAGAGAAACATATTGAGGAATTGATTAACAATATCTCATTTGTAGACCAGATTATTGTGATAGATTCTTTTAGTACCGATGCTACGTTAGAAAAAATAGCAAAATTTAGTAATGTAATAGTAATACAGCATAAATTTAAAAATTTTGCAGAACAGCGTAATTTTGCTTTAAAGCAGGTTACCCAAGACTGGATACTATTTATTGATGCAGACGAAAGGATAACCAAACCATTACAAAAAGAAATAATTACAACTATCAATAGCGACACTTCTATTTCTGGTTACATGGTAAAACGTTTATTCTACTTTAAAAATAAACGCATTAGGTTTAGTGGATTTCAAACGGATACAACTTATCGCTTATTCAAATCAAATAAAGTAACTTATATCCAAGATAAAATAGTGCATGAAATGCCAAAAATTGAAGGAGAGACAGGACTTTTAAAAAACAACATGTTACATTATAGCTTTGATAGCGCAGCTCATTACAAGTCAAAAATGGAGCATTATGCTAAACTTAAAGCATTAGAATTAAGTAAAAAAGGAAAGACAACCAATATATTTAATTTACACTTTAGACCTCTATACAAGTTTATTGTCAATTATATATTTAGACTAGGTTTCTTAGATGGTAAAGAAGGCTTTACGCTATGCTACTTAAGTGCTTATGGTGTTTACTTTAGATACAAAACACTAAAAATATTAAATCATTAACGTTTCCAAAATTTAAGTTTCTTTTTTAAACGTTTCTTACGATAAAACTTTTCTTGAAAAGCTTCAGTCTCTTTCCACATTAAATTAAAAATCTTGTCATAATCAGCACCAGAACATTTTGCGTACTCATCACTCATAATTTCAACCATACTTTTATGAATGGTTAATCTTGCAAAGTTTTTAATACGTACATCAAGGCTTAAATTCTTAAACTGCATTCTATTTAAATCGACTAGATAAAACTGATAGTCCTCTCCTACTTTTTTTATTAATGTATTTCCAGGAGAATGATCTAAAAACAAAATATTATTTTCGTGTAGGTTAAATGTAAACCTAGTAAAAGCTCTTAAAATAGTTTCGTAATCTGGTATATTAAAATCTTTAGTTAAATCTCGGTAAGTATAATCGCAATCTAATTGTTGACTAACATAGTAGCTTTTTTTAAATAAAAAAGTGCTCATTTCTTCATAAAAGGCAACAGGTTGTGGTGTTCCAATATTTAATGCTTTAAGTTTATTAGCATAAATAAACGAGCGCTGTGCTTTACTTTTTCTAAAAAAACGATACGCTACTTGGTTAATAAAATTAGGAATCCTAAAAGATTTTACATTTACAATATAACCTTGCAAATCAAACGTTTTTAAAGTATTACGTTCTTGATCGCCAAAAGGCGTTCCTTTAGTTTCAAAATTAACAAAAATGTCATCTAAAACTGATTCGTTTATTTTAAAGTCTGGATGTACTTGTCTATTTGTTTTCACTTTTATCTTTGTTAATTCCATTGTCACACCACGTTACATTGTTTTTTATAGTCTGTAACTCAATGCTATTATTTTTCTCTAAATTATTTTTAGGTTTTTCAAAGTGATAAATATGAAAAACAATCGCTTTGTATCTTATTCGTCTTGAAATAACCCCATTATTCAATAATCGCAATGCGAAATCAGAATCCTCACGACCCCAACCTTCAAAATCTTCGTTGTAACCATTAATAGCCAAAGCATCCCTTTTAAAATAAGACGTATTACATCCTCTATATTTTTTAGAAAACTCTCGACTAGATTTATAAAAATGGCTAAGAAAAGGAATATGAATCGCTCTAGTGCGTTTCTTAATTCCTTTAGACAAAAATGAAAAATTAATACCTTTTCTTTTAAACAATGAATCTAAAAACGTTTTTTTGATAGTAACACGACTACCAAAAAGATACTGATTTGGTTTTGCTAAAGACAAATGATCTTTAACAAAATGTCTATGCAAAATACAATCTCCATCCACCTGTAAAATATAATCTCCTGTAGATTCTACTATGGCTCTATTTAAAACTTTTGCTTTTCTAAACCCTATATCTTCTTGCCAAAGATGAAGAACCGTAATTGTTGTTTTAGACTTAAAGGCATCTATAACCACTTTAGTTGTTTTAGTAGACCCATCATCCGCAATAATAACTTGATCCGGAAGTTTTGACTGGTTTAAAACGCTTTTCAAAACTAAACTTAATGCTTCGGGCCAATTGTATGTTGATATAATTAAGGTATTAGTCATTTTTAAAATAGCCTTCAAATTTAACGTCCTTCTTCTTTTTAAAAAGTCCCAAATGTTTAAAATATTGTCCTATATTTTTTTTAAACAAATAAAATTTAGAGTGACACATTCTAGGATTAGCTTTTATAATTTTCTCTATTTTCTTTAAATCTTTAGTATTAAAATAACCTAAAGACTTCCAAAGCTTAGGATCCAAATAAAAGGTATTTTTTATTGTTTTATAATTATTTTTATTTGCCTTTTTCCACTTATCAAAAAACTGATTATTAAATTGATGGCTATGCCCCCAATTTTTAAATTTAAAACGCAGCTCTTCCTCTGTTCTAGATAAACATTCATGTAAAAGCACATTGTTGGTGTAAATAATGCGTTCTTTAGTTTTTCTAGCGGTCTTGTAATTAGGATAATTTGTAGCCAAAAACACTTTTGTAGGCTGTTTAACATACAGCAATCCATCCTCCAAATATTTATAGATATTAATTAAAAACCCTGCTATCTGAATTGGGTTTTCCTTTGGATTATCTAAGTACTTATCATGATGTCTTAATGTTTTTACAAACTTTTTAAAACCAATAAAAATCTCGTCAGAATCCACTTGTATTAGCCAATTACCAATCCCCATTTTTAATGCTAATAAATGACGTTCTCTTGTATCATTCTGGATAGCACTTAATTCTGGAATGTAAAAATCAGCTCTATAAACTTCAATCTTATTATCCTTGTCAAAACTAGTTAACCATTCAAAAAAACTATGATCCACCTCAAAGGACATTCCTGTCCAAGTACGCTGTTTGTGGTCTAATGCAAGGTAGATTTTATCCGCTTGATCATAAACTGGAGGAATGGATAGTTTTAACTTTTCGTAGTCATAAGACATCAAAAAGCCAACAACAATGTTTTTCATTATAAATTATTAGTCAAACAAATCTAACAAATAATAAAAACTTAAGTGAGTCAATCTATTGGTTTTATTTATTTTTACCGAAAATTACTACATGGACGTCTCTATAATTATTATTAATTACAACTCTTCAAGCTATACGATTGGTTGTATTGACTCCATATACAAATATACCAAAGGATTAAATTTTGAAATAATTGTAGTAGATAACGACTCGAAAACAGAAGATTTAAACGTAGTAGAAAATCACTTAAAACAAATTGATTTTACGTTAATAAAAAGCACAGAAAACTTAGGATTTGGAGGTGGAAACCATTTGGGCTTCCAACACTCTAAAGGTAAACATATCGCTTTTGTAAATAACGACGCAGAACTAACCGAAAACGCTCTATTACAACTACTAACCTATAGTCAATCAAAACCCGCTACAGGTTGTATTGGCTTAAAACAAGTAGACGAAAACGGGAAAATTTTTAAATATAGTTACCGACAGTTTATAGATTTAAAGTATCATTTATTTGACCAGAAAAAACCTGTAAAATATTACAGTAAATTACACAAATCAGATTTATCAGAACCCTTTACTGTTGATTTAGTTTCTGGTGCTTTTATGTTTTTTAAAAGAGAAGCATATGAAAAGTGTGGCGGTTTTGATCCTAAAATATTTTTATTTTATGAAGAAATGGATATTTGTCTTCGTTTAAAAAAACAAGGTTATTCTTCAGAATTTTATCCTAAAGCCTCATTTATACATTATATGGGAAAAAGCAGCGGTAATATCGCTTTAAAACGAGAATTTACAGTATCCTATCTTTACGTAATAAAGAAAAACTACAGTACAGCTTATTATCAATTTTTACGTTTTATTTTAACGCTTAAATATGGTTTGAAAAGCATTTTTAAACCTAAAAAACATTTAGTTCCTTTTAAAATAGTCTTAAAAGGAGGTGATCCTTTACGTTTTTCTATGAGAGTTAAGGGTTAACTATTTGTAGTATTTGCGCTTCTGTGGTTGCTAATGAAAATGGTTTTAAAATACCTTGACAACTATCACTAGCTGCATCCCAAAGTGCTTTATTTGTGTATAAAGCAACTATTTTATGCGCTATTTCCTCTGCTGAATTTGCAATCATTATTTCTTGCTGATTTTCAAAATCAAAACCTTCTGCACCTACATCTGTAGTTACCAATGGTAAACTATGCTCTAAACTTTGTCCTATTTTACCTTTAATACCTGCCCCAAAACGTAAAGGAGCAACAAACAACTTAGCAGAGTTTAATGTCACATTAATATTATCCACAAAACCCAAAAGGTTAAATCTATTCGAGGCCAATGCTTTTATATCTTCGGTAATATAACTACCTACAATATTAACTTTTACTTCTGGCAAAGTTTGCCAAACTAAGGGCATAATATTTTGCTTTAAATATTTGACAGCATCATTATTGGGGTCATGTCTAAAACTTCCAACAAACAAAATATCTTTTCTGTTTTCAAAACCTGTAAAATCAGAATTCTTGTCTACATGTTGATGTATATTACTTATCAACACAACTTTTTCACTAGCATTAAAATGTTGTTTAAGTAATTGTTTATCTGTTTTAGAGATAGCAATAACAGTATCTGCTAACTTACAATTCTCTAATTCAATTTTAAGAAATTTTTCAGCTTCAATCTTTAGAGCCTGATTACCACTTAACTCATACTCTCTTAACAATCTAACATAATGAAAATCCACCATATCAAATACTAATCTTACATTTGGGTTAGCAACTTTAATTAACGTATGAAATTTGTTAAAAATCATTGGTCTGTGCAACCACGCAATAGTTATTTTTGGAGCAATAAACTGTATAAATCTTTCTTTTGTAACAAGCTTACCACGACTATCTACACTAGGTTGATAAACATTAACACCCAAATCTATAAACTTTTTAAGGTAATCGCTCTTATACTTGTATTGTTTTAAGTCTGCAACCAAAAATACTGATACGTTATTTTTTAGCAGTAATTTTATAATTTCGGTTAAGCGTCTAGAACCAGAATCCTTATTAAATTCTGGAATAATCTCATCAATAATTAAAACGTTTTTTTTAGAAAAAGTAAAATCATGTATGTCAAATGTCTGCTTTTCTTTTTTTAACCTTTTGGTTAATAAAGAGATTTTGTACTTGTTTTTTATAGATTTAAACATTGTTTAAAAGGTATGTTTTCTTCAAAGACTCTACTTCCTTTTTCATACTAATAGATAAATCAGTTATTACCGTATCCTTAGACAAATTAAAGTTAACCACTTGATGCTCCTTTAACTTATTTAATACATAATTTTCATTTTTATTTTTAAACGCAGTTTTAAAAATTTTATATAATTTTCGACGTTTTAAAGCAGGCGCCTCAATGTAAACATTCTCTTTAATTCCTATAGACAACAACCAATCGTTCCACTTAAATTCAGACACTTTTTCACCTTCATGTAAATGTGCATTAAAACGTAAACGCTTCCACGGTACACGCAAAGCATCAGCTAAAATACATCCATGCATAGCTTCGCTGATGATAGTTTTACAGCTTGAAATCTCTATCATAAACTGCTCAACATCTCCATTGGTTGGTAAAATCAATTTCCAGCCTAATTGGTCACAAATTTGTTGCCAATTCACCTTGTCTATAGACTTAAAATAAGGTACAAAACCAATATCATGCTGCTTAGGCAGGCTTAAATAAGTATTATATTCTGGTAACAACATTAAAAAATAAGCTCCATCTGAAACAAATTTACTAAGCGTATTTGTTAATTTTAAAGAACTATATGGACCTCGTAAGAACCTAATATCCCATGAATCATCAAAATAAAATTTCTCGTTAATAGACCTAACCCCTGTTCCAAAAATCACTTTTTGTTTAAACTTTTTTGCTTTTTCTATAAAATCTGAATTTTCGATTAAAATAGAGCCAATTCCAAAAAAGGCAACCTCGTCATTATTGTCAAAAAAAGAAGGTCCAAAAATCTTTGGCCATAACCATAAATTCAAATCGTCCCCAAAATTTCCTTTTTCAGATTTATAGTAAATTAAATTCATTTCCTAATTATTTCTTCAAATATATAATAAAAACAAGCCTTAACATATCTTTCAAAATAGAAGTTTTAAAACATGAAAGACTAAATTGATTAGTCTTTCATAAAACACCTTTATATCCTTAGGCTATAATTTAAGTAAAAGTCTAAATCCAAGCTGTTTTTTTCAGACTTAACAAATCAATAAATAATTTTAAATTTAAAGACCGAAATCTATTTTTCTAAATCCCGGTCTCGGATACAACAAATAATATGATTTTATGTAAAAAAATTAAACATAAAACTAATCTCACTTATAGATACATCTAGAATAATTAATCCTATTTATTGTATTTTAACAATCCTAATTACCGTAATTCTAGTATCTATAAATTGGATCTTTGCCATTAACTGGAATAGCTTAAGCCTAAAGTTCTGTACACTCAAAAACATTATCAAACGTAGTCTTGGGGTCTTTTTAATAAAACAGTTGCAATAGTATCAGTCATTCAACTAATAATATGCATTAAAAGAAACCATTAAATGATGATCTACCTCATTAAATCATAGCCAATTACTGCTACTCGTTTTGACATTTCTAATCTAAGAACACGCATATTCATTAAAATAAATTAATTTTGCCACAGATTATATACTAATGAGAGAAGAAATAGAAAAAACAATTGAAACCCTTAAACAAGGCGGACTTATACTCTACCCAACAGATACCGTTTGGGGAATTGGTTGTGATGCAACTAACGCTAACGCTGTCCAAAAAATATACAAACTAAAACAACGCCAGGATGATAAATCTTTAATCTGCTTAGTTAATAATTATAGTATGCTAGAAAGACATGTAGACAATGTGCCAAAAATAGCATACACCATTTTAGATATTGCGGACAAACCAACCACTGTAATCTACGATGCCCCAGCTGGTATTGCTGAAAATTTGGTAGCAAAAGACAATACATTAGCAATTAGAATAGTGAATCATGATTTTTGCGAAAAATTGATAAAATATTTTGGAAAACCAATTGTATCCACCTCAGCCAATATAAGTGGTCAACCAACACCAAAATCCTTTAAAGAAATTAGCGAAGCTGTTTTAAAAGGTGTGGATTATGTCGTAAATTTGCACCAACAAAAAAACGGAGGAAATCCTTCCACTATTATAAAACTAAGTAATAGAGGAGAAGTCAAAGTTATCCGCGAGTAAATAGTTTTATGAATTACAAAGAAGCCCTACAAAACCCAATATTTAAATTTATATCTGAAGCCTCTAACAACTTAAATTTAGACAGTTATGTTATTGGTGGATTTGTACGTGATTTTATATTAAAACGAGGTGATGCTAAAGATATTGATGTTGTTGCTGTAGGAAGCGGAATAGAATTAGCTAGAGAAGTTGCTAAACTACTACCAAACAAACCTAAAGTACAAGTTTTTAAAACTTACGGTACTGCAATGCTACGTTATAATGACGTAGAAATAGAATTTGTTGGAGCTAGAAAAGAATCTTACAACGAAGATAGCAGAAACCCAATTGTAGAGAATGGTACGTTACAAGACGACCAAAATCGTCGTGACTTTACAATAAATGCACTTGCTTTAAGCTTATCCGAATCTAATTTTGGAGATCTTTTAGACCCATTTAATGGTGTAGCCGACTTAGAACGAAAAATAATAAAAACACCTTTAAACCCTGATATAACGTATAGTGATGATCCTTTACGTATGATGCGTGCTGTTAGATTTGCTACACAATTAGATTTTATTATTGAAGAGGAATCGTTAAAAGCAATTACCAGAAACAACGAACGCATAAATATCATTACTAAAGAGCGTATTATAGTTGAACTAAATAAAATTATAGAAAGTAAAATACCTTCTAAAGGCTTTTTACTTCTAGAAAAAACTAAGCTTTTAAAACATTTTTTACCAGAGATAACTAATCTTAAGGGTATTGATGAAGTTGAAGGTCAAACTCATAAAGACAACTTTTATCACACGTTAGAAGTGGTAGACAATATTTCTAAAAACACAGACAATGTTTGGTTGCGTTGGGCTGCTTTGTTACATGATATTGGTAAAGCACCAACAAAACGTTTTAGTAAAAAAGTGGGATGGACTTTTCATGGCCATGAGTTTGAAGGTTCAAAAATGGTGTATCACTTATTTAAACGCTTAAAAATGCCATTAAATGACAAAATGAAATTTGTCCAAAAAATGGTATTTATGAGCTCTAGACCTATTGTTTTAGCGCAAGATTTAGTAACAGACTCTGCTGTTAGACGCTTAGTTTTTGATGCAGGAGATTACGTTGAAGATTTAATGACGCTTTGCGAAGCTGATATTACTACCAAAAACCCAAAACGATTTGAAAAGTATCACAACAATTTTAAAATTGTTAGAGATAAAATTATAGAAGTAGAAGAGAAAGATCATGTTCGTAATTTTCAACCACCAGTATCTGGAGAAGAAATTATGAAAACGTTTAATTTAAAGCCTTCAAAAGAAATTGGTATCATTAAAGAAGCAATAAAAGAAGCCATTCTTGAAGGAGAAATACCAAACGAGCACGATGCTGCTTTCAATTTAATGATTAAAAAAGGGGAAGCTCTTGGATTAATTAAAAGTTAAAAATCATGTTAGAATTAATTAAAACAAATTCTGAAAACATCGACTTTAAAAATCTAGTTGTAAAACTAGACCGCTTTCTTAAAATCACAGATGGCGATGATCACGATTTTTACAATCAATACAACGGTCTAGATAACATAAAACACGTATTAGTTGCCTACCATGACAAAACTCCTGTTGGTTGCGCAGCGTTTAAACCTTTTGACAACAATACTGTCGAAATTAAACGCATGTTTACCACGGAAGCTGCAAGAGGCAAAGGTGTTGCATCCGCTATTTTAAAACAACTAGAAGTTTGGGCTAAACAATTAAACTACACGCATAGTATCCTAGAAACAGGCATACGACAAATAGAAGCGGTTAATTTTTATAAAAAATGCAATTATGAAATCATCGATAATTACGGTCAATATAAAGGTATAAAAGAAAGTATATGCTTTAAAAAAGCATTGTAAGTTAAAGAAAAAGCAATATGAAAAAGGACAATAACAAAGTTATCTATTGGCTATTAACGGGTTGTTTATTAATTTTTATAATGGTCATTGTTGGTGGTATCACCCGATTAACACATTCAGGATTAGCCATTTCTAATTACAAACTTATCTCTGGGACTATCCCTCCTATGAATGATGTAGAATGGCAAGAGGCTTTTGACTTATACAAGCAGTTTCCTGAATACCAAAAACTAAACAATCATTTTAATATTGAAGAATTTAAGGACATTTACTTCTGGGAATGGATCCATCGTGTTATTGGGCGTTTTATTGGATTAGTATTTTTCTTTCCGTTTTTATATTTTTTAATTACCAAGCAACTAACAGGACCTACGATAAAAAAATCGATAGGATTAATGTGCCTAGGTGGTTTACAAGGCTTTTTAGGTTGGTACATGGTTAAAAGTGGTTTGGTTGACAGACCGGACGTTAGCCATTATAGGTTAGCCATGCACTTAACAACTGCATTTATAACCTTTGCTGTCACCTTTTGGGTCGCACTAGATTTGATATTCCCGTTTGACAAAATTGTAAATACAAGGTTTAAAAGATTAGTGCAAGCAGGTATGTTAGTGTTAATTATTCAGATAATCTATGGTGCTTTTGTTGCAGGATTAGATGCTGGATGGGTACACAACCATTGGCCAATGATGAGCGAAGGAAAATTAATTCACGAAAGTGTATATTTAGAAAGAGAAACTCTATTTGCTAATTTAACAGAAGGTAAAAGCGGTGTGCAATTTGTACACAGAAGCTTAGCATATGTTGTAGTACTATTTATTCTTTTAATATTTTTTAAAGGAAAAAAATATATCGAAACCAACTACCAACGTAAAGCGCTTAATTTATTAATGTATCTCGTGTTTTTTCAATTTACATTAGGGGTTTTTACCTTATTATTACAAGTTCCTGTTTGGTTAGGTGTTGCCCATCAAGTAGGTGCGTTTTTATTGCTATCCGCAATGACATTTACGTTACACCGTTTTAGTAAATAACAGCTAAAAGCACTATCTTTACACACTTATTTTTTTATTATGATTTACAGATTCAGAGTTATATTAGACAACGATACCAAAGAAGATATCTTCAGAGATTTTGAAATTCGCGAAAGCGATACTATGGAAGACCTACATAATGTTATCACACAATGTTTTGGCTTTGAAGGTAATGAAATGGCTTCTTTTTATTTAAGTGATGACGAGTGGAATCAAGGTGAAGAAATTAGCCTTTTTGACATGAGTGATGGATTAAACGAGGTTAGATTAATGAATGAAACCTCTTTATCTGATACTGTACACGAAGCACAAACAAAATTAATTTACGTTTACGACTTTATGAGTATGTGGACCTTTTTTGTTGAATTAGCTGAAATTGTTGAAGTTGCCGAAGGTGTAGATTACCCTAACCTAATGTACGTTCAAGGTCAAGTACCTACTGAAGCACCTGAAAAAGTGTTTGAAGCAGAGAAAGATGAATTTGAAGACGAATTAGAGGACGATGATTTTAATATTGACGATTACGATAATTTAGACTTTGAAGAAAACTGGAATTAAAAATCCTGAGTATTCATATCTTCATAATTACGTTTAACAAAGTTTAGTGCGTTTTTCAAAATTTCACCCATATTTTTACTTTTCTTAAATTCTAAATCTAACGTGTGATCGTATATTTTAGACTTTAGAAGTTCTATATTGGCTGTATTTGATATTTCGTCATTAACCATGCAATCAAGTAATTGGGCAATACGGTCGTTATAACTTATCATACGTTTTGCAACTATAGAACGTTCTTCAATTTTATATTGATCTATAGATTCTTGAGTAAACTTTTTAGCGACTAGTTGTACTAATTTTAAATTTTCCTTAAAAAACTGAGGTCGGTAGACCTTAAACTTCCCTTCGTAGCATTGTTGGTCAAAATCAATAGCTCTAATTTTAAACACAACGTGATCAAAATCATGCGTTGGTACAATTACGTAATTATAAGCACGCATATCCCCTAGTAATCTAATCATGCAACGCTCGTTAAACTTAACAAACTCTTTTGCAATCTGAGATTTTTCACGTTCTGAACAATCTGGTAAATTATTTTTTATAAACTCGTCACCAGGTATTCCCGCAATATGCTCCTCTATTAAAGTGTTACCGTGCACCATAAAGTTTAACTGATATGGAGACAACATCTGTTCTAACTCTAAGCCGTAAATACGGGAAGCATCGGCTTTTTTGACATAAAAATAGGTGTAATTATCATTTATAATATTCCTGATTTTTACTCTAAAAGGTTTAGAATTTCCAAAAGTACAATAGTCTATAGCATCAATATTTAAAAAGGCGTTAGCAGTAACATTTCCATCAGAGTGGAGTCTACTGTAAACCTTTTTTAAACTAAGATCAATTTCTTCTCTATCAAATTCGCTAAAATACACACGTACCCAAAGCGTATCATTATCATCTTTATCATAAACCGTTATGGCACCCTGAAAACGCAATAAATCGTCATATAGAATAGTTATTTTAGAGTTACGGTTGTACTCTGTTAAATACTTATTCAATCTATCGCTAATTGGGTAAGACGGTTTTTTCTTCGAAATTTTTAAATCTTTCATAAATTTATCTGTTCTCAAATTTATAAACTATATTTTAATTTGTAACATTTTTAACAATCTATCGTCTTACTATTAAACCAATCAAAAAACCACACATCTTGGAAACTATTCTTAGCATTAGTAATCTTACTAAAAAGTATGGCAATTTAACCGCTGTCAATAATTTATCCTTTACAATTCAAAAAGGTAACGTTTATGGTATTTTAGGACCAAACGGAAGTGGAAAATCAACCACTTTGGGTGTTACCTTAAATGTTGTCAACGCTACTAGCGGAAACTTTAGTTGGTTTGGAGGAGACACCACTACACATGAAGCATTAAAAAGAGTTGGAGCTATTATTGAGCGTCCAAACTTTTACCCTTATATGTCTGCATACAAAAACTTAAAATTAGTATGTAAAATTAAAGAAATCAGTGAAGATAAAATTAACGAAAAACTAGAATTAGTAGGTCTTTTAGACCGGAAAGACAGTAAGTTTAAAACGTTTTCTTTAGGGATGAAACAGCGCCTAGCAATTGCATCCGCTTTACTTAACGATCCTGAAATTTTAATTTTAGACGAGCCCACAAACGGTTTAGACCCCCAAGGTATACATCAAATTAGAGCAATAATACAAGACATAGCCAGTCAAGGTACTACCATTTTATTAGCGTCTCATTTATTGGACGAAGTAGAAAAAGTGTGCTCTCATGTTGTCGTACTTAGAAAAGGTGAAAAATTATATGAAGGTCCTGTAGATCAAATGATATCAAGCAACGGTTTTTTTGAATTAAAAAGCGAAAATACTGATGACTTAATTAACTATCTAGAAGCGCATCCAAATATTAAAAGCACCAAAATTCTGGAAGATTTAGTAACTGCGTTTATTGATCAACCAATGTCTGCTGCTGCTTTTAACAAAGAGCTATTAGAAAAAGGCATTTTATTATCTCACTTAGTATTGAGAAAAGAAAGCTTAGAAGAACAATTCCTTCAACTTACAGACGATCTAAACGACGCTAACTAACCACTACCTTAACAAACCGCAATCATGTTTCGACTATTATCCATAGAATTACAAAAATTACTAGAAAACAGAAGTAGTAAAACACTTATCTTTTTTTCTTTTATACTGCCCTTTTTTATAATATTATTATCGTCATTTAAAATCAATTTTTTCGGCTTATTCACGATAGATTTAGGAAGTGTTGGTATTTTTGACTTTCCATACATTTGGCACATAACAACTTTTTTTACAGCCCAATTCAAACTGTTTTTTGCTATTGTTGTAGTAAGTATGATTGGTAATGAATATAGCAATAAAACGATTAAGCAAAACCTAATTGATGGTTTAAGCAAGAAAGAGTTTATACTCTCCAAATTTATTGCAATTGTCTTTTTTGCTTTGGTATCCACGTTATTAATTGGACTAATTACTTTATGTATTGGATTGTATTACTCCGGAGATACGGAAGCCTATTACATGCATAGCGAAATTATATTTTTATTAGCTTATTTTGTTAAGCTTGTTGGCTTCTTTAGTTTATGTCTTTTTCTAGCCGTATTAGTCAAACGATCAGCATTTGCGCTTGGTTTTATGTTTATCCTTTTTATTTTAGAATGGATTGTATATGCAATACTAGCAAAAAACTATGATGATGACATAGCAACTAACATCCAAAATTATTTCCCATTAAAATCCATGTGGAAATTAATAGATGAGCCCTTTAGACGTATTGTATTAATGAAGTCGCCCGAAAAAACAGAACTCCTTTATGACTATGCTGTGCATTGGAACGAAATAGGGATTGTTGTGGTTTGGACTGCTCTATTTATATACGGGTCATACAAACTATTACAAAAACGAGACTTGTAGGAATTATAATACTTAACATTTATATTAAATAAATATTTTATAATATCTTTACTACCAAGCGTTATAAAATATGAAGAATATAATATTAATCCTTTCCCTGTTTTTTTGTTACACCATTGTAGCCCAAAATGAGGCTTCAAACTGGTATTTTGGAAATAATGCAGGAATAAATTTTAATACAAATACCAATGCTGTGTCAGCATTAACTGATGGATTATTAGTTACAGAGGAAGGCTGTACTAGTATATCAGATAGTGATGGCAATTTGTTATTTTATACTAACGGTGAAAATGTATATACCAGTCAGCATACAATTATGCCAAATGGAACAGGTTTATTTGGTAATCAATCAAGCACACAATCTGCTATAATAGTACCAAAACCGGAATCAACGACTATTTTTTATATTTTTACTCAGGATACAAATTTCCAATCTAATCCTGACAATGGTTTCAACTACTCTGTTGTAGATATGTCCTTAAATGCCGGTTTAGGCGCGGTGACCTTAAAAAATCAATTTTTACTTAATAAAGCTTCAGAAAAATTAAGCGCCATATTAAAAGATTGTCAATCTCAAAACATATGGGTTGTTACCTATGCTGATGATGATGCACGTACAAACGCAAATGCTGTTGACAATAATAACAATACATTTTATGCTTTTGAAGTCAGTGCTGCATCGGGCGTAAATTTAACTCCTGTAGTTTCTACTTTACCATTTACTATTACAGAAAGAAGAGGTTACCTTAAGTTTTCCCCTGACGGTACTAAATTAGCTTGTGCTAATGTTGCGGATGGGCTTTACCTTTTTGATTTTGATAAGGCAACGGGAATAGTTAGCAATCCACAACAAATTAACACCCAATTCTCACCGACCAATAAACCTCAATCCCCATACGGAATAGAGTTTTCTCCTAATAATCAAATATTATATGTTTCGACTTATTTTGAAACACTGTCAGAAGATTTCACCAACCCAAGCGCACAATATGGTGCATTACTTCAGTATAATTTAACAGCACCTAACATAAGTCTTACAGAGCAAGTTTTAGACCAAAGAGTTATGTACAGAAGTGCATTACAGTTAGGTCCCGATCTTAAAATATACAGATCTTTGAGTGCTACTTATGACCAAGGAACACCTTATTTAAGTGTTATAAATAACCCTAATAGTGTCATCGCACCAAACTACCAACATCAAGCCATAGATTTAAATGGACGAAGCTCTAGACAAGGTTTACCGCCTTTTATAGCCTCTTTTTTCTCTGAAAAAATAGATATAATACCAACAGATGCTTCAAATAGTATTGATCTACCACTATGCACAGGTGATAACTACACCTTAATTGCAGAAGATATCCCAGGAGCAGTTTACACATGGACCGTAGATGGAATAGAAATACCAACACCCACGATTGTAAATGAACTGTTAATTTCAGAAAATGGTAATTATGAGGTTTTAATAGAAATAAATAATATTGATTGCGACAAAAAAGAAGGTCAAGCAGTTGTAACTTATTTTGAAATTCCGATAGCAACGCAACCTGATGACATGATTATTTGTGATGATACTAATGCATTAGTATTTCCATTTAGTCTTTTTGACCAAGATGCAACTATACTAGGTGATCAACCCTCAGACACTTATACTGTAAATTATTTTTCATCTCAAATAGATGCTGACTTGAATCAAAACCCTCTAAGTAATATTTACACTAACACTGCTCCTGAAGAAACCATTTTTGCTAGAGTCTTTAATAACGGAAATCCTAATTGCTATGACACAACAAGTTTTATAATTAAAGTATCGGATAAACCTGAAATCGATAGCTTAGCACCATTTATTATTTGTGACGATATGACTGATGGAGACGACAGCAATGGTCAAACCACACTAAATTTAGCAGATTTTAATGATCAGGTATATAACGATCAAAGCGTATTAACATATGCTATTTCGTATCATATTTCTCAGGCGGATGCCGATATAAATAATAACCCTCTGCCAAACAATTATTATAATACAACGCCAGTAAATCAAACGCTTTTTGTTAGACTAGAAAATATTGACAATCCAACCTGTTTTAATACAGGAAGTTTTGAAATTACAATCAATCCTGTCCCTATTGCATTGGATGTAATACTTTTTCAATGTGATCAAGATGGTATTGCAGATGGATTAACCACCTTTAATCTTAACGAAAGCATACCTGAAATTACCAACAATACTTCAAATACCTCAACAGCTTTTTATAATAATATGTCCGATGCTGTAGCAGAAACTAATGCCATAGACGGAAGCGCTTACAATAACAACTCAAGTCCTCAAACACTTTATACCGTAGTGACAGACAACACTACTAATTGCAAGTCTATTGCCACGTTAACTTTAGATGTTAGCGTCACACAAACTAATAACTTTATAGCGCCACCTGTATGTGATGAGCTAGAATCAGAAGATGGTATTAACACGTTTAATTTAGACGTCTTTTCAACCGAAATATTAAACGGGCTTCCTAATGATCTTACAATTAATTACTACGAAACATATAACGATGCTTTAATTGAAATTAATTCACTACCAATTACATATACCAATACAACACCATACAGTCAAGTTATTTACACCAGAGCAGAAAATAATAATGCTTGTTACGGTATTAATGAAGTCCTATTAACCATTAACCCGTTACCTGAATTGTCTGAAGACGAAACTGTTTTTTATTGTTTAAATGAATTTCCTGAGACTATAGAATTAACAGCTTCAAACCCAACCAACAATAGCTATAGTTATAATTGGTCTACAAATGAAACTACAGCAACAATTGAAATAAATGCTGCAGGAACATACACCGTAACAGCAAGTACCGCAGAAGGATGCGAAAAAACAAAAACGATTATAGTAGAAGCTTCAAACATAGCAACCATTGAAAATATTGAGGTCATTGATGGTAACATAACCAATAACGTTGTTACTATTATTGCATCAGGAGAAGGTGATTATACTTTTGAATTAATAGATGCCGAAAACCTATCGTCAGGCTTTCAATCTAGTAATATATTCAGTAATGTTAAACCTGGAATTTATTCAGTAAACGTAAAAGATATAAAAAACAACTGCGGAACAATTGACCAACTATTTTCTGTAGTAGGCTTTCCGCTTTTCTTTACGCCAAACAACGATGGTCAAAACGATTATTGGCAAGTCTATGGCGTTTCAAGTCAATTTCAACCTAATTCTGTCATTCAAATTTTTGATAGATATGGTAAATTACTAAAACAGTTTACACCTAGTAGCAAAGGTTGGGATGGTACTTTTAATGGTCTACCTTTACCAACAAATGACTATTGGTTTACTGTAAAACTTCAAGACGGAAGGCTTTACAAAAACCACTTTACTTTAAAAAGATAATTTGAAATCACTTAATAAAACCCTATTTCTTGTTTGTTTATTTATCTACTCTTTTGGATACTCGCAACAACCAACAGATTGTATTGATGCCATCACAGTGTGTGGAAACTCTAACGTTAGCTTAGATGTTAACGGTATTGGTACACAAGAATTATCAGGAAGCAATACTTGCTCTAGTCAAGAAACCAATAGTATATGGCTAAAAGTAACCACAGTAAATAGTGGAACTTTAGCATTTACACTTACACCAGACAGTAATGCTATAACAGAAGATTATGATTTTTTTATTTTTGGACCAAACGTGTCCTGTGGTAATATAGGTCAAGCAATAAGATGCTCCACCACCAACCCACAAGCAGCCAATCAAGGCAATAACTTAACAGGATTAAGCGCTACAGCTTCAGATACAGCGGAAGGTCCTGGAGTAGATGGTAATAGTTTTGTAAGCGCCATTAATGTTAGCGCAGGAGACTCTTATTATATTGTCATAGATAGACCTGTTGGTAACAGTCCATTTAGTATTGATTGGACTGGAACTGCACAATTTTCAGAACCACCAACTAGCGCTGCTTTTAACGCTAATCAAATTGCAATTGAAAACTGTGACCTAACAAGTCCGTTTGATGACGGTATTACATCATTTAATTTAGAAGAAAACACACCTACAATTATAGGTGGTCAAAATAATGTAACGATTACTTATCACGAAACAGAAAGCGATGCCAATATAAATACAAACGCATTACTAAGTCCATATACCAACTTGACTAATCCTCAAACCATCTATAGCAGATTAACCAATACAATAACTAATTGCTATACTATTGTTCCGTTTGAGTTAATTATAGGCACGGGTCCCGCAATAAATACACCTTCAGATTATCAAGTTTGCGATGACGCTTCGGACGGTAGCAATACTAACGGTCAATCTTTTTTTTATTTACCTAATAAAAACACCGAAATTGGTGGTGCAAATACTTCTGATTTTACTTTTTCATACCATCCAACAACTATAGATGCATCCAATAACACAAATGTTTTAGCGGATAACTATTATAATACGACTCCCAATTTACAGACTGTTTTTGTTAGAGTAGAAAACGTATCAAATCCAGGTTGTGTATCTACAATAGCATTAAATTTAATAGTGAATGAAGCTATAATTACCAATGACAGTGCTCTGTTTCAATGTGATGAAGATGGTTCAATTGATGGGTTTACAATTTTTAATTTAGACGAAGCATTTGATGACCTAACAGCAGGATTTACTGATAGAAACATTGTTTTTTACCCGGATGCAATTTCGGCTTTAAGCCAAACAAATGCCATAAATAGTTTAGGGTATAGCAACATTAGCAATCCGCAAACTATTACCGCTGTTGTAACTAACCCAAACACCAACTGTTTTGCAACTGCGACTTTAACTTTAGAAGTCAGCACAACATCAATTAGTAATTATGATGCAGCTCCTGTTTGTGACGACGCAGATTCTGAAGATGGTTTAAACACCTTTAATTTAAGCGATTTTTCCACAGATATATTAATTGGTCTCCCTGCAGATTTAACCATTAACTATTACGAAAATTATAACGATGCGCTTTTAGAACAAAACCAACTACCAAATAACTACACTAATACAGTACCGTATAATCAAACTATTTACGTTAGAGTTGAAGACAACAATGCTTGTTACGGGATAAACGAAGTAACTTTAACCATCATACCATTACCTCAAATTGAAGACAATCAAACCGTATTGTATTGTTTAAATAACTTCCCAGAAACTATAAACTTAACTGCAGGAAATACTGATGATATTTTAAATAATTATACCTATAGTTGGAATACAAGCGAAACAACAACTAGTATAGATGTAAATACTATTGATAGTTATACTGTTACAGTCACTAATAGCTTAGGGTGCTCCAAGGTCAAAACTATAACAGTAAACCCTTCTAATATTGCTACTATTAATGATATTTTGGTTGTTGATAGCACTATAGATGAAAACCAAGTCACGGTGCTAATCTCTGGAGAAGGTGACTATGAATTTGAACTTATAGATTTTTTAGGAGAAAGCACAGGCTTCCAAGACAGTAATGTATTTAATAATATCTCTCCAGGATTTTATACCGTTAATGTTAAAGATGTAAAAAACGATTGTGGGACTGTTAACCAACAACTATCCGTAATTGGCTTTCCTTTATTTTTTACACCTAATAATGATGGCGAAAATGATTTTTGGCAAATTTATGGTGCCTCCAATCAGTTTCAACCAAATTCAACCATTCAAATTTTTGATAGATATGGAAAACTATTAAAAGAATTTACTGCATTAAACACAGGTTGGGACGGTACTTTTAATGGCTTACCAATGCCAACAAATGATTATTGGTTTATTGTTAAGCTAGAAGATGGTCGAGTTTATAAAAACCACTTTACTTTAAAACGATAATATGTTGTATTTTTAAGGAACCCCAAGGACCAATGAAACAATTGTATTTTGCTTTTTTATGTTTACTACTTTGCTTTAAACAAGCACATGCACAAGATATTACACTGTTTCAGCAATTTAATGGTAGATACGATTACACCGCCATTGGGAACACTTTAAATCAAGCAGAAAACAACTTATCACAAAGTTTTTGCGAGATCCTTCCCTCCTCTCAAGCAACCTTAAACCTACCCACAAATACTAGCATTACCGCTGCCTATTTATTTTGGTCTGGTTCTGGACCGGGAGATACCACGGTTACATTAAATACAACTGACATAGTCGCAGAGGACACGTACACTGTAAACTATAATGCAGGAACAACCAATCAACTGACTTATTTTGCTAGTTACGCCGATGTTACCGATCAAATTATTACAGAAGGTGATGGAACTTACGTATTTTCCGACTTAGACATTGCTGATGTATTAGCCAATACACCTGGATATTGCGAAAACAGAACAAATTATGCTGGTTGGAGTTTATACGTGATATACCAAGACGATACGCTGCCTTTAAATCAAATCAATCTTTTTTTAGGTTTAGAAATTATAAATGGAGACGTACAAGACAAAACAATAGTGCTAGAAAACATAAACGTTTTGGACAATAATAATGCTAAAATAGGTTTTTTAGCTTGGGAAGGCGATAATGCTTTAAATTATGGAGAATCCCTATCTATTAACGGAAACACCTTATCTAATCCTCCACTAAATTTAGCAGATAATGCTTTTAATGGCACCAATAGTTTTACTAATGCTACTGATTTTTATAACGTCGATTTAGACGTTTATAACATTGAAAACAATATTCAAATTGGTGATACCGAAGTAACAATTAATCTAACAACAGGAGCAACGGACACCAACGGAATCTTTAGAGCTGATTTAATAATTATAAATAATATAATTACAGTACTAAATAGTCAATTACCCGATGCTACAATAATGGTCAATACCTATAATGTTAGTTGTGCAAGTAGATTAGTCACTATAGACTATACTGTTTTTAATACTAATAGTACAGATATATTACCTGCTAACACGCCAATTGCTTTTTTTATTGACACCCTATTTGTCGCACAAAGTCAAACTACTAATGACATACCAATTGATGGTAATGAAACCAGTCAAATTACAATCCAAATTCCGGATAACGTTCCGGATAATTTTAATATCCAACTTGCAATAGATAACAACGGAAACAACGAAGGGATAATAACTGAAACTAACGAGGAAAATAATACAACTAATCAAGCCATAACATTAATAGCATTTCCAGAAACTATTATTATAGATTCTCTTTTAGAATGTAATCAAGGTTATAATAGTGCCATTTTTGATTTAACGCAAGCGTTATCACAAATCAATCAAAGTCAATATTCTAATTTTCTGTTTTACGAAACGCTTGATGATATAACAAGCAACACCGCTATTACCAATCCAAATAACTACATAGCTAATACTACACCGCAAAACATTTTTATAAAAGCAGAAACAGACCAATGCTTTGACATATACACGTTTCAGTTAGTAACCCAAAACTGTCCACCTTACATACCTCAAGGATTTTCTCCTAATCAAGATTCAATAAACGATTATTTTAATATTCAAGGTTTGTATTCCATATTTGAAAATCACGAGCTTTTAATCTACAATCGTTATGGCACTTTAGTTTTTAAAGGAAATGATAATACCAAATGGTATGGTCAAATAAATCAAGGGTTAACTAACCATGGAAAAACCGTTCCTGTCGGCACTTATTTTTATGTTCTTCACCTCAAAGACCCGAATTACCCTACAAAAACGGGCTGGGTTTACGTAAACTATTAAAAGACAATAATTTAGTTAAAACTTTTAATCGATATAATTTGTATTTAATCGATAAATAGTCTAATTTTGTACTTTAAACGATGAAATACGACGTTTATCGTGGTTCCCAAAACCGAAAAACAGATGAAACTTAACCTAAAACACCCGATTATTGCTATTATCGGCTTACTAACCACGGTTGGTTATGCTCAGCAAGTATCTATTAACGACTCTTTTTCTGCCCAACAATTGGTGGAAAACAATTTAGTACAAGGCTGCGTAGAAGTTACAAATATTACTTCTACCATAAACGGAACCGTAGATGGTTTTTCTAGCTTTGGTTATTTTGAAAGCGCTAGTTCTGACTTCCCTTTTGAAAATGGAATCGTGTTATCTACCGGACAAGCAAATTCTGGAGGTAATACTTTAAATACAAACCCTTTAAATGAAGGCTCAACAAATTGGTCCACAGATCCAGATTTAGAAGCAGCTTTAGGCATAACAAATACATTAAATGCAACTTCTATTGATTTTGATTTTATATCAGGTTCTAGTACCGTACAATTTAATTACATACTAGCATCTGAAGAGTATTTTGCTGAATACCCTTGTTTATACTCTGATGGATTTGCATTTCTTATTCGCGAAGCTGGCAGTGGTAATCCATATCAAAACATAGCAATTGTTCCAGGAACAAATACACCTGTAAATACAAATACAATACATGACGAAATAGTTGGTTTTTGCCCAGAAGAAAACAGTCAATATTTTGAAGGTTATAATGTAGGAGACACGAATTTTAATGGTCGTACCGCAGTATTAAGTGCTTCTGCAAGTATTACACCTAATGTACAATACCATATCAAATTAGTTATAGCGGATCAAACCGACCGTAATTTTGATTCTGCTGTATTTATTGAAGGTAATAGCTTTACGGATAGTGTTAATCTTGGAGAAGATATAAATACATGTGATGCTTCTGTAACCTTAAATGCTAACACAAATAATCCTGATGCTACTTATGTTTGGTCTTTAAACGATACAATAATCACAGGACAAACTAATAGCACACTATTAGTAACTACAGACGGGAATTATAAAGTAGAAATTACAGTACCTTTAAACATGGACACCTGTACTTTTGAAGATGCTGTTAACATAGCACTTAACACTATCCAAGATGGACCAACAATAACAGATATTGAAATTTGTGATGACGCTTCAAATGATGGTCAAGCAACTTTTGATTTAACACCGAAAGTTTCAGAAATAGAATCAGCATTACCAAATGCAACGTACACTACAACATTTCATACTACACAATTACAAGCTGAAGATAACACTAATGCAATTTCAACTTTTGTAAGTTCTAACCCTGAGCAAATCATATATTACAGAGCAGAAAACACAGCTAGCGGTTGTGTTTATATCGATGCTTTTGATTTAATATTACATCCCTTTTTGACCATAACGGACCCAACACTTTTACAAGTGTGTTCTAACGGAAGTTCTGGAGTAAATTTAACCGTAAAAGATGAAGAAATAACAAATGCTAATTCTAATTACACTGTAAATTACCACTACAATCTTACGGATGCTCAAAATATACAGAACACTATTGACTCGCCTTATGTCCCTGCTAGTAATGCAGAAACACTATTTGTTAGTGTTTTGGACATGACAACAGGTTGCAGCACAACAACAACTTTGGATGTTCAGATAAATTTTAATCCCGCAATAAATCCAGACCGTCAATTACTAGATGCTTGTGAGCAAGCAGGAACGGGTTACGACACGTTTGATTTAACCACTAATATTGACGATGTTTTACAAGGTCTTACAGACGTTACTGTAACTTATCACGAAACTCCAGAGGATGCCTTTAGCGGAACAAATGCAATTACTAATCCTACTAACTTTCCAAACTCTCAAGAGTTTATTCAAACGGTTTACATACGTGTAGAAGATGATACAACAGGATGTGCCTCTGTAGTTCCATTAGAATTACACACCTTTTTATTAGAATCTGCGACACAAATTACAGATTATTATGAGTGTGATGTCGTACCAAACGACGGTATTGTAGACTTTAATTTGCGTCAAGTGGCAATTGCCATAATTAACGGTTTAGAAAATGTAACACTAGATTTTTATGAAACTGAAGAAGACTTAATTGCTAACATCAATGCTATAAATCAGAATGTAGAATATGTTGTAAATGATGCCCCTCACACCTTATTTATTGCATTAAATAGCGATTCGTGTTCACACAATTCTTCAATTCAATTAATTATAAATGATGGTATCGAAATTCAGGCATTAACCACACAAAACTACTGTGACAATAATAGCGATGGTTTTACAAGTATAGATTTATTTTCTTTTAATGATTATGTCACTACAGGAATAACAGATGGTGCTACTTCGTATTTTGAAACACAAGCAGACGCCGATGCAAATAATAACCCATTACCACCATTTTATAGCAATACAACTAATCCTGTAACGGTTTATGCACGTGTACAAAATCAAAATGGTTGTGCTGCAACCTCAGCTTTGACAATTCAAGTATTACCTGCACCAGAAAGCGCTAACCCTGAAAACATTACTATTTGCGATACGGATCAAGATGGATTTACAATTATTGATTTAACTTCAAGAATCCCATTAATGGTTACTGATACAACTAACAGAACGTTTACGTTTCACAGTTCTCAATCAGATGCAAATAATAATACTAACCCAATAACTAATCCTACTAACTACGATGCCAATACACAAATAGTATTTTGCAGAATAGAAAACACAACTACAGGCTGTTTTTCTGTAGAAAACTTTATAATTTACGTCAACACATTACCCGTATTTACTAATATTAGCACTTTAATTAGTTGTGAAACGGATGGTAATCAAATTGGCGAATTCCTTTTTTCTGATAAAGATTCAGAAATATTAAATGGTCAATTAGGTAAAGATGTACTTTATTTTACTTCTCAAGCTGATGCTGACTCAGGAGATAATCCAATAGATAAAGATGCTATTTATGAAAACACAAGTAATCCTCAAACTATATATGTTCGTGCTCAAAATGTAACAGATGTTGATTGTTATGGCACCGCTTCGTTTCAAATAGAAGTGGGATCAAATCCAATCTATAATGCACCAACCGATGTATATGTTTGTGACGATGTTAGTAATGATGGCTTTAGTACTTTCGATTTAACAGAAATAACAACCCAAATAACACAAGGGTCTCCAGAATCTTTAAATGTTACTTATCACTTAACTTTAGAAGATGCAGAAGCACAAATCAATCCACTACCTGATAGTTTTACAACAACGGTAAACCCACAAGAGGTTTTTGTAACGGTAGATAACGGAACTTTTTGTAAAGGTATTGTCAGCTTTGAATTTGATGTTATTGCAGTCCCTTTAACTAATAGCGCTAGTGCATTGCATGTTTGTGATGATAATACAGATGGACTTTCTGTCTTTGACTTAACACTTTCAGAAATTGAAGTCCTTTCCATAAGACAAGATAATACTGAGGTGGCTTACTTTATGTCCTCGGAAGATTTAGAACAAGGCATTAATCCAATAAGTAACCCAACAAATTTTGCTAATACTGTAAATCCACAAATCGTATTTATTAGAGTATTGAATACCATTTCTAATTGTTATGCTGAAATTCCTTTAGAATTAATTGTAGACATACCTCCAACTATTACACCAAATGTGACAGTAGACATCTGTGAAAACGCAACATTAATTTGTAACTTAAATGACATCACACCAGAATTAGTTGACACAGAACAACCAATTGATGCTAGATATTACACCTCGCAAATCGATGCAGAAACGGAACAAAATCAATTAGATACTAATTACAATTATACTATTGGTAGTCAAACCTTATTTATCAGAGCAAATTATACTAGTAGCCCGTGTTATAATATTGGTTCATTTATTTTAACTGCAACCCCAACACCTACTATTGGAAATTTACAAGACTTAGAAACTTGTGACGATGATTATGATACGTTTGCCATGTTTGATTTAAGCCAACAAACTAATATTGTTTTAGGTAGTCAAAGCGCAACTAATTTTACAGTATCGTATTTTACCTCTCAAAATGATGCTGACAATAATACTAATGCGATTAGTGATCTTAATGTAGACTCTGAGAATAATACATCATATTTTGTAAGAATACAAAATAACGCTGTTGGTTGCTATAATACTGCAAGTTTCTCTACAATAGTTAACAGAAAACCAGAACTAGACATTCCAAACCAAGTACTTTGTTTGGACAATTTACCTTTATTAGTATCTGCAGAAACTAATGTGCCAACAGATACCTATTCTTGGTCAACTAACAATACTAATAGCTATATTGAAGTAACAACAACAGGAACCTATTCCGTAACAGTAACAACAGCAACAGGTTGTACAACCTCAACGACATTTACAGTATCAGAATCTGAAGCTGCGACTATTAATTTTACAGAAACCGTAGACTTTTCTGACCCTAACAATGTGACCGTAGAAATTTCAGGAATTGGTAATTACTTGTATCAATTTGATAATGAAGAACCACAAGAATCTAACTTTTTTAACAACGTACCACTAGGTCCGCATAACATTACGGTTATAGACTTAAACGGATGTAACTCCACCACAAAAGAGATTGTAATTATTGACGCTCCTAAATTTGTAACACCAAATGGCGATGGATATTTTGATACTTGGCATATAACTGGAGTTAATCAACTTTCTGGTACGATAGTAAACATTTACGACCGTTATGGTAAATTACTAAAAACATTAACCCACAACTCTCAAGGTTGGAATGGAAGATATAACGGTAACTTAATGCCTGCAAATGACTATTGGTTTGTGGCAGACGTAAAAAAGGGAGCTATTGAGTTTCAGGTCAAAGGTCATTTTTCATTAAGGCTTTAACAGTTATTCCCTTTATTAGAAAAGACATTCTCATTACCTTTGCTTTCCACTAAAAACAGGTATGCAAAAAGTAATTATTTTTATTCTAATGTTGTCTACAGCTTTTGTGTCTGCACAAAATGTTGTCACAGATTCTCAAACGTATTCTGCACAGCAATTAATAGAGGATATTTTAATAGATAGTAATTGTATTACCAATGTACAAGTCACTAATGTTATCGGTGGTAATTTTGGAAGTACAGATAAAAGCTATGGATATTTTGATGCTTCGGGTACAACGTTTCCTTTTCAAAGTGGGATTGTATTAAGTACAGGACGTCTTAATAATGTAAACGGTCCTAACACAACTTTAAGTGATGATAATGCCACAAATTGGTTAGGCGATTCTGATTTAGAAACCGCTTTAAACGAGAATAATACTACTAATGCTACCGTTATAGAGTTTCAGTTTACTGCAACGACCACGCAAATTAGCTTCACCTATATTTTTGCTTCAGAAGAGTATCAAGAAGGTAATTCTAACACGTGTCAATATTCGGATTTATTTGGTTTTTTAATTCGCGAAAGCGGACAATTAGACTATCAAAATATCGCGTTAGTACCAGAAACCCAAACACCTGTAAAAGTAACCACTGTCCATCCTGCAATACCTGGTGGTTGTCCTGCCGAAAATCAATTTTACTTTGGAAGTTGGAATAACACCACCTCTCCAATTAATTTTAATGGTCAAACAAAAGTACTATCCGCAAACGCTATCACAACGCCTAACACTACCTATCAAGTAAAATTAGTAATCGCGGACGAACAGAATTACAGATATGATTCGGCTGTTTTTTTAGAAGCCGGTAGCTTTGAGCTAACCACAGATTTGGGCCCTAACTTATTAAGTGATACTAATAACGCATTATGCCCTAACAGTTCTGTAACATTAGATGCGTTTCAATCAGGAAATAATACTTACGCTTGGTTTAAAGACAACGTACTATTAACCTCAGAAAATAATGCAACACTAATCGCTCAAGAGTCTGGCGTGTATAATGTCGAAGTTACTTTAGAAAACGGATGCATAAGTTACGGTCAGCTTATTATAGAGCAGCAAGCCCCCTTAAACGTATCTAACACCACGCTTTTACAATGTGATTTAGATCCGGATGGCATTACCTATTTTAATTTACTAGAAGCCAATATTGCTATAACAAATGGGGATAACAGCTTGTCTATAGATGGTTATTACACGTCTCAAACAGATGCAGAACAGCAAATTAATACCATTACTAATCCTGACAACTATCAAAATACGACTACAAATCAAATCGTTTTTGCAGTTATCACAAGTAATCAGTCTAGCTGTACAACACTATCAGAAATAACATTAAGCACTGCTAACAACACACTACCAACATATACGGTTGAAACTTGTGATGATACTGTTATTGATGGTTACTCTACATTCAATTTAAACACTATTGTTACACAAATACAAACAGAAGTGCCAACTAATGCGACAATAACTTTTTATAGTACTTTAGATAACGCTTTCGCGGAAAGCAATCCGTTGCCAATTAATTTTCAAAATACACAACAAGACACTCAAACCATTATTGTACGTGTAAAAACAGACACTAACGATTGCTATGCGCTAACCGAAGTCCAATTAGATATTTTAAATACACCTATGATATTAGCTAATGAAAACATAAGCTATTGTCCGGATAATTACCCTGAAAACATCACTTTAGAAGGGGGGATTTTAAATGACGTACCTAGCAATTACAACTATCAATGGTTACTAAACGGAGTAGACATTAATCTTAATACAGCTTCAATTAACGTCAATCAAACGGGGACGTATACTGTTGTAATTTCCAATCCAAATGGTTGCTCAAACACAAGAGATATTACTGTAACTACCGCTCAAGTACCAATTATAGAAAACATTGACGTTTCAGAACAAACAAATAACAATACCATTACTGTAAACCTAAGTAATACGGGCAGTTTTGAATATAGTTTAGACAACGTTAGTTTTCAAAATTCTAATCAATTTTTAAATATCCCTGCCGGAATACATACTGTTTATGTACAAGAATCAAATGGATGCGGATTGACACAGCAAACTATTGCTATCTTAGGTTTTCCAAAATATTTCACACCAAATGGAGACATTTATAACCAATATTGGAAACCTGTAGGTATAACTCCAGATTTTAACGCCAATTTAGACATTAAAATATTTGACCGTTATGGCAAGCTGCTTTATGTAATAACTCCTGAAGCTCAAGGTTGGGATGGGACACTAAATGGTCAACCCTTGCCTACAAGTGATTATTGGTATGTTATTACACGATCAGATGGAAAAACTAATAGAGGTCATTTTAGTTTGATACGCTAATTCTATCGAAATAAATAAACCAAAAAAGGCCATCTAAATAGATGACCTTTTTGTTTTAAACTAAACTAGTTATTAATTATCCGGATTTACAGATAAATTTTTAATCAAAACTTGACCATAAACATTTGAACCAGAATGACTGCTACTAGTAGATTGTAAATAACAACCAGCTTTAAAGTAATTTTCATCAGCATTTCCAATATCTACAGATTGAAATAAAGTCTGAGTTCTACTACCACTGCTATTCAAGTTGTATAACTTAACTACTCCATTTTTCATGGTTAATTCAAAGTAGTACTCTGTATCCATATTCATGTTAAAGTTTACCGTTTGTCCACTACCATTAATTGCTTCAGTAACATAACCTAAAATTCTTAAATCTACGCTACCTGAGTTTTGACCAGAATTTCCTTGTACTTGTACACGGATAACATCGTCATAAGTATCGTTTCTTTCATGAATTTGCATAAATGCAAGCTTTCCTGATGGTGGAAGATCTTCAATTCTAAATTTCATTTTCATAGAATGTTCAGTGTTTGTATTTCCATTCCAATAACCATTACCGCTACCACTTCCAATGCGCTCTCTTAATTCAGTTCTTGGGTTAGAAGATCCTCCAGACGTTGGGTTACCAGCATAAGTTCTAAAGGCTGCGTAACCATTTCTTTCAAAAAAGAAATGACTTTCAGAAGTACTTGAATCGTCAGCGTAATCTAATCCATTATCGTTAGATCCTACATTTAAACTACCTGTATATCCATTCAATTTCCATCCACTTCCAATAATATTATTAGCAGTACCGCTTCCGCCAGACGGAGGATTTGAATCAGTACCTCCTACTTGATGAAAATACCATTTTTGTGATGACCAATTTCTCCATTGCCATATACCAACATCACTACCGTTATTACTTCCTTCAGCTCTCAGTACTTTATTAGAATGTCTATTTTCTAGAGAAAATAAGTTGTTACCACGAGAAACAATTTTCCATTCTTGCCAATTTTTATCAGCGTAACTATATTGATTTGCTGTTGTTCCATTACTTGTTCCTGTGCCAGTCTGTAAGGTTTTACCACTATCAATACCTTTTAAACGTACATAACCATTACCTACAGAGATCACTTCCCATCGTCTATGCGTAGGCGCACTACTAGTATTTGTTCCCCAGATTTGCACATTAGCTCTATTAGAGTTACTACCACCACTAACTTCAAGTGTTCGACCACTCTTTTGATTTTCTATAATATAAACCCCACCAACAACTGGCGTTGTCCTTGATGTAAGTAAGTCATCTACTAGCTCTTCTTTAATGTCTTCATTTTGTTCTTCAACTTCTACTAGTTCATCTTTAGAACACGCTGAAAAAGCCAAAACAAAAGCTAATGCTATTAATAAATTAAGCCTATAATAGACTTTGTCTTTGAATAAATTATTCATAATTGAGTTATAATTTTTGGTTTCTTAAATTAAAATTAATTGAATTACCTGTTTGGCCAAACTGGTTAACCAAAGTAAAACAAAACTATTCGGTTTAACAAAATTTTAATAGACTATTGTCGTTTTACTCCATAAACGGTAAAAAATAACGAAATAAATAATAAAAAGTCTCAAATATCAAGAATTCAATAATGTATTTCAGCTATATATTTGTATTAAATGCTATCGATTTATTATAAAATAGCTATTCAATCTTAACATGCTGTAACTATTAACCGCTATTATTTTTCGTAATTTTGTAAGATGAAATTCAAAATACATTCAGAATTTAAACCTACCGGAGATCAGCCTTCAGCTATAAAGCAATTAGTGGCTGGTTTGGACAATAAAGACAAGTACCAAACCTTATTAGGTGTTACTGGTTCTGGTAAAACTTTTACAGTCGCTAATGTTATTGAGGAGACCCAAAGACCAACGCTAGTATTGGCTCACAACAAAACATTGGCTGCGCAATTGTATTCTGAATTTAAACAGTTTTTTCCAGAGAATGCGGTTGAGTATTTTGTGTCTTACTATGACTACTACCAACCGGAAGCTTACATACCAACCTCAGGAGTTTATATAGAAAAAGATTTATCTATAAACGAAGAGATCGAGAAAATGCGTTTAAGCACAACCTCTTCCCTATTATCGGGTCGTCGTGATGTTATTGTTATCGCGTCTGTGTCTTGTTTGTATGGTATTGGAAATCCTGTCGAGTTTCAGAAAAATGTAATTTCTATTGAGGTTGATCAACAAATTTCCCGTACTAAATTACTACATCAACTAGTACAAAGTTTGTATTCACGTACGGAAGCCGATTTTAAACATGGTAATTTCAGAATAAAAGGAGATACAGTAGATATTTTTCCTAGTTATGCGGATGATGCGTTTAGAGTACACTTTTTTGGAGATGAAATTGAAGAAATCGAATCTTTTAATATTCAAACCAACGAAATTGTAGAAAAATATGATAGACTAACAATCTATCCTGCAAATATGTTTGTAACCTCTCCAGACATTCTGCAAAATGCTATAAAATCTATCCAAGACGATTTAGTAAAACAATATGATTATTTTAAAGAAATTGGTAAACATTTAGAAGCAAAACGTCTAAAGGAACGTACAGAATTTGATTTAGAAATGATACGCGAATTAGGGTATTGTTCAGGAATCGAAAATTACTCGCGTTACCTTGATGGTCGCGATCCAGGAACTAGACCATTCTGTTTGTTAGACTATTTTACAGATGACTATTTAATGGTTGTGGATGAGAGTCACGTGACCATATCCCAAGTACATGCCATGTATGGTGGTGACCGAAGTAGAAAAGAAAACTTAGTAGATTATGGTTTTAGATTACCTGCTGCCATGGACAACAGACCGTTAAAATTTGAAGAGTTTGAAGCCTTACAAAACCAAGTGGTTTATGTTAGTGCAACCCCTGCTGACTACGAATTACAAAAAACGGATGGTATTTATGTAGAACAAGTAATACGTCCTACAGGTTTATTAGATCCTATTATTGAAGTAAGACCTAGTCTAAATCAAATTGATGATTTAATTGAAGAAATCCAACAACGCATAGAAAAAGACGAACGTACTTTGGTAACAACGTTAACCAAGCGTATGGCAGAAGAGTTGACTAAATATTTAAGCCGAATTAATATCCGTGTAAATTATATACACAGTGATGTAGATACTTTAGAGCGTGTTCAAATCATGCAAGATTTACGTAAAGGTATTTATGATGTATTGGTTGGTGTAAACTTACTTCGTGAAGGTTTAGATTTACCTGAAGTCTCTTTGGTAGCTATTTTGGATGCGGATAAAGAAGGTTTTCTACGTTCGGCAAGATCATTAACTCAAACAGTAGGTCGTGCTGCACGTAACCTAAACGGAAAAGCAATTATGTATGCTGATAAGATTACTAAAAGTATGCAAAAAACTATTGATGAAACTGAGTACAGACGTGAAAAACAAATAGCTTACAATACCGCTAATAACCAAGCTCCAAAAGCTTTAAATAAAAGTTTAGACAGTGCATTAGGAAAAAACTCTGTAAGTACTTATAGTTATGAGTTAGAGGCTGCAAGAGCTGCAGAACCTGAAAGCGAGTATCTGTCTAAAGGTGAATTAGAAAAGAAAATTAGAGAAAAACGTAAAACAATGGAGGCTGCTGCTAAAGCATTAGACTTTATTATTGCGGCTAAATTGCGTGACGAAATAAAAATGTATCAGGGTAAATTAGAAGACTTGAAAGTCTAATTATACTGTACCTTAAAAATATCTATCAAAACCTCAGCAGGTACCATCATATCAGGAAAACCTTCCATTAAATACAACACTCTAGTTATGGAGTCGTGACTTAATCCCATTCTAAGTCCATAATTGTACAACTTAGCTAATTCTGATTTGGTACGTTCTTGATCCACATGCATCAGCAATACCATTCTATGGAATTGTACTATACGCTCGCTATGAGATTTAAGTGGTCTACGATTTACGGGATGGTTAATTAAATAGTCAAAATCTTCTCTTGAAACATCTAATTGCTGCGCTACTGACAATAAAAAGGTATACTCTACCATTTTTAATCTGTCATCACTTTTTGCAAAAGCGATCATCTCTGATAATAGGCTTAATTTCTCTACTCTTTTAGGCATAACTCTGGGGATAAATAATACTTTATAAAGTTAGGAATAAAACCTAATTTATAATCGTTGAAAATTAGTCGCTTATCGAAAAAATGAGCGTTATACAACGATATTTTAGCTGCCTCTATCCTAAATAGATTTATTAAAAAAGAAACTAGTGAGATTTTAATCTTATTTTTCTACGCTTTATAGCCTCACTAAAAAGGCGCAATCTGCTGCTAAAAAATAAGTTAGCTTTTACACTACATATTTTCTACTTTAAAATCGAATAATAAAACATAGCGCTATTGACCACTAAATCACAAAACGCTAGAAACGGACTATTTGATTATAAAAGTGATATTCTATTACTATTAAAAACGGTAAAGTCTAAAACATACAAAGTATGTATTTAGAAGTCTAATTATTTTGTAAAAGCAAAATTAAACGTAAATTAGGTCTTATAACTTTACAAGTTTGTACTTTTACACTTTAAATTTAAATAATGACAAACAACGATATTTTAAAAAAACTAAGAGTAGCTCATAAGTTTAGAGATACTGATATTGTAGATATCTTAGCTTTAGTTGATTTCAGGATTACTAAATCAGAGTTAAATGCGCTTTTTAGAAGAGAAGATCATCCTAACTATGTAGAATGTGGAGATCAGATTTTACGTAACTTTTTAAATGGTTTAGTGATTCACTTAAGAGGACCAATGCCTAAAAAAGGTGAGAAACCATCTGGCGATGATTCCGCGAAAGCGAAACCTAAAAAAATAGACTTAAATAAAACGTACAATAAGTCACAAAAAAAGAGCAACTAAATAGTTGCTCTTTTTTTTATTATATACATTAAAGTATTAAGCTAATACTGCTTGTACTTTATCTGCTGCTTCTTGGAATTCTGTAGCACTCATTACGTCTAATCCAGAATCGTCAATTAATTTTTTAGCGATATCTGCATTAGTACCCTGTAAACGTACAATAATTGGTACACTAATGTTACCCATGTTTTTGTAAGCATCAATTACACCTTGAGCAACACGATCACAACGAACGATACCACCAAAAATGTTAATTAAAATTGCTTTAACAGCTGGATCTCTTAAAATAAGTTCGAAAGCAATTTCTACTCTTGCTGCATCTGCAGTACCACCAACATCTAAAAAGTTAGCTGGCTCTCCACCTGCTTGCTTAATTAAATCCATAGTTGCCATAGCTAAACCAGCACCATTTACCATACAACCCACGTTTCCGTCAAGGTCTACATAGTTAAGTCCTTGTTCTCCTGCTTCTACTTCAATAGCATTTTCTTCACGTAAATCGCGCATTGCTGCTAAATCTTTATGTCTAAATAAAGCGTTATCGTCAATTGTTACTTTAGCATCAACTGCCATTATTTTATCATCACTAGTTTTTAAAACTGGGTTGATTTCAAATAATGAAGAGTCTGACTTATCGTAAGCAGTATATAATGCTGTTACAAATTTAGTCATATCTTTAAAAGCTGCTCCTGATAAACCTAAGTTAAAAGCAATTTTACGTGCTTGAAAAGGTAAGATTCCTGTTGCAGGATCAATTTCTTCAGTAAAAATTAAATGTGGCGTTTCTTCAGCAACCGTTTCAATATCCATTCCACCTTCTGTAGAATACATAATCATGTTACGTCCATTACCTCTATTTAATAATACAGACATATAATATTCTTCTGGCTCAGAATCTCCAGGATAGTATACGTCTTCACATATTAATACTTGGTGCACACGCTTACCTTCTGCTGAAGTTTGAGGTGTTACCAAATCCATTCCTATAATTTCTCCAGCGATAGTTTTAACTGCGTCTAAGTTTTTAGCCAACTTAACTCCACCACCTTTACCACGTCCACCAGCATGAACTTGCGCTTTAACAACGTGCCATCCTGTTCCAGTATCTTCAGTTAATTTTTTAGCTGCAGCAACCGCTTCCTCAGCATTTTGTGCTACAATACCACGTTGGATACGTACGCCAAAGCTGCTTAATAATTCTTTTCCTTGATATTCGTGTAAATTCATCTTGTTTAGAGTAAAATTTTAGAATAACAAAAGTAAATAATCACATTTACTTACCCTAATATTTAATTATGAAAAAAGTTAACAAAATGAAGAATTTATAAATTGTTAAATAATTAACAATTTGTTTTAAATGTGTAATATTATTATAATTTAATTTTTTAATGTCTTTAAAAAAATATCTTTGACTAAAAATTTACATGATGCATAACAGCCAATTACTAGATATAGCAGCGGACTTTGGGAGTCCTGTATACATTTACGACGCAGACATTATCACGTCACAATACCAACGTTTGACGTCTGCTTTTAAATCCGTAGACCAAGTAAAAATTAATTATGCTGTTAAAGCATTATCAAATATTTCGGTTTTAAAGTTAATGAAACAGCTAGGTTCTGGTTTGGACACTGTGTCTTTACAGGAAGTACAATTAGGACTTGCTGCTGGTTTTGATGCAGAAAATATCATATTTACCCCTAATGGTGTCTCTTTACAGGAAATAGAAACGGTTGCAGAATTAGGTTGCCAAATTAATATTGATAATCTATCCATTTTAGAACAATTTGGAACTAAGCATCCTAAAACACCTGTATGTATTAGAATAAATCCGCATGTGATGGCAGGTGGAAACACTAATATATCTGTGGGACATATAGATAGTAAGTTTGGAATATCCATACATCAAATACCACATATATTACGAATTGTAGAAAACACAAAAATGAATATTAACGGTATCCATATGCATACTGGAAGTGATATTTTAGATATTGATGTGTTTTTATACGCAAGTGAAATACTATTTGAAACTGCTAAAAACTTTAAAAGTCTAGAATTTATAGATTTTGGATCTGGATTTAAAGTACCCTACAGCGCTGGAGATATTGAAACAAATATTGAGGAGTTTGGCGAAAAGCTAAGCAAAAGGTTTAATGATTTTTGCGAAGAATATGGTAAACCTTTAACCTTGGCTTTTGAACCAGGAAAATTTTTAGTCAGTGAGGCTGGTCAATTTTTAGTTAACGTTAATGTTGTAAAACAAACGACATCAACTGTTTTTGCTCAAGTAGATAGTGGCTTTAATCACCTAATCAGACCAATGCTTTATGGGTCACAACACGGTATTAGAAATATTTCAAATCCAGAAGGACGCGAACGCTTTTACAGTGTTGTAGGTTACATCTGCGAAACAGATACGTTTGCCAATAATAAACGTATTTCAGAAATAAATGAAGGTGATATTTTAGCTTTTAGTAACGCTGGAGCCTACTGCTACTCTATGGCCAGTAATTACAATTCGCGTTGCAGGCCTGCTGAAGTATTAGTTTATAATGGCGAAGCCCATTTAATAAGAAAAAGAGAAACTTTTGAAGACATATTACATAATCAAATAGAGATTGATTTAAAGTAATACTTGATCTATTAAGTAAAAAAAAAGCCATTTCTAAACAGAAATGGCTTTTTAACATAAAAGACTAATTTACAGAGCACTATAACTAAATTTAATAATAATTATTTTCAACAATAATCGGTGAAGTGTTAAAAAAAGGCTTTTAAAAGCCTAATACAGTGTTTTTTAACCGATAAAAATGCTTTTAATCTAAAAAAAGTATTAGTTTCGCAGTTAATGGTGTTTCCCCGCCAATTACTGTTAAATTTTTAAAATATTATCCCTAATCCCTTAAACATGTCTACTGATACGTCCCCTACTATATTATCAGACGAAATCCATGATAAAGATTTTTTATCTACAATTGAAGACTCATTAGCTATTGGCTCTTGGGACCTTGATGTAACTTCTAATACTTTAAAATGGAGCTCTTTCACAAAAAAAATTCATGAAGTAGCAGCAGATTATACTCCAGAAGTTAGTCAAGCTATCTTTTTTTATAAGGAAGGCGCACATCGCGAAAAAATAACGCTTCTATTTCAAGCTGCATTAGAAACTGGACAACAATTTGATGACGAGTTTATAATTGTTACAGCTAAAGGAAACGAAAAATGGGTCAGAGCAATAGGACATCCTAAATGGGAAAATAATATTTGCACCGGAATTAGAGGGATATTTCAAGACATTACAGAAAAAACTTTAGAAACAAAAAAAACCGTTATAAAAGAGAAACAGTTTAGATCGCTTTTTGACTATTCTCTAACTGGGATGGCATTACTAAGTCTAGAAGGTCATTGGTTAAAAGTAAATCATGGTATATGCAAACTGTTAGGCTACACAGAACAGGAGTTTTTAAACACACATTTTAAAGAACATACCCATTTAGACGATCAAAAAAAAGGACAAAAAGAATTAAAACTAATGCTTTCTGACCAATTAGATAATTATCAAATTGAAAAACGTTATTTACATAAAAATGGCTCTAGCGTACATTGTATTTTGTCACTGACAATAGTAAGGGATAGCGATAGAAAACCAAAACATTTTATTGCGAATATTAATGATATCTCAGAAATTAAAAAAGGAAAAAATAAAATAACGGACCTATTAACGGTTAGCTCTAAGCAAAACGAAAGGTTATTAAATTTTGCCCATATTGTATCTCATAATTTAAGATCACATGGTGGTAATTTAGACATGCTTTTAAAATTAAAGAAAGAAGAATATCCTGAAGTTATTACTAACGAATATTTTCCATTAATCGAGCAAGCTGTTGAAAACCTAAACGAAACCATTCAAAACTTGAATGATGTTGCTATATATAACTCTTTAGACAACAACAAACTAGAACCCCTAAATATACTGCAGTATACCAATAATGCACTAAGCACTATTAATGGTGTTATAATCGCAAACCAAGTTGACTTAGACATTATTGTAGATAAAAACATTACAATTAAAGCCATACCTGCTTATTTAGATAGCATTATTATAAATCTATTAACCAATGCTATTAAATATAAAAGACCTGGTGTAAACCCTAAAATAGAAATTGAAGCCTTACAAACAGAATCTCATGTTATGTATTCTATCACTGATAACGGTTTAGGTATTGATTTAGAAAAGCATAGCACCAAACTATTTGGAATGTATAACGTGTTTCATAAACATAAAGAAGCAAGAGGACTTGGGCTATTTATTGTAAAAAATCAGATTGAAGCACTGGGCGGAACAGTGGAAGTGGAAAGTACTGTAGGAGAAGGTACTAAATTTATAATCTATTTTAATTATGAATAATTCGTTAGACTTAATTTGTATCATCGACGATGATCCTATTTACACTTTTGCTGTCCGAAAACTATTGAAAATAAATAATTTTTCGGATAATCAACTTGTATTTAAAAATGGAAAAGAAGCATTAGATGGGCTAATTACTATGCAAAATAAAAAAGACAGTTTACCTGATGTAATCCTATTAGACATAAATATGCCTATCATGGATGGATGGGAATTTTTAGAAGCATTTAAAATTAGTAATTTTAATAAAGACATTCCAATTTTTATAACAAGCTCTTCTGTGGACAATCTAGATATTAGAAAAGCAACAACTAATACATTAGTTAACGGTTATATTAGCAAACCGCTTAATAATCAAAGTTTACAAGAAATAAAACGTAAATGTCTTTAAATATTTTGATAAAAGGTTAATCCATTTTTATATAAATCGTAAAACGCAAACTCTCTAGTTTGCCAATCTGTATTCACTACAGCTGTTTCTGGATGAAACAGCTCTTTATCCTTTAGCTCTTCAAACAAACTATCTACATATTGCGTTACAATACGAAGCATTGGTCTGTCTACATTAAAATCCCAATCCTTATCGTCTCGCCATTGTAAATGAATCTCTATATGGTCACGTTTAATACCTGCGTATTTTGGATCTTTTGGATCGTCCGCAAAAGCGATTTCAAACCCAAGTTTTTGAGTATAAAAAAATAAGGCAGCTAACATATTCTGTACCGGTAAAACGGGATGAATTTGATGTAATGTTGGTCTATTCATGCTTAATCTTGTTTTACTTTACCCGAAAAATGATTCACTTTTGGACTGATTGGATTTCCTGTGATCCGTCTAAATGATGCTATTTGTCCACAATGCCATATAGAATCTGCTATTGGACCATTAATATTATTCCAAAATGGAATTCTACTTGATCCAAATATGATTTCAAATTCTGAAATATCTTCACTTACTCTTAATATATCAGCTGCTTGTTTTAAATTATTCAACGCTGCGCTACGTTGTGCTTCAAAATCCAACACAGTGTTGTCCTTAACGTTTTCTTGTTTTAACGTCGAATTTAAAACGATTATTGATAGCTCATAAATATGCTTTACCGTTTCTCCCGTTGTCCTAACAGAATCAGATGGCTTGTAAACTAAATCTGCTTCCGTTAATCCATCAGTAGCATGATAAAATCGAAATCCTAAAGCATCTACTTGTCTTGCTGCAACTGTACCAGCAGTAAACGTTTTTGATGCTTCTGGCAATTCATAATAGGGTAACTCTTTGGTTTGCGAAAGCATTGTAGTTGTTATAATTAAGGTTATAAAAAATAATTTTGTTTTCATTTTTATCTATTATTATTAATATAATTTGTTGGATCTAAATACCCTTCTGTATCAGAAGAATATCCTAGACCAATTGGCATGTTTAGAGCATCTCTTACCTCTAAATGCAAATGTGCTAAATAAGTACCATCCGCTGTCCCGATTGCCCCAATAACAGTTCCTTTTGTAATGTATTGGCCTTTTACTACTGATATGGATTGACAATGTGCATATACCGATTCAATTTTAGACTGATCAGGATTATAATGTACAATTCTAATCACATTACCCCAACCACCTTTTATATCTTCTGCAAAAGACACATACCCATTTGCTATAGCATATATCGGATCTCCTAAATCCGTATTACCGCCTCCAACACCATTCCAATCATCTCCTAAATGATAATTCTCTTGAAAACCTTGCGCATTGTAATACTGTTTTGCATCTGGTTTACCTACAGGAAAATCGTAACCATTAGTCACTTTAAAAGTGTCTACCTCCACTGTTTTAAGTTTTAGCGCATCTGCTGTTATATTTTGCTTTTTAATACCGACCATTACTTCTCTTTCTTTTTTACATTGAAAAAAAAGCACACAAAATAAAAACAGCAACTTATGGTTATTCCACATCGTCCTCTGTATTTAGAATACCATCAGGTCCTTTTGAAACTAAGGAATAAGTTAAACCATCTTCTGTGACAACATAATAAAAGGCATTATCCCATACATCTAAAGTTAAGTCTCTATGTAGAGGGTTGTTTCTAATAATTGTGCTTAACTGTTTTGGGTATGTATTGAATTGTTTTTTTTCGGCCTTTAGCAATTCATGAATCTGCGTCATCTGCTTAGTCATTGCATTTTGGTTTTTATTTATGGAAAACAGAAACCAAACTGGAATAATCAACACTACAAGCAACAACAACATTCTTAACATAATTTTGTCTGACGGATAAATCATAAGCTGTTTGGGTAGCCCATGTTCCTTTTCGTATTTACGTTGTGCTTTTTTCTTTTTCCAGAATTTATAATCGGCAAAAAACAGATAGATCTCTAAAAAACCCTCTAATAAAAAAGTTAAAAAATCCAATTCCTAATCTTTAAATTCCTTAACCTGAGGGATATTACTTGTCCCGTATTTATCAAACAAATACACTAAACTTGTCATTGTTGCTGCACCAAGTTCCAACTCACGTTTATTTACTGCGTCAAATGTATCGTTTGCTGCGTGATGATGATCAAAATAACGCTGAGAATCTGGACGTAAACCAGCCATGACAATTGTTTCATTTTTTAATGGACCAATGTCTGCTCCGCTATACCCTTTTTCAAAATAATGAATTAAATAAGGTTTGAATAAAGACTCCCAACCTAACACTTTATTTAATGCTGCTTCACTGCAATCAAAACTAAACCCACGAGGAGAAAACCCTCCAGAATCACTCTCTAAAGCAAAGACATGATTTTCGTTTTTACGTAGTGCTTCTTCTGCATATTTTTTTCCACCACGTAATCCGTTTTCTTCATTCATGAATAACACGACTCTGATAGTACGTTTTGGTTTGATACCGCTTTCTTTTAATAACCTGATAACATCCATAGATTGTACTACTCCTGCACCATCGTCATGAGATCCGTCTCCTAAATCCCACGAGTCTAAATGTCCTCCAACAACCATAAACTCGTCTGGAAATTCGCTTCCTGTAATTTCTCCGATAACATTGTAGGATAAAACATCTTCAAATACTTGACAACTTTGTTTAAAATAGAATTTTAAATTATTGTCTTTTAATAAAGCTTCTGACAATTTATTAGCATCATTTGTACTTATTGCTGCAGATGGCACACGTTGCTCATTTGGCAAATCCATATACCCCATGCTTCCTGTATGTGGCAAATCGTCTTGACGTAAATTTAACGAACGGACAATTACACCAACTGCTCCTAGTTTACCAGCCTCATAAGCACCTGCATAACGTTGTTTAGAACACCCACCGTAAGCTTCAAACGTGTGTATTAATTCAGGATTCATAGCACCATTAAAAAACACTATTTTTCCTTTTACTTTTTCTCCAAGTTCCGCTAGCTCTTCAAAGCTTTTAACTTCTATTACTTGTGCTTCCAATCCTGAAGTAGACGTTGCTACAGAACCTCCTAATGCACAAATATTAACATCTAAGGTTGTATTATTGGTTGTAAAGTGCGCGACTTCTTTTGCGCCACGCTCCCATTTTGGAACCATTACTTCTTGCAACCATACTTTGTCTAATCCTAATTTCTCCAATTCAGATTTTGTGTATTGCACTGCCTTTTCTGCACTTGCAGATCCTGACAAGCGTCCTCCTATTTTATTAGACAAATGATCTAACCATTGGTAAGCTTTACCATTAGTTAATGATTGGCTGTAAATAGTTTTTAATGCGTCTTGATCCGATTGTCCTGAGACGGTAATGGATAGTAATAATGCAAAAAGAATTGCTAGTTTTTTCATGGTTGGGAATTTTACTTTAAAGATAGTATTTATATATGAAAAGACCTGATAGAAATTTAATCCTATCAGGCCTCCTGTTTTATTTTGATTAACCGCTTTAGTTGTTTTTTAAGATCAAGCGGTTTGCGTTAGCGATTGAAATGGCATCCTTTTTTTGCTGCCACAAATGGCAAAAAAAGATATAATGGAAAGCGCGACCCTTGTGGTAACGCCCTGATTATACTATTCGTTATTTAATTGCTCTCTGTACAAATGTAAATTAGCTTTGGTTTTATCGTCCAAATCTGGCTCTTTTATATCTGTGTATTGCTTTAATGTATCGTATAAAATTTGCGCTACAGCCAATCGTGCTGTAGGCTTATCATCTGCAGGAATGTTATACCAAGGCGCATAGTCTGTACTTGTTCTGTTAATGGCATCCTGATAACAATCCATGTATTTGTCCCAAAGTTTACGTTCTTTTAGATCGCCTGCTGAGAACTTCCAATTTTTTTCTTGCTTGTCTAAACGACGCAGTAATCTGTTACGTTGCTCGTCTTTTGACAGATTCATGAAGAATTTAAAAACCAGTGTTCCGTTGTCTGTCAAATGCTTTTCAAAATTATTGATTTGCTCAAAACGTTTGTCCCAAAAGGCCTCGTTTACATCATCAATACTTTTTACAAACGGTAATTTTTCTCCTAAAATATACTCAGGATGGACGCGTGTTACTAGTACGTTTTCATAATGTGTACGGTTATGAACGCCAAATTTACCACGTGCCGGAAGCTTTATATAGTGCCTCCAAAGGTAGTCGTGTTTAAGCTCTAATTCTGTAGGAACTTTAAAACTCATTACCTCAACACCTCTGGCATTAAAATCTTTAAAAACTTCGCGTATTAAACTGTCTTTTCCTGACGTGTCCATACCTTGTAAGCATACTAAAACCGAATATTTACCGTGCGCATACATGGTGTCTTGCAGTTTACCTAGTTGGCGTCTTACTTTGCGTAAAGCGTCCTCTGTAGTGTCTTTGTCTGCTTCTAAGTCCAATTTACTTGGCAGGTCACTAAGCTTAATTTTTGAAGTGATTTTATGATCTTTAATTTGGATGTCTTTCATGCTGTTTTATTTACTTGCAAATAATTTTACGTCTTGCTCACTCACCTCTGCTGCTCCTAATATTATTAATCTTTCTACAACATTACGCAACTCTCTAATGTTACCTGTCCAGTCGTAATCTTGTAATAATTTTATGGCTTTAGCCGAAAATGATTTATGTGCAGTACCTTGCTCTTCTGCAATTTTTGCGGAAAAATGATTAATTAATAACGGGATATCCTCTCTTCTCTCGTTTAAAGCAGGCACTTTAACTAGTATTACCGCTAATCTGTGGTATAAATCCTCACGGAAATTACCATCTGCGATTTCCTTTTTTAAATTTTTATTGGTTGCTGCAACGACACGTACGTTTACTTTTATATCCTTATCGCTACCAACACGTTGGATGCGACTTTCTTGTAAAGCACGTAATACTTTTGCTTGAGCAGATAGACTCATATCACCAATTTCGTCAAGAAAAATGGTTCCGCCATTAGCCGCTTCAAATTTACCAGCTCTGTCTTTTGCTGCACTTGTAAACGCCCCTTTTACGTGACCAAAAAGCTCACTTTCTATTAACTCTGACGGTATTGCTGCACAGTTAACCTCTATCATTGGTGCTTTTGCACGTGTACTTTTTTCGTGTAACCAGTGTGCTACAAGCTCTTTACCTGTTCCGTTTGGTCCAGTTATTAAAACTCTTGCATCCGTTGGTGCCACTTTATCTATAATATCTTTGATTTGAGAAATAGCGTCGCTATTACCAATCATTTCGTACTTTTTGCTAACTTTTCTTTTTAAAATTTTGTTTTCTATAACTAGTTCTTTTCTGTCTAGCGCGTTACGTACGGTGTTTAATAAACGGTTTAAATCTGGCGGCTTTGAGATATAATCAAAAGCCCCTAAACGCATTGTATTTACAGCTGTATCTAGATCTCCGTGACCAGAGATCATAACCATTGGTATTTCTGGTTTAATCTTTTTTGCTGCTTCTAACACCTCAACACCATCCATTTTTGGCATTTTAATGTCACACAGAATTAAATCGTAATCTTCTTTTTTAATTTTATTGATACCAACTAATCCATCCTCAGCTTCTTCTACTTGATAGGTATCGTTTTCCTCCGAAAGGATTTTAACTAATACTCTCCTAATTGCTGCTTCGTCCTCTATTACTAAAATTTTTGGCATTATATTTTAAATTTAAATCCTGTTCTTAAATAAAATGTATTGACGTTGTCAAGCTTAAATACATCTTCTCTGTTCTCGTCTCTTAACCTATTACTCATACTTAATGTGTAACCTGTATAAGCGTACCATACTAAATGGTCCGTAAAACAATACTCATACCCAATACCTGCTAATATTAATGATAATGAGACGCTATCCGCATCCTTGCCATCAATTGAAAAACGCTCTTGTGTGTTGGCAAAATAACCATCAATCCCTACAAAGGTTTGGATGATATTATTTTCGTTTATATAATATTTTACATTAGTTTTTGGCACTCCTAAATTATAAGACCATTTCTCGTTAACACGTCTAAAATAACTAACAAAAGGTAGTGGTAATGGTATACCTGTTGTAGTATTATAGGTAAGCCCTAAAACTAATCTATAAGGTTTGTTAGCCGTTTTATCTTTAGTCCTATCGTTAATAGCATAAACCCCTCCATTTAAAAAGATATCGTCTCCTGATATCTTATGTCGTAAAGTAGAAGCTAATCTTGGTGTTATTTTTGCTCCAAATCTCCAATTTTCAGACATTTTAAAAGTGTATCCTAAATTAAAATCTAAAACATGCAAACGTCTTAAATTAGAAGTTGGAAATGGGTAACTATCTTCCAAGTTTAATGTAATTCTACTATACTCACCACCAATTAAAAGGTAAGCATCTTCGCTCATTTTTATAGGGTAATTTAATAGAAACCTAAACCTATCAAAACTGTCTTCAGAATTATTTTTTGGAATATAAGAATACTCTACACGTGCTAAATCTGTTAACTGAGCATTAGCAGTATTAACAGCACTTATTAGGACAAAGACAAACAAGAAAAATTTAAAATGCTTTTGCATAAACAGACTAATTATTTGATTGATATTGAGTTATTTTGATTATTATCTTGAATAATATGGACATCTCTTTGCGGAAATGGTATGGTAATATTATGCTCTCTAAACATTTTGTCAATTGCGAATCTGATTTCGCTTTTTGGAATTCTAGAATTAAAACTATCCTCAATAGTAAAAGCGACTCTAAAATTTAATGCACTATCTCCAAAATCTGTAAATAAGACTGTCGGTGCAGGTTGCTTGAAAACTAATTTACTAGACTTGGCTGCATCCAATAACAACTTTTTAACCAAGTTTACATCACTTCCATAAGCGACACCAACATCTACAGACTCTCTAGTAGTCGACCCGTTTTGAGTCCAGTTATACAAACTATTAGTTAAGTACAAGTGATTAGGTATTACCAATACTTTATTATCAATAGTTACAGCTCTTGTGGTACGCAATTTAATCTCTTCAACACGTCCTACCTTACCATCTATTTCAATAATATCACCAACATGTACAGATTGATCAACAAGTATAAATACTCCAGAAATGATGTCCTGAAATAATGTTTGTAAAGCCAAACCTACACCAATTAATAATGCTGCTGAAGCTGCAAAAACTGCTGTTATATCTATTCCTAAAGAGTCTATTACAACTAAAAAAACAATACCGTAGATAATCCAACGTGCAAATGAAAATACAGTTACAAACTTTGCTTTATCTTCTATTGGTAATTTTTGAGTTACTAGCTTTCTTACCCAGCGCAAGACATAAGTTGTAAGCAATAACACAAGAATAACAAGCAGTAAATATTTTACTTTTAAAATACCTGTGATCTGATCTTGATTATCTGTAAATGTATAGATCTTAATATTTAAAAATTCGACAAGCTTTTCCCACGCAGAACTATCTACAATAGCATCTCCCATCTTCTCTACACCTTCCTCAATTTTGTCTGCGACTTTACTCTCTTGCATTCTATTATTTATTAATATCTAATCCACTTTAACAACTCTTTATACGTTGGTTTTTTTCCGTACATTAAAATACCAACTCTATAAATTTTTGCTGCAAACCATACAGTTCCCATAAATGTCCCTATTAGTAATAACAACGACACTATTTGTTGCCAAATTGGCACTCCAAACGGTATCCTCATTAACATTACAACTGGAGATGTAAACGGTATAAACGAAAATATAGTACTTACCGTACCATGTGGATCCTCAATTACTGTAAACATACCTACATAAACTGCTAAAATTAATGGCATTAAAATAGGCAACATAAATTGTTGTGTATCTGTTTCGTTATCTACTGCTGCACCAATTGCTGCATATAAAGAGGCATATAACAAGTACCCACTAATAAAAAACAGTAGAAAAGCAATAACCAAATTGGCTAACGGTAAATTATAAAAAGCTGTAAATAAACTTTGTACTTTTTCTCCCGTCCCTGGATTATCCATAGCCTGAAGCATTAACTCTTGCTGCGGTGCTTGTGCTTGCGCGAAGTCTATCCCGAAAATAGCTGATACAACCGTTAGTAAAACACCTCCTAAAATAATCCAAATTACAAACTGAGTAATTCCGGCTAAAGACGTTCCTATAATTTTACCTAACATTAATTGTATTGGCTTTACTGAAGAAATTATAACCTCTATAATTCGGCTTGTTTTTTCTTCAATAACACTTCGCATAATCATGTTACCGTAAATAATAATAAACATGAATAACAGATAACCTGCTGCACCACCAAATGCCAGTTTAACAACACTATCTATCTTGGAAGACTTTACACCTGTAAAGTTTTCTTGTGCAATATCAATACTAATTTTAGAAGCTTTTATGGTTGCTAAGTCAATTCCTTTTTGAGCCATATTTTGATTAGTAAGCTCCTTTTCTATTTTATTTTCTAAAGAAGAAATAACAGAAAGTGATGGAGACTCTTCAGAATAAAACTGAACAGCACTGCCTACGTTGTCAAAATTCTGAATCTTATTAACGTGCAACAATCCATAATTACCCTGTTCTTCGACTAGCTTTTTAGCATTGTCAAGTGTAAGTCCCGTTAACACATTATACTTTGTGTTTTCTGTATCTATAAACGCTTCAGTTAAAAAACCTGAATCGTCTAAAACAGAAATTGTTCGTTGCTTATTGTTATTCATTTGTGATAAATACATCACAACAGTAATTAACGCAATCATAATTAACGGACTAAGTACAGTCATTATTAAAAATGATTTGTTCTTAACCTTGGTTAAGTATTCGCGTTGTATAATAAGTGGAAGATGATTCATAATTAGTTATTCTTTACAGTTTGAATAAAAATATCGTTAGCACTAGGAATAACTTCTACGAAATGAGAAATTTGTCCTTGATTATTTAAATAGCTTAATAAGTCGTTAGCAGATTCATTATCTGACAACTTAATATTAAGTTTTAAATCGTCACCAAGTGTTTTAAATTCGGCTGGCGTAACACTAAACTTACTAGCTAACTCTTGTTCTAATCCACTATTATTAGGATTAATACCTATTTGAAATGTATTAGTTTTAAACTGACGTTTAATATCCATTAAATTACCGTCCAATACTTTATTAGATTTATGTATTAATGCTATATGATCACACAACTCTTCTACAGACTCCATACGGTGTGTAGAAAAAATAACAGTTGCTCCATTATCACGTAGTCTTAAAATCTCATCTTTAATTAGATTAGCGTTTATTGGATCAAATCCAGAAAAAGGCTCGTCAAAGATTAATAATTTAGGCTCGTGTAAAACGGTAACAACAAATTGAATTTTTTGAGCCATACCTTTGGATAACTCTTGTATTTTTTTATTCCACCAATCTCCAATCTCCAAACGCTCAAACCACATTTTTAGTCGTTTTTTAGCTTCTGCCTTTTGCATTCCTTTTAGTTGCGCCAAGTATAACGCTTGCTCTCCAACCTTCATAGACTTATATAAACCACGCTCCTCAGGTAAGTACCCAATATCTCTAACATGATGATTTTTAAGAGCTTCTCCATCTAACAAAACATGTCCAGAATCTGGCATTGTTATTTGGTTAATAACTCTAATTAAAGTTGTTTTTCCTGCTCCATTTGGTCCTAGTAAACCAAAAATACTGCCTTTAGGCACAGTTATAGACACATTATTAAGTGCAGTAAAGTTTCCAAAATTCTTAGATACTTGATGCACCTCTAAAAGGTTGCTCATAGATTTTTAAAATTGATTAGTACGACTGCTTATAGCGCGCTTTGTAAATATAGAAAATGTTAAAATAGTATCGTAATAGATTTACTTATTTTTAACTAGGTGTAACCAATTTTATTATAAACACTTTAATCTTTAAGACAACTACACCAGAGGTATCACCTTGGCTATAACTAGCATCCAAAAATTAGAAAAAGTATCTAGTAGAAAATTAAAGGTTAATCTGCTATCATCTTGCATTGCAATCTGCTTTGGGATTAATTCGACTAGTTTACTTTTGTTCGAGCTATGCGCTTCAAAAAGTAAAAGCCCCCCTATTACCATCTTGGATCCCAACCTGCGTTGGGATTAATTCGACTAGTTTACTTTTGTTCGCGCTATGCGCTTCAAAAGTAAAAGCCCCCCTATTACCATCTTGGATCTCAACCTGCGTTGGGATTAATTCGACTAGTTTACTTTTGTTCGCGCTATGCGCTTCAAAAGTAAAAGTCTTATTAAAAACAAAACCCACCCTTTAAATAAATAAAGGATGGGAAAAAATTGCTATGAAAAAGAAAAATTATCACTAGCTAGGCTAGCGATATATCAAATATAATATTTTTTATTAAACTAAGATGTTAAATGATTTAAATAGTTAAACAAAAGGCAAAAAAAATCCGCTTTTTACAGCGGATTTTCTTACTAATCATATAACTAAGATACTGTTTAAATTAAGAAAACATATCTTTTACTTTCTCGAAAAACGACTTATCACTGCGTTCCGGCTTAGGTGAAAAATGTTCGTCCTCACGCATACTTTCAAAGAAATCTTTTTGTTTTTTGTTTAACGTTTTTGGCGTCCAAACATTAACATGTACTAATAAATCTCCTTTTCCGTAACCGTTTATGCTAGGAATACCTTTTCCGCGTAAGCGTAATATTTTTCCTGATTGCATACCTGCTTCAATCTTAATACGCACTTTTCCAGTAACTGTATCAATCTCTTTAGAGTTACCTAAAATAGCATCTGGTAAGCTTACATAAAGATCATAATGTAAATTATCTCCTTCACGTTGTAAAGACTCATGCGCTTCTTCTTCTATAGCTACTAATAAATCTCCAGAAACGCCATTACCTGGTGCTTCGTTACCTTTACCAGAAACTTTAAGCTGCATACCATCTACTACACCTGCAGGAATATTTACAGGAATAGTTTCTTCTTTAGCTATCATACCTTGTGCATCTGCCTCACTAGGTTTTTTATCTATAGTTTGACCTGCTCCTCCACAAGTTGTACAAGGAGATGCCGTTTGCATACGTCCTAAAATAGTATTTGTAACTCTAGTAACTTGACCAGAACCATTACAAGTATTACACGTTTTATATGTAGTTCCTGGTGCTTGAACTTTACGTTTTACTTTTATTTTTTTCTCAACACCATTAGCAATTTCTTCTAGTGTTAGTTTTAAACGTACACGTAAGTTACTTCCTTTAACACGACGTTGTTGTCCGCCACCAAAACCAGAGAAACCACCTCCTCCGAAGCCTCCGCCTCCAAAGATATCTCCAAACTGACTAAAGATGTCGTCCATATTCATACCACCACCGCTGTAGCCACCGCCACCGCCTCCTTCGAAAGCTTGGTGTCCATATTGGTCGTAACGTGCCTTTTTATTCTCGTCGCTTAGTATTTCATAAGCTTCAGCTGCTTCTTTAAATTTAGACTCAGCGTCTTTATCATCCGGATTTTTATCTGGATGAAATTCGATTGCTTTTTTACGGTACCCTTTTTTTATCTCAGCTTGTGTCGCTGATTTGTTAATACCTAATATTTCGTAAAAATCTCTTTTAGCCATACTTATATTATTGTCCTATAATTACTTTAGGAAAACGTATAACAGTCTCGCCTAGTTTATATCCTTTTTCAATAACGTCTATAATCTTACCTTTTAAATCTGCTGTAGGTGCAGGTATTTGCGTTATAGCTTCATGATGATCTGCATTAAATGTATCTCCTGCTCTAACTTCAATTGTAGCCAAACCTTTTTGTTGTAATGCGTTTAATAATTTGTTATAAATTAATAAAACACCTTTACGTAACTCTTCAGCTTCTTTATCTTCATCAATATGTAATAAAGCACGTTCAAAATCATCCAAAATTGGCAACATTGACACCATTACATCTTTACTTGCTGTTTGAAACAATTCCACACGCTCTCTAGACGTACGTTTTTTATAGTTTTCAAACTCTGCAAAAAGACGTAAAAACTTATCTTTTTCTTGTTGTAAATCTACCGTTAATTGATCCTCTACAGATAATTGCTCTACCACTTCCGCTTCTTCTGGTGTTGTAGTTGTATCTGATTGATTAGAAGTTGTATTCACTTCTTCTTCTATGTCTGCTTCTCTTTTAGTTTTCTTGCTCATTGTTGTACTTAATTTAAAATACTGTAATTGGGATGGCAAAAGTACTGCCATTACTATAAATAATGCCAAAATGTCATTATTTATTTTAACAAATATTTAATTAGTTTCCATGGAAGATTATTTATATATTTGCATAATAAATCACTAAAGACTAAAAACTTATATCATGAAAAAAATTGTATTAAATCTTTTTGCTGTTGCCATAGTTGGATTAACTGTTGTTGCATGTAAAAGTGACGTTAAGGAAGCAAAAACAGGAGAAGCACAAACTGTTGCACAAAATACTGAAGCTGCTAAATTTAAAGCTGACGCTGCTACTTCTATGATTGTTTGGAAAGCAAACAAAATTGTTGGAGGACACGAAGGAACAATAAACGTATCTAATGGTGTTGCCGAATTTGAAGGAGACAAATTAGTAGGTGGTACTTTTATGTTTGACATTAATACTATTGCATGTACAGATATACCTGCAGATGATGAAGCTAACGGTAAATTAGTTGGTCATTTAAAAGGTGCTGACTTTTTTGACGTTGAAAAATTTGCTACTGCTGCATTTGAAATTACTAAAGTAGAAGGTGATAACGTAAGCGGTAACCTTACTATGAAAGGTATTAAAAAGAATGTAACATTTCCTGCAACAGTAACTGTAACTGGTGACGATGTAACTATTTCAAGTGAAACATTTACTATTGATAGAACGGAATGGAACATCATGTACAACTCTGGTAAATCTTTAGATGCTGCTGCATTGGGAGACAAAATGATTAAAGATGATGTAGAAATCAAAATAGTAGTTAAGGCTAAAAAAGCATAATACTTACTAATTATTTATATTAAAAGCCACAACTTAAGTTGTGGCTTTTTTGATATACGGTCAATTTGACGTTGTCAAGTAATACTAATAACTTTGCAAAAAAATATCATATTAATAGTTATCAAAAGACTTTAAAATTAAACCTATACAAACACATATAGCACCATTACAATCTAATGCAATAAGACTGCAAGACTATGGTGTTGGTCTATTTGAAACCATTACAACTAAGTCTGCATTAAAAAAAACATTAAAAAAGGAGCTAATTACTGTTAATGGAATTACAGCAACTTCTGCAACCTTTATAAAAGGAGGAGAAACTATTACATTATTTGCTTCGGAAAACGAAGGAACAAAAACCAAACTAATCTTTAAATTAAAGGTTTTATTTGAAGACGATTATTTGGCGATTGTACACAAGCCAGCAGGGATTTTAGTTAGCGGAAACACTTTTAAAACTGTTGCTAATGCGCTTACACAAAACTTACAAAAAAGCACACAACCTGATGCCACAATACCGCAACCAGTCCATCGCTTAGATTACGCTACTACTGGTATCTTATTAATAGGAAAAACAAGTAGTAGCATTACTGCTTTAAATAAAATATTTGAAAACAGAGCCATTACAAAAACCTATTACGCAATTACAATCGGTGCTATGCCTGAAAGCGGAAACATTAATGATACTGTAGATGGTAAATATGCTGCTTCAGATTTTAAGGTTTATAACACAGTACCTTCCAAAAGATTTACGACACTAAATTTAGTAAAGCTTCACCCTCAAACCGGACGTAGACATCAACTAAGAAAACATTTAGCTAGTATTGGCAATCCAATTTTGGGAGATAAAACCTATGGAACAGCACCATTAATTTTAAATGGAAAAGGCATGTTTTTACATGCTTACTCTTTAAAATTTACACATCCTTTTACTAATGAAGCACTGTATATAAAGGATGAATTACCTAAAGGTTTTAAAAAGATATTTGTAACAGCATAAAGCGGTATTACCAGTATAGATATTACTCTACAGGAAAATCAAAATACTGGTTACGGTAAGGTTCTCCTCTTAAGGTAAAATGCCACCACTCTTTTGGATAATTCCTAAAACCGTTAGTCAACATGACATGCTGTAACAACTGTCTATTTTCTTGTTGCTTTTTGGTTAACTTATTATTTACAACCCATGATTCTGGGCCAAAAAAATCATAAGGCGTACCCATATCAAGCTCTTCCCCTGTTTCTAAATTAATAATAGTCAAATCTAAAGTACTCCCGCTACTATGTCTAGATTTAGAGGCAATATAACCTTGACTAAATAAATTTCGTTTTTTAACATTTGGATAATACGCTTCTTTTTGTAATGTATCGTTAATTTGTTTAGCCCATCTTACAAAATGATTTACCGCACGTTGTGGTCTATAAGCATCATAAATTTTTATACCTAATCCTTGTGTTTTAAGAGTATCCTGAATTTTGCGCAGTGCTTTAGCTGCCAAATCTGTCATAATAACAACTTCTTTATTATAGCCATCTATTTGTTGTCCTACAAAATTATCATCGTTACAGTATCTTAATTCTACCGCTAGATCATCAATAATATCTTGTGCATATACAAAACCTTCGCGGAGTTGAGCAACACAAATAGTTGTAAAAAATGTTAGTAAAAGAGCTAGAGTAAACTTCATGGTATCTAAATTATAGGCTAAATTTATAAAATAAAACACTAACTATGACTTATCCTTGGCATCTTTATATAATGTCTGTAATGTATTTACTTGCCGGAATTATGCATTTTATTAAACCCAAAATGTATATACGTATTATGCCAAGCTACTTACCAAACCATAAATTACTAGTTTATTTAAGTGGAATAGTAGAAGTGTTACTAGCCATAACCATTTGTATTCCAAGCTTAAAAACCATTTCTATTTATGGTATAATTACTATGCTTACAGTGTTTTTAATGGTTCATTTTTATATGTTATCTAGTAAAAAAGCTTCCGCTGGAATACCAAAATGGGCGCTATTACTCCGTATTCCTTTACAATTTGGATTAATGTATTGGGCGTTTTACTACTTAAAATTTTAGTCTATGTTATTTTCTGAAGAAATAAAACTTAATTTGCCCGATGCTGACATTAGTTACTTTCCTGGTTTTTTAGATTTACAAGATGCGGACAACTATTTTGATCGTTTTTTAAAAACTATTCCTTGGCAACAAGATGATATTACTGTTTTTGGAAAAACACATCCACAACCTAGACTTACTGCCTTGTTTGCTAGCAATAACAAACCCTATCGTTACTCAAATATTACCATGCAACCGCACGGCTTTACTTCCGCTTTAAGCGAAATAAAAAAACTTATAGAGCAACAAGCTGAAACCGTTTTTACAACATGTTTAGCAAATTTATATCGAGATGGTCAAGACAGTAATGGTTGGCATGCCGATAACGAAAAAGAATTGGGGATTAACCCGATTATAGCTTCTGTAACTTTAGGAGCACCACGTTATTTTAATTTAAAACATAAAGACAACCCTAAATTAAAACACAAACTATTACTAGAGCATGGTAGCTTATTACTTATGAAAGGTGAAACACAACACCATTGGCTGCATCAAATTGCCAAAACAAAAAGAGTTATAAAACCTAGAATCAATTTAACCTTTAGAGTTATAAAATAGATTGCTTTAGTACAGATTTAAATTTTCAATTTTATAATACGCTTAAATAACTATTAAAAACAAAAAAGCCAAGGTCCCTCAACCTTGGCTTTTTGCTATTTGACATTTTACATTAGTTTAAAATAAACTTAATAATGCAAATAATAATTAATTAATCCATTGAACTAAAAAGTATGTAATTTCTAGTACACTACAAACATAAAACTTATTCACGTATTTCACGTTTAAAAACAATATAAATCGATGAAACGCATTAAATTTTAACATTTACCGATTAACTAGTGTTTTTAATCGATTAAAAACACGTTTCAAAATAATAACATTCGGTTTTTTATGCCAATAATTAGATGTAAATTTGAGTATGGCATTTTATTTGTCTTAGTAGATCAAAACGCTTTATATGAAATTACACATCTTAATACTACTTGCAATAACTTCATTTTTTGCTAACGCACAAGATGCCACGCCTATTAGTCAAGATATTGCTATAAACCAGCATATTAACGGGACACTTTTAAAGCCAAATACACCAGCTAGTACACTGGCTATAATTATTGGTGGATCAGGACCAACGGATAAAGATGGTAATCAAAATTTTCAGAAAACAAATAATATAAAAAAACTTGCTACACATTTAGCAAACCAAAATATTACAACCTTTAGATATGACAAAAGGATTGTTAAACAAATACGCAATAAGACCGTAGCTAATAATATTATGTTTGATGACTTTGTGGCAGATGCATCAGCCGTAATGACCTACTTTAAGAGTAAAAATAATTATAAGCATATCTATATTATTGGTCACGACCAAGGTAGTTTAATTGGGATGTTAGCTGCTAAAGATGCTGCCGATGGTTTTATATCCATAGCAGGAACTGCTTTAAGTATTGATCAACTAATTACAGAACAAGTAGAAAAAACAGCACCGCAATTTACGGCGGATACCAAAAGAATTTTCAAACTTTTAAAAGCAGGAAAAACAACAACGGATTATCCTGTTGCTCTATCTTCTATTTTTAATATTGAAACGCAACGTTTTATTATGAATTGGATGCAATACAATCCAACAGAAATTTTAAGTACTTTGGAGATTCCTATTTTGATTACAAATGGCACAAAAGATTTACAAGTAAGTGAAGCCGAAGCTAAACTATTACATGATGCTGCACCTACATCAGAATTGAAGATTATACCAAACATGAATCACGTTTTAGTTACTATATCTGGTGGTGATCTAGAAAATTCAAAATCTTACAACGAGTCACAAAGACCTCTATCTCCAGAGTTACTAAACTGTATTACTACGTTTATAAATCATTAATTTACAATTAGTACTAATAGAAAAAGCATCCTTAAAAAGGATGCTTTTTCATACTAACCAACCAAAAATATGATAATTACAACTCGTTTCGTTTAGGTAACCACACCTAAGTGAAAGTCTACATATATAATTACTATTACAGTAATGCAATTGTCATGCCATTTCTAGTTACAACAAACAACGTATTGTTAAAGCTTTACTAAATGTATTATATAGAAAAAGCATCCTAAAAAGGATGCTTTTTCATACTAACCAACCAATGTAATTATTACTCGTTTCTGTCTAGGTAACCACACCTAATGAAAGTCAACATATATAACTACAACTCTAATAATACAACAGTCGTGCCAATAACAACTAACTAACATTTAGGATTGTTAAAGATTTACTAAAATAATTAAATAGAAAAAGCACTCTAAAAAGAGTGCTTTTTCATACTAACCAACCAATGTAATCATTACTCGTTTCTGTTTAGGTAACCACACCTAGTGTAAGAAAGTCATCATATTTGATTACAACTTGTATAATACAAATGCTGTGCCAAACTTTATTTTATGAGCTTTAAATAACCATTTTATTTGATTATTTTGCGTTAATAATATACCAACACTATGAGTGAACCATTATTTACAAACGACACCGTTGTTTTCGGGGTACTAATGCTTGCATTAGGTTTGATTTTTTACACAGAATCTTTAAAAGGAGGCTTCTGGGAAAAATTTTATAAAATTGTACCAGGACTATTTATGGCCTATATGCTACCCGCAATACTAACAACCATTGGTTTAATAGCTCCCGAATGGGAAACTACTACAAATACCGGTACTGTTGTAGCGCATAAAACAAACTTATATTTTGTTGCCAGTCGTTATCTATTACCTGCTGCTTTAGTACTTATGACACTAAGTATTGATCTAAAAGCAGTATTTAATTTAGGTTGGAAAGCCCTGATTATGTTTTTTACAGGAACTGTAGGTATTATTATTGGAGGTCCAATAGCAATATTGCTAATATCTGCCATTTCGCCAGAGACTGTTGGAGGCGTAGGACCTGATGCTGTATGGAGAGGATTATCAACTTTAGCCGGAAGTTGGATTGGTGGAGGCGCTAACCAAACCGCAATGCTAGAAATTTACGGTTATAATCAAGCAGAGTATGGTAAAATGGTTTTTGTTGATATAGTTGTGGCTAATGTTTGGATGGCCATACTATTAATAGGAATAGGAAAACGCGCTAAAATAAACAAATGGTTAAAAGCTGACACATCGTCTATTGAAGCTTTAAAAGAAAAAATGTCCAAGTTTACGGAAAGTGTAAAACGCAACCCAACAGTTACCGACCTTATGTTACTAGCTGCAATTGCTTTTGGAACAGTAAGTTTTGCTCATTTTAGTGCTGATAACATAGCTCCTTTTTTTGGAAGAATAATATCCGAGATCGAGTCTACAACGATAAAAAACACATTTACATTTTTAGATAGTACGTTTTTCTGGATGATAAGTATAGCAACAATTGTTGCTATTTTACTATCGTTTACAAAAGCTAAAAATTACGAAGGTGCAGGCGCAAGTAAATTTGGAAGCGTATTTATTTACATACTAGTTGCTACTATTGGAATGAAAATTGACATCAGCTCTATATTTGACAATGTAGGCTTAATAGCTATTGGGTTTGTATGGATGACTATCCATGCCTTACTATTGATAGGTATTGCTAAACTTATAAAAGCGCCTTATTTCTTTTTAGCAGTAGGTAGTCAAGCTAATGTTGGTGGTGCAGCCTCTGCTCCTATTGTTGCTTCCGCCTTCCATCCATCACTAGCCACTGTTGGCGTATTGTTAGCTGTATTTGGATACGCTGTTGGTACTTTAGCCGCAATTGGTTGTACAATTTTAATGCAATTAGCCTCGGGCGGTTAGTATTATTGTATTTTTTAATTGATATTTGCCAACGTTAAAAACAAATTTTAGATGAAAAAAATTATTGCATTATTACTATTAGTTTCTATATTTTCTTGTGGGAATGACACTGACAAATTAACCGTAACCGGAACTGTCAAAGGATTAAAAAAAGGTACAATCTATTTAAAGAAGGTTCAAGATACTGTTTTAGTTACTATGGATTCCATAATAATAAATGGTACCTCCGACTTTAAGCTAGTTTCAGACATTACAGAGCCAGAAATGTTTTACTTATACCTAAATAAAAACACAAAAGAAGATGATCGTATCTCGTTTTTTGGAGACAAAGGGTTGACTACAATACAAACATCATTAGATAACTTTGCTTATGATGCTAAAATAAAAGGCTCAAAGCAACATGAAACTTTAGAGGAATACTTATCTATGATCAGTAAGTTTAACGATAAAAATTTAGACCTTACTAAAGCGTTGTTTGATGCTGCAAAGGATAATGATACCATTACACTTAAAAAGACAGAAACTGCTTTAAAAACCTTTACAAAAAGAAAATATTTATATACTGCCAATTTTGCTGTTTCGCATAACGATAGTGAAGTAGCACCTTATTTAGCGCTTTCAGAAATATATGATGCTAATGTCAAATACTTAGATACAATCAATAGTGTATTGTCTCCTAAAGTAAAAGCATCAAAATATGGTAAAGAATTAAATCAATACATCCTAGATATTAAAAAATCAGAACAGTAGATTGCCAATTTACACTTATAAAAAAAACCATTTAATAAATTAAATGGTTTTTTTTATGCCTTGAGTTAAAGCTTCAATTATAGGCAAAAAAAAAGCTTCTCAAATTGAGAAGCTTTTTAGAGCCGATGGAGGGACTCGAACCCACGACCTGCTGATTACAAATCAGCTGCTCTAGCCAGCTGAGCTACATCGGCAAAAGAGTTGGCAAATATAATACTAACTATTACATTGACAAACTTTTTTTCAAATAAATTATCCTAATTTATTTATTCTTTCAATCAACGCACGTCCTTTAACCTCAAGGTCAGACTTAATAGCGTTAAAATGAGCCTTCTTATTTTCTTCAACTTTTGTGTTTAATTTAGAAATAAGATCGTCAAATGTCTCAATAGCATCATCTATAATTGCTTCACTTTTAGAATTGTCCTTATCAGTGTTTGAATATTCCCAAACGTATACTGCTTCAATAATATCTCCTAAAACGTAATTAATGTCTTTTTTTAGGTCTCTTTTATTTGCCATAACTTTTTAATTTAATTAGCTGCAAAGCTACATATAAAGTTCGAAATTAAAACTATTTATATGCATTTTAAAGCCTTTATTTATATTAGATAGATTATTTACCAGAATAACTAACAAAGTTTCTTGGTGTTTCGTACAACGTGACCTCTAGCTCTAAGTTAGATTTAAGTTTTGCCTTTATTTTATTATAGATAACCACAGCTATATTTTCTGCTGTTGGGTTTAAATCTTTAAACTCCGGTACATCTAAATTTAAATTTTTATGATCAAAAGCATCTTCGACTTCAGCCTTAATAATATCCTTTAAAATCTTGACATCTATAACAAACCCTGTTTCTTGATCTATTGCTCCAGTAACACTAGCTATCAATTCGTAATTATGACCATGATAGTTTGGGTTATTACATTTCCCGAAGATCTCGTTATTTTTTTCAAAAGACCAATCTTTACGATACAATCTATGCGCTGAATTAAAATGTGCTTTTCTACTTACTGTTACTCTCATGATTGATATTTATAAATTCATAAAACTTATCAAATATTATTTTAAACCAAGCCGTATATAGTTCTGGTTGATTAATAATATCCGACTTAACGTCTTCTAATGGCATCCATTTCCAAGCCTCTACTTCTTCTTTATTAATGTTTGGGTCTTCTTGATAATACCCAACCATGACATGGTCTAATTCGTGCTCTGTTAAACCGTTATCAAAGGGTGCTTTGTATATAAAAGATGTTTTCTCTTCTAGTGTGGTTGCAAACCCCATTTCTTCCATTAAGCGTCTAGTACCAGCTTGTATATTACTTTCTCCTTCTCTTTGATGACTGCAACATGTATTAGTCCATAATCCTGGAGAGTGGTATTTACTTAATGCTCTTTGTTGTAACATTAATTCGTTTTGATCATTAAATACAAATACTGAAAATGCTCTATGAAGCAGCGCTTTTTCATGTGCTTCCATTTTAGGCATCAATCCTATTTGCTCATCAAACTCATTTACTAAAATTACGTTTTCTTCTTTCATTAATTATAATTAATACACAAAGTTAATACTTAGATAATTGAAAAATTTATTTTAAGTAGAATTTAATAAAAAAAGCACCTCTAAAAGAGGTGCTTTTTTACTATGATAAATAAACTTAAATACTATCTGTTGATAATAATAAAGTTACTTCTTCTATTCCAATCATGTTCGTCTTCGGTACATTTTACACCGTTACTACATCTGTTTACTAACATTGTTTCTCCATAACCTCTACCTTCTAATCTATCAGCAGCAATACCACCTTCCTGGATTATGTATTGTTTAGTTGAAACGTTTCTTCTGTTAGATAATGCCCAGTTGTAATCATCTGTTGCTCTTGAATCTGTATGAGACTGAACATCGATTCTTACTGAAGGATATTTTCTCATGTAATTAATTACTTTCCATAATTCAACTTCAGCATCTGGTCTAATGTTAGACTTGTCAAAATCAAAGTATATTGGATTTAAATCTAACACTTCTACTAAGTCCATACCAACTTCTGCAGGTTTTGTAGTTTCGGGTGTTAAGTTAAGTTTTAAAACCACATCCTCTTTCTTCTTAGGATTAACTAAGAATGTTTGATCCGCTTGAATATAACCATCTTTAGATGCTATGATATTATACTTTTGTTTGTTACATGGTCCTTCATAACTGAATGCCCCATTTTGATCAGAAGTTAAGTTTTGTACTTCAACTCCTTTTTCGTTTATAACTACGACACTTGCGTAAGGTATAATAACGTTAGTCAATTTGTTTACTGTTGTACCAGAAATTAATTGCGTACAGAATGTTCTAGTAAACTTGTAAATATCATCATCACCTTTTCCGTTATATCTATTAGATGTTAAGTATCCTGTGTTAGAAAACTCGTCAATAATAAACTCAAAATCATCTCTAGAACTATTTAATGGCTTCCCTAAGTTTACTACTTCATGATTAACATCATCAAGCTTAGTCATAAAAATATCTAAACCTCCTAAACCTTGGTGTCCATCAGAAGAAAAGTAAAGTGTTCCATTATTACTTATGTACGGAAAATTTTCTCTACCCTCTGTATTAATATCCCCACCTAAATTAACAGGCTCTCCATAAGTACCATCTTCTAAAATATCAACATAATAGATATCAGACTTACCGTGAGTTCCAGGCATATCACTAGCAAAATATAATTTAGTCTCATCTAAACTTAGTGCTGGGTGAGCTACGTTATATTGATTGTTATTAAAAGGCATACTAACTAAATTAGTCCATGCACCATGAATAAATTCAGCTTTAAATATTTTTAAACCATTAACTTTTTCATCACTCTTTTTAACTTTACCCTGAAAGTAATTATTTCTTGTAAAGTAAATTGTATTTCCATCTTGAGTGAATGACGTAGAAGACTCATGAAACTTTGTATTTAACTTAGGAGAAAAAACCTTTACATCATCAGTTTCGTTAACTGAATAATACAAATCTAAAAATGGTTGTTCATTCCATTTGTATAATTTACCTTCTCCTCTTGATGAAGCGAAAACAATTCCATCTTTATAAAAAGAAGTACCAAAATCAGAAAAACGAGAGTTTATATCTAAATTTTCTAATTCGAAATCTCCTGAAAGCGCTTCAATAGCTTCTAAATAATTAGGTGATTTAGAAAATAATATTGCTCTAGAATCTTCTGGCTTATACGTAGCAAACTTTCTCATGTTTACGTTAGCATTCTCGTAGTCTCCAATTGCTTTTAAACTCATTGCATATCTGTAGTAATACTCATATTCTACAACTGCATCTAATTTAAATAACTCTCCGTACCATTTAGAGGCATCCTCCATCTGAGTATTGAAATAATAAGAGTTAGCTAACTTTTTGTAAACTTCTGGTGTTTTATTTCCTTTCTCTACTAGTTTCAACAATTCCTTAGTTGTTTCTATGTAAGAAAGCTTATCGTACTTTTTATCTGTACTAGAAGAGATACCATCATCTTGTGCAAATGAAAAGGTAAATGTTAGTAGAATGATTAAAGTAGAAAGTATATATTTATTTTTCATAATCTATATTGTCTATATATATATTAAAAGAATCTTGGTGATAAAATCTTAGTAAGATCTCTTGGTTCAAATCTTAAAAACACTTCAAAAGAACCTGAATTAAATTGTGTTTGCCCTAAATCTGTAACCTCTCTATCATATCCAAACCCTAGCATTAAACTATCCGAAACTTGGTATCCTAAAAGTCCACTTAATGCAGCAGACCAACGGTATGCTAAACCAACAGTAAATTTCTCTTTATATAATGCGTTTACAGTTAAATCTGCTTGTAATGGTGCTCCTGTAACAGCTTTCATTAAAAATGCTGGCTTTAATTTTAAATCTGTATTAATATCAAATACATAACCTCCAATTAAATAAGCATTCATTCTTTCTGTCGCTTGAGATAAAGACGCTTCATCAAAATGCTTTGTTTCTAATAAATTAGGAACAGATAAACCTAAATACCACTTATCTGCACTACGGTAATATATACCAGCACCAACATTTGGCGAAAATTTGTTTTCAATATCCGTTTGTAATAATGGATCCCCAGCATTATATTGATTTAATTCAGAATACTTAACATCTAACAAGTGACCACCGGCTTTTAAACCTAAAGATAATCTTCCTTTATCCGATGTATTAATAGTATATGAAAAGTCGACATCAACATAAGTTTCTTGTGTTGGTCCTATTCTGTCATTTACAACAGATAAACCTAAACCTACTTTACCATCTTCTCCTCCAATTGGTGAATGGATATTGAAAGTACCAGTATCTGGGGCTCCGTCTAATCCAACCCATTGCGTACGGTATAACAATAACGCACTTAAACCATCTCTAGACCCTGCGTAAGCCGGGTTTACACTCATAGTATTATACATATACTGAGTAAACTGAGCATCTTGCTGGGCAGAAACATCTATAAAGCTAAAAGCACTTATAAGAGTTACTAAAATTAAAATTTTATTTTTCATTATAAATAGGGTATAATTATTCTTTAATTAGAGATAGCCGTTTGAAAGGCTATCTCTTTTTTTTATTAATTATTATCGTTGGATATATAAGTATCCAGCTCTTGATTTAGTTTCACCAGACTTATTATACTCAATAGTATAGAAGTAAGTTCCTACTGGTAATTGCTCATCAACTTGAACATTTACTCTACCATTAGACTCTCCTTTAAAGAAGTTTCCATTTTGAGCGTATCCTGACGTTTCATATACAATAACTCCCCATCTGTTATAAATCTTAACAGTATTTTCAGGGTAAAGTTCAATGTTTCTAATAATAAACACATCGTTTTCACCATCTCCGTTAGGCGTAACCGCATTAAATATTTCAAGATCATCTTCAGAAGGCGCTGCATTGTTTACATCTAAGTAATCTGGTAAACCATCACCATCACTATCTACTGCATCATCACCGAATCCGATACCATCTTCATTAGGGTCTGGATACTCATCTGGAGTTAAAATTCCATCATTATCATCATCCGTATCTAAGTAATCTGGAATACCATCTCCGTCTGTATCATCGTTAGTTGGATCATCATCTCCCGTAGGATCTATATCACCATCAGAATCATCAGTATCAGCATAATCTTCGTTAATAGTATCTACACCATCATTATCATCATCAGTATCCATCCAGTTAGGTATACCATCTCCATCTGTATCTCCTAAAGGAAATTCTTCACCGTTTGGTACATTATCCATATCACAATCTCCTGCTAACCATTCCATAGATTGAGGAACTGTAGTACTTGATGTAATAAAGTCACATGGGTTTTGAGGATCAGTACTATCTTCTAATTCTGTTCCGTTAACTACACCATCTCCATCACAATCAATTGCTTCCCAAGCTGCAGATACTATTGAAATATCTTGACTTGTTGCTAAGTAATCACAAGGATCTAATGCATCTGTTCCATCTATTTCTTCTTGACCATTACTTACTCCATCACCATCACAATCCGCATCAAGGAATACTGAATCTTGAGTTAAAGTAATACTTCCTAATAAATAATTACAAGGATCATTAGGATCTGTTAAGTCTAAAGCTTCTTGTCCGTCAATTACTCCATCTCCGTCTGTATCAGGATCTGTAGGATCAGTCGTGTTTCCTGCTGGATCAGCTGGTGTAGATGGATCATCTACTCCTGTAACTTCTTCAACATCTAATAAACCATCCATATCACAATCTGCTCCAGAATCAATAGTCAATGTAACACTTGCTACTAAATAGTCACATGCATCATTAGGATCTGTTCCATCTAAAGCTTCTTGTCCATCTGTTACTCCGTCTCCGTCTGTATCTGGATCTATAGGGTCAGTTGTGTTTCCTGCTGGATCAGCTGGTGTAGATGGATCATCTACTCCTGTAAGCTCTTCCGCATCTGTTAATCCGTCCATATCACAATCTGCTCCTGAATCAATAGTCAATGTAATACTTGCTACTACATAGTCACATGAGTCGTTAGGATCTGTTCCATCCAATGCTTCTTGTCCATCTGTTACTCCATCTCCATCTGTATCAGGATCTGTAGGATCAGTTGTGTTTCCTGCTGGATCAGCTGGTGTAGATGGATCATCTACTCCTGTAATCTCTTCAACATCTAATAAACCATCCATATCACAATCTATTGCTGCCGTGATTACTTCTGTAATATCTGCTACGTTATACTCACAAGCATCATTTGGATTTGTTCC
>NZ_PJBW01000039.1:0-467 GCF_002836085.1 Olleya sp. 1-3
ACAGAACCAACTACGGAATGTTATGAAACTGCAACGTTTAATAATACCACATGTACTTGGGATGTAACGGGAACACAACCTGCAGAACCAACTACAGAATGCTATGAAACTGCAACCTTCAACAACGCAACTTGTACTTGGGATCTAACGGGAACAAAACCTGCAGAACCAGATACTCAATGTTACCAAACTGCAACATTCAATAATACGACTTGTACTTGGGATGTTTCTGGATCTAAACCTGCGGAACCAACTACGGAATGTTATGAAACTGCAACATTCAACAGCACGACTTGTACTTGGGACGTAACAGGAACACAACCTGCTGAACCAACAACAGAATGTTACGAAACTGCAACATTCAACAACACGACTTGTACTTGGGATGTAACAGGAACACAACCTGCAGAACCAACTACAGAATGTTACGAAACTGCAACATTCAACAACACGACTTGTACTTGGGA
>NZ_PJBW01000040.1:0-435 GCF_002836085.1 Olleya sp. 1-3
ACCGGAAACGTAACAGTAACCAGTATTGATGTAACAGATAGTAATTTAACACCAACATTAGTTGGCACGATTGCAAGTTTAGCACCAATGGCAAATCAGACCTTAAGTGCAAGTTACACGATCACTCAAACGGATGTTAATGCAGGACAAGTAATCAATACAGCTGTAGCTGAAGGAGAAGATCCAAACGGAAATACAGTAAGTGACGATTCAGATTCTGGAAATCCAGCGGATGAAACAGGAGCAGATGATGATGCTACAGTAACACCATTACCATTAAGTGCAGCATTAACGTTAATCAAGAGTTCGGTATTAGATTTAGCAACAAATACAATTACCTATACTTATACTGTTGAGAACACAGGAAACACTGCAGTAAATGATATTACAGTAGTAGAAACAACGTTCTCAGGAACAGGAACAACACCAACACCA
>NZ_PJBW01000041.1:0-423 GCF_002836085.1 Olleya sp. 1-3
GCTGGTGCAAATCCGTCATCTGTTGTAGATGTTACTCCATCTACTACTGTTACTGTTTCTGGATCTGAATCTGTTGTTGTTAAAGTATCTGTAATATCAGCTGGTAATGTTGTCTCATCAACATCAACTACTGCATCTCCTAATGGAAGATCCGTTGCTGACCATGAACCATCTGCTATTGTTGTTACTGTTGTTTCGTCTCCGTTAACATCCGTAATAACTACATCTACTCCTGCAATTCCTTCTTCACCTGCATCTTGAACACCGTTATTGTTGGTGTCTTCAAATACAACTCCTGTTAATCCTGAAGTTACTGGTGCAAATCCATCATCTGTTGTTTCTGTTGCTACACCTTCTAATACCGTTACTGTTTCTGGATCTGAATCCGTTGTTGTTAATGTATCTGTAATTTCTGCTGGTAAC
>NZ_PJBW01000042.1:0-385 GCF_002836085.1 Olleya sp. 1-3
ATGGGTATGAGTAAAAACGATGAGATTAAAAAGCTAAAGGAGAAGATTGAAGAACTTGAGTTTCAAAAAGACTTCCAACAGGACATTATCGCTGATATGGAACTTATTACAGGAGTCGATATGTCAAAAAAGTCACTACCCAAAACATTAGCAAAAGAGATAGAGTTAAAGAAGAAAAACCGTTTAAAAGAAAATGGCTCTATGGATGTTTTGGGATATCTAAACAAGCCTACTACAAAAGACTAAGAACGCATCAGAAAAAAGAAATAGATCATCAAAAAATGATCAAAATGGTTAAAGACTACCGTAAAAAAGTAGGCTCTAAAACTGGTGGAATAAAACTACACAATGAGTTAAAGAAAGACTTTATTAACGCTAGTATCAA
>NZ_PJBW01000043.1:0-334 GCF_002836085.1 Olleya sp. 1-3
AGTTCCTGTTATTGTATACGTAATAGTCGTTGTTCCTGCGGAAACTCCTGTTACTAATCCTGATGCTGAATCTACTATTGCAGCTGCTGTATTAGAACTTGTATAAATTCCTCCGGCATCTCCATCACTACTTATTGTTGTTGTTCCTGTTGAACAAATTGCTTGAACACCTGATAGCGTTCCTGCATCTGCTGCTGTGGTTACAGTAACATCTGTTGTTGCTGTGTCATCTGCGCAACCTCCCGTTCCTGTTATTGTATATGTAATAGTAGTTGTTCCAACTGAAACTCCTGTTACTACTCCTGATGCTGAATCTACTGTTGCTACTGCTGGG
>NZ_PJBW01000044.1:0-334 GCF_002836085.1 Olleya sp. 1-3
TTGGTTCCGCAGGTTGTGTTCCTGTTACTTCCCAAGTACAAGTTGTGTTGTTGAATGTTGCAGTTTCGTAACATTCTGTAGTTGGTTCTGCAGGTTGTGTTCCTGTTACATCCCAAGTACAAGTCGTGTTGTTGAATGTTGCAGTTTCATAACATTCCGTAGTTGGTTCTGCAGGTTGTGTTCCTGTTACATCCCAAGTACAAGTCGTGTTGTTGAATGTTGCAGTTTCATAACATTCTGTAGTTGGTTCCGCAGGTTGTGTTCCTGTTACTTCCCAAGTACATGTATTATTATTAAATGTTGCAGTTTCATAACATTCTGTTGTTGGTTCCGC
>NZ_PJBW01000045.1:0-299 GCF_002836085.1 Olleya sp. 1-3
CGCTAAAGCCTGCAACATCTCCGTCTGCATCAGTAATCACGTTTACTGCTCCAACTGGAACTACTAAACTTACACTTGTTGCATCTATAGCTCCGTCTGAATCGCTATCATTTACCACTACATCAACTCCAACTGTTGACCCTACTGTGTTAGCGCTACTTAAATCATCAACCGCAACTGGTACTACTACTGGGTAGTCTACACTTACCGTTGCTGGTGCTGATGTTCCGCCATCATTATCATCTACTGTATATGTTATTGGTGTTGGATCACCTGTAAAACCTGACTCTGGTGTGAAG
>NZ_PJBW01000046.1:0-281 GCF_002836085.1 Olleya sp. 1-3
TTACCTATAAAGGTAGCCTTTTTTTGTGCTTAAAAAGTAATGATAATCACTGTAAAGTTTTAAAAGTGAATTAATAACAAAGGTTTGGTGTTAAATTGAGTGGTAAATGCATCATTTATGATTAATAATGTTGCCCTTTCAAATAATGGCACTATACTTGTAATGTATTAAGTATTAATAAAATAAATTATATTACAATGAGTAAAGGAACAGTAAAGTTTTTCAACGACGCAAAAGGATTCGGTTTTATCACTGAAGAAGGCGTAGACAAAGATCATTTT
>NZ_PJBW01000047.1:0-273 GCF_002836085.1 Olleya sp. 1-3
GGTAATACTTCAATGTATACAGTAGCTGTATCACATGCTTGTGGGTTACCATCATCACAGATTGTGTATGTGAAAGTGTCCTCACCAGTAAATCCAGCGTTAGGAGTATAAGTATAGTTACCAGCAGCATCAATAGTTACTGTTCCGTTAGCAGGATCAGTATTAGCAGTTACTGTTTGGTTATCACCTTCAAAATCTTCATCATTAGTTAATACATTACCAGTTACCGGTTGGTCTTGGAATGTATTATTAATATCTGCGATAGCATCAGTA
>NZ_PJBW01000048.1:0-267 GCF_002836085.1 Olleya sp. 1-3
TTCAAGCAATTTGTTCAACAGGAAGTACAACAATAAGTAGTGATGGTGATACTGGCGGTATTTATACCAGTTCAGTACCAGCAGTAGCAACAGTAGATTCAGCATCAGGAGTTGTAACAGGAGTTTCAGTTGGAACAACAATAATCACTTATACAATAACAGGAACGGGAGGTTGCGCAGATGACACAGCAACAACAGAAGTTACTGTAACTACAGCAGCAAATGCCGGAACATTATCAGGTGTTCAAGCAATTTGTTCAACAGGAA
>NZ_PJBW01000006.1:0-282247 GCF_002836085.1 Olleya sp. 1-3
GATAGGTAGAGACAAGTTCTATCGCTTCCTAAGACTAAATAATCTTTTGATTCCAAAAACTAAAAATTACATCACAACGACAAACTCAAACCATATGTACAAAAAGTATAAGAACCTTGTAAAAGGCCACGTTCCTAATCGACCGGAACAACTCTGGGTTAGTGATATCACTTATATTAAAACAGAAAACGGACACAACTATCTAGCGTTAGTCACAGACGCCTATTCTAAGCAAATTATGGGTTACAAACTTGATAATCATATGAGAACATCGCTTTGCTCAGATGCGCTAGCTATGGCTATTAAAAACAGAAAATATCCTAATCAAAAACTTATTCACCATTCAGATAGAGGTTTCCAATACTGCAACCCCAAATACACAAAGTTTGCTGAAGACAATGGAATTGCAATGAGTATGACTGAACAATACGATCCTTACGAAAATGCAGTAGCAGAACGCATTAACAGAACTCTTAAATATGAATACGGACTAAAACAAAACATTAAAAACACTGAATTAGCACAAAAAATGACACAACAAGCGGTCTATATTTATAACAATTTGAGAACCCATTTTAGCCTGAATCTCAGAAAACTTGCTGAAGTCCATCTGAATCCAAACATCAAATACAAATCCTATCGAAAAAATAATGTAAATTTACCTGAGCTAACGATTTAAAAACGGACCTAGTTCAAACTGTTTTTTTCACCTTCTAAACGTCTAAAAAAAAATCTTTTGAACTGGAAAATATTAACAAAAAAAGGTCAACCTATATCAGTATAATACACTTTTCAGAAGATTTAAAATCAGTACACGAAGTCGGCAACTGGATAATACTTGAAATTCGAAACTATTATAAAACATTAGTATCACATTCAATTAATCTAAATTTAAAAAAATCCAAACTGCAAAATAGGTTTATTTATTACAGAATAACAACAAAATGATTATAGAGCAAGAAGAAAAATTTAAAGAAGTACTTTCTAAAATAGAAGGCAAAATTAATGAACAAAGTTTTTTTAATAAATTCTTAGAGTTGTATCCCGAAGTTTGGAAAAAACATAAAATCACGTTTTCAAAATTTAATAGAAGTAAACAATTTGGACAAACAATTCCGCTACCCAAACCTGAAGTCTCTTTACGGAAAGAAATTAGGGCTTGGTTACAAAAACAATTACACCATTAGAAATAGTTAAATTTCTTTCATTCGGTTTTTCCATGAAAAAATGGAATACTACTATTAATTGTTTTTGAAAACAAATAGCAAAATCTAAAAATAAAACACAACTACTAATACCATAACTTTAAAATAAACAACTTTTAACGTAAGGGTTTACTTAATTTATCTACTAACATCAAGTAATTAAATATACCTTGTTTTTATATGTCCGAAAAAAAGTTGATTTACATTACAGGAATACTTGGTCTGATAGCAAGTATAACTGTTGGTTTAGGAGAGTTTTTATTACACTACAGCAACCAGATAGTTGGTAATTCAGCGCATTATAATTTTTTTAAGTTTGTGCCAAGAGAGAATCTTATCTATGGGCACTTTTTAGCTGTTTTAGGAACACCTTTATATTTTGTTGGTTATTATCACATTTATAAAATGTTAAAGGGTAAAGAAAATAAATGGGCTTTTATTGTATTTACTTTAGGTGTTTTGGCTTTTACTGTTGGTGGCTTTTGGATTACTTCTAGAGCTTTTTTGGGAACAATAGTGCACCTACAAGATGATATTAATAGTACTGTTTATAGACAAATATTAGGTAACTACACTTTACTTAGTGAGTCATTAGTTCAAATATTACGAGTCATAATACTACTTTTATCCGCTTTCTTTATAATTGCAATTTATAAATCACCAACCTACTACAACAAATGGATGGCTATTACCAATCCTATTGTAATATTAATTTTAGTGTTTGCAGTTTACTTTATTATCCCATCTATCGGTAAGTATATTGCCCCCATAGCCATGAATGTCACTCATCTTATTCTATTCAGTTTATCATTATATCAATTTAATAAAAATTACAAATAATTAAATTATGAAATACTTAAAGTTTATATTTCTAGGTCTTATTACAATCATAATTCTGGCAGTACTATTACTTGCTTTTAGATTTGGAACAGATGGGAACAACCCGTATGATAATAAGATTGAAAATGGCATAACTCCAAAATTTAGTGAAGTATTAATCGATTTTAATCAGCAACATAATGGTAAAAAGTCTCTTCCTGTTATCGCATCTTCACTTATTGATATAAACAATGATGGTGTAGACGAAATATTTTTTGGTGGAGGTTTTGACCAACAGGATCAATTATTTCAATATAAAAACAATGCTTTTACTTCCATTTCTAAGAAGGTAAATTTACCTCAAAAAAGCAATTTAACAACATTAGCTTCAGCTTCTGCAGATTTTGATAATAATGGTTTTTCTGATTTAATTATCTCACGTGAAGATGGAATAACAATATATTACAACACTCAAGGTGTCTTTACTCCTAAAAAAGTAAAATATAATTTAGCGGATGATGCAACACCACTTGGCTTTGCATTAGGAGATATTGACAAGGATGGAGATATCGATATTTTTGTGTCTAACTATATTAGAAAAGAACAGATGCAAGGTCAAAATAACTTTACAAAAGGATATGGTCCAATCAGTCAGCTTCTGATAAACAATGGTGACAATACTTTTAAGGATAGCACGCAAAATTCAGGACTGGCTTATAACCACAATACTTTTATGGGCATATTTGTAGATATAGATAATGATAGCTGGTTAGATTTAATAGTAGCGCATGATACTGGAGAAGTTAGAACGTATAAAAACAATGCAGACGGAACATTTAAAATGATTACTAACCCTACTACAGACAAATACGGGTACCCAATGGGTATTGCTGTTGGAGATTACAACAATGATGGTCAAGTAGATTTTATGTTCTCTAATACAGGGACTACAGCCCCGCATTTTTTAGCACGAGGAGACGTTGATGAAAGTGAATTTAATTCTGATTGGATTTTCTTTGAAAACAAAGGAAACTTTGTATTTGAAGATGCGGCAGATAAGGTTAAAGTAGCAGATTTTGAATTCTCTTGGGGTGCAGCTATGGCAGACATGAATAATGATGGTTTGCAAGAATTAATTGTAGCAGAAAACTATGTAGAATTTCCTCCTCACAAAGTTTTTAAATTACCTGGTCGATTTTTAACTCAAAAAGAAGACCACACGTTTGTTGCTACTGAACAAGAAAGTGGTGTCGTAAATAAACACTTTGCTATTACACCATTAATTAGTGATTTTAATTTAGATGGTTACCAAGATTTAGTTTGGGTAAATATTTCTGGTCCAGCAAAAGTCTTTTTAAATAAGGGAGGAGATAACAACTACCTTCAATTAACTTTTTTAGAAAATGCTAAAAATATTGGTGCAAAAATTATAGTAACAACAACTTCAGGAAAAACAATAACAGAAGATTATATTATTGGAGAAGGATTAGTTTCTGATCAAAGTGCAACAATCCATATTGGCTTAGGTAAAGACAACATTAAAAGTACACAAATACACTATACTGATGGCACTGTACAGAACTTGGAGTCTATTAAGATTAATTCAAGAAGTATTGTTCCTAAATTAATTGAAGTACTAGAAAAGGCAGAAGAACTAAAATAATATGCTTAAATATGTCTTTTATTCTGTATTTATATTTGGAATATATGGCGCAGGAATTTTAGTTTATAATGAATTTAGTCAAGGTAATATTTGTCCAAAATTATTAAACATACCTGCCTGCTATATAATTTTAGCTTGTCTTGTAATTCCTTTTTTAGCACATGTCTTTAAAAAAGATAATATTATATATTTTACTGGCACAGGAATAGCTTGGAGTATTGCCTTTTATGGTTCTATCATGCAAATTTCGGGAGTTATTGAATGTCCAAAAACAAGTGCAGGTATCCCAATGTGTTATATTTCTTTTGCTATTTTCACCCTTTTGATAGTTCTAAAAATTAAAGAATTTAAAAAGGTGAAGTAAAACAAACAATCGTTTCATTACTAATCAAATATTTTTGATTAAAAAGCGCCTTTAAAGCATTACTAAATAATAGAATTCTATTACTAGATTTTTAAATTCTAATCCAAAGTAGCTTATCCTTAAATAGTGACGTTAAAACAATGTTACAAAACAAGACGTTATCCTTTAAAAAAATCTAATTAACGTATCTTTGTCTACTATTAAAGTTAAAATTATGAAAGACAATACAATGCTTAATTATATTAAAGAAGTTATAAAAAATATGCCAACTGGTTGGTTAAATATAACAACTCATAGATTAGATATTTATAATGAAAAGCTAGCTAAAACTGAGTTTTTAGATCAGTTTGAAACTTTATATACTAGTAATAATTCAGATGCATCTGCATTAAATCAATTACCTACTGCGTATGACTATATTAGACTAGGGCATCCATTATCTTGTGTATTAGAATGGGCACTTGCGCATTTACATGATATTAAATCAGAGAATGTCATTAGTTTCGATTCAAAAATAGTTCCTGTTTTAGCTGTTTTAAGAAAAAATCTATTAGAAAATAAAAACACAACAATTTATTATACAGGTAGTTTACCAGAATGTTTTGATGCAGAAATCATAAAAAATATTTACGGCTATAAGTTTCAACTAAAGCAAGTAAACACAGCTGATGAGATTGTAGCATTAAATGACACAACGGTATTTATATCTCAAGAAGAGACTATTGGCGCTGCGAATTTAGAGCCTAATATTGACTTTTTTATAAGCCTACACCAACATCTAGGAAGTATTTTAATAGTTAATGGTACAGCTAACGAAAATTATATCTCAGACATACAACATGTCCGTAGAAGAGAGACCGTTGCTATGACACCTGCAAACGCACTTATAGCATTAAATGCATTAGTAGAACAGTCAATCATTAAAAACAAAACAATAGACCTTACAAACAAAAATAGTGTCTTAAACGCCATTAAAACCGTAACTAACACAACTACTAAACCGTTAGTAGCCTCTAGTGGTTTATCCATACAGTACGCTATTTTAATGGGGCTTATTCATGACGCTATTATAAACCATAAAGGAAAAGCTATTAAAATTATAGTGCCTCCAAATTGTTATGGTGGTACTAATGACCAGGCTAGACGTGTTGCTGCATGTATTAATAATGTGGATATCGTAGATTTACCAGTAGATGGTGAAAATGATATGGTACAAAGTATTAATACCGTTTTAGATACCATAGCAGAACAAGATGCAGTCCCATATATAATTGCAGAAATCCCTACAAATCCTAGGGTTGAAGTACCTAACTTAATTAAGTTAAAAGAAGCCTTAAGTAAAGTGCGTAAGACGCCAAGCGGAGCAACAGCTATAGATCCTGTATTTATATTGGATCAAACATTCTGTCCAAATGTGCACTTTTTAGGTGAAAACGATATGTTGTCTACAGTTAGAACTATTTCTTTTGCTAGTGGGTCTAAATTCCCAAGTGGTGGACAATGTACTGCTGGTTACTGTGTTGGAAATACTAATACAATTGCTTTAATGGAAAAAATTGAAAATCATCTTATGCTTTGTGATAATGAGGCTACTGATTTTCAATATGACATCTTAGCAAAGCAATTACCTTCAATGAACCAAAGAATTAGCGATGCGTATAAAAATACACGTGAGTTTGTTAATTATATCCATGACGTGTTACCAGGCGCAAAAATCAACTTTGTCTCAGAAGCATTAGCTTCACAAGGGTTTACACCTTCTGTTTTTTCTTTAGATCTTCCTACAAAAGGTAATACAGATGAAGAAAAAGAAACGTATAAACGTGACCTGAATTTAAAGTTGATAAACTTGATGATTACTAAAATCCCTAACGAGAGTAAGTTTTGTGTAAGTTATGGGCAATTAAAAGGGTGTTATTGGACTATTCCTGCAACCTCTACACAGGGAACAACTAAAGAGGGCGATAAGGATTATATTGTTCGTGCCTCACTATCTCCTAACTTAGATCTTGAATTACATAAAAAAGTATTTTTAGACTTTGTAAAAAGTATTTAATACTTGCTATAATTTAAGAAACTTTAATTATAATTCTTAAATTTATAAACTATACCACATAGGCATGCATCTTTTAGGTGCATGCCTATATTATTTAGGATAGTTTGGCAACTATTATATAACCGTTTAATTTACAAACAAATGAAAGCGAAGACAACCTACTTGAAAGGAAAATCCATATTTATTGTTTCAATTATTGTAATAGCCATTACAGTGCTTACGGTTTATATTACAGGTATTAATTATAATAGAAGTATTACCTCAAACTTTTATCTGTCCTTGTCTATAATAGGTGCTGCTTTGTTTTTATTTATCACTTATGGCCTTTATAAAGGGATTGGTTTAATAGACAACTTTCCTGCTTTTAAAAATTTTAAATTAAAAGAATCTATTACAAGCTCTTCTGGCTTTACAGATTTCCCTGAGATAGCTATAGCTGAAGGCATTTTAGGTATACTAATATCAATTGTATTATGGATAGCCATGTCAATCGCTTTTACACTACTTCTCATCTTTTTAGAAGCCTTCTTTTGGTTTTCGCTTTTTATATTACTCGGGATGTTGTATTGGGTCTTTTTTAGAGCATTAAAACTCGTGTTTTCAAAAGTAAAACAGACCAAAAATAATTTACTGTTATCTGTAAAATACGCGTTAAGTTATACCGCATTATATTTAGGATGGCTTTTTGCTATTGTTTACATCACTGAACAACTACGTTAACTACCATCTATTAAAAACATAATATTCGTTATAATAGAAACTAATCGATCGTTGTAATTGATGCCTAACCTTAACGTTATACTTTTTAAAGTTTAGCTTTTTAATCAGAATTTAGGCCACAAAAAAAGCTTCTCTTTTTCAAGAGAAGCTTCTTGCTTCTGGGTGGAAGACCGGGTTCGAACCGGCGACTTTCGGTACCACAAACCGACGCTCTAACCAGCTGAGCTACAACCACCATTTGTGCGCATTTAATAATGCGTGTGCAAAGGTAAATTATTTACTAGTTATTCCAAACTTTTTTTTTAAAAAAATTTATTTTAAATCAAATAAACTATCCACTGCTGCGTAACGCTCTACAGTATAACCTTCTGCGTAATCCATATTTACTAGTCTACCTAGGTCTCTAGCTCTATATTTGACACTATCTGTAAAATTTTTACTAGAAATAGGTGTTTCTGGCTCTTTACTTGTCGGATCAAAGAACTGCGTTTTGTATGCTAAAACACTTTTCATCTTAATATCAAGGTATCCAGAAATATCTACCACAAAGTCCGGTTCAATAGTTTTCCATTGGATATAATGGTACACTTGTTTTGGTCGCCATTGTTTTTGAATAGTATTATCAACCTTGGTTTCAATTTTTATTAATCCACTTAAAAAACAAGCATCACTAACTAATTTACTTCCTTTTCCGTGATCTATATGCCTATCATCAATAGCATTACAAAGTACAATCTCTGGTTGATACTTGCGTATCATCTTTATAATTTCCAATTGATGCTGCTTATCATTAACAAAAAAGCCATCTTTAAATCCTAGATTCTCTCTGTAAGCAACACCTAATATATTTTTTGCATCCTCAGCTTCCGTTTTACGGGTTAATGCTGTACCACGTGTTCCTAATTCTCCTTTTGTTAAATCTACTATAACAACAGTTTTTCCTTTAGCTACTTCTTTTGCTATTGTACCTCCTGCTCCAAGTTCTACATCGTCTGGATGGGCACCAAATGCTAGTATGTCTACTTTCATCTTAATATTATTTATTCCAATCTTGTTTTTGTTCTTCAGTTAAAAAAGTCCAAGCTACTACTCTACTTTTCTTGTTTCCAATATTAAGGGCTATAGTAAGGACTTGTGTTGCGCCAAGCTTTTTAAGCGATTGATGCATGGTTTTTACGTTGTCTTTGTTTGATACTAGACTAGTATACCAAAAACTTTGTGTTTTTAATAAAGAGCTTTCGTATAAATAGTTATGTAAAAAAGCTTTCTCGCCTCCTGTGTACCATAACTCATGGGCTTGACCAGCAAAATTACGCACCATTTGATCCGTAGGTTTTCCTAATCCTTTAAGTTTACTAGTTGTTGCCTTTAGTGCATCTGCTTCATTCTTAAAAAATGGAGGATTACACATAGCAACTGTTATCTTATCAGTTTCGCTTAAAACACCATTTAAAATATGCGCATCATCTTGTTGTTTTTTAAGCTTAATTTTATCTTGTAGATTGTTTTTGTCAACAATGTTTTGGGCAGATTTAAGTGCTTGATCATTACTATCTACACCAATAAAATTCCAATCATGCACTGCATTACCTAATAATGGGTAAATACAGTTTGCACCTGTACCAATGTCTAAAACAGTAACATTCTCTGTTAATTTAGAACGTTCTAATAAATCTGCAATGTGATGGATATAATCTACACGTCCCGGAATTGGTGGACATAAAAAGTGATCTGGAAAATCCCAAAACTGAATATCATAATGCGATTTTAATAAAGCTGCATTTAAAGCTTTAACAGCTTTAGGGTTTGCAAAATCAATTGTTTTTTTATTATTAGCATTTGTAAAAATAAAGGGCTCTATGTTTGGATAGACCGTTGCAAGCTGAGTAAAATTGTAATCGTCAGTATGTTTGTTTCTTTTGTGCAAAATTTGAGTATTAGTAATTGTTATTAGTTAATTTTTATTTAATGGCACTAATTGCTTGTTTTATATCCGCTTTTAAATCTTTAGTTTCTTCTATTCCTAAAGAAAAACGAATTAATCCATCAGAGATACCTACCTCTGCTCTTTGTTCTGGTGTTAATAATGCATGTGAAGTTTGTGTTGGTGATAATACGGTACTCTCAACACCTGCTAAACTAATAGAAGCTTTAATAAGCTGCAGCTGCTTCATAAATTGATCAGAATGAAATGCATCCTCCAATTCAAAAGACAACATTGCTCCGAAGCCTTTCATTTGTCTTTTTGCTAGTTTATGTTCTGGGTGTGTTTTTAAACCTGGATAATACACGTGTTTTACAAAGGGTTGTTTTGTTAACCATTTAGCCATTTTATTAGCATTTTTAGTTTGTGCTTTAACACGTAAACCCATAGTTTTCATGCTACGTTCTAACATCCAAACAGTAAAATCACTTAAACTACCACCATAATTTTTAGAGACATTCCAAATTAACTCCATATGCGCTACACTTCCAGCAACTGCACCAGCACATATATCACTATGACCACCAAAATATTTGGTTGCGGAGTGCATGATTAAATCTATTCCAAACTCAGCTGGATTTTGATTAACAGGACTTGCAAATGTATTATCTATACTTGTTACTATATTTTTTTGTTTTCCTAATTTAGCTATTGCCTCAATATCAGTAATAGTTAAGAGTGGATTTGACGGTGTTTCAATATGAATTAATTTGGTGTTGGGCTGAATTGCTGCTTCAAAATCTTCGACCGTATAACCGTTAGTAAAAGTAAATTCTATATTTAACTTAGGAAACTCTTCTCTAATAAAATTAGAAGTCCCACCGTATAGTGTGTTTTGTACTACAATATGATCCCCTGCTTTTAAAAAAGCTAAAAACATATGACTAATAGCCGCCATACCAGAAGCAAATATCATTGCTGCTTCAGTGCTTTCCAAAGCTGCTATTTTTTTTACTAAATACTCTTGATTAGGTGTATTAAAATAGCGTGGATAACGCTTAACATCCACATCCATAAACTGATATGATGAAGATAAATAAATAGGCGAAATCGCGCCTTTAAATTGCTCGTCAGGGACTTCTCCAACGTGTGTGCAAATGGTATTTAAACCGGGATTCTTTAATTTCATTTCACAAATACATTTAAACATGTAATTTAGTCATTTAATACTTCTTTATTAAAATAATCTATACTATTATTAAAATATGCAGTCCTGATTTAACGCCTCCTTAACTATAACTTACCTCACTATTTTGTATTTTAAGAATTATGATAGCACAAGACAAAGAAGAAAATAAAAACATTTTAAAACAATCAATATCACATTTAGAGTTTTTAGGCTTTGAAAATATTAAAGCAGACTTACAAGGTTATGAGCAACCCTCTACATTTGTAAAAAAGGAAGATAATATGGTAATTGTACCAGATATTACTGCTTATAAGCGTACTAAAAAATATATTTTTGAATTAGGTATTAAAAGCAATAAGCCCAAAGCATTAAAAACAAAATGGCGATTATTAGATGTAGTCACACGGATGAAAGATCAACGATTTAAAATTATAACCACAAAAGGACATTATAGTTTTACCAATACAATGTTAAGTGAGTTGAACTTAGATAAAACACTAATGAAAATTTAAAATAATAAAAAAAAACAGCAAATGCTGTTTTTTTTGTTTGACTTAATCTTCTAGTTTACTTTGCTTAACAATTGCTTTTAAACGTTCTTTTCTAGAGAGTTCCTCCTTTTTTTTCTTATTTATTTTTTTAGCCATTAGCTTAGAATGCTTGGCTTTGTTTTTGGTGTTTTTCTGACCTTTAGGCTTTGGCATAATCTTATTTTTTTGACCCTTTTAGTAATGTATTCTGTTCCTCTATTAAATCTGTTAATTTGGACAACAACTCTATATCCTTTGGTGTTTTTACCGTTTTATTTTTGACATCCTGAGATTTATCTCTTAATTGGTTCATGGCTTTTACAACAATAAACACGGTCAAACCTACGATTAAAAAATCTAACATTACCTCAAACAACTCGCCATAATACACTGCAACTTCTTGTGTTGTAATTACACCTTCTGTATTTGTAATAGCATCTCTTAATATGTAACGCTTATTATGAAAATTTAATCCATCAGTCATTAGTGATAATGGTGGCAAAAACACTTTTTTAACCAACACATCAATAACCTTATTGAAGGATGCACCTATTATTATACCAATAGCCATATCCATCATGTTACCTTTTACAGCAAACTCTTTGAATTCTTTTAAAAATTTCATTTTAAACCTAATTTATATTCCGCGAAGATATTAAATAATAGAAAGCATCAAGTTTAATCTCTGGGTGTTTTATCATAAGCCTTAACCATAAAAAAAGCCCAAGCAAAGACACAAACAAACACTACTATCGAGAACCAAAAAACGATACTATTTCCTTCCATTATTTATCAGTTTTATATAAATCATTACACCTAAAAGTGTAGGCGCCCACAAACCAATAAAAATACCGTGCAATTGTTCTCCATTCAAAAACAAATACTCGGCAACTAAGATTATAGCCAAGCATAATACTAAAAGTAATACGTTGCTTAATCCAATTTTTCTTATGTAATTCATTAATATTTTTATTATTTCTAACAAGTTAATCAATAAAACTAAAAAAACCAAAACCAACAACCAAAAGCTATTTTGACTGATTTATTTGTCTTTAAACGATAATGCTGTTTTTATTTAAATTAAATAATGTATTTCATCGAATAAAAAGACCTTTAAAAGGGTAATCAAGAGAATATACATATATTGGTCGAAGAAATTAACCTTACAACTGATTAACGCCCTTTATCATGAGAAAAGCTACTTTACTTTTACTTCTTACTTTTTGCAATTTTATTTTTGCCTCAAACACAACAACCACTTCAAATATAGATTCAGATAGTAGTATTCAAATTATTAGATTAAACTATACTGCACCAAATAGTGCTTCTAGAGAGTTATTGTTAGCTTTTACATCAGACAATGCTGCGACAGATGGTGTAGATTATGGTTATGACGCAACAGTAAGCAGCCCTTTTAATAATGATTTAAACTGGCTAATTGAGGATAACCGTTATGTTATACAAGGTGTTGGTGCTTTTGATAATAACAAACAATACTTATTTGGATTATATAATGAGTTTAGCGGTGAAGCAACCATAGAAATTACAAGTTTAGAAGATTTTGACACAGACATTGACATCTATATTTACGATGCTTTATTAAACACTTACACCTCAGTAAAAGACACAGCGTATACAGTAACGCTAGATGCAGAAAACTACACAGATCGCTTCTATATTGCTTTTAACCAATCAGAAGAAAACACTACTGACGAAACAACGGATGATGATAACACAACAGCTGACGAAGACTCAAATACTGATGAAGATTCTGATGATGCTACTTCAGAAGAAGACACAACAGACAGCACTGAGGATACAAATACTGATCTTGGTTTAAAAATCAAATATCTAAAAGGGTTAAATCAATTAAAAATTAGTGTCAAAAACAATAACACAATTAGCAGTGTTATAGTATACAACAACAAAGGTGCGGTATTAAAAACTAAGCAAAATATTAACGCTAAAAAAACCAACATTAGACTTAATAGAAGAAATAAAAGGCTAATACTACATATCACTACAAATACTAAAACAATAATAAAACAGATTGTTTTACCAAGAAGGGACTAATACTAAATATGTATAACCACAAAAAAACTCACTATTTTCATAGTGAGTTTTTTTTGTACCTATTATAAGACTGGTAACTATTATTTTTTATAATACTTAGCGTATTTCCTGTATGAAAAGAAACCTATTACAGCAACCATTACTGCTGCTATTGCAATAAACTTAAAGCTTACTATTTGATCTCCACTAGCATAACTATGTAATCCTGAAAGGTAGAAATTAACTCCAAAATAAGTCATTAAAATACTACTAAACGTTACAATTGCCATTAAGTTAAAAAACCAGCGTCCACGTAACCCAGGTACTAATCGCATGTGTATTACAAAGGCGTATAACATAATACTAATTAAGGCCCATGTTTCTTTTGGATCCCATCCCCAATATCTTCCCCAACTTTCATTAGCCCATTGTCCACCTAAAAAGTTTCCAATAGTTAACATTACCAAACCGACAGTTAACGCCATTTCCGTAATTATAGTCAATTCTTTAATATTAATGTCCATCTTAGCTTTGTTATTAGAGTTAGTTAAGATCATCAATATTAATGACACTAATCCTAATATCATACCTAATGTAAATGGTCCATAACTAGCCACAATAACAGCCACGTGAATCATTAACCAATAACTATCTAATACCGGCTGTAAATTAGCAATAGCAGGATCCATCCAATTCCAATGTGCAATCATTAAAATCATTGCAGTTACAAATGCAGTAGACGCTAATGTTAAATCACTTTTTCTTCCAAATGCTAAACCAAAAAACATAGTCGCCCAAGCAACATAAATCATAGACTCATAAGCATCACTCCAAGGTGCATGACCTGAGATATACCAACGCGCTATTAAACCTGCTGTATGTAAAATAAACAGTCCTAAAATAATAAATTTAAATACTGTAATACTTTTATTTAACCACTTATTACTAGACTTAAAGATTTGCCAAACAAGTAATAAAAACAATAAAGTACCAGCATACATGTACCAACTAAATAGCTTTTTAAACACATCATATTTGTTATATAATATCTCTGCATTTATCTTACTATCACTAAGCATTACATTAGCCCCTACCTTACCTTGCGACTTTTTGAAAGCTTCTAAAAGCTTCTCAGATTTTTCATAATCTTTAGACTTCTTAGCTTCATTTAAAGTATATAAATACCAATCAAAACTAGAACCAACAAAACTACCATAAATAGTATCTGTTATCTGTTGCTTATAGCCTTCGTTTTTATATTCAAAAGGAGAAATCCATTTATTGTTTTCATCATCCGGAATCGGAAATATTTTTAAAGAACGTCCCTCAATAGCATTACTTAACAAGTTAATACGTTGATTGGTTTCCAAAAATTCTTTCTGAATCCCTGTTTGCGATTTTAAAGCCGATGCTTCTTCTAGGTAAGGGTCTAACTTATATTTAAAGTCGTCCGTAAAAAAGTCTAATAATCTTGCAAATTCTTGATCCTTTGGAATACCAATCACGCTTCTAATAGAATCCGCTTTTTGTCTTTTTAAATAGATAATTGGCACATTATACCATAACATTGGACTTTCTTGAATACTCAAGAAAATCTGATTTGCAGTCAACCCTTCATAAGTTTCATGCTTTGTTAGTTTTCTTACCAACTCTGAAGAATACGTATCAATAGGCATCATACGTCCATCTAAATCCTGAATAACAATATGACCAAACTTATCAGCATGGGCTTTTGGTGCCACATTTGCTTTTAAGATTGAATCTATTTGAAATTTTGAAGGTGCTTTACTCTCCTCCACTTCTTCATGACCATGTCCATCATTTGCGCTGTGTTGCTCTTCTTGAGCAAAAGTTGTTAAACTAAAACACAATAAAATAAGCGTCGTGATTTTAGCCTTTTTATTTTTAACCTTCTCTAACCCATTCTGTAAATCTCTAAACCTTGTGTGGTTAGCAAATAAAATAGCCATCATACCAAAATACAATAAAAAGTAACCTAAATAAGTAACCCAAGTCCCCCAATAGTCATGATTAACAGACAAAATGGTTCCTTTTAAATCTTTATCATAATCAGCTTGAAAAAAGCGGTATCCGCGATGATCCAATATATTATTCATATAAATATGAAAATCAAAATCACCTTGCTCCTTATCTATAACCGTCACTTTACTTTCGTAAGAAGAATAGTTGTTTTCTGTACCAGGATATTTTTCAGCAATAAAATCGTTTAATTTTACTTCAAAAGGTAATTCTAATACTTTAGAACCATATTTTAAAGCAATATCTAAACCACCAACTTTAACTTGTTTAAAACGATTATTAGACCATTGACTACCCAATAATTTAACTTCTTTAGTTTCGCCATTAGCAGTAACATTAAGCACGACTGCGTTTTCATCTTGCTTTAAGAAACTTGCTTTTTTAACGACATCAAATTTTCCTTTTACGACAGGCTTAGGAAACACCAATTGCATATCTCCAATAACATATCTAGAACGCAGCATTAATGGCTGTATGGAATCTTTTATAAGTTTACCTTGTGCCATACTTGCCATAATCAAATATTCCCCTTCAAATGGAGAATGCACCATTAAACCGTCTGGTGTTGTTGTAATATTTACAGCACCTTCCGTAGGTTTATCCAATGCCACTAATAAGTTATGGATGTTTTCTACTGTACCTTGTTTTAAAAAGTGATTGTGCGGTCCATTACCTCTAGCCTCAACAATTTTTAAGTAATTCTCACCAGCATCATCAGGTACAATATCTTCTTCTGCACCAAGAAAAAAGTTTGTTAATTCAAAACTAACTGGCGTGTTATTGTAATATGCGGTGTGGTCAAAGCTATTTTCCATTCTTCCAGAAAAATCTACTTCTTCATCAAACGGTAAACGTTGCGGTACACCGTCTATCATATAATCACCATCAATATATGCTGTAATGTATGTTTTTTGAGATAAAAACCCACTTTCAGTTTCTCCTTCTCTAATCGCAATCATTCCTTCAAAACCAAAGTAACGCGTAATACCAGCGCCTAAAATGATAAATATAAAGGCTAAATGCAGGGTTAAAGTCGCCCATTTTTCCTTTCGTAATAATCTAAATTTAAAAATATTACCAATAAAATTGATCATAAATAAAACCATGATAGCTTCAAACCACCAAGCGTTATAAATTAAATTTCTGGTATAAGGTGTTGGAGAAGTATCCATGTTTCTGTCCAGAATAGTTCCAACAGCCATTGCGGTTGCAAAAACAATAAATAAGACAGATGTTAATCGTGTAGAAAATAAGATTTTGGCGATTCTATTTTGCATAATAATAGGCCTTTTTTAGCTCGTGCAAATATAATCGTTTTTGTTGGTTATAATTCCTTTAAAACTTCCAAATCTTGTGTTAAAATTACGGTTTAGACTTTTGTCTAGCTTCAAAAATTTTCAAATACATAAATGTGCCCATTTTTCTTGCCCTACGCTTCGCATTATCAGCCATTTCACCTTCAAAAAATTGATCAATAGTTGCGTACCATAAATTTAACCAAAGCCCAAAATGTAGCTCTGTGATACTATGGTCTAACGTTGCATCTACTTTTTCATGCGCTTCTAGTGGGTTGCCAATATATTTATGGTCTAATTTTTTACCAATAAACAAACTAGATTCCCAAAACGTTGTTAAATGGTCTAAATGCGTGTCCCAATCTGTAATTATGGCATTAAAAATAGGCCCTAACACTTTATCTGCTCTAACTTTTAAGTAAAACTGGTCTACTAAAAGCTTAACATCCTGACGGTTTGCAATGGCTTTTCTATTCATAGTAACAAAGATAAAGTTTTGTACTTTTAAATCTTTATTTTCTTAGTATTTTAGCGCTATGATTAAAATAGTTTTGCTTGGCGCAGGAAATGTGGCCACACACTTATATAAAGTATTTAAAGAAGCTTCTAATATTGAAGTTGTGCAATGGTACAACCGCAACCTAAATGCTATTGAAACGTACAAAAACGAAGTAGACATTACCGATGACGTTAATGCGCTAATCGAAGCCGACGTTTATATTATTGCCATAAGCGATGATGCTATCGAGGCGTTAAGTGCGTCTTTACCATTTGAAAACCGATTGGTTGTACACACCTCTGGAAGTGCCCGTTTATATGACATTGACCAAAAACATTATCGTGGCGTATTTTACCCTTTACAAACCTTTAGCAAGGATGTAGATCTAGATTTTACAACAGTCCCTATTTGTATTGAAACCTTAAGAAAAAAAGATTTTAAACTATTAGAAACTATAGGAGAAAGTTTGGGATGTAAAACTTTTAAAGTAAATCCTAAACAGCGCCCTGCATTGCATCTAGCTGCAGTATTTGTTAATAATTTTACGAATCAAATTTATAGAATAGCACACGAAATTACAGAAAAACAAGGTGCCGAATTTGATATATTAAAACCATTGATTGCTGAAACTGCTAGAAAAGTGCAAGAAGTATCGCCTTATTTAGCGCAAACAGGACCTGCAAAACGAAACGATAAAAAAACAATAAAAAGACATTTAAAATTATTAGATAATCCACATCACGAAGAGGTGTATAATCTAATGACAGAATCTATAAAAAAGACACATGGACGATAAAAGCTATAAAGAATATTTACACCAAGTAACAACATTTATTTTTGATGTAGATGGTGTATTAACAAACGGAATGATTACCATTACCTCTTCAGGAGAAATGATAAGACACATGAATGTTAAGGATGGTTATGCTATGAAACAAGCGTTAAATCATGGCTACAATGTTTGTATTATCTCAGGTGGTACAAACGAAGGTGTGCGTACTAGATTAAACCATTTAGGTATTAAAGACGTGTATTTAGGTGCACATCAAAAAGTAGTGCAGTTTGAAGAGTATTTAAACAACAATCAAATTAAAGCAGAAAACGTTTTATACATGGGTGATGACATCCCTGACGTACCTGTTTTAAAATTAGTTGGTGTCTCTAGTTGCCCACAAGACGCTGTACCAGAAGTTAAACGTGTCTCTAAATATATATCGCACAAATTAGGCGGAGAAGGTTGTGTACGTGACGTCATTGAGCAAGTTATGAAAGTACAAAACAAATGGGATAGCGATTTTGACGCGCAAACATTTTAATATTATTTTTTGAGTCGTTCAAACAGAAGACATAACACAGGTTTTGGTTACATTGGTTCAGGCAACCATGCTTCGGTTTTTAACCGGAAACCAAAAGCTGTGTTTTCTCATTTAAAAACGCAACTAAATACAGAAAGTCAAAAACAATTTAAAACCGATTTTAAAACAACATCACTTTCTGATTTAGAAAAGCAAAAAATCAAAAACAAAATTAGAAAACAAGCTAAACAAAACACTAAAATTGTGGTTGTTCTGACAGTATTCTTCTTAATTTTGATTAGCCTTTTAGCCATTAAAATGCTAGAAGGACTATTATCTTAAACAACCTGATACTTTACATTTTGAAACTACTTCAACTTATTCGTTTTAAAAACTTATTACTAATTGCATTAGTGCAATTTTTAATTAAATATGCCATGTTTCCGGCTTTTGGTGTTAGTACAACATTAACCCTTTTTCAATTTATTTTATTAGTAATAGCCACACTTTGTATTGCTGCTGGAGGGTATATAATCAATGATATTTTTGATGTCCAAGCGGACGCCATTAACAAACCACACAAACTAATAATTGGCAAATACATCCCAGAAGACAAAGCCTATATTTATTATATGGTATTTACTATAACAGGAGTTGTTTTAGGCTTCTATTTGTCGCATGTTATTGACAGAAGCACCTTTTTTGCCATCTTTGTTATAATAGCTGCATTATTATATATTTACGCCTCTTTTTTGCAACAAATTGTATTAGTGGGTAACATTATTATTAGCCTACTAGTAGGATTAAGCCTAATTATAGTTGGGATTTTCGAGTTACTTCCTGCTATTAACCTACAAAATCAGTTTATTCAATCCTCTATGTTTGAGGTGCTTTTTGATTATGCGGTGTTTGCTTTTATTATATCTCTAATCAGAGAAATAGTAAAAGACATACAAGATATTGATGGCGATTATAAAATGGATTTTAAAACCTTGCCTTTAGTCATTGGTACAACACGTGCAAAATATGTCGCTTTTGGTTTAACAATTGCATTAATAGCTATTTTAACGTATTACATAACCACCTATTTATACATGAGAGAGGTTGCTGTAATCTATTTTTTAATAGCCGTAATTGGTCCATTAATTTATATTACAATCAAATTATTTACAGCAGAAACTAAAGCACATTTTAAAACCATAAGTAATTTACTAAAACTAGTAATGCTTACTGGAATGCTATCCATGGTTGTTTACTTATTTATACTAAAGTAATTATGTTAAAAGAAAAACTAAAAGACAGACACATTATATTAGCTTCAGGATCTCCAAGAAGACAACAATTTTTCAGGGATTTAGGCTTAGATTTTGAAGTCCGTTTAAAAGACACAAAAGAAGACTATTCAGAACATTTATTACACTACCAAATAAGTGATTATTTAGCCGAATTAAAAGCAATACCTTTCCTTGAAGAATTAGAAGACAAAGACATACTAGTAACTAGTGACACCATTGTTTGGCACAAAAGCAAAGCATTGGGGAAGCCCGAAAGTAATGATGAGGCTTTTGAAATGCTTAAATCACTAAGTAACGCAACACATGAGGTAATTACTTCTGTGTGTTTTCACACCAAAAAGTTTCAAAAAACAGTAAATGCTATTACTAAAGTAACCTTTAAAGACTTTACTGATGACGAGATTTGGCACTACGTAAAAACCTATGCACCATTGGATAAAGCGGGCGCTTATGGTATTCAGGAATGGATTGGACAAATTGGCGTTATTAGCATTGAAGGCTCCTTTTTTAACGTAGTTGGTATGCCAACACATCTTGTTTACGAAACGTTAAATACCATTGCTGAAGAGTTTTAGAATTGTACTTTTATAGTTAAATCAATAACTATGACACCCTTAAAACACTCGCTTTTCATATTAGCTACCCTTGCACTTTTTAGCTGTAACACACAAAATAAACAAGATAACAAGGCTATTGCTAAAGTCAAAACGATCAAAGCGGTCAAAACAGTAAACACTATAGCTAGCAAAGCACCTGCCTTTAAGCCTAACAAGCAATTTAACGACTACTGGTACGCAGGAGAAGCTGAGATAACATCGTACCAATTAGACCAATCTAGATATGGAGAAAACAGAAAAGGAACAGCTGTTTTAGTCTTTGTTACAGAACCTTTTCTAGCAGACACACAAGTTAAAGCGGACCAAAACAATCCCACAAATGTTAATGTTTTAAAGCTAAATAGCACCAAAAAATTCAATACAGGTATTTATCCATATAGCATTATGCAAAGCACGTTTTACCCGATTGCCAACAATCAGCATGCTATAAAAGTTAGTACTTCTGTCCAAGAATGGTGCGGGCATGTATATACCCAATTAAATAATCGCGAGCAATTTCAAATCACATCGCACTCCTATTTTCAAGGTGAAGCAGACCAAAAATTTAATCTAGACAAAGCTGTTTTAGAAAATCAAATTTGGACGCAGCTACGTATTGACCCTAGTAGTTTACCTAAGGATAATTTCAAGATTATACCAAGCTTAGAGTTTACCAGATTAACCCATGCACCTTTAAAACCGTATAACGCTTTCGCGGAAAGTAAGCCGGGACAATACACACTTACTATTAAAGATTTAGACCGTCAACTAATAATCAACTACAATCCAGAATTCCCTTATCAAATACATAGTTGGGAAGACACACAAAATGGAAAAACCTCTAAAGCCACTAAATTAGCAACATTAAAGACAGCCTATTGGAATAAAAAAAGTAATGCAGATTTAGAGTTAAGAAAAACCTTGAAATTGGAATAAAAACTATATTTACAAAATAATTAAAATACCATATGTTTTTAGACCATTTACAATCAGAATTTGGTAGCTCTGCCATTCTGCTACTTGTATTTATTATTATTCGTTCCATTTTAAAAATTTCGATAAAAAAAATTGGACGTAACAGCGGGATCAATGATGCTAGGATTGGATTAATATCGCGCTACACCACGTTTACCTTGCTTCTTATATTTTTACTATTCTTGGCCTATATCCTTGGCGCAGAATTAGAAAATTTAGCAGTTATATTCTCCTCTGTTTTTGCAGTTATTGGCGTTGGTTTATTTGCAATATGGTCTATTCTGAGCAATATAACATCTGGAATAATCATGTTTTTTTCGTTCCCATATAAGGTCGGAGACAAAATAAAAATTCATGATAAAGATGCACCAATAGAAGCTATTATTGAGGATATTAGAGCATTTCAATTACATTTAAGACAAGATAATGGCGACTTAGTCACCTATCCAAACAATTTAATTCTGCAAAAAGCTGTAACTTTAGTACAAAAGGATGCAATCGAAGATTTTGGAGACATGCATTAATTATAGATTATGGCTAAAAAAAGACAAAAAAAACGTACCCAAAATTACAAAAAACAGATAGGACAAGTTCCTGGCGCTTTAATATATACAGGTAATAAATCAGATAATAAACTACATCTTCATGCTTTTGATTATAGTGATGAGGAGTATAAAGAAGCTGATCTACCAACAGTAGAAGATGCTTTTAATTTTAAAGATTCTGAAACCGTTACTTGGTTTAACCTTAATGGCCTAAATTTTATTGACCAAATCGAAAAAATTGGGCAACATTATAACTTACACCCGTTAATTTTAGAAGACATTGTAAACACATCTCAACGTCCTAAAATAGACGAGTATAATGACTACTTTTTTATCGTTTTAAAAATGATGTATTATGACGAGTCAGAAACTATTGTCTCTGAGCAAGTCAGCATGGTAATGGGTAAAAATTACGTCTTGACTTTTCAAGAAGCCGAAGGTGATGTTTTTGATGGTTTAAGAGAGCGTATTCGTCATAAAAAAGGACGTATTCGTGGCGAAGGATCTGATTATCTATTATACGCATTAATAGATGCTATAGTTGATCATTACTACGCTATTATCGAAACCATGGGGAACAAAATCGAAGATTTAGAGGACGAATTGTTTACCGGTTTAACACAAGAAGAAATCTCGCAACAAATACAAAATTTAAAGCGAGAAATACTAAAAATTAGACGTGCTATTTTTCCGCTTCGCGAAATTATTAATAGATTAGAAAAAAGCGAAGGAAGTCTTATTGACGAAAAAACAACACACTATTTTAGAGATGTCTATGACCATGTTATTCAGGTCACAGAAAATATTGATATTTACCGCGAAATGATTTGGAGTTTAATGGATATGTACATGACTACCATTAGTAATAAAATGAACGAGGTCATGAAAGTATTAACCATAATGGCTACTATTTTTATTCCATTAACCTTTATAGCAGGTGTTTATGGTATGAATTTTAAAAACATGCCAGAATTAGACTCTCAAGATGGGTATTACATTGTCTGGGCTGTTATGATTGTTATTTTTATAGGAATGATAGTCTATTTTAAACGCAAAAAGTGGTTATAAAGTAATAAGACATCAAATAAATATTATAATATAAAACTATCCCCTTTAGATCTTAGATTTAAAGAGGTATTTTTTTTCCAATCGGCACCTTTACTATTTTTATTTATAGATTACTGTTTTATAGTATCTGTTTTCTCTAACCCCTTACCCCTTTTGCCTTTTGCCTTTTGCCAACTGTTAATTTAAGTTAAAGAAAACTAAAAATACAATAATCACTACATGACTTGTTTATATTTGAAACACTATCAAATTATTATATACAACCATGCAAAAATTATTGGCTTCGCTCCTATTATTACTGTGCTTTTCATTGTCTTCCCAAGCACAACAACCAGAAAAACTAAATGCCTCAGAAATACACCAAGCGGTTAAAAAACTAAACTTTTTAGGTTCGATTTTATACTTAGCAGCGCATCCTGATGACGAAAACACAAGATTAATATCTTATATGTCAAACCATGTAAAAGCACGTACAGCTTACCTGTCTTTAACAAGAGGTGATGGAGGACAAAACTTAATAGGACCAGAAATCAGAGAATTATTAGGTGTTATACGTACGCAAGAATTGCTAGCTGCAAGACGCACAGATGGTGGAGAACAACGCTTTACTAGAGCTAACGATTTTGGTTACTCAAAACACCCAGACGAAACTCTAGCCATTTGGAATAAAAACGAAGTCCTTAGCGATGTTGTTTTAGCCATTAGACAATTTAAGCCAGATATAATTATCAATCGATTTGACCACAGAAGCCCAGGAACAACGCATGGTCATCATACAAGTTCTGCAATGTTAAGTGTGGAAGCTTTTGATTTAGCAAACGATAAAAACGCCTACCCTGATCAAGTTAAGCAATACGGAACTTGGCAACCACAACGCGAATTTTTTAATACCTCTTGGTGGTTTTATGGTAGCCAAGAAAAATTTGATGAAGCAGACAAAACCAATCTTCTAAATTTTGATATTGGTGTGTATTATCCATCTTTAGGATTATCAAACAACGAAATCGCGTCACTTGCCAGTAGTCAGCATTTATGTCAAGGTTTTGGACGTTTATCTCAAAGAGGTAGCCAAACAGAATATATCGAATTAATTAAAGGAGATTTACCAAAAGACAAATCCAATATTTTTGATGGTATTAATACGACTTGGACAAGAGTTACAGGAGGAGAAAAAATTGAAGCTATTTTAAAAACTGTTGAAACTAACTTTAATTTTGAAAATCCGGCCTCACATTTAGACCAATTATTACAAGCCAGACAATTAATTGAAGGTATTGATAGCCCACAATGGAAAACTCAAAAATTAAAAGAAATTAATAAAATAATTGAAGCGTGTGCTGGTTTATACCTAGAAGCATCGGCAAGCACACCCAATAGTGCAACAGATCAAGTTATTGATGTAAATATTGAAGCCTTAAATAGAAGCGCAGCTGTTATTACACTAGAAAGCTACACCATTTCAAACAACAATTCAAAAAACAATTCAGCATTACTTTTAACGCCTAACGATAAGCAGGAGTTAAAAAAGCAAATTACAATCGCTTCTAAATTACAACCTACAGCGCCTTACTGGTTAAACAAAAAAGGAAGCTTAGGAATGTATAAAGTAGAAGACAAAAACTTAATTGGTAAGCCAGAAACGCCTCGTGCTATTACTATAGATTTTAATTTAAATATTAATGGTTACCCGTTAACAATAACTAAAGACCTGATCTACCGTTATTCAAAACCTGATAAAGGTGAATTATACCGTCCTTTTGAAATTATTCCAGAAGCATCAGCTAAAATAGACCAAAAAGTAATCATTTTTGAGAATGATCAACAAAAAGACATTCCAGTTACGGTAAAAGCAGGTAAAGATAATTTAGATGGTTATGTCTCTATAGCACATCCAAAAGGTTGGTCAGTATTTCCTGAAAAGCAAAAATTTGAAATCGCAAACAAAGGTCAAGAACAAACCTTAATATTTACAGTTATACCTCCAAAAAATCAAAGTGAAGGACTACTAAGCCCTATGGTTTATGTTGGATCCAACGTTTATACTAAAGAGCTAGTTGAGATAGATTACGAGCATATTCCGTTTCAAACGGTATTACTACCAAGCGAAAGCAAAATAGTAAGATTAGACATCCAAAAGCGTGGTGAAAATATCGCTTATATAGAAGGTGCTGGAGATGTTGTTCCAGAAAGTTTAAAACAGATAGGATACAACGTTATGGTTTTAAAACCTGAAGAAATCACTGCCGAAAGGTTAAGTGCTTTTGATGCAGTTGTTGTAGGAATTAGAGCGTATAATATTGTTGATGCATTAAAATTTAAGCAAGATATTTTATTCGATTTTGTTGAAAAAGGAGGAAATATGATTGTACAATACAACACTAATCGTCGTTTAAAAACAGATCAAATTGCACCGTACGATTTAAAATTATCAAGAGATCGTGTTACGGACGAAAATGCTGAAGTTACATTACTTGCTCCAGAACATGACGTCTTAAATTTTCCAAATAAAATAACGCCTAAAGATTTTGAAGGATGGACACAAGAACGTGGTTTATATTTTCCGGACCAATGGGCTCCAGAATTTACCCCTATCTTATCTATGCATGATAAAGACGAAACTGCTAAATCTGGAAGTTTATTAGTCGCTAAACATGGAAAAGGACACTACATCTATACAGGATTAAGCTTTTTTAGAGAATTTCCTGCAGGTGTTTCTGGTTCTTACAGATTATTTGCTAATATGTTAAGTATAGGAAAAGAAAATAGTATTAATGATAATGGATTAAAAAACTAAATCATGCAAGACCAACCAAAATACCAATGGAAACCATTATACACAGTGCTTTTAGTAGCAAATGCGTTATATATCGTTGCGTTTTACTTAATCACTAAACTGTTTTAAATTATGCAAACTTTAGATTGGATTGTCCTAATTGGAACATTATTAACCATTGTTGTATATGGGACTTATCAAACCCGTGGCAGTAAAAATGTACAAGATTTTTTAAAAGGCGGTAGTAATAGTAAATGGTGGACCATAGGTTTATCTGTAATGGCTACACAAGCTAGTGCTATTACATTTTTAAGCACACCAGGACAAGCGTTTCACTCTGGGATGGGATTTGTTCAATTTTATTTTGGATTACCTATTGCTATGATTGTGATTTGTATGGTGTTTATTCCTCTATACCACAGATTAAAAGTATACACGGCTTACGAGTTTTTGGAGAATCGTTTTGACCGTAAAACGCGTACCCTAACATCTGTTCTGTTTTTAATACAACGTGGATTAGCAGCAGGAATTACAATATTTGCACCTGCTATAATCCTATCGGCTGTTTTAGGTTGGAATTTATTATTATTAAATATTATTATAGGTGTTTTAGTTATTATCTACACTGTTTCTGGAGGTACAAAAGCAGTAAATGTGACTCAAAAGCACCAAATGGTTGTAATTTTTACAGGAATGGTTATTGCTTTCATTTTAATATTAAACCAATTACCTGATGATATTACCTTAAAAAAAGCACTAGACATTGCAGGAGCAAGTGGTAAAATGGAGGTGTTAGATTTTTCTTTCGACCTAAATAATAGATATACTGTTTGGAGTGGATTAATTGGTGGTACGTTTTTAATGCTTTCTTATTTTGGAACAGATCAAAGTCAGGTACAACGTTATTTATCTGGGAAATCTGTAAAAGAAATGCGTTTAGGATTAATTTTTAACGGATTACTTAAAGTGCCAATGCAGTTTTTTATTCTGTTAGTTGGTGTTATGGTTTTTGTATTTTATCAATTTAACGAAGCACCAGTAAACTTTAACCCTACCGCAACAGAAGTTGTATTAAATTCAGAATACGCAGACCAATATAATGCGCTTCAATTAGAACAAAAAGAAATTTTTGACCTTAAAAAAGAAACCATCTCAGCATTTGCAAAAGCAGATGGTACGGTAAACCAAGAGTTAATAGCCAGTTATAACGCTAAAAGTGATACCATAAGAGCGCATGCTAGAGACTTAATAAAAAAAGCAGGAGAATCTAAAGGTTTAAAAGTAGAGAGTAATGATAAGGATTATGTGTTTATACACTTTATACTAAACAATTTACCAAAAGGCTTAATCGGATTATTATTAGCAGTTATTTTAAGTGCTGCTATGTCTAGTACAGCTTCAGAGCTTAATGCTTTAGCGAGTACAACAACAATAGATCTTTATAAACATAGAGTCGGCCCAAAAACTGACGAAGAAATGGTTAAAGCCTCTAGAGGGTTTACGCTACTTTGGGGTATCATGGCTATTGGAGTCGCCTGCGTCGCCAATTTAGCAGAAAACCTCATACAACTAGTTAATATTATTGGATCTATATTTTATGGTAACGTCCTTGGTATTTTCTTATTAGCCTTTTTCTTTAAGCAGATTAAAGCCAATGCTGTATTTATTGCAGCATTAATAACGCAAGTATTAGTGATTGGATTGTTCTTTTTAGATGAATATGAAATAATTAACCTACCCTTTTTATGGTTAAACTTTGTAGGTTGTGCTATTGTAATGGCTATTGCTTTTATAATTCAGGCACTATTTAATAGTACTGATAAAGCAACTATTTAGAGCTTAGTTTGTAAACATGAAACAGTAACAAAATCTGATAATTAAAATTCTAAACACGACAATTTGATAATATAACCTACTGATTTTAAGTAAAAACAGTAAAAAATGCAATTTTTAGCAACTTTGTAATACGCAATTCAAAACAAAAGAGTACTTTCGCGCCTTATTAAAAAAAGCACCTGTTATGAAGCGCATTAATGAGTATAAAAAACTATTTAACGTAGATCAAGATTTATCTTTAAAAACATTAAAAAAGTCTTACCGTAATTTAGTTAAAGAGTGGCACCCTGATAAATTTCAAGCAGGAGATGAAAAAGCTCAAGAAGCTGAATTAATGAGTAGAAAAGTAATTGATGGTTACCATTTTTTAGTTAGCATGTCTCCAGAGACTGTTGAAGCTAACAAAGAAGAGTATGCTGTTACTGTTACTAGTCCAATTATGGATTGGAAACATAAAGGATTACTTTTAGAAGTTACTTTTTTAAACGGAGATACTTACGAGTACTTTGGTGTAAACAAAGCATTATATATCAAATTTTCTCAAAGTGATAAACAAACACGTTTTGCTAAGCGTAGTATTTTTAATTCTTTTCCTTTCAGAAAAATTAAAAAGAGCGATGTTACTGCATAATTAAGCAAATTACATCCTTTCTTTTATTACATAAAAAAAGAGCTTCAGTTTAAAACTGAAGCTCTTTTTTTGTTACTTATGTTTAATCAAGAGATTTACAACTTTTAAGTTTTTCTTATTTCAACTAATAGCTTTTGTCTTCTCCCTTTTAACTTTTGCCCTTTAACTCAAAAAAACTACTTATCCTTATTTTTTTCCTCAATCCACTTACTCATATATTTAGTGCTCTGCATGGTTTGATGCATTAGTATTTGCCCTAAAAAGTGTTGCTGTCTGTGCGATTGTAAATCGGCTAACAAAGTTTCTACTGTATGCAAAACGTCTTTTGTATAAATAGCTTTATCATATAACGTGTTTATAATCATAAAACCGTTTTTCTGTTTTCCATTCCAATAAATCTTATTAGAGTGCAACTCTACTGCTTGTTTAGCAAAAGCTTTAGCATCATCTTCAATAAATGCATTAGTGTCTTTTAAAGTACCATACATCCCTTCTGCCCCAATAGTTGTTGTAACACAAGGTGTTCCGCCTTCCATTGCATCAATAAGTTTTCCTTTTAATCCAGCTCCAAAACGTAAAGGCGCTAAGCATACTTTAGCATGCTCCATAACTTCCTTAACATTATCTGTATATCCTAAGATAAAAAAACCGTCTTCTGGTTTATTTAGTTGCTGTGCTTTTTCTGACACATAAGAACCGTATATATGCATTTCTGCTTTTGGTAATGCCTTTCTTATAAGTGGCCAAATCTCTGTTTTTAAAAATACTACCGCATCAAAATTAGGCGGATGCATAAAGTTACCAATGGTTACAAAATGATTTCTATCTTTAAATTTAGGACTTTTCTTTTGTGTTTCAGGAGAAATAGGATCTAGTAAAAATGGCAAATAATATAATAAATGCTCATCAATATTAAATTGATTAACTAATATTTCAATTTCGACTTGAGATATAATAAACGATAAATCACAACGTAAAATACTTGCAATTTCACGTTTTGCAGTATCGTTTTGCAAATAACTAATATCAAACATTGAATTATCCTTCAAGGCTTGTTGACGTCCTTTACGTAAACTATGCAAATCCTCTGTATCTAATAATCTTAATGTATCAGGACATTGTTCTGCTACACGCCAACCAAATTGTTCTTCAACCATAAAACGGTCAAATAAAACCATACAAGGGTTTAACTCTTTTACAAAAACATCAAAACTACTATCGTTAAGTACAATATTTTCCGTGTTTACATTAATGCTAGACAAATCAAATGCATTGTCTGTTTTGGCACAAGCAGAAGCAAAAGTAATATCATAATTAGCAGATTGAAACACTTCAATAAGCTGCATCATCCTACTACCAGCAGCAGAACTTTTAGGTTCTGGCCATACAAATCCTATAATTAATAGTTTTTGATTCAAATTAGGGAGATTAAAAAATTAATAATTATTACTGAGGTTGTGGTGCTAAAGCATAACCTACTCTTACTTGTTCTACCCATTCCACGATGGCTTTTATTTGCGCATCCGTTAAATTAGCATCACCATGTGCCCAAGTGTAACTTGGTAATGGCATTTTCTTTTCTTCTACTTCTTCTGCTAATTCGTCAAATTTGTGGTCTTTCTTTTTTATAGAATAATCTGACCATTTAGAAACATCAAAATGCTTACGACCATCCTCTATATGATCTGCTAACCAATAGTTAACTGGCGTAATCTTACTGTACCATGGGTAATTAGTGTTACTACTATGACAATCCAAACATGCTGTTTCTAATATATTTCTGACCTCAGCAGATGGCTTTGTTTCTGTAAAAAAAGCGATTAAATCCTCAGTGTTTCCTTCATTTTTTTCTGGCGAAAAGAATTGTGCTATCACTAAAGCCACTAATAAAATTAAACCAATCTTCTTAAATATTTTCATTTTCAGTATTTTTATGGGCTAAAAGTAAGAAATCTTTGAATACGGACGCTTTATATCAAGAATTAAATTATGTCAACCATTCTAGGGAAAAGCGTCTCTACTATGCTCAAATGCTACTTTCTGACACCAGTTTAATTCCTAAAACATTAGATGTTTTGTTTCGGGTTGATGATAAGATTTCGCCAAGAGCAGCATGGATTTTAGAATTTATGTGTAAAGAAAACCTAGAAGCACTAATCCCCTACTTAGATCAATTTACCCAAAATATGGGATTGGTCCATTTAGATTCGGCAGAAAGACCAGTTGCAAAAATCTGCGAATACCTAGCAAAAGCTTACTATGGAAAATCGCCTTCTGAGATAAAAAAGGCCTTACTTCCGAGGCATCGGGAAAAAATTATTGAAGCTTGCTTTGACTGGTTAATTAAAGATGCCAAAGTGGCTCCAAAAGCCTATGCTATGACCAGTTTGTTTTTATTTGGAAAAGAATACGATTGGGTGTATCCAGAATTAATGACTATTCTAGAACGTGATTTTGCATCTCAAAGTGCTGCTTTTAAAGCAAGAGCAAAGCAAATATTTAAAAAGTTAAAAAAATAAGGTCAAAATTTATCAAATTCTTAAACTGTAATCCTTTAGTCTTCCCGCTAAAAAAACTATATTTATAGCTTGTTAAAAAACAACTATTTATATGTCTTTAAATCAACTTAATGCGATCTCTCCAATTGATGGTCGTTACCGAAATAAAATTGAAAAATTACAAGATTTTTTCTCTGAAGAAGCCTTAATAAAATATCGCGTTTTAGTCGAAATTGAATATTTTATTGCCCTTTGCGAATTACCTTTACCTCAACTAAGCGGTGTAGATAGTAGTAAATTTGAAGCTTTACGCGACATTTACAAATCATTTACTACCGAAAATGCACAAGCTATAAAGGATATTGAAAAAGTAACTAACCATGACGTTAAAGCGGTTGAGTATTTTATTAAAGAACAGTTTGATGCTTTAGGTTTAAGTGAATTTAAAGAATTTATCCACTTTGGACTAACGTCACAAGATATTAACAACACTGCTATTCCTTTAAGTATTAAGGACGCAATGAATGAGGCTTACGTACCAGAATATTTTAATGTTTTAAACGAATTAAAACGTCTTGCTGAAGAGTGGAAAGATATCCCGATGCTAGCTAGAACACACGGTCAACCTGCCTCTCCAACACGTTTAGGTAAAGAGATTGAAGTTTTTGCAGTCCGTATGGAAGAGCAATTTAACTTACTAAATGACATACCAAGTGCTGCTAAATTTGGTGGTGCAACCGGAAATTTTAATGCACACAAAGTCGCTTATCCTAATATTGATTGGAGAGCTTTTGGAGGTAGTTTTGTACAAGAAAAGTTAGGTTTACAACACTCTTTTCCAACTACACAAATAGAGCATTATGACCATATGGCTGCTTTATTTGATTGTTTAAAACGTATCAATACTATTATTATAGATTTAGATAGAGACGTTTGGACGTATGTATCTATGGATTATTTTAAACAGAAAATTAAAAAAGGTGAAGTTGGTAGTAGCGCAATGCCACATAAAGTAAATCCTATTGATTTTGAAAACAGTGAAGGTAATTTAGGTATGGCCAATGCTATATTTGAACATTTATCTGCAAAATTACCAATTTCAAGATTACAACGTGACTTAACAGACAGTACGGTTTTACGTAATGTTGGTGTACCGTTTGGACATACTTTAATTGGTTTTGGATCGACTTTAAAAGGGTTAAGTAAACTATTACTTAATGCGCCTAAATTTGCACAAGACCTAGAAAATAACTGGGCAGTTGTTGCTGAAGCAATACAAACTATTTTAAGACGTGAAGGTTATCCAAACCCTTATGAGGCTTTAAAAGGCTTAACTAGAACTAATGAAGCTATAAATAAAGCGTCTATTTCAAATTTTATTGATACTTTAGAGGTCAGTGATGCTATTAAAACAGAATTAAAAGCAATATCACCAAGTAACTATACAGGAATATAATAATTATGATTAGCGACAAGAGTAGCATGGCCTTTTGCATTATCACATTAAGTTTGTTTTTTGTGGGAGGAATAACCGGTTTTTTAAATAACCCGCTTTATATGGGGATTACTTTTGTTGCCTATTTAATGGTAATTGTTAACATAGTTCTGATAAAAAAATCGGACACGGATGATGATTTTTTCGAATCAAAAATCGATAAATAACAAAAAAGGCTTATCCAATGGATAAGCCTTTTTTTATGTTTACTAATCTATAGTATCTTATTTAAAAAATGTCATTAGACTTTTAAATTGTGCTTGATCGATATCTGCGTTCTGCAGTTTTTCTGATAGCTTAATTAACTGTTCTGGTCTCATATTGTCCCCTATGATTCTTACAATAGTAAATCCCATTTCTTTAGAGCTTGCTAAGACCAAAAACTCGTCTATTTCATTATTATCGCCAACAGTGCTCACTTTTACGCTAACCCCTTTGTCTTTAAAAGACATTAGTTCTTCATATTTTTTGTTTTCAAATACAATCTTAGCTTTAGCTAACTCTGCATTATAATCCGCTATACTTCCCGATTTAGATTTATACGCTAAAACATCCAGCTTACTTACGGACTGATACGCTTCCTGTTCTTCTTTTGTTAAATTAGCTTTAGAAAAATCTACTACGTCCGTAGAAATATCAAAGGACATAAAGTCTGGTAACTCTTGATGGTCTACAAAATAGGTTTGAACTGAATTCTGGTCTTTGCAACCTACTAACACTAAAGCAAGTGTTAAAAAGGTTACAATTAGTTTGATTGATGATTTCATGGTTTTATTTTTTAGCTTTCTTTTTTAACTCTTCGCCTCCTGGAAGGTTCATTTTTTGAGTTAATTTAGAAATTTGATTTAAATCTATATCTCCAGTTAAAGAGATCACAACGGTTTCGATGGTACGCTTTTCTCCATTAATTTCTATATCAGAATCTTTTGTAACCGATTCTAATCCATTAATAAACATCAGTAATTCGCTTACATGGTCTTCGTCTTTACCTTGTTTTACGTAAAACTTCATAGCAACACCATTGTCCTTCACCTCCATTAGCTCCTCTAAAGAATTACTACGTGTAGCAACCCATTTTGAGATGTTTTTAGCAATCTCTTTATCTCCGGTAGCCATAGTTTTAAAACTAGTGATACTATTAACCATTTCCATGTAGGCTTTTGCTTCTGCATCATCCGTATCTATGTCAATTTTGGCTAACATTTGAAACATTTTAGGTTTTATAGACACATAACTTACTTGATCGTTATCGCTATATTTTTCAAAGATATCTTGAGCCATTCCTGTTAATGGCATCATTAATATTGCCATTACTACTATTGTTATATATTTTTTCATTGTATTTGTGTTTTAAATTATTTGGTTTATTAAATTTTTAGTGTTTTTCAATTTTTAAAATGCGACCTATTGGGTTTTCCATTTCTTTTAAATAGTCAACTTGTGTGCCAGCTTTAGAAATAGCTCCTAAATAAGTGACTTGTGTAGTCCCTTTATTAAAGGTTTTAGATACCAATTGCAAATACGATTTGGCTTGATTATAAGCTAACCTATCCGCATCTGTTATCACATCTTCTTTAGGTCTATTAAAGTAAATACCAACCATTAAAACTGCTACTGCTGCAACGCTTAACCATCTAGAATTAAATTTCTTTTTAGTATTTAGTGGTACGTTTTTAGTAAAAGTCTCTTGCTGGTTTACTGTATAGTAACCAAAAATAGTTTTATAATGCTCTAAATGGGGTGCAACAGTCTCTTGCTTAAAATAGTTTTTTAACTGTGCTTCTTCCTTTAAAGTGGTTTGGCCATCTTCGTACTTTTCTAGTAAGTCTTCTATATTATTTAACACCATAATTATGTGTACTTGTTAATTTTTCTCTTATTATTTTTCTTGCTCTTGACAATGCTACTCTTACTGCTGTAGGGTTCATGTCCAACATTTTTGCAATCTCATCAAAATCATATTGCTCGATGTCTCTTAGTTGCACAACCATTTTTTGTTGTTCTGGCAGGTCTTCGATAATTTTAGCAACCCATTCTAAACTATCATTTACTTCTATTTGCCTTTGCAATGCAACACTATGATCTTGGTAATTGCTATGTACAATTTTTAAATTCTGTGATTGTTTCGATTTTAATTTATCTAAACAAAAGTTTTTGGTCATAGTCATGGAAAATGCTTCCACGTTTTTATAGTTTTCAATCTTAGTTTTATTCTTCCATAATTTTAATATCACCTCCTGTGTAGCATCCTCTGCTTCTTCACGAGACACTAGCAACCGTTTGGCTAAACGAAAGACCTTATCCTTAAAAGGCATTACTATTTTTAAAAACTCTAACTGTGTCATTTTTGGTTGGTTGGTTTCTAATACGACGAACGACTATTAAATTTGTTACAATTAATTTTCAATATAAAATAAAGTAAGTACTTTTATAAAGAAAAATTTAAATTATGACTATGAAAAAGACTTGGATATATGCCATGCTATTACTACTATGTCTTAGTATTACTGCGTGTTTTGAAGATCAAGATGATAACACTATAGCTAACACAGATATTAAGGATTTTGTGTGGAAAGGTTTAAACCTTTGGTACTTCTGGCAAAATGATGTCCCTGATTTAGCAGATGATAGATTTTCTAACGCTCAGGAATACGCTACTTTTTTAGATAGCTACAGTACACCAGACGCCCTTTTTGATAACTTATTATTTAACGAAGATCGATTTAGCTGGATTGTGGATGATTATTTTACACTAAACAACTCTCTTAACGGAATTTCTAAAAGTAACGGAATGGAGTTTGGACTTGGTACCATAAACGGTGGTCCTGATGTGTTTGGTGCCGTACAATATATCCTACCAAATACTAGCGCATCATCAAGCACGTTGCAACGTGGTATGTTATTTTTAACCGTTGATGGCGTACAATTAACAGAAAGTAATTTTGGAGGTTTATTGTTTGCAGATAACGATACCTATACTATCGGTCTAGCCGAATTAGATACCACTAATAATTTAGTACTTACAGGAGAAACGGTAACATTAACTAAACAAGTTTATGAAGAAAATCCTGTATTAATTTCAAATACCTTTACTGTAGACGGTATTAAAGTAGGTTATTTAATGTATAACCGCTTTACAAGTAATTTTGACCAACAATTAAATGATGCTTTTGGAACATTTGTTGCAGAAGGTGTTCAAGATTTAGTACTTGATTTACGTTACAATCCAGGAGGAAGTGTAGGATCTGCAATTAACTTATCAAGTATGATATCTGGAGAACCAACTAGTAACTTATTTTTAAAACAACGTTGGAATGACAAAATACAAGCCGCATTATCAGATGAAGATGTGAGCCGAAACTTTGTAGATCAATTATCCGACGGAACAGCTATAAACACGCTTAACCTTAATAAGGTTTATATATTAGCACAAGGTACTTCTGCTTCTGCCAGCGAGCTAGTAATTAACGGTTTGACACCTTATATGGATGTAATACATATTGGAAATACAACCAGAGGAAAAAACGAATTTTCCATAACACTTTACGACAGCCCTGACTGCGCATATTCTTGTACAACAGGAATTAACCCAAGCCATACTTGGGCTATGCAACCTTTAGTTGGTAAAAATGAAAATGCAGATGGCTTTTATCAATATGAAGCCGGTTTACAACCTACTATTCTTTTAGAAGAAACCGTATCTAATTATGGTGTTTTAGGACAACAAGACGAACCTTTATTAGCAAGAGCAATACAACATTTAACAGGTAATGGAAGATTTGGTACGACTACTGAAGCGTCTTCTAAATTTAGAATTAATAAAAGTTCTAACTTGCAGACATTAACAAGAGACAATATGTATCTTGATTCTGACGATATTCCCAATATCTTTAAATAAAATTTATAAAGCCTCTAAAATTATTTAGAGGCTTTTACTTTTAGACTATAATTAAAACCAATACCTATTGAGCCATAAAACATACTTTAATTGGAGCACTGGCAAAGATTCGGCCTTAGCCCTTTACTATTTATTGCAAAACGACGACTACACTGTCCAGCAATTAATTACAACAGTTAATACACATTTTAATCGTGTGACCATGCATGGCTTAAGACTAGAGTTGCTAACTGCACAAACTAAGGCTTTAAATATTAAATCCAGTCTAATAGAACTTCCAGAAATGCCAAGTATGGAAACTTATGAAGACATCATGCTAAAGGCTGTGACTGCGTTAAAAGATGACAATTTTACACATAGTGCTTTTGGCGATATCTATTTAGAGGACTTAAAAGTGTATAGAGAAAACCAACTGGCCACACAAAACATAAAAACTGTATTTCCGTTATGGAAGCGCGATACAACACAACTTATTACTGAGTTTTTGGCGCTTGGTTTTAAAACCATAGTGGTTTGTGCTAATTCTAAATACTTTGATCAAGATTTTGTTGGGACTATTATTGACGAGCATTTTATAGACAACCTACCTGAAGGTGTTGATCCTTGCGGAGAAAATGGCGAATTCCATACCTTTTGTTTTGATGGGCCAATCTTTAAAAACCCAATCCCGTTTACTATTGGAGAAAAAGTATACCGAGAATATAATGCACCTAAAACCGATGATAATGATATCTGTAAAAGTGATGCCGAAACCTATGGTGTTTGGTACTGCGATTTAATTCCGTAACTATCACCTAAAATATAAACCATAAAAAAGCCTCTAAATAATTTAGAGGCTTTTTAATGGTTGGTTGGTTTGTGGTTTTTTATTGACTATTTCTTAGTTGAAGTAAAACCCGTTTGGAGCACTACCTGCAATATTAGAACTTAATAAAGCACCTGATGTAGAGTATTCATAAAATGATCCATTAGAAGCAAAATCTGCTGCATCACCAATATAAATAACATCATCATTTACTGCAAAACCGTACATTACACCATAAGCAGATGTAGAGTTATAAGTTAAAATAGGTGTTTCTGATACTGTTGTATCTCCTAAATTAAAACTATATACAGATGCTTCTGAAGTAAAATATACAGCGTCATCATCTATATTTAAATTTTTAGTTCCTGAAATAGTTGCTGGTATATCTACAGTACTAGCAACAGTATTAGAATCTAAATCTATTTCCATAAATTTTCCAGAACCTGTTAAAACATAAACAACATCATCTGATACTGCAATAGAGTTAGATGTATTACCTGCGCCTAAATCTATATCCGTTACTGTTAAAGTATTAGTATCTACTACAGATACAGAATGTTCTGACCCATATTGGTTGTTAGTCGTTATTACTTTATCTCCAACAGCCGCTATACGGTCCAAATAGTTACCAATTAATACCTGTGAAGTAGAATAATTTGTTAAATCAATTACAGTTAAAAAATCATCCGTTACAGAAGCAAAACTAGCGTTATTAGTTACATACGCTTTACCGTCTACAACAACACCATATCTTGGACTTTCTAAATCAGTGCTGATAGTAGTGATATACTCAAAAGTATAACGATTAACAACAGTTACAGACCCACTTCCTGCAACGATAAATGCTCTTGTATCGTCAAAAAAGATATTCTGAATATAAATCCCCATCTCTTCAGCATCTGGATTTTCTATTCTAAAAACATCATCAGTTCTTGTTCCGTCTTCACCAATAAAAATTATAGAATTTGTAACAGAGTTACCTCCTCCTTCATTTAATACAAAATAACCATCTTCATAAGCACCTAAAGGCTCAGAATCAAACGGTATCATATCATCATCGTTACTACAAGAGGTTAGCAAAAAAGCACTTGCTACTGCTAAGAATAATATTTTTTTAAATTGTTTCATTGTACTGTTTTATTTATTAGTGTTTAAAAATTAAAGTTCAAATATGTAGTAAAATGTGTTCCAGGCATAAATCGCCCTAACACACTTTGATAATTATGGTTAAAAATATTGTTTAACTGTGCGCCAACCGTAATATTTTTCTTTTTACCTAAAGTATAGTCGATACCTAAATTAGATAAATAATACGCATCAATATTATACTTTGGATTGTTATCTGATTGTGTAAAAACCTCTCCCACAAATACGTATTGGTAATATGCGGATAATCGTTTGTAATTATAACCTAAAGTCGCAGTTGCTTTATGATAAGGCACATAAATTAATTGTGCATTGCGTTGCTGATCTTCTGATATAGTATAGGCATAATTACTAGTTAAAGTCAATTGGTTTTTACCAAAATAATGTGTTGCATTTAATTGCGCTTCTACACCGTAAGTTTTAACATGATCTGTATTTATAGGCCTCCAAACAGTAGTGGTTGGCAACCATCTGATCATATCCGTAATATCATTATAAAAACCTGTAACAGAAAAATCTACTGTTTTAAAAGTAAAAGTATTCCCTAATTCTAATTGATAAGAGGTTTCTGGTTTTAAATCTAGATTACCTCCACTTTGCCAATACAAATCATTAAACGTTGGTACTCTATAATTCTTAGACCCATTAAGTGTTATCGTATAAGCATCAGAGATATCATATTTTAAACCTAAACTATATAAAAAAGGACTTTTATAATTATCTGTTATTTCTTGTCTTGTAGTAATTTCATATAAAAAATCAGAAGTCACCTCTTGTTTAAACAACAAATTAAATCCTGTTACATTGCGCTTTACTTTGCTTATGCTAGAACCTTCTCCTGTATTCTGTGTATAATCTAAAACTGGGTTAATAGTAATATTGTCGCCTAGTTTATAAGATAAATCATACTTTAAAATTAAAGTATTCACACCTCCATCGGTATAATCATCTCTTTCAATATTAGAGAAATACTTATAACTTTCCGTTAAATAAGCCACTTTCAATTTTGAAGTAAAGCCGCCAAATAACCCTACATATTCTAAAAGATTTCTAGAATCCCGATTTTTATATTTAGATGGTGTTTCTGTTGGTAATTGTAAAGAAAAATGACGCTGACCATCATAAAAATTACTGTAAGCCTTGATTATATTGTTATCGTTAAACTTATACCCTAAATTTAAACCAATAGTATTACTATAAAATTGGCCATTTAAATTGCTCTTATTGCTATCCACATAATCGTAATCATTATCCGATTTTAAATAACTAACATTAGCATTAATACTTAATTTATCTGTAGAAAAATGCCCTTTATAAGTACTATTAATAGTATTAAAACTTCCGTAGTTAACGCCCACATAATGAGAATCTGTATTATTATAGGCAATCTTATTATTTAAATGGATAGATCCACCAATAGCACCACTACCGTATAACACGCTTCCTCCTCCACTTCTAACATCTATATTATCAAATAGTTTAGTATTTACTGTACTAAAATCGGTTTGCCCATTAAGTTGAGAATTAATATTAATACCATTCCAAATCACTGCTGTTTGTTGGGCTGTAGTCCCTCTAAACGATGGCGAAGACACCATACCAAAACCATTTTCTTTAAAGTAAATAGTACTATTATTATTAAGTAAATGTGTCAGTAAAGAGTTTCCTTTTTTTATGATACTATCGGACAGTTTTAAAACTGTTTGTGTATTAGTAAAGGCTTTCAACTTAATATCACTAAGCTCAATAACATCTAAATATTGGATAGAGTCCAACTGTGTTTGTGCAAAAGACACAACACTAAAACATACAGCAAGTAATAATATAATTGTTTTTTTCATAAATCTTAAAGACCCTTCTCCCGAAGATCTAGTTAGATGATGAATTTGGCAGGTCTCCTGACTTGCGTCTTGCTATTGGTCTTCCCATCTAATATAGACAGTGACATGAAGTGTAATAACAAGCGTTATAGCTTACAGTTGCGGGAACAGTTCTGGAATTAAACCAGATTCCCTTTTAATCCATTCAAATAAAGTTTGAATGAAACCAAAATTCGTCGCAAAAATACTATTTAAAATAATGTATTACCTATTTTTTCTTATTCATTTTATAGATTAAATAAATAAAGCCCACTAAAAAATGCACTAATATAATTCCTCCTACTATATATATTGTTAAATTTGAACCGTCCCTCATGACTAAAATTTTATATAAATTTACAGGAAACTATTCCGCTAAAGTGTTACTAATGTTACAAAACAAACCTATTTTACTCCTTTTAATTTCAACGTTTTTCTTTTTAAATTGCAAAGAAGACAAAGGTATTAGCGTTAAGCTTCCGCCTTTAGACAACGTTAAAAATAGTATCGCTTACGCTGAAGGTTTTAATATTACAAACCACAATAATTTTTCAGTTTTAGAAGTCAATAACCCTTGGCCCAATGCCGAAAAAGCATACAAGTATGTACTGATTTCTAAAGAAAACGCAGCCAAAACATCGTTTATGAAAGACGAATATGATGGCATAATAATAACACCTGTAAAACAAATTGTGGTGACATCCACGACACATATTCCGGCTTTAGAATTATTAAATGAAGAAGCAACTTTAATAGGTTTTCCTGGAACTGATTATGTCTCTTCAGAAAAAACAAGACAACGTATAGATAATGGTAGTATTAGAGAATTAGGTAAAAACGAAGGTTTAAATACTGAGGTTTTACTAAGTTTAAAACCAGATGTCGTGATTGGCTTTGGTGTTGATGGTACAAGTAAATCGCTAAACACAATTAGCAAAGCAAATATACCCGTTATATATAATGGCGATTGGGTAGAAAAATCACCTTTAGCTAAAGCCGAATGGATTAAATTTTTTGGGGCATTGTATAACAAAACCAAGGAAGCTAATGCAATCTTCTTGACTATCGAAACAGATTATAAAGCTGCACAAAAACTAGCAAAAACGGTAAAGAATCGTCCAACAGTTTTAAGTGGAGCAATGCATAAAGACGTTTGGTATTTACCTAACGGAACAAGTACCGAAGCACAATTTTTAAAAGATGCCAATGTAGACTATTTATATGCAGATACTGCGGGTGCTGGAAGTTTAGCGCTAAGTTTTGAAACTGTTTTTGAAAAAGCTAAAAGTGCAAACCTTTGGTTAAGCCCTTCTTACTACCCAACTATGGATGCTTTAAAACAAGCCAATACACATTACACACAATTTGACGCCTTTAAAAATAATAACATATATACGTTTGCAAACACAACTGGTAAAACTGGAGGTGTATTATATTACGAGCTTGGTCTAGCAAGACCTGATTTAGTTCTAAAAGATATTATTAAAATTTGTCATCCAGAATTACTACCAGATTACAAAACTTACTTTTTTAGACCTTTAAACTAGAAAACTCATAGTTACAGTATCCAATTACCAAGACAAAAATAGAAACTATTGAAAACAAATTACACAATACCATTTATAGTACTTACAGTTATACTGTTAGTGCTTTTTTGTGTTAACATCAGCTTGGGTTCTATTTCTATTTCTTTTAAAACTATTGTAAGTAGTTTTTTTACGGATACTGAGTTACTTTCAAGCAAAGAATACATTATTCAAAACTACCGTTTACCAAAAGCCATTACTGCCATTTTAGTAGGGTCCGGTTTAGGCATTTCAGGATTATTAATGCAAACGTTATTCAGAAACCCATTGGCTGGACCTTTTGTTTTAGGTATTACCTCTGGAGCCAGTCTTGGTGTCGCTTTAGTAATATTAGGGAGCAGTATTTTTGGCGGTTTTCTTGCCACGTTTTTACTAACAAAATGGAGTTTAGTAATTGCAGCCAGTTTAGGTAGTTTTTTAGTCCTACTATTAGTTTTAATCGTATCCTCTAAAGTTAGAGATACCATGGCTATTTTAATTATAGGGTTAATGTTTGGTAGCATTACAGCAGCAATAGTCAGCGTACTATCATACTTTAGTAGTGCAGAACAGTTACAACAATATATATTTTGGGGCTTTGGTAGTTTAGGCGATTTAGACTGGTCCGAAGTACAAGTTTTTACAGTTATTTATGTTATTGGAGTTATTTTTAGCGTGTTATCCATAAAAGGTTTAAACACCTTGTTATTAGGAGAAAACTATGCTAAAAGCTTAGGTTTAAACATTAAACAAAGTCGTTTACTTATTATTATCGCCACTAGCCTATTAGCCGGTACAATCACTGCGTTTGCAGGACCAATTGCCTTTATAGGTTTAGCAATACCACACGTAACAAGACAGGTATTTAACACCTCAAACCATAAAACATTATTACCGGCAGTCTTTTTATTTGGTGCTATTATTATGCTAATTTGCGACAGCATAGCACAATTACCAAACACAGATTACCTTTTACCTATTAACGCTATTACCTCTTTAATTGGTGCGCCAGTTGTAGTTTGGTTATTGGTTAGACAACGTAAAATGGTATTTTAAAATAATAATAAAAACAACGCAACTTTTTAATTAGAAATAAGATAGTGCCAGAACATATAAAACATACCATCCTTAAAACTGAAAACCTGACTATAGGTTATGCTTCTAAAAAAGAAGACATTATAGTGGCGTCAAACATTACTATTGCTTTAAATAAAGGCGAATTAGTCGGTTTAGTCGGTGGTAATGGAATAGGAAAATCTACGTTATTAAAAACGTTAACTAAAGTACAACCTCCTATTAATGGTGCTGTTTTTATTAATGAAAAACAATTAAAAACATTTTCTAACTTAGAACTTGCAAAGACTTTAAGCTTAGTATTAACGGAGCCTATTGCTGCAAAAAATTTAACTGTTTTTGAATTGGTTGCTCTAGGACGTCAACCTTACACCAATTGGGTTGGTAACTTATCTGATAAAGATTTAGAAATTATCAATAAAGCAATTGACCAAACGACAATAGCCGACTTAAAACATAAAAAATGTTTCGAGCTTAGTGATGGCCAACTTCAAAAGGTAATGATAGCACGTGCTTTAGCACAAGACACAGATTTAATTATTCTAGACGAACCGACGTCGCATTTAGATATGTATCATAAAGCATACATCCTAAAACTGCTTCAAAAATTAGCAAAAGACACCGGAAAAACCATCTTGTTTTCGTCTCACGAAATTGATCTAGCCATCCAATTATGCGACAGCATGATTGTCATGTCAGAACAGGGCATTGTAAGTGACACACCTTGTAATTTAATCGAAAAAGGAGCATTTTCTAAGCTATTCCCAGAAGATATGATTGTTTTTGATGAAAAAACAGGCAGTTTTAGGGTTAAAAAGTAATTTTACTTCATATTGAACTTGTTTCAGTATCACACATTAATTAAGCTTTTGAAACATCCTCAATAAAACTAACTTCATCTGAATTAAAAATACATAGCAATAATCCACGTCATACTGAACTTGTTTCAGTATCACACATTAATTAAGCTTTTGAAACATCCTCAATAGAACTAACTTCAACTGCATTAAAAATACATAGCAATAAACCACGTCATACTGAACTTGTTTCAGTATCACACATTAATTATGCTTTTGAAACATCCTCAATAAACTTACTTCATCTAAATTAAAAATACATAGCAATAAACCACGTCATATTGAACTTGTTTCAGTATCTCATATTAATTAGGCTTTTGAAACATCCTCAATAGAACTAATTTCATCTGAATTAAAATTACATAGCAATAAACCACGTCATATTTAACTTGTTTCAGTATCACACATTAATTATGCTTTTGAAACATCCTCAATAAACTTACTTCATGTGCATTAAAATTACATAGCAATAAACCACGTCATACTGAACTTGTTTCAGTATCACACATTAATTAAGGGTATGAAATATCTATTATAATACCATATAATAAGACCATTAATTACTTTCTGAAGCTACAAGAATAAGTATTCAACTTATAAAATACTTGACTTCTCACTGAGAGACAAATTAACTATCTTTGACCAAACTACTTTTACCTTAAATGAACGACAACATTATCCTTATTCTTGCTATTTTAATTGCTGCTGCTATTGGTGGTTATTTGGGTATGCTATTCACTAAACTAAAAAGTAAAAGCGAAAAAAGCACCTTGGAAGAGCGTAATACCAACTTACAACAGCAATTGTCGGACTTAAAACAATTTTATTCCGCTGAAAGCGAAAGACAAAACGCAACATTTAACACCCAATTACAAGATTTAAAACAATCTATTTCTAAAATTGAAATAGAACGCGAAGGCATCCGTCGTGAAAAGGATATTTTAAATGAAGATTTAGCTAGAAAAAATGCAGATTTTGAAAACTTACAGCAATTAAATCTAAAACGTGAGGAAGAAGTCGAATTACGTCAAGAACAATTACGCAAGGATTTTGAGTTATTAGCAACTAAAATTTTAGATGAAAAAAGCGAGAAATTCACACTTCAGAATAAAGAAAATATCAAAAATATTTTAAATCCTCTACAGGAAAAAATACTAACCTTCGAGAAAAAAGTAGATGATACTCAAAAGGAAAGTATCAGTATGCATAGTGCTTTAAAAGAACAATTACTAGGTTTAAAAGATTTAAACCAACAAATGACTAAAGAAGCTACCAACTTGACTAGAGCCTTAAAAGGGGATAGTAAAATGCAAGGAAATTGGGGCGAATTAGTTTTAGAACGTGTCCTTGAAAAATCAGGTTTAGAAAAAGACAGAGAGTATTTTGTACAACAAAATTTTACTAGAGCAGATGGCTCTAGAGTGTTGCCAGATATTGTATTACACTTACCTGACAATAAAAAAATGATTATTGATAGTAAGGTGTCTTTAACAGATTACGAACGTTACGTTAATGCAGAAGATGACCAACGTGAGTTATATTTAAAAGCGCACATCAATTCTATTAAAAGACACGTTGACCAATTGTCTGAGAAAAAATACGAGGATTTATACGACATAGAAAGTCCTGATTTTGTATTACTATTTATCCCCATAGAACCTGCTTTTGCTGTGGCGATAAATGCAGATAATTCGATTTACAATAAAGCTTTCGAAAAAAACATAGTTATAGTCACACCTTCTACCCTATTAGCAACCTTAAGAACGGTTGATAGCATGTGGAATAACGAAAAGCAACAACAAAATGCTATCGAAATTGCAAGACAAGCTGGTGCGCTTTACGATAAGTTTGAAGGTTTAGTCAAGGACTTAACTGGCGTTGGTAAAAAGATAGACGATGCTAAAAAAGACTATTCTTCTGCCATGAATAAACTAGTAGAAGGAAAAGGAAACTTAATTACTAGTGTCGAAAAAATAAAAAAACTGGGTGCAAAAGCTAAAAAAGCATTGCCAGAATCAATAATAAAAAGAGCAGAATCTGACGATTAAAAAAACAAAAATATGATCAAATTTTTAATAAAAACACTAGTTATTATTGTGCTTATAATAGCTGGATATTTTGCCTTTATCTATTTTGCTACTTATAGCGAAGGTGTACGAGCAGGAGAATTAGTTAAGTTTAGTAGCAAAGGTGTGATGTTTAAAACCTGGGAAGGCGAAGTTAGCCAAGGCGTTTCTGAAGCGCAACTTTTTGAATTCTCTGTAGAGGACAAAGAAAAACAGGTGATTAAAGATTTAAACCGTTTGCAAGGTAAATTTGTAAAACTGACGTATTTTGAACGTTACAAAACCTTCTTTTGGTTAGGTGACACAAAATATTTTATTACTAAAGTAGAAGAAGATAAAGAACGCCGATCTAATTACTAATTATGAAAGATTATAAAAAAGCAGATGCTTCGCGTATTAGCATATCAGAATTAATGTTGCCTTCCCACAGTAATTTTAGTGGAAAAATACATGGTGGTTACATCCTAAATTTAATGGATCAAATAGCATTTGCATGTGCGTCTAAACACTCTAAAAGTTATTGTGTTACCGCTAGTGTAGACACTGTCGATTTTTTAAGTCCTATTGAAGTTGGAGAATTAGTAACCATGAAAGCCTCAGTAAACTTTGTAGGTAATACGTCTATGGTTGTTGGTATTAGGGTCATTGCAGAAAACATACAAACAGGCGTTGTTAAACACTGTAACTCCTCTTACTTTACCATGGTATCTAAGGATAAAGATGGCAAATCACAGCAAGTTCCAGGTCTTATTTTAAATGATAAAGTGGAAGTGAAACGTTTTTTAAAAGCTATCAAGCGTATGGAAACTAAAAAACAACGTCAATATGAGTTTGATCATCAAGACTTCTCTCATGTAGACTACTTGCCTATTTTAAAAGAACACAAGGTTAGGATAGACTTACCCGAAAATTTTTAAATAAAAAAAGCCTTCATTTTAATGAAGGCTTTTTTATTGGGTTTACATTCTGTATTATTTACTTAAATACATTTTACGTCTTGCGTATAAATTGTAAAATTCGTCATCTTTTAAATCGTCGATAAACAAGATACTTTCTCCAGTACTTTTCATTTCTGGACCAAGTTTCTTATTTACATTATGGAACTTATTAAAAGAGAATACCGGCTGCTTGATAGCATAGCCTTCTAATTTAGGGTTAAAATCAAAGTCAGTCACTTTTTTCTCCCCTAACATTACTTTAGTTGCATAATTTACATAAGGTTCTCCATAGGCTTTAGAGATAAATGGTACCGTACGCGATGCTCTTGGATTAGCTTCAATGATATAAACAATATCCTCTTTTATTGCAAACTGGATGTTTATTAAACCAACAGTGTTTAATGCTAAAGCAATCTTTTTTGTATGGTCTTTAATTTGTTGCATTACAAACTCACCTAAGTTAAACGGTGGTAATGTTGCATTACTATCTCCAGAGTGGATTCCACAAGGTTCAATATGTTCCATTATACCAATAATGTATACATTTTCTCCATCGCAAATAGCATCTGCTTCGGCTTCTATTGCACCATCTAAATAATGATCTAAAAGTAATTGGTTACCTGGCATACGTCTTAATAAATCAACAACATGCTCTTCAAGCTCTTGTTTATTTATTACAATTTTCATTCCTTGTCCTCCAAGTACGTAAGAAGGTCTTACTAAAATTGGAAAGTCTAAAACATCTGCAATCGCAGCTGCTTCATCTGCTGTAGTAGCAATATCAAATTCTGGATAAGGAATATTGTTTTCTTTTAACATATTAGAAAACAACCCTCTATCTTCTGCTAAATCTAACGCTTCAAAGCTTGTTCCTAATATTTTAATACCGTATTTAGATAGTTTTTCTGCAAGTTTTAAAGCGGTTTGACCACCTAATTGCACAATAACACCTTCAGGTTTTTCATGTCTAATAATGTCGTAGATATGTTCCCAGAATACAGGTTCAAAATATAATTTATCCGCAGTATCAAAATCTGTAGATACTGTTTCAGGGTTACAGTTAATCATGATGGTTTCATAACCACATTCAGCAGCAGCTAAAACACCATGAACACAACAGTAATCAAACTCGATACCTTGACCAATTCTATTTGGTCCAGATCCTAGAACAATCACTTTTTTCTTATCAGAGACAATACTTTCATTATCTGCATAACGTTTTCCGTCTGCAGTTTCTACGTCGTTTTCAAATGTAGAATAGTAATATGGAGTCTTTGCTTCAAATTCTGCAGCACAAGTATCAACAAGTTTATACACACGATTAATACCTAACGTGTCTCTTTTATTATATACTTGACTTTCTAAACAGCTTAACATATGCGCTATTTGTCTGTCTCCGTATCCTTTTTGTTTAGCTTCAAGAAGTAATTCTCTATCTATAGTATCGATAGTAAATGTTGAAATTTCTTTTTGCAATTGGTGTAATTCTTCATATTGACGTAAAAACCACATGTCAATTTTTGTGATTTCATGAATACGACTTAATGGAATTCCCATTTGAATGGCATCATAAATTACAAAGACTCTATCCCAACTTGCGTGTGTTAGTTTATCTATAATTTGATCGTAATTAGTGTACCCTTTTCCGTCAGCACCTAAACCATTACGTTTAATCTCTAAAGATTGTGTTGCTTTATGCAATGCTTCTTGAAACGAACGTCCAATACCCATCACTTCTCCTACAGATTTCATTTGAAGCCCTAAAGTACGATCACTTCCTTCAAACTTATCAAAGTTCCAACGTGGTATTTTTACAATAACGTAATCTAAAGTCGGCTCAAATAAGGCAGAAGTAGATTTTGTAATTTGATTTTGTAACTCGTCTAAATGATAACCTATTGCTAATTTAGCCGCAATTTTTGCAATTGGATACCCTGTTGCTTTACTAGCTAAAGCAGAAGATCTAGACACACGAGGATTAATCTCGATAGCAATAATATCTTCTTTTTCGTCTGGACTTACAGCAAACTGCACATTACAACCACCTGCAAAATCACCAATATTACGCATCATATGGATAGCCATATCACGCATTTTTTGGTATGTTTTATCACTTAATGTCATTGCTGGTGCCACAGTAATCGAATCTCCTGTGTGGATACCAATAGGGTCCATGTTTTCAATAGAACAGATAATTACTACATTATCATTTGAGTCTCTAAGTAACTCTAATTCATATTCTTTCCAGCCTATTAAGGCTTTATCAATCATGACTTCGTGAATTGGAGAAATCTCCAGACCACGCGTCAATAACTCGTCAAAATCTTCTTCTTTATGGACAAAAGATGCGCCTGCACCTCCTAAAGTAAAAGAAGCTCTAATAATTAATGGAAAACCGAATTCCTGAGCAATCTCTTTACCTTTTAAATATGATGTTGCAGTTGCTTGAGGTGCCATTGGAATTCCAATATCAAGCATTAATTCTCTAAACTGCTCTCTATCTTCTGTAATATTAATAGCATCAATATTTACTCCAATAATCTCTACATCAAAGTCTTTCCAAATACCTTTCTCGTCTGCTTCAATACATAAGTTTAAAGCTGTCTGCCCACCCATTGTAGGTAACACTGCATCGATATGTGGATGCTCTTTTAATATTTTAAGAATAGACTTTGTAGTAAGAGGCAACAAGTAAACATGATCAGCCATACTAGGGTCTGTCATAATTGTTGCAGGGTTAGAATTGATTAAAACAGTTTCAATTCCGTCCTCTCTTAACGATCTTAAAGCTTGTGTACCAGAGTAATCAAATTCACACGCTTGCCCAATAACGATAGGACCTGAACCTATAATAAGAATAGATTTTAACTTAGGATTTTTTGGCATTTTTTCTTTATTTTTTTCGATTATAAAAATAGTAATTCTAGGATACAAAAAAAGGCGTTACACCTAAGTAACGCCTTTAAATTATTAACAATTGTTAATCATTATTTTTTATGTCTAGTTTCTGTAGAAACAGAAATTTTCTTTCTTCCTTTAGCACGACGACGAGCTAATACCTTTCTACCATTAGCAGAAGCCATTCTTTCTCTAAAACCATGTTTATTTCTTCTTTTTCTCTTTGATGGCTGAAACGTTCTTTTTGGCATTGTCTTATTTTTTTAAATCTGAATAGTATATGTTTTATTTAGTTTAGGGTTTCACCTAAAACTGAGCGCAAATATACAACGAGTTTTTTATTTCACAAACCTAATTTAAAAAATATTTTTAAAGATTTTTTTAGTTTCTTTGTACTCCATTAAAAAACACGCTTAAAAACGTTACAATACAAGTAACTCAAGGCTTATAAACTTATACATAATGTACAACAAAGTAATCAAATTAATTATAGCAATCGCAATTTTTGGTTTTGCAATCTATCAATTTATTGAAGGAAACATAGGTAACGGGATAATGTACATCTTATTATCTTTAATATTTGTCTTCTTATATTTTAAAAATGAATTTATTTTACTTGCCTTTTTAAAACTTAGAAAGCAAGATTTTCCAGGAGCTAAAAGGTGGTTAGATAAAATTAAAAATCCAGATACTGCCTTAGTAAAGAAACAACAAGGGTATTACAACTTTTTAAATGGTGTTATGGTCTCTCAAGATAATATGTCGGAAGCGGAGCGTTATTTTAAGAAAGCGGAACAATTAGGATTATCTATGGACCATGACATGGCTATGGTAAAATTAAATTTAGCTGGTGTTGCTTTATCTAAAAGAAGAAAACAAGAAGCGACAACCTTATTAGCCGAAGCACAAAAACTAGACAAACAAGGCATGTTAACTGATCAAATTAAAATGATGAAAGATAACATGAAACGTGCTCAAGCGCCAAAACAACATTTTGGTCAAGGCGGGTCTGTGCGTTCTCAAAAAAGACGTAGTAGATAATTAATATTATTTATCTAATAAAAAAAAGTCCAACTAATCTAGATTTAGATTAGTTGGACTTTTTTTTTACAGCATATTTTACTTAAAGTAAAGGCGCCCAAAGCCTGCAATAGGCTTCTTGTATTCTTTCAAAGTTAGAGCGCTCTTCCCACGCTTGATAATCGACCACAATAGCATCTTCTAAATCTTGCATAAAAATAGCTTTGGCTTCTTTTGCTTTATCCTTACTATAAATCAAGGCATTGATTTCAAAGTTAATATTAAAGCTTCTGTAGTCCATATTACAAGTTCCTATAGTGGTAAAAACATCGTCTACAACCATTGTTTTTGCATGTATAAATCCTTTTTCATATCTATATACTTTGATATTAGCTTTTAATAACTGCTCTAAATAAGAGTTTGTTGCATGCTTAGCTGTCCAAGAATCCGATTGATCGGGAATTAATAAACGCACGTCTACTCCACTTTTGGATGCTACTTGCATGGCTGTTATGATTTGATCATTTGGTATAAAATATGGCGTTGTGATATACACATAGTGTTCTGCAGTAACAATAGCAAAGAAGATAGCCTCCATTATATTGGCCCAATCCGTATCAGGACCACTAGCTGCTATTTGTACAGGTTGCACATCCTTAACTTTATTTTGAGGAAAAAAAGAACGGTTTAACTCCAATGTGGCCTCTGATACAAAATTCCAATTGGTCAAAAATTGAGTTTGTAATGTAAAAACCGCCTCGCCTATTATTTTTAAGTGTGTATCTCTCCAATAACTTTTGCTTTCTGGATAGTTAACATAAGTATCGGATACGTTAATCCCACCAACATAGCCAATTTCGCCATCAATAATTACAATTTTCCTATGGTTTCTGTAATTCATCTTACCAGTAAATCTTGGAAATAACACTGGCATAAACGCGTAAAACTCGATGTTAGCTTCTATTAGCTTTCTTTTCATTTTAGATGAAATCTTACTTCCTACATCATCAAAACTAAGCCTAACCTTAACCCCTTCCTTTGCTTTTTTACATAACAGCTCTAAAAAATGGGTACCAATCCTATCGTCTTTTAAAATGTAATATTCTATATGAATGTGTTGTTGCGCACTTTCGATATCTTTAAATAAAGATTGAAACTTGTTTTCTCCATTAATGATAATTTCGACATTATTATATTTAGTTAATGGCGATTTATCATTTCTCTGAAGCAAGTGTATTAAACGGATTTGATCTTCTTCGATATTAGCTTCATAACTAGATAACGTCTCAGGATCAATCTTTAAATCCTTATTTATGGACTTAATAAGCTTATTATTTAAAACATCTTTACGATTAAAAATTTTATTTTTTCTGTACTCTTGACCAAAAAAATAATATACAATCAGCCCAAAAAAAGGAAACACTAACAATACAATAATGTACGTTAGTGTTTTTGTTGGGTTTATTGACTTAAACAATATAGTAGTTACAGCTATAATCACTAATATATAGTTGATTACAATTGCAATTGTCCACCAATATTGACTAAAAAAGTCTAACATCTACGGTGTTGTTTGATAATAACCTTCTCTAGGAATATCAATAAAATATTCTTTTCTAGAGCTATTATTTAAATGTGGCTCTCTTAACCAAGGGTTATGTAATTTTAATATTTTGTAGTTAATTCCAAATTGCTTAGCAAAACCTGCAAAATCAGTTACCGCTGTATCTACAGCTACCTGATACGTTGGAACAGTTGTATATAAATCTTTATCTCTAAAGTTAAAGCCATACTTATCTGGGTTAGATAAAATTTCTTTTAAAGCTATAATTCTAAACACGTAACGTCCCGTTTCTTCACCTAATAACAAATCATAATAACTAGTAACGTCTTGTGCTTTTAAACGCTTAGAAATACCATAATTACCTGCATTATATGCGGCTGCTGCCGAAGTCCAAGATCCTAAACTCTTTTTAGCCTTTAATAAATAATCACAAGCTACTTCTGTTGCTTTTTCAAGATTGTAACGCTCATCCACATTATCATTAACTTCTAGACCGTGCTCGCGTCCAGTAGCTTTCATTATTTGCCAGAATCCACTAGCTCCTGCTGGAGACCGTGCATCTGTTAATCCACTTTCAATAACAGCTAAGTATTTAAAATCATCAGGAATACCATGTTTAGCTAAAATTGGTTCTATAATTGGAAAATATTTTTTGGCACGTTTAAACATTAATAATCCATTAGATTGCCAATAGGTATTAACCAAAAGCTCCTTATCCATACGCTCATAAATATCCGGGTTTGATAATGGTACAGCCTCTCCTGCAAAATCTAAATAACTAGGCATTTGTATAGCATAAACATTGTAATCGTTTATGATTTGTTTCTCAAAATTTTCATCAGTTGGCGCATTTTGGTAGGCATTAATAAACAACATCCCTAATGCTGCTAACCCAACTATAGCTAAACTTTTTTGTACTATCTTCATCTTCTTATCTTTTTCTTTAAATTTAAAAAATTTTATTCAAATCGCTCTGTTTTTAAGCGATTAGTTTTGGTAGGTTTTCATTAAACCACTTATACTTATTTATTATCATAATATGCGTGCCACCCTTTATAGTAATGCAATCTCCTAGATTTGCAAACGGAAACACCATATCGTTATCTCCATGGATATGCAAAACGGATTCCATTGGTTGATCTTGCTCCCAACACACTACTTGCTCTATCGCCCAATCTAAATACACTTTATCACTAACAGACAGGTACTTTTTATATAACTCTATACGTTTAGTAATAGTATTACCAAAAGCATATTTTGCTAACAAATCTATACTACTTACCAATTGTGTTGGCAGTATTTTATAGGCTTTAGTTGCTTTTAACAACTTCATACGTTTAGGCAACTCATGTTTTGTCTTTACACTAGAGACTATTATTAGTTTTTTAACTGCAATATGCTTACTCATTTCCTGAACTAAAATACCACCAAAAGAAACCCCTAGCAATACAGGATTGTCATGATTTATATCTTCGCACATCCGTTTTGCGTAGCTTGAAATCGATTCGTTTTTATTTGGCAACTTCCATTCTAGCCAATAAATTTTATATTGATCTTCCGGTAATTTTATGTGCTCAAAAATGGTTGGATTGGCTGCCATTCCTGGCATTAGATAGACCGGTATTACTTGCTGATTCATAAGGTTTTAACACTAACAAAGCCTGTTGCTATTAGATTTATTCGTACATTTGCACGGTAAAGCTATAAAATAGTTTGGTACTATTTTTGAAACTCTCCGAATAATTAATAAAACTTTATAGATATGATTGATGCAGCTGAGTTAGTTGACAATGATTTTTTACGTCAATTTGAACTTAAAATTGATGATCATTTTGCTAAAATTGAATACTCTTTACAAGAACGAAAGATTTTTTTAACAAAACTGATTCTTCCAGAAGAGCTTGACAACGAGGAGTTTGTCGCAGAATTTTTAACTACTGTTTTTGACAATATAGAAGAACGCAACCTGAGTGTTGTGCCTACAAGTCCAGAAATAGCAAAGTTTATAAGACGTAATAGAAGATACAAAAAATTACTACCCGTAGGTCTTAGGATTTAAGACATTTAAAATTAAAAAAAAAACCGAAGCTATTAGCTTCGGTTTTTTTTTATGCTGAATGTACTTCAACAAAATCAAATCTAACCAATCCGTCATCATCAATTTTGGTAAGTTCTATATCATGTAATGTGTTTACTAGCTCTGGATTCCAAGGTGATTTTACCTTAACATAATTATCTGTAAAACCATGTATATAACCGGCTTTGTTTTCTGATTCAAACAACACTTTTCTTGTTGCTCCAATCTGACTTTCATAAAAAGCACGACGTTTTTTAGCACTTAATCCACGAAGCATTTTACTACGTTTTGTTCTAATATTTTTAGGCACTACATTATCCAATTCGGCAGCGACCGTATTTGCTCTTTCAGAATATGTAAAAACATGTAAATAAGAGATATCTAATTCATTTAAAAAATTATACGTCTCTAAAAAATGCTCTTCTGTTTCGCCAGGAAAACCAACAATAACATCAACACCAATACAGGCGTGTGGCATAACTTCTTTTATTTTAATAACACGATCAACATACAACTCGCGCATGTAACGACGTCGCATTGCTTTCAAAATAACATTGCTTCCACTTTGTAGTGGTATATGAAAATGAGGGACAAATGCTCTAGATTTACTAACAACATCTATGGTTTCATTTTTTAGCAAATTTGGTTCGATAGAAGAAATACGAAGACGTTCAATTCCTTCAACTTGATCTAGCGCTTCAACCAATTCTAAAAATGTATGTTCGTGCTTTTTATTTCCAAACTCACCTTTACCGTAGTCACCTATATTTACACCTGTTAAAACAATTTCTTTAATCCCTTTTGAAGAAATCTCTTTTGCGTTGCTAATTACATTTTGCAACTCATCACTTCTTGAAATCCCTCTAGCCAATGGTATTGTGCAATAGGTGCATTTATAATCACACCCATCTTGTACTTTTAAAAAGGCTCTGGTGCGGTCTCCTATAGAATAACTTCCAACGTAAAAATCAGCGTCTTCAATCTCGCAAGAGTGGATTTCTCCTAAATCGTTTTTAGTTAAATCATTTAGATAATCTGTAATCTTAAACTTTTCAGTAGCTCCTAAAACCAAATCCACACCATTAACATCCGCCAATTCTTGCGGTTTTAACTGCGCATAACACCCTACAGCGACAACAAATGCCTCTGGATTAGATTTTTGTGCTTGTTTAACTACTGTTTTAAAACGCTTGTCAGCATTTTCTGTGACAGAACAAGTATTTATTACATAAATATCTGCTGGATCGTTAAAATCAACACGGTCAAAACCTTCGTCCTTAAACGATCGTGCAATAGTAGAGGTTTCAGAAAAATTAAGTTTACAACCTAAAGTATAAAAGCCGACTTTCTTTTTAGTATTCAATTTAAAATAGTCTTTAATGCTAAGTAAGAATGTTTATATTTACCTAGTGTAATTACAAATTTGTGATTGCAAAATTACGTATTTTTTTTAAGCCAAAAACGTGTTTGGAAGCTTAAATAATGATTAACTAGTTGATGACTCTTTTTAACAGCAAACCCATTACATACTTTAGTCTACTTGCTTTTACATTATTAGCAACATCTTGTTTTAATAAAAAGCAAACCACTAAAGATCATCTTGTATTTAGATATAACGAACACAAAAACATTGGCTCTCTTGATCCTGCTTTTGCTAAAGACAATGCAGATATTTGGGCGGTAAACCAACTGTTTAATGGTTTAGTCCAAATGGATGATAGTTTACTTGTAAAGCCAAGTATAGCAAAGCATTGGGCTATTTCTGACAACGCCGTAAATTACACCTTTACTTTAAGAAACGATGTGTACTTCCACAAGCATAAACTATTTAAAAAAGACTCGACCAGACTAGTTACAGCACATGATTTTGAGTACAGTTTTAATCGTATTTTAGATCCTAAAACAGCCTCTTCGGGACGTTGGATTTTTAACAAAGTAGCTGGTTTTAAAGCAGTAAATGACTCCGTATTTAATATCAAACTAAAACAACCCTTCCCCGCATTTTTAGGCTTACTAACCATGAAATACTGTAGTGTTGTACCAAAAGAAATAACAACATATTATGGGACTGATTTTAGAGCAAATCCAATTGGTACCGGCCCTTTTAAATTTAAAAGATGGGAAGAAAACGTCAAATTGGTATTCAGAAAAAACAATAATTATTTTGAAACTAATAAAAGCGGTGAGAACCTGCCCTATCTAGAAGCAGTAGCCATTACTTTTTTACCAGATAAGCAAAGTGAGTTTATGCAATTTATCCAAGGTAATTTAGATTTTTTAAATAGTTTGGATGCGTCTTACCAAGATGAAATTTTAACCACCAAGGGACTATTAAGAGCAAAATATCAACCTACTATTGATTTAATACGAAGCCCCTATTTAAACACAGAATATTTGGCGTTTTATATGGATTCTGATTTAGATGAAATTCAATCTAAAAATATCCGTGAAGCCGTAAACTACGGGTTTGACAGACAAAAAATGATGACTTACCTGCGTAATGGTATTGGTATTCCAGCAACCGGAGGTTTTATACCAAAAGGATTACCTGGCTATAATGCAACTATTGGTTATACCTATCAACCAGAGAAAGCAAAAAAACTAATTAAGGATTACAAAGAGAACACAAATAAAATACCTAAGATTACTATTACAACAACCAGTAATTACCTTAATTTTTGCGAATACATACAACGTGAGTTAACAAAAATAGGCCTAACTGTGGCTGTAGATGTCTTACCTGCTTCTACTTTAAAAGAAGGAAAAGCAAATGGAAAATTAGATGTATTTAGAGCCAGTTGGGTGGCAGACTACCCTGATGCACAAAATTATCTATCGTTATTTTATTCTGAAAACTTTGCGCCAAACGGTCCTAACTACACCCATTTTTCAAATGCTACTTTTGACACATGGTACAAGCAAGCCTTTACGGAAACAAATGAAGTCGAAAGAATAAAACTGTACACCAAAATGGACAGTTTAGTGCTTAAAAACACACCCATTGTACCATTGTACTATGATGAAGTTATTAGATTTTCTCAAAAAGACGTGACTGGTTTAGGGAGTAATCCTACCAATTTATTAGAACTTAAATACGTAGATAAAACACATTAAAAAGATGCTGTTTTAGTAGATAAATGGTTGTTTTCAATCTCCTTCTCTTCCACTAATCCTAGAATTATAAAATACTGAAACAAGGCGTAAAACAGCATAACCAGTATTTGATGATATGGTAACTCTGAATCATAAAACGACTGTAAAACAGCGGTTGAATCTGATCCCGCACCAATTATGACTGCTATCATAATAAGATAAAAGCTTTTACTGTTAACCGAATCTTTTCTTAAAAAAGCAAACAAACCCAATAACATAGATGCAAAAATGTAGATGATTATTGGTATAAAAAAGTCTTTCAGGTTATCATACACAAACAATACAATTACAACTATATAAATAAAAATAACAACAAAAAAGGGCATTAAACTGGACATTTCAAAGTCCTTTTGATGAGAAAATCGTTTAGTATAAAACAACTTACCAATTATAAAAAGTGACATACCTGCTATGTACAAAATAGGGTTTTCATATAACAACAAGACTAAATCTCCGATCCAGAAAAACAATAAGCCTATATAAAAATAGATGTCATTTCTATGCTTTTGCTTTCGATTAAGTATAAAGTAATAAAACAAAATACATATAATCAACGATTTTGTCAAAAAACGGGTAGGCAATGGATTTTCTGTAAATTTCACATAAATATCTATAGCCAAGACAAAGAAAAATAAGACAGAAACGTAAATTTTATTTTTAAAAAAAGAAATCATTATAAGTAGGTAATAATTTAAAAGCTTTCAAATTTAAGGGGCCTGCAATATACTGTTATTTTCAACCTTAAGTGTCTTATTTTCAATCATTAATCCTAAAACAATAAAATATTGGGCTACCCCATAACAAAACATGACTAGAAAATCTTGAAATAACACATCACCATAAAACATTTTTATTACCATTGTAGTTTCAGAAACAATAAAAAAGCCAACTCCACAAAGCACTAAATAGTAACTTTTGCGGTTTACAACACCTTTTCTTATATATGCAAAAAGAGTCATTAATAAAGTAATAAAAAAGTACAACGTTATTGGGATAAAATATAGTTTTAGATTTGGAAAAATAAAATTATACACTATCGAAACGTATAAAAAACATACTATAAAAAAAGGCATTAATCGTTTGATACTAAAATCTTCTTTATGCATAAATCTTAATGTATAGAATAATTTACCTGTCACAAAAAGTAATAAACTAACATAAAATTTAACCATATTTAAATGGTCAATAATTATAATATCACCAATAAAAAAAACAAATAAACCATAAATTAAAAGGTTATTTTTAAGCGCTTTCTTTTTATAAAAATAAAAGATAGTAAACGATACAAGACTACCTACAGCTAATATTTTAGTTATATATCTATAAGGTACAACCTCTAGGTTAATCTTAGTATAAATGTCTAAAAACAATAAACTAAAAAAAATAATCGAAAAGTAAATTAGCTGTTTAGTCATAGCGTATAATTAAACATTTATTGACTTTAATTTACTCGTAGATTTTGTTTCGTTTAAAACGCCAAGAATTATCAAATACTGAGATAAGCAGTAAAAAAACATAATTGTAATTTTATTATAAGCTATATCAGCATCATAAAACATCCTAAGTATGTTTATACTATCAGCCACCATAGAAGCAACAACCCCAAAAATAACTAACCAAAAGCTTTGTAGGTTAACCTCATTACTTCTTAAATAAGCAAACTGCATTAACATCATTACAACAAAAAGATACAACAGTAATGGTAGAAAATAAAACCCTAACTCATTATAAACAATAGACATGATAACACTCATGTAACAAAAGCAAAAAAGCAAAAAAGGAATCAGTTTTGAAATTTTAAAATCCTTATTATTAAAAAAGCGCACAGAATAACAAACTTTGGCTATAATAAATAAAGCGGCTGCTATTAAAAAATGATATGTATTACCGCTATTTCCCGCAATAAAAAAGACGTCTCCCGCCAAAAAACAGGCTAGAGAAATTATAATTAAGTTTTTTTTTCGTGCGTCGGACTGATTTGTATTAATAAGATAAAAAAATAGCAAGCTAAAGCTTAAAAGCGTTTTTGATAAATACCTATACATAACTAAATCCTCGCTATTCTTAAAAAAAGAATCTAAGAGATATAGCAACAAGTATAGTACAGAAAATTTTAATGTACTTTTAAAAATAAATTTCATATAGACTATTGGGGAATCTAAGATAAAAATTTAATTTTTAAATTAACATAAAAGCCTTACTAAATATGGTTTAATTACTGATAATCAATATACGGTTAGTCTTTTCTGTATTTTTTAGTCTCTTCAAAGACATGCGTTAAAATAGCTTCGTCCTCTGCAGAGAATTCTATACCTCTTCTAGACATAACAACTTTTGCAACTTCAAAAGCTTTAGATGTTAAATATGTAGTAAATCCTGAAGCACCACCCCAACTGTAACTTGGCACAAAGTTTCTTGGAAAACCACTACCAAAGACATTGGCATTAACACCTACAACCGTACCTGTATTAAACATGGTATTAATTCCACATTTACTATGATCTCCCATCATTAAACCACAAAATTGTAGTCCTGTTTTAGCAAAACGTTCTGTGTCATAATCCCACAATTTTACTTCGACATAATTATTTTTAAGGTTAGAGTTATTAGAATCTGCACCTATATTACACCATTCTCCTAAAACTGAATTACCTAAAAAGCCATCATGTCCTTTATTAGAATACCCAAATAACACGGAGTTATTAACCTCTCCTCCTACTTTACTGTGTGGTCCAATGGTTGTAGCACCATATATTTTAGCACCAAGTTTTAATGTAGCATTATCACATAAAGCTAAAGGTCCTCTAACCAAACTTCCTTCCATTATTTCGGCATTTTTACCAATATAAATAGGTCCCGAACTTGCATTTAATGTCGCGAATTCTAATTTAGCACCTTCTTCAATAAAAATATGTTCTGGAGCAATTACATTATTGCTTACCGGAATTGGTTGAGATGTTCTACCATCTGTAATTAAATCAAAATCCTGTTGGATAGCGTCTCCGTTTTTAGAAAAAATATCCCAAGTATGCTCTATAGTTGTAACGTCGTTATCAAATTCTATGGCTTCATAAGTATCAAAATCTATATCTTCTTGTGTATCCGTGGTGTAAAAAGCTATAATATCATCGCCTTTAAATATGGCTTGATTTTCTTTCAATCCTGAAATCAACTCAACTAATTCACTATTTGGCAAATAAGACGCATTAAGCATTACATTTTCTTCCAACTCGACCATCGGATATTTATCAGACAAATAATCTTCTGTAACCGTTGTTGTAGTTGTACCAAGAAATAATTCCCATTTTTCTCTAATAGTTAAGATACCAACTCTGATATCTGCAACTGGTCTTGTATAAGTAAATGGAAGTAATTGATTACGTACTGGTCCGTCAAAAAGAATATAATTCATCTTAAAATGTAATTTAATAGTTAAAAGTCTTAATCCAACCTTTGTATTGATTTCTCAAAAATAGTCGAAATTTAGATAACAAAAAAAGCCTTTCACAAAAATGAAAGGCTGTTAAAATATAATTTGCGCTAAACTTATTTTTTAAATTTTGCGTATTTTGTTTTGAACTTATCAATACGACCAGCTGTATCAATTAATTTAGACTTACCTGTATAAAATGGGTGAGACGTTCTAGAAATCTCCATTTTTATTACTGGATATTCAACACCGTCAACCTCTAAAGTTTCGCTTGTGTTTGCAGTAGACTTTGTTAAAAACACGTCATCGTTTGACATATCTTTAAATGCTACCATTCTATAATTTTCTGGATGTATACCTTTTTTCATCGCTAAATGCTTTTTTATCTTAACTAAATTCGAGGTGCAAATTTAATCGTTTTTTACAAACTAACAACTAATTTCGTAAAAAACTTTATTGTTAATTTTTGTAACGTTTTATCGTACATTTATACTAACAAGTAATTAACTAACTAAAACAATTAAAAACATGGAAAAAACTATTAAATCTATCGCAACTAATTTTGGTATTTACCTAGGTGCAATACTAGCTGCTATTACCGTTATTGCTTATGCAACAAATTTAGAAATTTTAACTGAGTGGTGGCTTGGTATTGGTTTATTTGTTATGATAATTGTATTTGGAATTATATCTATTTCTAAATCTAAGCATGCCTTGGGTGGTTATATCAGCTTTAAAGAAGCATTTACAGCCTATTTTGTTACTGTACTTATTGGTATTGTTATAAGTAGCTTAGTAAGCATCATTATTTTTAACTTTATAGATCCGGAAGCAGCAATTACATTAAAAGAATTGGTAATAGAAAAATCTATCGAAATGATGAGAGGCTTTAACGCTCCAGAAGAATCTATTGCAGAAGCTTTATCACAAATGGAAGAAGCACCAAGTCAATTTGCAATCGGAAATGTAATACAATCATTACTTATTCAATTAGTAATATATAGTGTTATTGGACTTATCATTTCATTAATAATGAAAAAAACTAACGAAGACCTATAATAGTTTTATATTTGAAAATATATTTCAAATTAAATTATGAACATATCAGTAGTCATACCACTACTTAACGAAGAAGACTCTTTAACAGAATTACACCATTGGATTGCAAATGTTATGCAATCCAATGGTTTTTCTTATGAAATACTTTTTATTGACGACGGTAGTACAGACCAATCTTGGCAAACTATAGAAACGCTTCAAGAAAAAGACAACAACGTTAAAGGTATTAGATTTTTGAAAAACTTTGGTAAGTCTCAAGCGTTGCACGCCGGTTTTGCTAAAGCTAAGGGCGATGTTATTATTACAATGGATGCCGATTTGCAGGATAATCCAGACGAAATACCAGACTTATACAACATGATAACCAAGCAAGGTTTTGATTTAGTATCTGGATGGAAAAAGAAACGTTATGACAATAAGCTAACCAAAAACTTACCTTCCAAATTATTTAATTGGGCAGCACGTAAAACCTCCGGTGTCAAACTAAACGATTTTAATTGTGGCTTAAAAGCATATCACCAAAATGTGGTAAAAAACATTGATGTTAATGGCGAAATGCACCGTTATATTCCAGTATTAGCTAAAAACGCAGGCTTTTCTAAAATAGGTGAAAAAGTTGTAAAACATCAAGCTAGAAAATATGGCGAAACAAAATTTGGTATGGATCGCTTTGTAAATGGCTTTTTAGACCTTATTACCATTTGGTTTTTATCAAGATTTGGCAAACGTCCAATGCATCTATTTGGCGCATTAGGCGTTATAATGTTTGGTTTAGGTTTGATCTTTGCCATATATTTAGGTATAGACAAACTATTTTTTAACACCACAGGTAGACTAATTACTCAAAGACCACCTTTTTATCTTGCGTTAGTAACCATGATATTAGGTTCGCAATTTTTTGTTGCTGGCTTTTTAGGCGAAATAATTTTACGTCAAAAATCAGACAAAAAACGTTATTTAATCAAAGAATCCCTAAATTTAGAAGCCCAAGCTATTAAATAACAGCTTCTTAAATATTAACCTTTTTGCAATTTCTTATTTTTGCAATCAATACTTATAACAATGAGACATATAGACCCAAAACTTTTAGAAAGAGTAAACACCTGGTTAACACCCGCTTTTGATAAAGACACACAAGATTATATTAAAAACCTAATCGCGGTAGAGCCTACAGAATTAAAAGAAAGTTTTTACAAAAACTTAGAATTTGGTACTGGTGGTATGCGCGGTGTTATGGGTATTGGAACCAATAGAATAAACAAATATACTTTAGGTAAAAATACACAAGGAATAAGTAATTATATGCACCAAGTTTTTCCTGGAGAAACACTTAAAGTAGCTATTGCTTTTGACTGTAGACACAATAGTAAGAGTTTAGCAAAAGTTGTTGCAGATGTTTTTTCTGCAAACAATATTAAAGTCTATTTATTTGAAGACTTACGCCCTACTCCAGAGTTATCTTTTGCTTTAAAACATTTAGGATGCCACTGTGGTATTGTACTAACAGCATCACATAACCCACCAGAATATAATGGTTATAAAGTGTATTGGCAAGATGGTGGACAATTAGTACCACCACAAGATGGCGAAATTATTAACCTAATTAATGCGCTTGATTATGCCGAAATTAAATTTGAAGCAAAACCAGAATTAATTGAATATATAGGAGAAGCTGTAGATAACGTATTTATTGACGCAGCAGTAAAAAACGGAAGTTTTGACACGCCTCAAAAAGATAAAGACAATTTAAACGTTGTATTTACATCGTTACACGGGACGTCAATAACCACTATTCCAGAAACTTTTGAACGTGCTGGATACAAAAATGTACATATTGTTGAAGAACAACGTGAGCCTAATGGTGATTTTCCAACAGTTAAATCCCCAAACCCAGAAGAACCTGAGGCACTTAAAATGGCTTTAGATTTAGCTAAAAAAGTTGATGGTGACATTGTTATAGGTACAGATCCTGACAGTGACAGAGTTGGTGTTGCAGTAAGAGGCCTTGATAATAAAATGATTTTATTAAACGGAAATCAAACCATGGTCATGATGACCGAGTTTTTATTACAACAATGGAAAAGTAAAAACAAAATAAATGATAATCAATTTATAGGAAGCACCATTGTATCTACTCCAATGATGTCTGCTCTTGCGGATGCCTTTAATGTAGAGTGCAAAATTGGACTAACTGGATTTAAATGGATTGCAAAAATGATTAAAGACTTTCCTAACCAAGAGTTTATTGGTGGTGGAGAAGAAAGTTTTGGTTTTATGGTTGGTGACTTTGTAAGAGACAAAGATGCTGTAACCTCTGCTTTACTTGCATGCGAAATTGCAGCCCAGGCTAAAGCAAAAGGGAGTACTTTTTATAAAGAATTAATACAACTTTACACTAAACATGGCTTTTATAAAGAGCGTTTGATATCTATCACTAAAAAAGGTATTGAAGGTGCTCAAGAAATCAAACAAATGATGATTGATGCTAGAGAAAATCCACTAACAACAGTTAATGGATCTAAAGTAATCAAGATTGAAGACTATCAATTATCCGAAGCAAAAAACACGTTAGACAATACAACAACTGTAATAGACATCCCTAAATCTAATGTTTTAATTTACTATACAGAAGATGGAAGTAAAATTGCGTTAAGACCAAGTGGTACAGAACCTAAAATTAAATTTTACATTAGTGTAAACACGACTTTAGACAATGTGTCAGAATTTGAAGCTACGGAACAGAAATTGGAAAGCAAGATTGATGCTATATTAAAAGATATGCAGCTAAACTAAATGAAAAAAATAATACATCAACTTTTACCATTTATAAAAAAATTTAAAAAGCACGTCGTTTTTAACGTGCTTTTTAACTTATTATATGCGCTATTTAGTGCGTTAGCATTTATCTCTTTAATACCAATGCTAAATGTATTATTTGGTCAAACTACTACAGAAACAACAGCTCCAGTTTGGACTGGGCTTTCAGACATAAAAAACTATGGAGAGCAATTATTAAACTATAAAGTTAGCGGATACTTAGATTCTGGTAATCCACAAATGGCATTAGTTATTGTAATTGCATTAGTAATATCTACTTTTATTCTTAAAAATTTATTTGGTTATTTTGCTAATCAACACATGATGTATCTTAAAAATGGGGTTCTAAACGACCTAAGAAAAGATATGTATCAGAAAATAATAAAACTTCCTTTAAGCTTTTATTCTAAAAGACAAAAAGGGGATGTTATGGCTAGAATTTTAGGAGATATAAACGAAATGCAAAATTCATTTTTTATTGCACTGGAGTTAATAGTAAGAGAACCTGCAACCATTATATTTTCTTTAATATTCATGTTTTCATTTAGTTGGAAATTAACGCTGTTTGTTTTATTATTTATACCGTTTGCAGGATTTCTAATCTCTAGAATAGGAAAAAGTCTTAAAAGCAACTCATTAAAAGCACAGCAAGAATCAGGAAAATTAATTTCGATTGTAGAAGAATCTTTAACGGGTCTAAAGATTGTAAAAAGTTATAATGCTGAAAATATTTTCTCTAATAATTTTACAAATTCATCAAATAGAATCCTTAAACTATCCAATAAAATAGGTGTAAAAAATAATCTTGCTGGACCTGTAAGTGAAGTGTTAGGTATCGCAACTATTGCTGTACTATTATGGTATGGTGGACAACTTGTACTTGTTGAAAACATTATAAAAGGAACAGACTTTTTAGCATTTATGGGACTTGCTTACGCAATACTAACACCTGCGAAAGCAATAAGTAAAGCCTCTTACAAAGTTAAAAATGGGATGGCTGCTGCTGATCGAGTATTTGAAATTTTACACGAAGAAGACACATTACCAGACTTACCTAATGCTACTGTTTTAAATGGTTTTGAAAGCGAATTAAAAGTTGACAACATCTCTTTTAAATATGATGATGACTATGTCTTAAAAAACTTTAGTATCAATGTTCCTAAAGGAAAAACTATAGCGCTTGTAGGGCAATCAGGTAGTGGAAAAAGTACAATAGCAAATCTAGTTACACGTTTTTACGACATTAATGATGGTAATATTACTGTTGATGGACAAAATATTAAAAACGTCACTAAAAAGTCATTACGTAGTTTAATGGGACTTGTTACTCAAGACTCTATCTTATTTAACGACACCATTAAAAACAATATATTAATAGGTAAACCTGATGCTACAGAAGCGCAAATAATTGATGCTTTAAAAATAGCAAATGCATGGGAGTTTGTTAGCGAATTGCCTGACGGTATTGAAACTAACGTCGGTGATGCTGGAAATAATTTTTCTGGTGGACAAAAACAACGTTTAAGTATTGCTAGAGCTGTATTAAAAAATCCTCCAATTATGATATTGGATGAAGCAACCTCAGCGTTAGATACAGAAAGTGAACGTTTAGTGCAAGTTGCTTTAGAGAATATGATGAAAAACAGAACGTCTATTGTCATTGCGCATAGACTGTCAACTATTCAAAATGCAGATGAAATAATTGTCATGCAAAAAGGTCAAATTGTAGAGCAAGGTACACACACACAATTAATAGAAAAAGATGGTATGTATAAGCGACTAGTAGAAATGCAAAGCTTTGAATAATTTTACAAAATAGAATACATTAAAAAAGGATAAACATATGTTTATCCTTTTTTTCTAAGTCAATGTTAGATTTGGGGCTAACAACAAAATAATAACTATGCTGTAAATATAAAGTAATATTATTCAATAACAACAAAAAACAACGTTTAATCGGTAAAAAACAACACTTAACCGTTTAACTTAGCCGTAACCACCTCGTTTACAACTAATTAAAAAACCAAGCAAATAGTTCTTTTGTATATTAAACTTTCCTGCTATTTTAGAGTCTAATAATTAACATGTCGGACAACGAAACTATTATAGTGCAGCAACTACAATCTGATAAGGATAAAAACGCTGCTTTTAAGTCTTTAATATCGCTTTACAAAGAGCGATTATATTGGCATATCCGTCATATTGTAAAGTCTCATGATGATGCTGATGATGTTTTACAGAATACCTTTATTAAGGTTTTTAAAAATATTAATAACTTTAAAGGAGATAGTAAATTATACTCATGGCTTTATAGAATTGCAACAAATGAAGCCTTAACCCTTCTAAAAAGAAACGCGAAATTAAAAGATATTAATAATCAGGACATACAAGACTTAACAATTAACAACTTACAATCTGATGTTTATTTTGAAGGTGACGCCATTCAATTAAAATTACAAAAAGCAATCGCAACACTTCCTGAAAAGCAACAATTAGTTTTTAATATGAAATATTTTCAGGATTTAAAATACAGTCAATTATCAGAAATACTGGACACTAGCGAGGGCGCTTTAAAAGCATCTTACCATCTAGCATCCAAGAAAATAGAAGCATATTTAAAAGCAAATTAAACCATTTAAGATTTTAGTAGTCTTAGTAATAGAATGAAAAAAGAAAACCTAAATACAATTAACAATTCCGGATTTAAAGCCCCAAAAGACTATTTTGAAGGTTTAGAAGATGCTATTCTAACGCAAGCTAAGTTAGAAGCGCATTCTAAAACCGTTAGTTTTAAAGTTCCGGATAATTATTTTGAAACTATTGAAGACTCAATAGTAGGTAAACTAAATAAGCCTGAACCAAAAGTTTTTAACTTGTTTAGTAAAAAAGTAATTACATCTGTATCTAGTATTGCTGCAGCTATTGTTTTATTATTTAGTCTAAACCTTTTTAAAAGCACACCCACTCTTGAAAATTTAGACACAGCAACGGTAGAGAATTATATTTTAGATGAAATTGAAATTAATGAACTTGATTTATTAATTGATACTTCAGAATTATCTCAAAACGATTTTATTAATTATGATTTAATAGAAATCGACGAATATATAGACGATATAGAATTAAACGATTTATATCAAGACTAAAAAAAACAGCTATGAAAACACACATTATAACAGTATTAATCTTGCTATTCTCTTTTAGTGCTATTGCACAAAGTGATCATGATAAGCAGCATGAAAAACTAAAAGCGCTAAAAGTAGCACATATTACCGAACAATTAAATTTTAGCACTAAAGAAGCAGAAGCTTTTTGGCCTGTTTATAACAACTTTGAAGCAGAAAAACACAAACTACGTGAAACTTCTAATGCTAAAAGAAATGATGTAGATTTAGAAAAGCTAACAGATAAAGACGCGGAAACCTTAATAAAAGAAATGCAAGGTTTAGAACAAGCAAAAGTGCAGAGCTATAAGGTTTACATAGATAAACTTTCTAAAATAATTGGCTACAAAAAAATAGTTTTACTTTTTTCGGCAGAACGCACATTCAAGAAAAAAATGATACAAGAATATCGTAACAGACATAGAAACGATAAAAAATAAGAAAAAAAAGAAGCCAAATGGCTTCTTTTTTTTTGCATTAAACTTAACTTATTTGAATCTTATATTCTTTGAGTTAATAATTATGGAATTCTGAAATAAATTCAGAATGACGCCCTTTAATCATTTCAACCAATGACATAGATTTTATTTAAAAACATTGCTGTGTACTATGCTCTTAAAACAGTCTATTTAAACGTTAATTTGCTAATTTTTTTATTTCCTGCAGCATACGCTGTAGTTTCGTCTATAAATCTAAGCGTATAATACCCATCGTCACTTAAATGCGTCCAAGTATTACCAGCATCACTACTGTAATCAATACCCTTAAAACCAATAACAACTAACTGCTGCGCATTACTATTTGGTACGTATTGTACACAACTTCTATAACCTGGTCCAGAACCATCAGCCATAAGTTGCCATGTTTTTCCGCCATCAGTAGTCTTTATTTTATTAGCCACATCATCATCTGCTTTGGTGTAATCCCCGCCTACTGCAAAACCATTATTTTCATCATAAAAATCTATACTATAAATCCCTGTTGTTTCTAAGCCTTGTATAATTGGCGTCTCAAAGACTTCCCAAGTGTTTCCTTTATCCGGAGAATATAAAATACGACTAGCTTTACCACCAGTGGCTACCCAAGTTTTATCACCTACAATTGCTATATTAGTATCACTTGCTGCAAATGCAGCTTCACCCGCTTTTGCTTTTGGTAACACATCACACGAAAGTTTTGTCCAAGTTTTCCCTCTATCTCTAGTAATAATAATGCTTAAACAGTCGTCCGTAGGATCTCCTATTGCAATACCTTCACTATCATTCCAAAATTCCATAGAATCATAAAATGCTTTTTCATGATTTTCTTGATACACCACAGTGTTTTTGTGTAAATCAACATCCAAATTAAATACCAATGCAGGAGAAGCAATACTAACCCCAAACGCACGGTTTTTGGTGACTGCCAAAGCTCTAAAATTTGGCGTTATAGTATCATGTTTTACAGTAATTGGAAATACTGATTTTACTTGATCAGTAACCGCAGCATTTTTATTAAAATACATTCCAAATTGCCCATTAGATGTAAGATAAACCAAACCTGTAGTGTCCATTATTTCAATAGCTCTTACATTTAAGGCATCATCTTCAATTAACGTTTCAATCTGAACAGCAGTAAAGGTTGTTTTAATTGGTTTTGGTACCGTTTTATATTTACCAACACCACAACCTCCTAAACCAACTATTAGTGAGAAACTAAAAACAAGGTATATTACTTTTTTCATAAATTTTAATATTTCTATAAAAATAGAAAAGCTCCACCATTACAGCGAAGCTTTCCTGAAAAATAATCAACCAAAATTATTTATCTTCAATTTCTAAGGTTTTAATATCTGCAATTAATTGTTGTACAGCAGTTTTATTTAAACCATTATATATTCCTCTGATGTGTTTATCCTTATCAATTAACACAAAATTTTCAGTATGTAAAAAATCATCATCCGTCTTTTCTCCCCCCAAATCTTCTTCAACAAAATAAGCTTGTCGTCCTAAGTCATAAATTTGTTTTCGATCTCCGGTTACTAAATGCCATTTATTAGAAATAACACCTTTACCTTCTGCGTAATGTTTTAATGTTGACACAGAATCTTTTACTGGTGTAACAGAATGTGACAATAATAAAACCTCAGCATCATCCTTAAATGCGTCTTGTAAAACAGACATATTTTCCGTCATTTTTGGACAAATCCCAGGACATGATGTAAAAAAGAAATCAGTAACATAAATTTTATTATCAAACGTCTTCTCTGTAACTTCTTGACCATCTTGGTCCGTTAAATTAAACTTAGGTATTTTATGAAATGTACTTAAAGCTTCACTTTTACTATCCAACCAATATGGTGTAAAACTGGCGTCACTATAGTAAGGAAGTCCAACTACCCTACTACTTTTTTCTTCTACTTGCTCTTTACAACTTAACACGATAAGAGTAATTAGCGCTATAATTATTAGGTTATATTTTTTCATCTTGAACTATTTCTTCTTCTAATTGAAAACATAAATTGGCTCTTTTTAGTCCAAAAATACGCCCGTTTTTAGCTTCGTAATTATTGTAAATCTTACCATTACGTCGCCATGCTTGTTGCATACCTTCTTCTTTACCATTTACAATAGTCATCTGTTTAAATTTTTCGCCAGAAACATACCATTGTTTTTGAATCCCATTTGCAATTCCGTTAACAAAAATAGACTCTGATCTTAAATTACTGTTAGACCACCAAGATCTAGAAATACCGTTTAATTTTCCTTTAGAATAAAACGCTTCAAAGCTTAATAATCCATCCAGAAACCATTTTTTAAAAGCGCCTTCTTTTTCTCCATTTATATAGTCGACAGTTTCTGCTTTTTTACCGTTTGGATAATATAAAACCGAAACCCCACTAAAAGGCTTGTCTTGATAATACACAAGCCCTATGTTTTGTTTAAAGACTAATTTAGACTTAGGAATAACGACTTCAGACATTCCAATTTGAGCACTACTTGCCACGTCCTTTTTAACTGCTTTATCTTGGCAATTAAAAAAGAATATAAAACTGAATAAAAAACAGCTTTTATTGAATATTGCTTGGAGTTCCTTGATAGTCACCTGGGAATAGTATATAGTATGCGTTTAAATATAATTCGTTTTCAATATGGTAATGGTACTCTGCAGTTGTTGTATGTTGCGTAGTACTTGTATGTCCTCCTGATGCGTCTAAATCTGTAGGGTATGTTCCTGTAGCGTTACATTTACGTCCATAAAGAAAAAAACCATCTGCTATAATACCAATTAACTCTTCGTCATCATCAGACCAAGCTTTAGGCTCTAAATGGTAATGGTAACTTTGCGGTCCTGTATGTGCTGCTGTATAATCTAAAGATCCAACTGCGTTATCTAAAGGGACATTTGGTCCTTCCTCATCGTTATAAATCACTGATCCAGATACTGATATTCCAATTGCACCTAACCCCGTTGCTGTAGAGCTACTTGCTAGTTGTGGATCTGCAGATACTGTTAATGAATATGACCCATTAAAATCATCAATATTTCCAGGTGCCATTTGATCATAACTTGTTACCGTTGGCTCTACCCACAAAGCGTGATTTGAGCTAGAAACGGTAGTCATTGTTTCTCCTGCAGGACCAACTAAAGATCTAGATACTGTATTTGACCAATATGGTGATGTATGATCAGGCAATCCATTAGTCTGTATTGTTACATTTGTACCACTTAATGCTATTGAAGTGTTAGTTGTACTAAACTCGCCAAAAGCAGCATGTAACGTTGCTGTAGTCCCTTCTGAGTCTGTATCTGTATCTGTACTAGATGATGCGTCATCATCACTACATGATACAAAGACTGCACATGCGGTTAATATTAAAAAAGATAATTTAAATACGTTTTTCATTTTATATAATTATTAGTGGTTTATATTCTTTAGATGCGTGTTAGAAAAAAAACTTGCGTTTTTTTTCAAAATTAATTTCTTCCGCCTTGAGGACGTCCTCCTTGTGGTCTTTGCACTCTACTTTTTGAGGCCTTTTCTATCTCTTCTTTAGTAATAAAACCATCGCTATTACTATCTATTTTTGAAAAGTCTTCTTTTAAAGGGCCTTTAGCTTCGTTAACAGACAATTTACCATCATTATTAGCATCCATTTGTTCTATTATTTGAGATGGGTTTGGTCGTTCTCCTTGTCCATTTGGTTGTCCATTTGGTGGTCCTTGTTGCTCTGTTTCTACTTCTCCCATAACGCAACGTCCAACATAAGGAAACTGATTAGTCACTAAATACATATATTTACCATCTACAGTAATACCATTACACTCATCTAAATCTCCATAACCAGCTACATACTCGTAATCAGAGCCATATGTCCCATCATGATGGCCACCAACAGCAATATCCATATGCTGCTTTGGATTATCATAAGTACAATCTTCTCCTTCTCTTGTCCCATCTAATAACTTAAAGCTTGGTTTGTATTGTCCGCTTTTAGAATAATACATAGGAAAACCATCATGTGCAAAACCAATATGAACTAAATCTTGTCCGCTATCAAATTTAGAAATCATTGATGTTGGTGTCCCGTGATAATGATACGCTCCGGTTGGTTGTACATGTGCATGATTAAAATCTAAACCAAGATCTATAACATCTTGAATAGCCTCTACACGGTAATTTTCTCCCGTATCACAAACCACCACCTCAGCAGTTTGAGGCTCAAATTTAATACCGTTTAAAGCAACGCCTGGCTCTCTCATCCATTGTGCTTTTCCTGTGTACTTTGGTGTTACCGGAAATTTATAAGTAATATTTTGAGATGCTATAGTATTTGGGTTACCTGGATTAGGAAAGGTTCCTGTTTCATGATTTGGTAATGAGTTAGTAACCATTACACGAGTATCTCCAACAATAGTCACTTTAGTTTTAGTTCCAAAAGCACCATCCTCTAAATCATAATTACCGTAATAATTAGTTGTAGACTTAACGACACTTTCTGTGTCATGGGAATGGTTTTCTGAACCATCATGACTATGAGATGTTGTCTTTTTTTGACTATTACAACCATACAAAAGACCTATAATTACGACTGCTAAAATTTTAAATATATGTTTCATCTGTTAGTTTAAATTAATAAAAATTAATCTTTGTTTTTACGTTTAGGTTGCTCCTGATTATCATAAAAAGTTTTTAGCTCTTCCAAATCTAGTTCACCATCACTATTGGTATCAATCTCACTAAAATGATCCATTAATTCCAATTTCTTTTTAACTGCAACTTCTAATTCGTTTAATGTTCCGTCTCCGTTATCATCAACTTCCTTAAGTAGTTTTTTAGCTGAAATCTTTTTAGGCTTCTTTCCGTCTAACGAAGCTTTAAGCTCATCCAAATCTATTACCTCATCTCCATTAGTATCAATAACATCAAAATCCTCTGCTATTTTTCCTCTTTTATCATTTGCAGCTTCGTCTTTATCGATAACCTTATCTTTATTAGTGTCTAATTTTGAAAGAATCTCTGATGCATCCGGTTTACCACCTCGATCTTGGCCTTTTCCGCCACCTCTTCCGCCTTGACCACCACCCGGAGGTCCTTGAGCAAATACGCTAAAACATAATAGCATAGAAAAGAGTGTAAGTACTGTTTTTAATTGGTTATTTTTCATTTTGTTATACTGATTTATAACCTTTAGATGTGCTTTTTGCCTAAAACTTGTGCTTACCTACATTTTATTTTGTTAATCATTTAATTCATTATTTAGTTTTATAGCTATAGTCTGTGTTTTCGCCCTTAAACTCTCACTATTTACTAATTGGTTTTCGGTTTGTAAAAGTCGATCAACTAACGCATTTTGAAACTCTCTACTATTTAATAGCTCTGAATAGTTTGAGGCTTGCGAAAAAGCTTTAGCACGACTAAATTCAAAATCTCTCTCTGATATAATATCTAACAATGACACATGAGCCTCTATTGCTGGTTGCAATCGATTAACAATAATATTTTTAATTTTATTTTCTTGACTTTCAAAATTATCTAGCTCACTTGGATACGATGCTATTAAATCTTTGAGTAAAACACTTTCAATAAATTCAAATTTATTTGTACTGTTAACTGAGTTTATTGCCCCGTTATGCAATTGAGTTGGATTATAATTTATATTAACAATTTCTTGTTTTAAATCTTCTGTTAATTGCTCCGATGTCAACCCTATACTTCTAATGGTGTTATTAATAATTTTTACACTTTCTGTATATCTAATAATTGAGGAATCTAGTAGTTTTAAATTAGCAGCTAACTCTTCATTTAACGTTTGATAAATTTTTAATTCGACTACTTTATTTTTTTGTTTATCGTTTAGCGTGTTAATCTTCCACGCTATTAATATTCCAATAACAATTAACAGTATCTCTCCTAAAGCATACACTAGATAACTCTTTGTTTTTCCTGAGAAGACTAATGAAAGTCTAATTTTCCTGAATACTTTCATTATTATTTATGTTTTAAAAGTTATTAACTCATCTTAATTAAAAGAGAAAAGGCCTCTTGAGTTTTACCTCATGAAGCCTTTAACTACCAATCAACCAAAACTTATCATTTTATATTTAATCTAAATAATCACTAACTGCTGCAGCTCGCGATGTAACATGTGTATTCAACTCGTTAACTGCATTTTGAAAGTCTGAACTATTTTCTAAAAAGCTATACCCTGCAACCTCTGATGTTGCATAAGGCTCAATTAAAGCTGCATAACTTGCATACAAAGATTGCATTGTGCTGACAATAAAGGCATCATCCACCACCTCTTGTACATATGTATCATATTGTGTTTTATATACTGCATCTTGATACAAATAGCCAATTAATGGCCATTCAGTACTATTTAATCCAGAAAAATCTAGTGGTAAAGACCCTCCCATTTTCCCTGTTTGTAAGGCTTCATTATTATCCCAAGGAATCCATGTTAATTTACTAGTATCCGGATTATTGTATAAAAATAATTGTGTGTCATTCTACCATACGTATCCCAGTTTTGAACCACTGTATTTACTGCTAAGTATTTTAAAAACACATCCGTATCTAATACAGCGTCTAGGTTTGTTCTCCAAGTTGCAGGGTCCGATGTTCTAGACCCATCATTTACGATAGCTAATAAACTAGCAACATCATCAAAATCGCCTTCATCTTCGTTTGTTTTTTTAACGTATTCGCTTTCATTATAAGAGCCCAACGCAAAACTTGCGGCATCACCATCTGGCTTGTATAAATTACCATCGTCATCAGAAAACTGTGTATCTAAAACCGTATCATCCACTTCTTCCACCATAGTATAAACTCCAAAATACTGTGGTCCATCTCCATGATCCACATACACTGTATAAAATGCGGTATGTGATGCTACTAATCCTGCATTTCTGAAAACATCTGTAGCTACTTTTTCCCGTAACATAGACTTGTCGTCAAAGTTATTTTTAAGACTTAATTTTTTAAAGCCATAAAAACGTTGGTTATCTATTTGCGGATAATCATCTTCAAATTCGTCAAAATCTAATTTAAAAGATAATTTTAAAATCCCATTTTGCCAGCTAGTTTGTAAGCTAGAATTCCCTTTAAATCTTACACCAACACGATACCATTCTTTACCATTATAAAATACTTCTGCCGGCACAAAAATTGGATCTTCATCTGTCTCGGTTAGACCGCCACCAGGTCCTCCAGCGCCAGCGCCAAATGTTCCGTAAAGATTTGTCATATCATCCAACATACTTTGCCAACGTGCTTCTGTAACAACAATATCCAATCGTTTTACTGCATTATCTTCAAAAACTTCATCAAAATTTGCATCGGCATCTTTACTATGCGTTTCTGCTGTCCAATCTGTGGTTTCAAAATCAGAATCGTCAGTATCTACAACAACTTTTTCTTCTGTAGTCGTTACGGCATCGTCATCATTATTACAAGAGCTAAAGGTTACTAATGTTATACTAAATAGTACTGCGACTACTAATAGATTTAATTTGCTTTTTATGTATTTCATATTTTCTTTGGTATAGTGGTTATGGTAAAAAAATTAGTTCCGTGATTTTCTTTCTGGTTTTGGCGCTTTTTTAAATTCGGCTTCAGAAATAAATCCATCTTCATCTGTATCAATTTTATCAAAATCATTCTTTAAAGGTCCTTTGATTTCTGCTTTAGATAATTTACCATCCTCGTCCTTATCCATTTCTTCTAATAACTGACTAAATGTTGGTGGTTCTTTTTTCTGTCTATCATTAGATTGTGCGTTAACACTATTTACATGTAATACTGTTAATCCAAAAACTAATACTGCTGTGCTTAATATGTTCTTTTTCATATCTAAATAATTTATTTGTTATGGTATTTAGATGTCTAGTTTTAAAATAACTTGTGCTTAGTTATGTTAAACAAAACACAAAAAAAAGACCTTCATATTACTGAAGGTCTTTATACTATTAATTATCTAGGTTATGTACTAGTCTGGTCTACTCGGATGTTCTGGACCAGGCATATCAAATCGTCGTGCTTTTGTTATAATACTTTTAAACTGCTCTTTTTGAGTGTCATCACACAACTGGTAAATACCTCTTAGCCTTTTAAACAATTCATTTTCCTTTAAAACAACTTTACCAGCTATGGACGTTGTTAAATTATTTATGTCCTGTTGATTTACGGAGGCTGCAGTGATGTTATCAAACAGTTGATCTTTTAACGATTTAATTTCATCTCCTACAGCACGCATAACCTTATGATGCTTAATCTCTAAACTTTTAAACTGTTCTAACTGCGCGTCGTTAAACTTTAACTCTGTAGCAATAAAATTACCCGACTCTTTTGGGCCATTCTGACCAGGACGTCCAATATAATTGAATAGAAAAAAACCATTCATTATAATTAGTACAATAAATAAGAGATATAAAACTGTATTTTTTTTCATGATTATAAATTGATTAATGAGCCATCTGTATTTGAGTTTAACCCGTAATCTGAGGCAAAACTAGAAATAGATTCATTATATTTTGTGCTTTTTATTTGTTGTATTGCGTATACGTTTAAAACAACCACGCAAATCAATGTTGCCAACTGTAACTGTGGCGTAAACCAATGCCATGACTTAGATGCTACTTCTTTTTCAGCAAATAAGCGTTGCATTGTTTTATCTTTAAAAAAAGGAGAGACAGTAACCGCGTCGATACTTTGGGCAGCGTTAATAGTCTGATCTATTTTATCTTGTATGTTTCTATTTGTTTTCATAATTCTTAGTTTTAGATGTTTTATTTTCAAAAAACTTGCGTTTAATTATGGTTTTTATAAAATTCTTTTAAAATAATTTGTAAATTCTTTTTAGCTCTAAACAATAAAGATTCGATAGAACCAATACTCTTTTTTGTTATTTCGCTTATTTCTTTATAGCTTTTATCATCAATTTTATTTAATGTAAAAACAATACGCTGTGCTTCTGGCAGTTTATTAATTGCTAAAAACAAGGTTTCGCTAGTTTCTTTTTGCTCCATTACTAATCCAGGATGATTAATCTCTGTAAAATAACTAGCTTTATCTAAGTTATAATCGTTTCCTGATAGGGATTGTAAAAAGGCAAAACGTTTCTTAGCTTTCCCCTTCCTGATAAACTCTAAACATTTATTAGTTGCTATTCTATAAATCCAAGTAGACAATTTAGACTGTCCTTTAAATTTATTTATAGAATTAAAAACTTCTACAAACACCTCCTGCGCAATATCCTCTGCATCCTGTTTATTGGGCACAAACGACAAGCACGTCCCAAACACCTTTCCAAAAGCTTACCATAAGCAGCACTTGTTTGGTTTTTAAGTTGTTCTATAAATTCAGTTTCGGTCAAAAAAGGCAATTATTGTGTTAACTATATTTAGATGCATAAGTTTTAAAAAACTTGCGTTTATTTTAAAAATATTTTTTCAAAAGGTAAAACTATATATCTTAATACAAAAAAGCATCAAAAATTAGTGTTATTTAAGTAACTTTGCACGTTATTAAATACAAAAAAATGCGCTTACACAAAAATTTATGCTTTGCTACCGTTGATGGGTTATTATTAATCTTTAACGAAGGTCATTATGCTGATAAAGTTGTACAACAATTACTTAAACGTGACAAACGTTGGGGAAGTCGTGACAGAGGTTTTGTTGCCGAAACGACTTACGATATAGTACGTTGGAAACGTCTTTATGCAGAAATTGCTGAAGTAAAAGAACCATTTAACAGAGACGAAATCTGGCGTATGTTTGCGGTTTGGGCTACTTTAAAAGGAATTACACTTCCAGATTGGAAGTATTTTGAAAATACACCAACAAGAAAAATTAAAGGTCGTTTTGACGAGTTATCTAAGACTAGAAAGATTAAAGAATCTTTTCCAGATTGGATGGATGCGTTAGCCGAAAAAGAATTAGGTGAAAAAATATGGTCTAAAGAAGCAACTGCTTTAAACCAACAAGCTGATGTTGTCCTAAGAGTAAACACTCTTAAAACGACTAAAGAGAAATTAAAAGAAGAATTATTCGATTTAGATATTGAAACTGAAGAAGTACCAAAGCATGTTAATGCTTTAAAACTTGTCGAGCGTGCCAATGTTTTTACAACAGACATGTTTCAAAAAGGACATTTTGAAGTTCAAGATGGATCGTCTCAATTAGTTGCTGAATATTTAGAGGTAGAACCAGGAATGCGTGTGGTTGACACATGTGCTGGTGCTGGTGGTAAAACACTGCACCTTGCATCTATAATGGAAAACAAAGGTCAAATTATAGCTTTAGATATTTATGCTAATAAATTAAAAGAACTAAAGCGTCGTGCAAAAAGAGCTGGCGCGCATAATATCGAGCCAAGACATATTGACTCTACAAAGGTTATCAAAAAATTATACGACCAAGCAGATCGTGTATTAATTGATGCGCCCTGTTCTGGATTAGGTGTATTAAGAAGAAACCCTGATGCGAAATGGAAAATGCAACCTGAATTTATTGAAAAAATCAAAGAAACACAAGCCGAAATTTTAAATAGCTACTCAAGAATGGTTAAATCTGGTGGTAAATTAGTGTATGCGACATGCTCTATCTTACCTTCTGAAAATCAAGAACAAGTTGCTAAATTTCTAGCTTCAGATAACGGAAAAGAATTTTCTTTAGTAAAAGATAAGAAAATTTTATCTCATCAATCTGGCTTTGATGGCTTTTATATGGCTTTATTAGAAAGAAAATAATTACATTTAAACACAACTACTATGAAACACTTTTACTTACTTTTTTCATTTTTAATCTCTGCATTAAGTTATGCACAACTAGCACCACCGACTGAGCTTCAAGCTTATTACAATGGGGTTGACTTTACAAAAACACAATTAGATTTGTTTGATGATTTAGCGGCGACTACAGCTGCAAATCATACTAATGCTTTAAGTTACACACCAGGAATATGGGAAGCTAGTAAAGTAACTGATGAGGATATTGACAACCCAAACAATGTTATTTTATTTTACGGATATAGTGATACAGACGGAAATGGTTTAACTGATAGATCTAGAAATAAAAATTTAAACGGTGGTGGTAACGGAGATTGGAACAGAGAACATGTTTTTCCAAACTCTTTAGCTAATCCTAGTTTAAACAGTTCTGGTACATCTGGACCTCCATATGCGGACGGACACAACTTAAGACCGTCTGACGTACAAATGAACTCTGATCGTGGAAACAAAAAATTTGCTGCGGGATCTGGTAATGCAGGAAACACAAGTACTAGCTCTAGCTTATGGTATGCTGGAGATGAGTATAAAGGTGATGCTGCAAGAATAATTATGTACATGTACACTAGATATGGTACACAATGTCTACCTTATTTTGCTGTTTCAGGAGCAACTAACAGTATTGACCCTAACATGATTGATTTATTGTTAGAGTGGAATGCTGAAGATCCTGTGTCTTTAATTGAAGATAACAGAAACGCTTACCATGGTGATTTATCTAATACATATGCACAAGGTAACCGTAACCCTTTTATTGACAATCCATATTTAGCAACTGTTATTTGGGGAGGTACTCCTGCAGAAAACAGATGGGGAGAACAACCTGAAGCAGATACAGAAGCGCCAACAGTTCCTACAGGATTAGTTGCAAGTAATCCAACAGAAGATACTGTTGATTTAACTTGGACGGCTTCTACAGATGATACTGCGGTTGTAACCTATATTATATACGTAGATGGTGTTTTATACACATCAACTAACGGAACAGCAACTACATTTACAGTTACAGGATTAAACCCTGAAACTACATATGTCTTTACCGTTTTAGCTAAAGATGCAGCCAATAACTCATCAGCACAAAGTACATCAGATACTGCTACAACATTAGCAGGGACACCTGCAGGAACAAGTTGCATTAACCCTGTAGAGCAAGATTTTGAATTAATGCCTGCAAACAGTAGCTCATACTCTTCAAGAACTTGGACAGATAGCTACGGAGAATGGAATGCAACTAGAGCTAGAACAGACCAAAACATAAACGGATCTAGAGCAATAGTAATTGATGTTAGAGGTAGCTCCATAGGAAGCTTAACCTCTCCACTAATAGCAGGAGGTATTGCAGATCTTACATTAACAACGCAACAAGTGTTTTCTGGTTCAGGAGGGACGCTTAACATTTATGTAAATGGTGTTTTAAAAGGAGATGTAACTTATGACGCAACTGTGCAAACAGCTACCGTTTCTGGTATTAATACTGAAGGAAACATTACAGTAGTAATTCAAGATGATAGTGACTCTAGCGGAGCAAGAGTTGCAATTGACAATTTATTCTGGACGTGTTATGAAACATTAAGTACAACAGAATTTGATTTAAATCAAACTAAAATCTATCCAAATCCATTAAATGGATCGCTTTTAAATATTGAAGTAAAACAAGACACACGTTTTGAGATTTACGATATCTTAGGAAAAAGCATCATAACTGGTAATGTTACACCAACTAACAAAGAAGCAAATGTATCGCGTCTTAGTAAAGGTGTTTACATCATGAAATTAGAATCTGCTAATGGAACGATCACAAAAAAAATAATTAAAAATTAATTTTTTAATTTCTTAAAAAAAGCGACTCAGAAATGAGTGGCTTTTTTTTTGTTAAAAACCTAGTGAATAACTCTTAAATTAAGCAAGAAATATTACCTACAATTAGCACTAAAAAACCTAAATTTGTTTCTTTATAAAAAACAACACTCAAACTAAAAATATAATGATTCATTTCTTCGGAAACCAAAACAGTAAAGTCTTTGCTGTTCAAGCAACAAAAGAATTATCAACTCAAACCATCTCAAAGTTGACATGGTTATTTGGCGACCAACCAAAAATAGAACAAGCATCGTTAGATGCTTTTTTTGTTGGCCCAAGAGCTGCTATGATTACACCTTGGAGTACTAACGCTGTGGAAATCACCCAAAACATGGGTATTGAAGGCATCATCAGAATTGAAGAATTTGAAGCTTCAAGCAAAGATTTTAAAGGTTTTGACCCTATGATTTCTGAAAAATATAGTAGCTTAACTCAAGAGTCATTTACTATTAATATTCAGCCAGAGCCTATTTTAAATATCGATGATATCTCAGCATATAACCAACAAGAAGGTTTAGCGCTAAACGATGAGGAAATCGCTTATTTAGATGGTGTTTCTAAAAAAATAGGACGACCATTAACAGACTCTGAAGTATTTGGATTCTCTCAGGTAAACTCAGAACATTGTCGTCACAAAATCTTTAATGGAACATTTATAATTGATGGTGAAGAAAAACCAACATCTCTTTTTAAATTAATTAAAGAAACAGCAAAGCAACATCCAAACACTATTGTTTCTGCTTATAAAGATAATGTCGCTTTTATAAAAGGTCCAAAAGTGGAGCAATTTGCACCAAAACGAGCTGATGTACCTGATTATTACACAAAAACAGATTACGATTCTGTTATTTCGCTTAAAGCGGAAACACATAACTTCCCAACCACTGTAGAACCTTTTAATGGTGCTGCAACAGGTTCTGGAGGAGAAATTAGAGACAGACTTGCTGGAGGAAAAGGATCTTTACCTTTAGCTGGAACAGCTGTTTACATGACTTCTTACTCTAGATTAGAAGATAACAGACCTTGGGAACAAGGTATGGACGCACGTCCTTGGTTATACCAAACACCAATGGATATTTTAATTAAAGCTAGTAATGGTGCTTCTGATTTTGGAAACAAATTTGGACAACCACTTATCTGTGGTTCCGTACTAACTTTTGAGCATGACGAAACTAAAGATGCCAAACCTAATGCAGTCAAAGGATCTCAACGTAAATTAGGTTACGATAAAGTAATCATGCAAGCTGGTGGTATTGGATATGGTAAAGCAGACCAAGCATTAAAAGACACGCCTAAAAAAGGTGATAAAATAGTAATATTAGGAGGAGAAAACTACCGTATTGGTATGGGTGGTGCTGCAGTATCTTCTGCAGACACTGGAGAGTTTGCTTCAGGGATTGAACTTAATGCTGTACAACGTTCAAACCCAGAAATGCAAAAACGTGCTGCCAATGCTGTACGTGGAATGGTAGAAAGTGAAGAAAACTTTATTGTTTCTATACATGATCATGGTGCAGGTGGACACTTAAACTGTTTATCAGAATTAGTGGAAGATACCGGAGGAACTATTGATTTGGATGCATTACCAGTCGGAGACCCAACCTTATCTGCAAAAGAAATTATTGGTAATGAGTCTCAAGAACGTATGGGACTAGTTATTGCAGAAAAGCATTTAGAGCACTTAAATAGAATTGCAGATAGAGAACGTTCTCCAATATATACCGTAGGTGACGTAACAGAAAATCACAGATTTACATTCCAATCTAAAACAAAAGGTGATAAACCTATGGATTTAGCTTTAGAGGATATGTTTGGAAGTTCTCCAAAAACTATAATGACGGATACTACGGTTGCCAGAGATTATGGTAATTTAGAGTATACTCCTAACCAATTTCATAACTACCTAAACCAAGTATTACAATTAGAAGCTGTAGCTTGTAAAGACTGGTTAACAAACAAAGTAGACCGTTGTGTTGGTGGTAAAGTTGCCAAACAACAATGTGTTGGACCATTACAAATACCACTTAATAATCTAGGTGTAATGGCTTTAGATTATAATGGTGTAGAAGGAATTGCAACCTCAATTGGGCATTCTCCCATTTCTGGTTTAATTAACCCTGTTGCTGGAAGTAGAAACAGTATCACAGAAGCTTTAACTAATATTATTTGGGCACCATTAAAAGATGGGTTAGAATCAGTTTCATTATCCGCTAACTGGATGTGGCCTTGTAAAAACGAAGGTGAAGACGCACGTTTATATGAAGCAGTTAAAGCTATTTCGGAATACGCTATTGACTTAGGAATCAATGTTCCAACAGGAAAAGATTCGTTATCAATGAAACAGAAATACCAAAATGAAGAAGTTATTTCTCCAGGTACGGTAATTATTTCTGCAGCAGCAAATTGTAACAATATAAAAAATGTAATCGAACCTGTTCTTAAAAATAACGGTGGAGCTATTTATTACATTAACATATCTCAAGACGATTTTAAATTAGGTGGTAGTAGTTTTGCACAAACACTTAATAAAATAGGAAACAGCACTCCTAATACTAAGGATGCTAAATATGTAAAAACAGTATTTAATACAATACAACAACTAATAAAAGATAATCAAATTATTGCTGGTCATGATGTGGCTTCCGGTGGTTTAATTACAACTTTATTAGAATTATGTTTTGCTGACACTAATTTAGGTGCCACTTTAGACATTACTGCTTTAAACGAGAAAGATTCTTGTAAAGTACTATTTGCTGAAAATTCTGGTATTGTTTTTCAATCTAAAGATACCACGATAGAAAAAGTACTTTCTGATGCTAATATCACTTTTTATAACATTGGTAAAGTAACAACTGGTGACACTTTAAATATTACAAACGGAACAGAAAAATTATCTATGACTATCTCTAAATTAAGAGATACATGGTATAAAACATCTTTTTTGTTAGACCAAAAGCAAACAGCAAATGGCTTAGCAAAAACACGTTTTGATAATTTCAAAAATCAACCTTTAGATTATAAGTTCCCTGAACATTTTACAGGAAAACTACCAAGTATAGACACTACAAAACCAAGACCTAAAGCTGCAATTTTACGTGAAAAAGGAAGTAATTCTGAACGCGAAATGGCAAATGCTATGTATTTAGCTGGCTTTGATGTTAAAGATGTACACATGACAGATTTAATATCTGGTCGCGAAACATTGGAAGATATTCAGTTTTTAGGTGCTGTTGGTGGGTTTTCTAATAGTGATGTTTTAGGATCTGCAAAAGGTTGGGCTGGAGCAATAAAATATAACGATAACGCTAATAAGGTAATAAATAACTTCTTTAAAAGAGAAGATACTTTATCTGTTGGTATTTGTAATGGTTGTCAGCTCTTTATGGAATTAGAGCTAATTAATCCTGAGCATGATGTACATGGAAAGATGCACCATAACGACTCTAAGAAACACGAAAGTGCGTTTACATCAGTAACCGTTCAAGACAATAATTCTGTAATGCTTTCTTCTTTAAAAGACACTACTTTAGGGGTTTGGATAAGTCACGGAGAAGGTAAATTTAACTTGCCAAAATCAGAGCAAGACTATAATATTGTTGCCAAATATGGTTATGATAACTACCCATCAAATCCTAATGGCTCAGACTTTAATACTGCCATGTTGTGTGATAAAACAGGGCGTCACCTTGTTATGATGCCGCATATCGAGCGTTCTACATTCCAATGGAATTGGGCAAATTATCCAGAAAACAGAACAGACGACGTCTCTCCTTGGATTGAAGCATTTGTTAACGCTAAAGAATGGATAATTAATAAATAATAAAAAAATTACACCATAAACTGTAAGTAATTTCATAAGTTTATGGTGTAATAATTCAGTACAAAAAGCTATTAATGAATTTTAGATACATAAAAAGCGCTAACACTAACCAGTTAGTTCAAAATTTTTATGAGCTTAACGTCGCGGAAACCAGTATACCGCTAAGTTCAAAAATAATACCAACCGCACAGTCACATATTATATTTGTGGACTCAGAGGAAGGTATAGAAACAAATTTTAAAAGTATTACCTATAAAAGTTTGGGGTTAATAGTCTTAGGCCAGTCGTATAAATCATACACCTTAAAAGCTATAAAACCTTATTTTAATTTTGGTATTAGCTTCCACCCTACTGCACTTTATAAATTATTAAAGACAGACATCTCTAAATTTACAGATAAACATATCGACCTTTCAAAGGTAGACAGTCCTTTATATAGTTTACTTAATCCTATTTTTAAAGAAAACTTAAAAGGAGAAGCGCTAGCCTCTAAAATTGAAAATCAACTTGCTAAATTGGATATTTACGAAAGTAAAAACACCATACTAGTAGACGAAGTGATCAAAGTAATTTATGAAAGAGAAGGTATTATTAATGTGGAAGAATTATTAAAGATCTTTCCTATTTCTCAAAAAAACTTAGAAATTCAGTTCAAAAAAATAATAGGTTTAACCCCTTTAAAATTCATTAAATTATATAAGTTTTTATGCTTAATGAGACAGTACGAATCTAACAAAGCAACCATCTCTCAATTAATAGATTACTACGCTTATTACGATTTTTCTCACTTTTCTAAAGACTTCAAGCTTTTTATGAATTTAAAGCCCGCAGACTACTTTAAAACCGAAAATAAATTTTTAAGTAATTATTTAAAAGAATAATTTTTACGATTATTTACATTTAATTTCGTTAGATTTTACATAATTTAGCTTAGAATTTGTGCATTTTATTTAATTTAAATGAAAGTTAAGGGATTCATTTAAACATAGTTAGTTATTAAATAAAAATCAAAAAGCATGTATTCACGCTATCAATCAGTTAGCTTAGGAGCTGTTTAATTACGGCTCCTTTTTTTTGCAACTGTTTGAATTAGAATTTAATTTTCATACTTTGCAATACTTATTAACTTCGCAATATATCAGATGATAGAAATTACTCGCCTTTTTGATTTCCCTTATTACCAACAAGAAAAACATAATTTAGATGCTGCTTTAGTAACTAAAAAAGATGGTGTATGGGAAAAAACATCAACCCAAGAATACTTGGACAAAGCTAATGCTGTAAGTAGAGCTTTACTAAAACTAGGGGTCAATAAAGATGAAAAAATTGCTGTAATATCTACAAATAACAGAACAGAGTGGAATATTATGGACATTGGTATCCTGCAGTTAGGAGCTCAAAACGTACCAATTTATCCTACCATATCTGCTGAAGATTATGAATATATCTTAAACCATAGTGGATCGACCTATTGTTTTGTTTCTGATGCTGGCGTATTAGAAAAAGTAAACAAAGTTAGAGCTAAGACCCAAATAAAAGAAGTGTATAGTTTTGACCATATAGAAGGTTGTAAACATTACTCTGAATTATTTGAATTAGGAAAAGACACTGCTAATCAAGTAGAAGTTCAAAAAAGAATGGATAGTGTTAAGCCAAATGACTTAGCTACTATTATATATACATCAGGAACAACAGGAAAACCTAAAGGTGTAATGTTATCGCATGACAATATTACAAGTAACGTACTAAGTAGTGTACCACGCTTGCCTTTAGCACACGAAAACCCAAGAATACTAAGCTTTTTACCAATTTGTCACGTATTTGAACGTGTACTTATATACCTATACCAACACGCTGGTGTCTCTATTTATTATGCAGAAGGCATTGATAAAATTGGAGAAAATGCTCAAGAAATCAAACCTAATTTAATGAGTGTAGTCCCAAGACTACTAGAAAAAGTATACGATAAAATATATGCTAAAGGTGCCGAATTAACAGGTATCAAAAAAGGATTATTTATGTGGGCCATTAAACTTGGAGAGCAATGGAAACCCTATGGTGAAAATGGAGCTTGGTATGAGTTTCAATTAAAAATAGCCAACAAGTTGATTTTTAGTAAATGGAGAGATGCACTTGGAGGAGAACTAACAACTATGGTTTCTGGTAGTGCTGCATTGCAACCAAGATTAACACGTATTTTTTGTGCTGCTGGAATGCAAGTCATGGAAGGTTATGGTTTGACGGAAACCTCTCCAGTGGTATCTGTTGGTCAATATGCTAACAATATGTTTAGAGTTGGTACGGTTGGAAAACCTATTGACGGTGTAGATGTTAAGATTGCTGAAGATGGCGAATTACTTATAAAAGGTAGAAACGTCATGTTAGGCTACTTTAACGATCCAGAAAAAACAGCTAGTGTAATGACTGGTGACTATTTTCATACAGGAGATAAAGGAGAAATTGATGCTGACGGATTCTTAAAAATCACAGGGCGTAAAAAAGAAATGTTTAAAACCTCTGGTGGTAAATATGTAATTCCGACACTTTTAGAAAACGAATTAAAACAATCAAGATTTATAGAGCAAATCATGGTTGTTGGTGAAGGCGAAAAAATGCCAGCTGCTATTATTCAGCCTAACTTTGAATTTATTGAGGAATGGATCCAAAGAAAATCGTTAAATATTGAAAAAAATCCACAAGCCATTATTAGCTCTCAAATAGTAATTGACAGAATACAAGAAGAAATAGACGACTGCAATTCGCACTTTGGAAAATGGGAACGTATTAAACGTTTTGAACTAACGCCAGATGTTTGGTCTATTGATGGTGGACATTTAACACCAACATTAAAAATGAAACGGGATATCATTAAAGGCATCTATCAAGACCTTTATGATAAAATATACAGAAGTTAAACTTTCAAAAGCTATCTAAATTTAGATAGCTTTTTTTATGCACTAATTTTAAATTTACTATGCGTGCATAATAAATTTTTACTATCTTTACAATATCACTAAATAATTATGTTTAAAATATGAAGGACAAAACCATAGACTACATGCTTAGAACCACGTGGTTAGCTGTCAACAAAATGTATAATGAGGAGGCTGCTAAATTTGGGACTACAATGGCTACTGGTTTTACTTTGTTAAGTATTGATCAAGAAGAAGGAACCCCTTCTACTTCATTAGGTCCTATAATGGGAATGGAAGCAACTAGTTTGTCTCGTATTTTAAAACGCATGGAAGAATTAAATTTAATAGTGCGTAAACCAAATCCAAATGATGGACGCGGTGTACTAATCTATTTAACAGAGTTTGGAAAACAAAAACGTCAAGATGCTAAAGAGCGTGTATTAGTTTTTAATGACGCCATTAAAAATCATATTTCTGAAGAAAAGCTAAAACACTTTTTTGAAGTTTCTGATACTATCAACGAATTGATTTCAAACAAAAAAATATACAATCAAAAAGAACACATTTTAAAATAATATGAGCAAACGTAGAATTAAAAAAGTTGCGATTATTGGTTCCGGAATCATGGGATCAGGTATCGCTTGTCACTTCGCCAATATTGGTGTAGATGTATTACTATTAGACATTGTTCCTAGAGAACTAAACGACAAAGAGAAAGCTAAAGGTTTTACTTTAGAAGACAAAGTCGTAAGAAACAGATTAGTAAACGATGCTTTAACTGCATCTTTAAAATCTAAACCATCACCTATTTACAGTCAGGCTTTTGCTAGTCGTATCACTACAGGAAACCTAGAAGATGATATTGCCAAAGTCGCAGATGTAGATTGGATTATGGAAGTTGTAGTTGAAAGACTAGACATCAAAAAAATGGTGTTTGAAAACTTAGAAAAATACAGAACTCCAGGTACGTTAATTACGTCTAACACATCTGGAATCCCTATTAATTTTATGAGTGAAGGTCGTAGTGAAGATTTCCAGAAACATTTCTGCGGAACGCACTTCTTTAACCCTGCACGTTACTTAAAATTATTTGAAATAATACCTGGACCAAAAACAGATCCTTCTGTTTTAGAATTTTTAAATGAATATGGCGAAAAATTCTTAGGAAAAACATCTGTTGTTGCTAAAGATACACCTGCTTTTATCGGAAACAGAGTTGGTATTTTTAGTATCCAAAGTTTATTTCACGCCGTTAAAGATTTAGATTTAACTATTGAGGAAGTAGATAAATTATCAGGACCAGTTATTGGTCGCCCAAAATCGGCAACCTTCCGTACGGTTGATGTTGTAGGTTTAGATACTTTAGTTCACGTGGCAAACGGGATTAGAGAAAACTGTCCTAAAGACGAACGTTTAGAGTTATTTGAATTACCAGATTTCATCAACACGATGATGGAAAACAAATGGTTAGGAAGTAAAACTGGACAAGGTTTTTATAAAAAAACGGTGTCTGCTGAAGGGAAAAAAGAAATTTTATCTCTTGACTTAAACACACTAGAATACCGTGCTGCTAAACGTGCAAAATTTGCAACTTTAGAATTAACGAAAACGATTGATAAAGTAGTTGACCGTTTTAAAGTATTAGTAAAAGGAAAAGATAAAGCAGGTGAGTTTTACAGAAAAAGCTTCACTGCATTATTTGCTTACGTATCTAATCGTATTCCTGAAATTTCAGACGAGCTTTATAAGATTGATGATGCCATGAAAGCTGGTTTTGGTTGGGAACACGGGCCTTTCCAAATTTGGGATGCTATTGGCGTAGAAAAAGGAATTGAATTAATGAAAGCGGAAGGTTTAGAACCTGCTGCTTGGGTTAACGATATGGTTGCTTCTGGTAACACATCTTTCTATTCTGTAAAAGAAGGAGCTTCTTTCTTTTATGATATTGCGTCTAAAAAACAAACTAAAATACCTGGTCAAGACAGTTTCATTATCCTTGATAATATTAGAAAAACAAACGAAGTGTTTAAAAACTCTGGTGTTGTTATCGAAGATATTGGAGACGGAATCCTTAACCTAGAATTCCAATCTAAAATGAACACTATTGGTGGAGACGTTTTAGCTGGATTAAATAAAGCTATTGATTTAGCAGAAAAAGATTTTGCTGGTTTAGTAGTTGGTAACCAAGCTGCAAACTTCTCTGTTGGTGCAAACATCGGAATGATTTTCATGATGGCTGCAGAGCAAGAATATGATGAGCTTAACATGGCTATCAAATATTTCCAAGATTCTATGATGCGTATGCGTTATTCTTCTATCCCAACTATCTCTGCTCCTCACGGAATGGCTTTAGGTGGTGGATGTGAATTATCATTACACGCAGATAAAGTAGTTGCAGCAGCAGAAACTTACATGGGACTTGTAGAGTTTGGTGTTGGTGTTATTCCTGGTGGTGGTGGTTCTAAAGAAATGGCTTTAAGAGCGCAAGACCTTTTCCATAAAGGCGATGTACAATTAAACGTTTTACAAGAGCATTTCTTAACTATTGGTATGGCTAAAGTATCTACTTCTGCTTACGAAGCTTTTGACTTAAACTTATTGCAAAAAGGAAAAGATGTTGTGGTTGTAAACAAAGACCGTCAAATAGCAGTTGCAAAACAACACGCTATGCTAATGGCTAATTCAGGTTACACACAACCAGTAAAAAGAGATGACGTTTTAGTTCTAGGTAAACAAGCATTAGGAATGTTTATGGTAGGTACAGACTCTATGGAAGACTCTAACTACATTTCTGAACACGATATGAAAATCGCTAATAAATTAGCTTACGTAATGGCTGGTGGAGATTTATCTGAACCAACACGCGTAACAGAACAATATTTATTGGATTTAGAGCGTGAAGCTTTCTTAAGTTTATGTACAGAACGTAAAACTTTAGAGCGTATTCAGCACATGTTAACAAAAGGTAAACCTTTAAGAAACTAAGAAAAATGAAAACAGCATATATAGTAAAAGCATATAGAACCGCAGTTGGTAAAGCACCAAAAGGCGTGTTCCGTTTTAAAAGAACAGATGAATTGGCAGCCGAAACCATCAAGTATATGATGAAGGAATTGCCAGGTTTAGACCCAAAGCGTATTGACGATGTAATTGTTGGTAACGCAATGCCAGAAGGTTCTCAAGGATTAAATATGGCACGTTTAATCTCTTTAATGGGATTAGATATTGTGGATGTTCCTGGTGTAACTGTAAACCGTTTTTGCTCTTCTGGAGTAGAAACAATTGGTATGGCAACTGCAAAAATACAAGCTGGAATGGCAGATTGTATTATTGCTGGAGGAGCAGAAAGTATGAGTAGCGTACCAATGACTGGTTTTAAACCAGAATTGAACTACGATATCGTAAAATCTGGTCATGAAGATTATTATTGGGGAATGGGAAATACTGCAGAAGCTGTTGCAAAACAGTTTAAAGTATCTCGTGAAGACCAAGATGAGTTTGCATTCAATTCGCATATGAAAGCCTTAAGAGCGCAAGCTGAAAATCGTTTTCAAGATCAAATAGTACCAATTGAAGTAGAACAAACTTATATTGATGCTAACGGAAAGAAAGCGACAAAATCTTACACAGTAACTAAAGATGAAGGACCTCGTGCAGGAACAAGCAAAGAAGCTTTAGCAAAACTTAGAGCAGTATTTGCTGCTGGAGGAAGTGTTACAGCTGGTAACTCGTCACAAATGAGTGATGGTGCTGCTTTTGTAATGGTTATGAGTGAAGACATGGTTAAGGAGTTAGGTTTAGAGCCAATTGCAAGAATGGTAAACTATGCTGCAGCAGGTGTTGAGCCTCGTATTATGGGTATTGGACCAGTAAAAGCTATTCCAAAAGCACTAAAACAAGCAGGATTAAAACAAGACGATTTATCTTTAATTGAGTTAAATGAAGCTTTTGCTTCTCAATCTTTAGCGGTAATTAGAGAGTTAGGTCTTAACCCGGATATTATTAACGTAAATGGTGGTGCAATTGCATTGGGTCACCCATTAGGATGTACAGGTGCAAAATTATCTGTACAACTTTTTGACGAAATGCGTAAGCGTGACATGCAAGGCAAATATGGTGCAGTTACCATGTGTGTTGGAACAGGTCAAGGCGCTTGTGGGATATTCGAATTCCTTAATTAATACAATACATGATTTCTGTCCGGTCGAGCGCAGTCGAGACTTTTTAAATCGGATAGTAAAAAAAATAGTACTCGACTACGCTTGAACAGACAAACAATAATAAGTATAACAAGATTATAATATAGTTATGGCAACAGAAGAAAAAGATATATTAAGAGGAGGTCAATTCCTTGTAAAAGAAACAAATTGTGAAGACGTGTTTACTCCTGAAGATTTTTCAGAAGAACAATCAATGATGAAAGATTCTGTAATGGAATTTAATGATCGTGAGATCATTCCTCATAAAGCACGTTTTGAAGCTAAAGATTATGCATTAACTGAAGAAGTTATGCGTAAAGCTGGAGACATGGGCTTTTTAAGTGTCGCAGTACCTGAAGCTTTTGGTGGAATGGGAATGGGATTTGTTTCTACAGTATTAACTTGTGATTATATTTCTTCTGGAACTGGATCATTTAGTACTGCTTTTGGTGCTCATACAGGAATTGGTACTATGCCAATTACTTTATATGGTACAGAGGAGCAAAAACAAAAATACGTACCAAAATTAGCATCTGGAGAGTGGTTTGGAGCTTACTGTTTAACAGAGCCTGGAGCTGGATCTGATGCAAATTCTGGTAAAACAACTGCAGAGCTTTCTGCAGATGGAAAATCATACAAGATTAACGGTCAAAAAATGTGGATCTCAAATGCAGGTTTCTGTAGTGTGATGATCGTTTTTGCTCGTATTGAAGGTGATAAAAATATTACTGGATTTATAGTAGAATATAATGGAGACACTCCAAATGGGATTACTTTAGGTGAAGAAGAACATAAATTAGGTATTCGTGCCTCTTCTACGCGTCAAGTATTTTTTAACGACACTGTTGTTCCTGCTGAAAATATGTTAGCTGGTCGTGGTGAAGGTTTCAAAATTGCTATGAATGCACTTAACGTTGGTCGTATTAAATTAGCTGCTGCATGTTTAGATTCTCAAAGAAGAATTTTAACTACTGCTGTAAATTATGCTAAAGAGCGTAAGCAATTTAAAACACCTATTGCAGATTTTGGAGCAATTAAAGTAAAGTTAGCTGAAATGGCTGCAAGTGCTTATGCTGGTGAATCTGCTACTTATAGAGCTGCTAAAAATATTGAAGACAGAATCGCAATGCGTGAAGCTGCCGGAAATACACATCAAGAAGCAGAACTTAAAGGTGTTGAAGAATATGCAATTGAATGTTCTATCTTAAAAGTTGCTGTGTCTGAAGATGTACAAAATTGTGCAGATGAAGGAATACAAATTTTTGGTGGAATGGGATTCTCTGAAGAAACGCCTATGGAGTCAGCTTGGAGAGATGCTAGAATTGCACGTATATATGAAGGAACTAACGAAATTAACAGAATGTTAGCTGTTGGTATGTTAGTAAAAAAGGCAATGAAAGGTCATGTAGACTTATTAGGTCCTGCTTCTAAAGTACAAGAAGAATTAATGGGTATACCATCTTTTGAAACGCCTGATTACTCTGAGTTATTTTCAGAAGAAAAAATCATGATAGCAAAACTTAAGAAAACATTCTTAATGGTTGCTGGTGGTGCTGTTCAAAAATATGGTCCTCAATTAGAAGATCATCAACAATTATTAATTGCAGCTGCAGATATCTTAATTGAAATCTACATGGCAGAATCTGCAATTTTAAGAACAGAGAAAAATGTTAAGCGTACTAGCGAAAAAGAGCAATCTGCTCAAATCGCAATGGCTAAATTATATTTATATCATGCTGTAGATATCGTTGAAGAAAAAGGAAAAGAAAGTATTATTTCTTTTGCTGAAGGAGATGAACAACGTATGATGTTAATGGGGCTTAAGCGTTTTACAAAATATGCTAACTATCCAGATATCGTAGATTTACGTATCGAGATTGCTGAAAAAGTAAAAGCAGAAGGAAAATACTGCTTCTAAAAATTAAGTTTTAATTACCCTAAAAAAGCTGTTTTGTAATGAAACAGCTTTTTTTTTATTCTTTATTTACTACTTCTAATTTTATTTAGACTTTCAAAAATAGATTTTGCTATAACTTCTCTTTTAGATTTATTAGTCAGTATCGCTTTGTCCGTTTTATTTGATAAAAACCCTAATTCTAAATACGTTGCTGGGCATTTTACGTTTTTAAGCAGATACAAATTGGCAACTTTAATACCATGTGATTTAGAAAAAACATTCAACTTATTTTCAATTAAAATATTACTGTACTTCTGAGAAGTTTCTTTAGTCTCATTTTTATCCAAATAATAAGCTTCCACCCCACTTACAAGTTCGTCTTTATGAGAATTGCAATGTAAACTAATCATAAAATCCGCATTTGCGTTATTTACAATATCTGCACGTTCTTGAAGTGAAAGAAATTTATCTGCAGATCTAGTTTGTATTATTTTTATCTTCTCATTACTATAAGTTGCCAACAAGTTAGAGATTTCTAAAATGATTTCCTTTTCTTTCACATCAGTCATATTACCCGGATCTTTACCTCCATGTCCCGCATCAATGACAACAACAAGTGGTTCTTTTAAATCTTTATACGAACTAAACACAAAAATACCCGCAAAAAGTATAAGTACAACGCTAATTTTTAATGCTTGGTTTAATACAGATGACTTTGTTTGATGTAACATAATAATTCGATTTTTTATTTGAATGAAATTAAATCCGCTAGTTAAAGGAATGCGGTAGTCCTGTTTTCCTAAGTTAATTATAGTATTTGAATAATTTTCGATATCTATTCCTGATAAAACTGAAACCTCGTCTGCTATGAACTCGTGATTTTGCAATATTGCTTTTTTATATAGCCATATAAAAGGATTAAACCAAAATGTGCAAATAAACAATTCTGATAGTATGATATCAATGGAATGTAATTGCTTGCTATGTATCGTTTCATGCTTTAACACACTTAAATATTCAGTGTTAGTTAATGTATGATTTTCATTTATAAACATATAATTGAAAAAACTAGAAACCAAATCAGAATCGTTACTCTTTATTAACTTCAAACTACCTAAGCGTTCATAATTAGTTCTTGTAAGGTTATATACCTTTAAAATATTATTCAAAAATCTAAAAATAAAAAATAGTGTAATTACCAAATAAATATAAAACAAAGGACTATTCTGAGATGAACTAACAATTTCTGTTTCTGTAAAAACTAAGCCTTCAATATTTTGATCAATTATAACAGGATTTTTAAAATTATCAACAGGAATCTCTGTTATGCTTGGAATAGAATTAAGAAATTTAATTTCTAAAAATGGAGCTACCAAACATAAAAAAATAGAACCTATTAGAAAGAAGCGGTTAAACTGAAACGTTTTTTGTTGCCTTAACAATAGAATATAGACCATGTAAGAGCAGCCTAAACTAATAATTGAATAGATAAAATAACTTAACATTTGTCCTTCTTTTGGTCCATCTTCTGTTTTAACAACTCTTGAAGCTCTTCAATTTCCTGAATTGATAAATCAGCATTTTTTGTAAAAAATGATGCAAATTGTGCTTTAGAATCATTGAAAAAATGCTGAATCATCCCATTTACTTGCTTTGTAAAATAGTCGTTCTTTTTAATAATAGGAAAATAAGCTTTGTCTCGTCCTAATCTCTCAAATCCTATATACTCCTTATCAACCATTCGTTTTAATAATGTAGAAATAGTAGTATATGCTGGTTTTGGTTCTGGAAATTTCTCCACAATATCTTTCATAAACCCTTTATCAAGAATCCATAAACACTTCATTATTTGAAGTTCTGATTTATTTAACTGTTTTATATCCACAAGTATAGTTTTACTACTACAAATGTAGTAATAAAAAATTAAAAAACAAATTTTATAAATTTACTACTAATCCATCTTAAAAATTATTAGTTAAAAACCATTACAAATTGAAGTGGTTTTTTATTTTTCATTAATTTAGAAGAAATTTTAAAAGTAATGAAGCAACTCATCATTCTACTGTTTACAACACTTCTATTAATAAGCTGTAAGGAAGATAAAACTATTATTCCAAAACCAGCTAAACAACTTAAAGTTGTACACAAAGCTATTACTAGTCCAACAATAGATGGAAAAGCTACAGAAGCTATTTGGGAATCTTCAAAATGGTATCCAATTGATCAAAAATGGTTGGGAGACACCTACTCTGAAGACGATTTTAAAGGTCAATATAAATTAGCCTGGGACGCCAATGCTTTATATGCTTTAGTAGAAATACATGATGATTTACTAACTACAATAAACAAAGAGCCCTTAAAACTATGGTGGGATAACGATTGTGTCGAGGTGTTTATAGATGAAGATAATAGTGGTGGCGAACATCAATATAATCATAATGCTTTTGCCTATCACGTAGGATTAGATGGCAATGTCGTGGATATTGCACCTGGTGACATACCTACATTATACAATAATCATGTCCAATCTAAACGCATCACTACTGGAACCACGTCTATTTGGGAACTTAAAATAAATATATATGACGATAGTTTTGTAGATGGAAAACAAAATAATCCAGTAACACTAAAAACGGATAAAAATATAGGATTTGCTATTGCATACTGTGATAATGACAAAAGTAAAACTCGAGAAAACTTTATTGGATCTGAAGCTATTGAAGGAAAAGATAAAAATAGAGGATGGATAGACGCTTCCGTTTTCGGAACTTTAATTTTAAAAGAATAACTATGAAAAAGATATACCTTGTAATAAGTTTTTTAACTTTCACCTTAATAACAACCGCACAAACTAGCCAAAAGATATATGATATTATTGATGCTGTTTCCGCAGAACGCATTGAAAAAGACATTCAAAAATTAGTCGATTTTGGTACTAGAAACACCTTTAGTGATACTATTTCAGAAACTAGAGGAATTGGTGCTGCACGACGATGGATAAAATCAGAATTTGAAGCTATTTCTTCCGACTGTAAAAATTGCTTAGACGTCTCGTATCAAAAAGACTTTGTTACTAAAGAAGGTAACAAACGCGTACCACACGATGCTTGGATTGTTAATGTTGTGGCTATTCAAAAAGGAACGAAATATCCAAATCGTTATATTATAATGAGTGGTGATATCGACTCTCGTGGAAGTGATACAATGGAGTTTACAAAAGATGCACCTGGGGCAAACGATAATGCTTCTGGTATGGCCGGAACTATTGAGGCTGCAAGAGTATTGTCTAAATACAAATTTGAAAACAGTATTGTTTATGTTGGTTTATCTGGAGAAGAGCAAGGTCTTTTTGGTGGTGGTGGCTTAGCAAAATATGCTAAAGCGCAAGGTTGGGATATTATCGGAATACTTAACAATGACATGATTGGAAACATTAAAGGTGTTGATGGTGTTATTGATAATCGCACTTTTAGAATTTTTTCAGAACCTGTTCCTGCTAACGAAACCGAGAGAGAACGTACACTTAGACGTTTTTATGGTGGAGAAGTCGATGGAATTTCTCGTCAATTAGCCCGTTACGTTCATAAAACAGTAAAAACATACATGCCAGAAATGAATCCGATGATGGTTTATAGATTAGATCGTTTTGGGCGCGGTGGACACCATAGACCTTTTAACGACTTAGGTTTTGCAGGAATCAGAATTATGGAAGCGCACGAAAACTATGTACAGCAACACCAAGATATTAGAGAAGAAAATGGCATAAAATATGGCGATGTTATTGAGCACGTTAATTTTGAATACGCAAAAAAACTGACTACTGTTAACGCCATAAATATGGCTAATTTGGCTTGGGCACCTCCTGCTCCAAAAACAGTTGCTATTGGTGGTATTGTAGAACCTTCCGTTAAATTTAAATGGGATAAAGTTGAAGGTGCAGTCGGTTATAAAATTTACTGGAGAGATACCACATCTCCTACTTGGGACAACAGTCGTTATGTTGGTGATGTCTCAGAATTTATGCTAGATGGCATCGTTATTGACAACTATTTTTTCGGGATTGCTTCTGTTGGAAAAGACGGTTTTGAAAGCCCTGTGGTATTTCCTAATAAAATAATAAGATAAATTTCAGAATGAATAAAACACTAATTTCGACCTTAATTTTAGTTATTACGCTCTGTGTCAATGCAAATGCACAAGGCTTACTTCAAGAAAAAAACAAGTTTACGCATCAAGACACACTGCGCGGAAGTATCACGCCAGAGCGTGAATGGTGGGATTTAACCTATTACCATTTAGATATAAAGGTTAATCCGGAGACCAAAACTATTGCTGGTAAAAACACTATTCAGTATACCGTTTTAAAACCAAACCAAGTATTACAAATCGATTTACAAGAACCGTTAGTACTTACTAAAGTAACTCAAAATGATAAAGCATTAGAGATTAAACACGATGGAAATGCACATTTTGTTACACTTAAAGACCAACAAAATATAGGCGAAACAAATAACGTAATTGCGTATTACGAAGGTAAACCACGTGAAGCTATTAGAGCACCTTGGGATGGCGGAATCTCTTGGAAAAAAGACAATAATGGCAATGATTTTATTGCCTCATCCTGTCAAGGTCTTGGAGCTAGCGTTTGGTGGCCAAACAAAGACCACATGTATGATGAAGTTGATAGTATGGATATTAGTGTCACTGTACCAAAAGGTTTAATGAATGTTTCTAATGGAAGACTTAAAAGTGTTATTGATAATAAAGATGAAACTATAACTACCAATTGGCACGTTGCCAACCCAATTAATAATTATGGAGTCAATATAAATATTGGTAACTATGCTAATTTCTCTGAAGTTTATAAAGGTGAAAAAGGTGATTTAGATATGAATTACTTCGTCTTAAAAGAAAACCTTGAAAAAGCAAAAGAGCATTTTAAAGATGCCCCAAAAATGATGAAAGCTTTTGAGCATTGGTTTGGACCGTATCCTTTTTACGAAGATAGTTTTAAGTTAGTCGAAGTGCCTTATTTAGGAATGGAGCATCAAAGCTCTGTAACCTACGGAAATAAATATATGAATGGCTATCTAGGTGATGATTTATCCGGAACTGGTTGGGGTTTAAAATTTGATTTTATAATCATCCATGAATCTGGACACGAGTGGTTTGCCAATAATATTACCAATATAGATATTGCAGATATGTGGATTCATGAGAGTTTTACATCTTATTCTGAAAACCTATTTTTAGATTACTATTACGGAAAAGAAGCTGCTGCTGAATATGTCATTGGTAAAAGAAAAAACGTAAGAAACGATAGACCATTAATAGGGCAATATAATGTGAACAACGAAGGCTCTGGAGATATGTATTACAAAGGTGAAAATATGTTACACACCTTACGTCAATTAGTTAATGACGACGAAAAATGGAGACAGATACTACGCACGTTAAATAGTAAATTTTATCATCAAACGGTAACAACACAGCAAATTGAAGATTATTTAGCAGAAGCATCTGGTTTAGATTTAAAAGGTTTTTTTAATCAATATTTAAGGAGTATTAAAATTCCTGTTTTAGAATATAAAGTTGAAGGTAAAAAACTTAACTACAAATGGACTAATACCGTTGATGGCTTTGTAATGCCTATTCAAATTGAAATTAATGGTCAGTCCCAATGGATTTTGCCAACTTCAAAAAATCAAACTTTAAAATTAAAATCTAAAAATTCTAAAGTAGTCGTGGATAGAGACTTTTATATTACGGTAAAAGAATTTTAAAAATGAATTTAGAAGAATACTATTTTAAATCAGACACAGCATGGCGAGACTGGTTACACATCAATCACGACAGTGATGACGGTATCTACCTCATCTTTTACAAAGTAAACCACAAAAACGAAAGTATGCGTTGGGAAGAAGCTGTAAAAGTAGCCTTGTGCTATGGTTGGATAGATAGTACTGTCAAGAGTTTAGGAGATGGAAAAAGGAGACAATACTTTTGTAAACGTAATCCTAAAAGTGTCTGGAGTGCACTTAACAAAAGACATATAAAAACCTTACTTGCCGAAGATTTAATGCATCCAAAAGGCTTAGAAATAATTAAAACAGGTAAGAAAAACGGAAGTTGGACTGCTTTAGATGAAGTTGAGAAAGGTATCATTCCAGAAGCATTACAATTGGCATTTGAAGATAATCCTAAAGCTTTTGAAAACTATAACAACTTTGCCCCATCTTACAAAAAACATTATTTGTATTGGCTAAATCAAGCAAAACGAGAAGCTACAAAACAAAAGAGAATTGTAGAAATTATTAAATTTTGTGAAGCGAATATTAAATCTAGAAATACTTGGTAATATAATTATTTGAAAGGCTTTCCCTTTTTTTCGACTTAATATAAAATCGCAACACAATGAATATTCAAAAAATAAATTTCACTAATGCAGAAGGGCAACAATTAGTTGGTCGTTTAGAACTTCCAATAAATCAACATCCTCATAATTTTGCCATATTCGCACATTGTTTTACTTGTAATAAAAACTTATCTGCAGTAAAAAATATTACTCGCGAATTAACCTCTAATGGATTTGGTGTATTACGTTTTGATTTTACTGGATTAGGCGAAAGTGAAGGTGATTTTGAAAACACCAATTTTTCAGGAAATGTGGATGATTTAATTAGTGCCTCTAATTATTTAAAAGAAAACTATACTGCTCCTACCCTTTTAATTGGGCATTCTTTAGGTGGTGCTGCTGTTGTTTTTGCAGCTTCTACAATAGATTCCGTTAAAGCTGTTGCAACAATTGGAGCACCTTCAAACCCAAAACATGTCGAGAATTTAATTAAAAGTAGTGTTGACGAAATAAAAGCTACAGGAAAAGCAAATGTAAGTATTGGCGGGCGTCCGTTTACAATCAAAAAACAATTTTTAGACGACATAGAAACAAAGTCGTTGCCAAACGTTGCTAAAAACTTACGTAAAGCTTTGTTAGTAATGCACTCGCCACAAGACAATACGGTTGGAATTGAAAATGCAGAAGAAATTTACGTTGCTGCTAGACATCCAAAAAGTTTTGTATCTCTTGATGGTGCCGATCATTTATTAATGCGAAAAGAAGATTCTATTTATGTTGGAAGTGTAATAGCTAGTTGGGCAAAACGCTATATTTCTATCCCTAAAACAGATACGGTTTCCACAACACACCAAGCAGTTGCAAGTCTAGATACAGAAGATGGTTTTACTACACAAATGACTGTGGGAAGCCATACCATGATGGCTGATGAGCCTACTAGTTTTGGTGGAAATGATTTTGGTCCTTCACCATATGAGTTTGTTTCTGCGGGATTATCTGCTTGTACGGCCATGACTGTTCAGATGTATGTTAAACGAAAAGGTTGGAATTTGCAAAACATTGAAGTGCACACCTCGCATACTAAAGTAGCGAAACAGGTTGTTGAAAATGGTGAGCAAAAAGAAATCAAAGTAGACACTTTTAATAGAGAAATTAAACTAAAAGGAAATTTAGACGATAAACAAATACAGCGTATTCTTCAAATTGCTGATAAATGTCCAGTGCATAAAACACTACATAGCGATATAGACGTCGTAACTAAAATAGTTTAGTACCGTGTGTTTTTAATGTTACGGAAAGTTAAAATTAACTAATTTTTAAGAATTCTTGTTCATCAAATTCTTTAGAATAGTTGTTAATTATATCCCGTGAAAAAGAAGAACAAAAACTTAGCAAAATCGACACGTTGGTATCGTAAAACGCACCGTATTGTAGCTATCTCATTATTACTATTTATAGTTATCATGAGTGCAACGGGTTTACTTTTAGCATGGAAGGACCAACTTGGTTTTAAACCTTCTACCGTAAAAGTAGCATCTAACAACACCCCTTTAATTTCATTAGCTAAAATAGAGCAAAACGCAATACAATATATTGATAGTCTTAAACTGTCAACCGCTATAAATAGGATAGATTACAGACCTAGAAAAGGTATTGCTAAAGTTAGATTTGAATACCATTTTACGGAATTACAAATCAATTGTTATACTGGGAAAATAATTTCGGCAAAAACAAGAACAGCGGATTTAATTGAAATGATTCATGATGGCTCTATTGTCGATTATTTATTAAACTTCAAAACGACGCCTCTAAAATTGATCTACTCCACGATTATTGGACTAGGCTTATTATTTATTTCTTTTAGTGGTTTTTTATTATGGTTAAAACCGAAACAGATTAAAAAAAATAAACGCATCCTATCAGAGCAGTAAACAATTAATAATATAAAAAAAGCAACCTCAAATTGAGATTGCTTTTTTTTATTTATTCTAGTGTTATTATTTTATAATCCACTTATAAAACTACCATAAGGGTCTTTAAACTGAATCCCTTCCGTAAATCTATATTTACTTAATTGCTTATATTCTACTAAAGCCCAAAGTACAAATTCTTTAACAAAATAACTTTCTTGTTTTGTTAGTTTGGCTTGGTGTTTTCCTAATAAATCATCTAAAGGAGATACAGCATCTAATAGTGCTTTGTATTCTTTATCACGCAAACCATCTAACAATTCAAACCCTTCTGAATTATTAAAAAACCATGATACGATATCGTCATAAGGGCTTTCGTCTTCTTGCTTTTGAAGTTTTTCTATTTTAGGAAAAAACTCAGGAAATAAACTTTTAACTGCTTCACCAATTAAGTTATAAGCCACTTGTGCTGCGCCTTCTTGTTCTCCTTCATAAACCAATTCTACTTTACCTGTAATAGCAGGAATAATTCCTAAAAAGTCAGATAATCTAATGGTTGTAGTATCATCTCCATTCTTTAAAGCACGAAGTTCTGCAGTACTTAATAAGTTTTCAAAAGCGGTAATACTTAAACGTGCACTTACACCACTTTTTTCGTCAATAAAATCACTGTCTCTAGCTTCAAATACAATTTGTTCTAATAAGTCTTTTGCTAATTCTGGTACATGAATACTATCCTTTTGACGACCATCAGATTTAGCTTCTTGTTGCGTAATAATTTTAGCAGTTTCAATATCTTTTGGATAATGCGTTAAAATTTGCGATCCAATTCTATCTTTTAAAGGCGTTACAATACTTCCTCTATTGGTATAATCTTCAGGATTTGCAGTAAAAATAAACTGCATATCTAAAGGTAAACGCAATTTAAATCCTCTAATCTGTATATCACCTTCTTGTAGAATATTAAATAAAGCCACTTGTATTCTAGCTTGTAAATCTGGTAATTCATTAATAACAAAAATACAACGGTTTGCACGCGGAATCATCCCATAATGTATTACTCTGTCATCTGCATAACTCAACTTTAAGTTTGCTGCTTTTATTGGATCTACATCACCAATAATATCTGCAACAGTAACATCTGGAGTTGCTAATTTCTCTGCAAAACGCTCGCTTCTATGCATCCAAGTAATTGGTGTTTTATCTCCTTTTTCTGCAATCAATTCTGTTGCAAAACGTGAGATTGGCTGTAATGGATCGTCATTAATTTCAGACCCTTCAACCACAGGAATATACTCATCCAATAAATTTAGCATTAAACGCGCTAAGCGGGTTTTAGCTTGACCACGTAATCCTAAAAAGTTAATATTATGTCGTGATAAAATAGCACGTTCTAACTCAGGAATCACAGTATTTTCGTAACCATGCACACCTTCAAAAACAGTTGTTTTACTTTTTATTCTTTCAATTAAATTATCTCTTAATTCGTCTTTAATAGACTTACTTTTATATCCAGCTTTTTTTAATTCGCCTAAAGTTTTTATATTTTTTATTTCCATATCTAATTTTTAGAAAAGAGATAATAGACAAAAGAAAATAGACTTAACATTACGTCTTCTCTACTCTCTTTTTTCTATCCTCTTTATTCTTTTATTTTTTTTATTAATTGGAGTGAGAAATTTTTCACTTTTCACTCTTAATTCTTAACTAAAACACTATCCTTTAATTCTCTTTTTTCTGTTTGTTTCGTAATCTTCAAAAATCATCTCACCTAGTCCTTTCAAACCTGTATAAAAGGCTTTTCCTTGATTGGCATGCGTAAATTCTTCTACAAATTGCATTAGATAAGGATCTTGAGCAATCATAAATGTAGTGATTGGAATATGCAATTTTCTAGCTTGCTGCGCTTGGGCATAGCATTTATTAGTGATGTATGGATTTAAACCATTACTATCTTTATAATAGGTTCCGTCAGGCAAACGCAAGCAACTTGGTTTACCATCTGTTATCATAAAAATTTGCTTGTTAGTATTACGCTTACGACGCAATAAATCCATTGCTAATTTTAAACCGGCTACGGTATTTGTATGGTAAGGTCCAACATTTAAATAGGGTAAATCTTTAATTTTAATTGGCCAAGCATCGTTACCAAAAACTAAAATATCTAAGGTATCTTTTGGGTAGCGTGTTGTAATTAATTCGGCTAAAGCCATCGCGACTTTTTTGGCAGGCGTAATTCTATCTTCACCATACAAAATCATACTGTGACTGATATCTATCATTAACACCGTACTCATTTGCGATTTATGTGTGGTTTCCTCAACCACCAAATCATCCTCGGTTAAATTAAAATCGCCAATACCATGATTAATTTGTGCGTTTCGCAAACTCTCCGTCATAGACACTTTATCTAAACTGTCTCCAAATTGGTAGTTTCTAAAATCGCCAGTATGCTCATCTCCTATTCCAACACCTTTACTTTTGTGGTTTCCGGATCCGCTGCGTTTAATATTACCAAATATTTGATCTAACGCAGATTGTCTAATAGCGCGCTCAGTTTTGGCTGTAATAGCGTTACCTTTTTTACCGTCTGGTTTAATTTCTTCACGTATGTAGCCTTTAGCTTTAAGGTCTTCTACAAAGTCGTCAATTGTATAATCCGGAGTCGTTAATTTGTATTCTTTATCTAACTCGCGAAGCCAATCTATAGCTTCGTCAAAATCTCCGGAGGTATGCGTAATCAACTCTTTAAAAACATCAAAAAGCTTTTCGAAAGGGGATTGTGAAGGGGCTTCGTATGGTTTAAACACAAAGCCTTTTCTGTTATTATTTTTGTTTTTCATGCAGTATAAAAATACGACATTTTAACACCAAAATAAATGTCTTAACATCTATTTAAGATAATGTTGATTAACTTTAGGCAAACTAATCAACCCAATATGAAAAAATTATCCTTTATCTTTTTACTACTCTTCTCTTTGACAGGGTTTTCGCAAGAATTCTCTATGGATTTAGTCAAAAACATGACACCAAGAAACATTGGTCCTGGCGGAATGTCTGGACGCGTTACATCTATAGACGTTGTACATAGCAACCCAGATATTATGTACGTTGGTACCGCATCTGGTGGTTTATGGAAATCGACTTCTGGTGGTATAAAATGGAACCCAGTATTTGACAAAGAGGTTACCGCATCTGTGGGAGCTGTTGCTATACAACAATCTAACCCTAGTGTGATTTGGGTTGGTACAGGAGAAGGTAATCCTAGAAATAGTTTAAATGGTGGTTACGGAATATATAAATCTTTAGACGCAGGAAAAACGTGGCAATCTATGGGTTTAGAAAACACGAGACATATCCATCGTGTAGTCATAGACCCAACAAATCCTGATATTGTTTATGCTGCTGCCATTGGTAGTCCATGGGGAGAACATCCAGAACGTGGTATTTTTAAAACAACAGATGGTGGTAAATCATGGAAAAAAATATTATTTGCTAACAATAAAACAGGAGCTGCAGACTTAGTTATGGATCCTACCAATCCTAACAAATTAATTGCAACACTTTGGGAGCACAAACGTGACCCTTGGTTTTTTAAATCTGGGGGATCAGGTTCTGGATTACATATTACTCATGATGGTGGAGAACACTGGACTAAAGTAACAGAAAAAGAAGGTTTTCCTAAAGGAGAATTAGGGCGTATTGGTGTTGCAATTGCTGCTAATAAACCAAATATTATTTATGCTTTAGTCGAAGCTAAAAAAAATGCCCTTTACAAAAGTGAAGATGGAGGTTTTAAATGGAAAAAAGTAAATGACAAAAGTGATATTGGAAATAGACCTTTTTATTATTCTGAAATATATGTAGACCCACAAAACGAAAACCGTGTGTATTCTGTTTACACCTATATAAATGTTAGTGAAGATGGCGGTAAAAACTTCAAGCAATTAATGCCTGCTTATGGCGCAGACAATGGTGTACACCCTGACCATCATGCTTGGTGGATCCACCCGACTAATGGTGATTTTATGATTGATGGTAATGATGGTGGATTAAACATTACAAAAGATGGTGGAAAAAACTGGCGTTTTGTTGGTAATATTCCAGTTGCACAGTTTTACCATATCAATGTAGATAATGAGTATCCATATAATGTATATGGAGGGATGCAAGATAATGGATCTTGGAGAGGTCCAGCTTACGTTTGGCGTGCACAAGCTATAAGAAATAGCTATTGGCAAGAAATTAGTTTTGGAGATGGGTTTGATGTCGTACCGGATAAAGACAATTCGCGTTACGGTTGGTCTATGAGTCAGCAAGGCTCTGTGAGCAGATACGACTGGCAGACAGGAAACAATTATACTGTAAAACCAATACATCCTGATAAAGATGTAATGCTTAGATTTAACTGGAATAGTGCTATAAATATTGATCCATTTGATAATAGCACCATTTATTTTGGTAGTCAATTTGTACATAAATCTACAGATAAAGGATTGACTTGGACGGTTATTTCTCCAGATTTAACCACTAACGATCCTGAAAAACAAAAACAGCACGAAAGTGGTGGTTTAACAATGGATGCAACGGGTGCAGAAAACCATTGTACTATTTTGGTTATCGAACCATCTGTTGTTGAAAAAGATGTGTTTTGGGTAGGTACAGATGATGGTCGTGTACATGTCACTAAAAATGGAGGACAGAGTTATGACGACGTTTCTAACAACCTAAGAGGTTTGCCAAAAGGAAGTTGGGTAGCGCAAATAAAAGCAAGTAATAAAAATAAAGGAGAAGCATTGCTTATCGCGAATGATTATAGACGTTTTAATTACACACCGTATGCTTACCGTACTAAAAACTACGGAAAGACCTGGGAACGTATCGTAGATGAAAATGATGTTAAAAGTTACACCTTATCTATTGTTGAAGATTTAGTAGAGCCAAACTTAATGTTTTTAGGGACTGATGATGGGTTATACATATCTGTTGATGCTGGAGATAAATGGACTAAATGGACTTCAGGTTTCCCTACGGTATCTGTAAAAGATTTAGTAATCCATCCAAGAGAACACGATTTAGTAATTGGTACTTTTGGACGTGCTGCTTGGGTATTGGATGATATTAGACCATTGCGTGCTATTGCAAAAAGCAAGCAGGTAATTGCTAATAAAATTCAACTATTCTCACCTCCTACTGCTTATCAAGCTGCTTACCAGCAGCCTACAGGAAGTCGATTTGGTGCAGACGCCATGTTTCATGGAGAAAACAGAGGTCGTGGTGCACAATTCACGTATTTAGTTAATCCGGTAAAAGCTTTAAAAGAAGATAAAAAAGATACAGATGATGATAACGCTGAAGCTGAAATAGAAGACAGTAAAAACGCTATCAAGTGGGATTCTATTTCACTTAAACTATACAACGGAGACAAATTAATTAGAACCTTAAAACGTAAAGTTCCTGAGGAAAAAGGCCTACACAAATGGACTTGGTACATGGACGAAAAAGGAGGCGATAGACCTTCAAGAACCATTAGAAAACAAAAAAGAGAATCTGGTGGTGTTGATGTAAAACCCGGAACATACAAAGCTGTTTTAGAATATGGCGATCAATCTTCTGAAACGATGATCACGGTAGCTTCAGACCCTAGATTAGAGGTCTCTGCAAAAAACACGGACGACGTTTATGCAGCTTTAAAAGAAATACAAAACATGCGACAAATTGCTGCGGATGCCACAAAGCAATTAGCTAAAAATAAAACCTTAGCTGAAAAGTATAAAACAGAATTAACAGCATTAGATAAAGACAAGTATAAAGACCAAATAAAAGCCTCTAAAGACATTATTAAAGAGATAGATACGCTTTTAGATATCTATGTTGGAAAACAAGATAAGCGACAAGGAATTACAAAAACCTTAGATGTAAGTGTTAATAACAGATTAGGAGGCGCTTCTTGGTACACAGCAACAAGACAATCTGGACTAACAAGTACAGAACATACGTTGCTACAACATGCTAAAACCGATTTAAAAGCAGCACTTGATAAAACAAATAGCTTTTTTGATGAGACCTTTAAACCTTATTACCAGTCCATTATTAAGATAAATATGACTAAAGCAATAGATGAAATTAAAACCTTTACTTTAGATTAATTGTTTGTAATTTGCAAAAGCATAATTATCTGCTTAACTTTAAACAAATCAAATAAAAAAATCATACAATGAAAAAAATATCATTACTACTATTAGTGTTAACCTTTGGCGTATTTATAAGCTGTAAAAAGGACAAAACACAACCTGAAACCGAAAAAACAGTAGCAGAAACTGCTAAAAAAATCAAATTAAAATTAGAATCTAAAAGCGGAAGTACTGCAACTGGAAATGCTGTTTTTACAGAAGAAGGCGGAAAAATTAAATTTACTGCAATGTTAAGTGGATTAGAGCCAGGTATGCATGCAATCCATATTCATCAAACAGCAGATTGTTCTTCAGATGACGGAAAATCTACAGGAGGACATTGGAACCCAACTGGAGCACCTCACGGAAAATGGGGAAGCCCTGAAGGTTACCATAAAGGAGATATTGGAAACATGGAAGCAGATGCTAATGGACATGCAACAATTATGCTATCTACTGATGAGTGGTGTATTGGATGTGGAGACAAAAACAAAGACATTGTAGGAAGAGCAATTATTGTACATGCAGGCACAGATGACTACACAACGCAACCAACTGGTGCAGCTGGTGGACGTGTAAGCTGTGGTGGAATTATAGAATAATTACCCTACCATATTATTATAAAAAAATCGCTTTTAAGCGATTTTTTTATGCCATTAAATCATATCTTAGAAGTCACATTAATTCGTATATGGATTTAGACAATTTAGTAATACAATTTAAAAATAAGGACGAAAAAGCATTCGAGAAACTATACAATATGTATAGCGATAGCATGCATGGCGTTATTTACAATATTGTTAGAGATAACACTATTGCTGAAGAACTTATGCAAGACGTTTTTATAAAAGCTTGGCACAAATCAGATAGCTACGACGTTAAAAAAGGACGTTTTTTTACTTGGTTAATTAATATTGCTAGAAATGCGGCGATAGACAAAACAAGATCTAAAGCGTTTAAAAATGCAAGTAAAAACCTTAACTCCGATTTTTTCGTAGATATAATAGAGTCTCAAGATAATTTAGACAGTAGTACTGATGCTATTGGAATAAAGAAATTTGTAGACAAATTAGCAAAAAAATGTATCGAAGTTATAGAGCTATTATACTTTAAAGGCTTTACACAAAAAGAAGCTTCAGAAGAATTGAATATGCCTATTGGTACGATAAAGACTAGAAATAGAAATTGCATTAAAGAATTAAGAGAATCCGTATTATAATATGAACATTAACGACTACATAAACTCAGGTATACTAGAACTATACGTTGCAGGTCAGCTTTCTGAAACAGAGAGTAAAGAAGTGTATGACCTAATGTTAAAACACCCTGAAGTATTAAAAGAAGTTTTAGAGATTGAGGCAGCCATAGTAAAACTAACAGCAAGCGTCTCCCCTAAAAAAGATATCTCGTTTAATACTATTAAAGGGCGATTAAATAATAATAATAGTACTTCTGGTAAAGTTATTAGCTTAAATAGATCTAAAACTAAATGGATAAATTATTCAGGTTGGGCAGCTGCTGTAGTATTAGCAGGTGGATTAATTTGGACTATTAATATGAAATCTACTTTAGAAAATCAAATACAAACGGTTACGACGGAAAAAGACTTTTTAGAAATCCAGATGGAAACTTCTAAAACAGATTTAGCCGAAACTAAAAACTTACTAAATATAATTAGAGACAAAAGTATTATTAACATCCCTCTAGAAGGTCAAGCAGCAGCTCCAGGAGCTTATGCTAACGTATATTGGGATAAAAAAGATGATACAGTCTATTTAGATTTAAAAGGTTTACCGGAACCACCTGAAGGTAAAGAGTACCAAGTATGGTCGTTAACATTAAACCCGTTAACACCTACTAGTTTAGGTACAATAAACGACTTTATACAGGATGACAACAAGATTTTTAAGCTTAAAAACGCTAATAAATCTCAAGCCTTTGGTATAACGTTAGAGCCTACTGGCGGAAGTCCGACACCAACAATGGAACAACTATACACATTAGGAGTATTAGCGTCATTATAACAAATCCTAATTTTAAATAGTAATAAAATAGACACCACATTGGGTGTCTTTTTTATTGGAGTACATTCAACTTATAAAAACACTACCAAAGGATTAGAAACAAGAAAGTGTTTGATAATTTAAATTATCAAACACTTTCAAAACAAACTAACAAAAACCAACCTTACTTTTTCATAGAATCAAACATTATATTTGTTAGTTGTGCAATTAATTATTTCCCTAAATTGATTGCACTATACTTACGTGAATTTTATGAGTAAGGTTTTATTGTTTTTAAAACGAATAACTTAATGTCGTTTTAAAATAAAATGGTGTTCCTGGTGTAAAATGTATTTCTTCTACAGCCTGGGCTTCATTTTGTAATCTTGACTCCGTTAAAAACTGAGTTTCCTTCCAATCAGTATCAAAAACATTTTCAATACTTACGCCTAATTTCCATTGGGTATTAAAAGCATAGTTCAGGTTTAAATCGGTTACAAAATAACCTTCGGCTTGAACCGAATTATCCTCGTTTGCAGGTCTGTCATCCACATACCTGTAATTTATTCCTCCTGAAAAATTATTAATATCCTTAAAAGACATCCCTCCTACTAAAGTAAAATCTGGAGCTAATGGTATATAATCGTTACCATCCGTTTCTTCTAAACTTCTTGCTTTTGTTAACGTTGCATCTGTATTAAAAAATATGTTGTCTGACAACTGATATCTTATCCCTAAGTCCAATCCATAACGCTCAGATTTTCCGCTAGGCTCAATAATTCCGGCATCACCAACGTACACAAATTCTTCTTCAGAAAATAAATACCATAATGCCGTATTTAAAACAACTTTACTTGATGGTTTCCAAATGTTACCAAAATCGACGCCATATGCTTTTGGTAAAGCATTATCTATATTTTGATTTAAAACCACTCTAGAGTCGTTTGAGTGAAATCCAATTCCTGATTTTAAAAACCATTGTAAATTATTATTCTGATTATATTGAATACTTAATTTTGGTAATACAGCAACTTCACTTTGTGTCAGATTACTATACGTATCACTTAATTGGTCTTGGTACTGAAACTTGATATACTCCAAACGTACCGCAGGTGTAATTTTTACTTTTCCTAAATCAATTTCGGCATTAAAAAACCCATATAAATTACGCTGATTAACATCTCCTAATTGTATATTTTCTAAAGTTGTTTTTCTATTTAAAGTATGTGACAATTCGATATCATTGACATCATCATATCGTAAACCAACTCCTGAAGTATAACTAACATCAAACGTATTATAATCTATGTTTTTTTTGAACTGTGTATTAAATCCAAAAATATTTCGGTTTTCCTTTTGCTTAATTTGATCTCCATTTATTGGGTCGTCCAAGAAAAAGGTGAAATTTGAATACAACTGAAACTTATAATTAGAATAAAACGTATTGGTTTGCATTTCAACATCATTATCTAAAATAGTACTATGCTGAATATTAAAATTTGTACGACTAGTTTCTCCTCCTTCCGTATCATCTACCGCTCCAAAATTAGAAAGCGTTCCGTTATCTACTAAACGCTGCGGAATTTGCCCTGATGCATCCCATTGACTGGTAAAATGACTTAACGTTAACGCGACTTTAGAATTAGAGTTTATAAAGGCATTATACTTACCAATAAGGTTTAATCTATCAAAATTTTGTGGTGACTTAAAAGGACCGTCCGTTTCAATATATTCTACAGCAACATAGGCATTTTGAGAATTGTTTTTATCCAAAAGATTAAACATACCTAAAGTTCTAAGTGAATTAAACTGACCCGCAGAAAAACTAATTAAATTATCATCTAACTTGTCTTTGGTCTTAAAATCTACAAATCCAGCAGTATTAAAATCGCCATGATTAGCATAATAAGGTCCTTTTCCAAAACTAATTGTATTAATTGTTTCTGGTATTAAAAAGTGTAAATCACTATACCCTTGACCATGTGCATGAGACACCATATTTACAGGCATACCGTCTACAGATAGACCAACATCAGTACCATGGTCTACGTCAAAACCTCTTAAAAACAGTTGCTCAGCTTTACCTCCACCAGCGTGTTGACCAATAATTAAACCAGGTACTTTTCTTAAAATTTCTTGAGACGAATTTATCGGACTCGTCGCCAAATCAATCTTAACCATGCTATTAATAACATTAACCGGCTCTGTTAAAACCAACTCGTCTAATAAAAAAGCTTTCGTTTCCAAATTAATAATTAATGACGAATTTAAAAGCCCTTTTGTTAACAAGATGTTTTGCTTTTGATACCCTAGTAACCCAATAAATAAACTGTCTCCAACTTTAGTTTCATTAATTACAAACTGTCCTAATTGGTTAGTGTGCGCATGTTGTTTTGAGTTTTGATTATATACATAAGCATTCTCTAAAGGTTGATTATCACTTAGAACAATCCCCTTAATGGTCTGAGCTTTAGCGGAAAAAATAAAACCTCCTAAAACTATTAAAAGAAGTGTGTTTTTCATGGGCGCAAATATTATAAATTATTGACATTTTTAAAAGTTAAAGGTCCCAATTCATACCCAGTGTCTAACAAATCTTCTTTTAATATTGCTACTTCTTTTAGCTTACCATTAGCCTTATAAATTTTTGCTAAATGGTACTGCACTTCTGGTTCAAATGTTTTGCCCGCAACGTATTGTTCTGCTATTTTTAAAGCTTCGGTAGGATTATCATTATTAAAATAACTCCATGCTAATAAATCATAAGATAGCGGTGTTGGTCTATTTTCTACTTCTATTTTAGCCAAGGCAATTGCTTTTTCGCTTTTACTTTCTGCTAATATTTTTGAAGAATACACATTATACATATCGCCATAATCACGATCTTCAATTGCTAAAAAATAAGACTTTAAATAATTGTTTTTAATTAACTCTTTATTCTGAAATTCTGCAATTTCAGCCTTAAACAACAAATAATCTGGTGCATTATGTAATTGTGTAATGGCATCCAAAATACGATTAGCTTCTGTTGGATTTTTTTCATGAGAATAAACAATCCAAGCAATTCCTTTTTTAGCATAAGCATCGTTTGGGTTTAGAGCTAATGCTTTTAAATAATGATTATAAGATTGTTGTATTTGTCCATCGTGTCCATAAAAATCGGCAAGATTAGTATAAGACCATTCTTTTAAATTATCTAGTTTAGAAGACTCTGCTTTAGCTGTTGCTTTTTCTAAATATTTTATTGCCGAATCTAAATCGCCATTATGATCACTCCATTTAGACAATCTAATTAAATAACCAAAATTGTTTAAATCCTTAACCGTTTCTAGATAGTTTTTAGCTAGATCATAGTTCCCTAATTCCATATGCACATCAAAAAGCATTTTTTGAGTACCATCAAGGTTTTGACCATTTTCTTCTGCTTTATTTAGTAGTACTAAAGCTGATTTAAATTTATGTTGAGAAATATAATTACGAGCCAAAGCCCTTAAGTATCCGGCAGTTTTATATTGTGTTTTTTCGTTTAAAGTTACTAATGCATGTTCAGCATTTTTAAGATGACTGATAGATCCTGTAGATTTAAATAACCTAGATTCTGCACCTGCTATTTGAGATAAATAAGAAATTTGGTTTGGTGCTATCTCCAGCTTATTGGACCAAAAATCATATTCTGAAGTTGCATTGACCGTTTCAGTATTTGTTTTTAAAGATAAAAACTGGTTATAATCTTCTGGATTAGTAATGTTTTTAGTGTTTTCTGAACAACTAGTTGCTGTGATTATAACAAGTAGTAGCATGTATAGTTTTGTGTTCATAATGTTTTGTTGTTTGTTGTTTGCTGTTTTGGGAAATGGAAATAATAAAAACCTAGAGTATGTTAAAAGTACTCTAGGTTAAAATTTGGTCTACCAAGGAGACGCTAAATAAGGGAAAGATGTTAAAAATGCTTTATCATTTGCATCTACATTATCATTAGATAGTGTAGGGTTTTCGGTAAAATCTTCTCCACCAAAAATCAATAATAACTCTACAGTAATAACATCATCAGCCAAAGTACGCCCTGTTAAAACATTTGTACCGTCATAAAAAGTAGTTGTTCCGTCTAAAGACACATTAAGCACATCTGTAGCTAACAATCCTGTAAAAGTAGCAGCATCTTGTCCTAAAGCATTAGCGTCTCCTGCATTTGCAAAAGCTGGACTTAATGCTGTTAAGTTAGTTTCAAACATGGCTTGAAAAGCACCACTTTGAGCAGTTGGTACTGTTGTGTTAAACATATCTTTAGATCCTGAAGACACAAATACTGTATTTACAGCCGGTCTACCCATTTGGTCTTGTTGTGTATAAGTACCCGCAAAATCTGGTCCTGTTGGTGTAACTATTCCTGTTGCATCATCATCGTCTGAACAGTTAAACGTTACCAATGTTACTAGAAGTACGGTAAATATATTTTTGAAATTTTTCATAATTTGTAAGTTTTAAAAAGTTTGTTATTATTTAGACTTAGATTCTACCCAAGTATTTATTGTTCCAGATCCACCAATCATTGCTTTTGGTACTTCAATTACTATAGACATTACATTACTACCAGCAAAAGTGTCTGTTCCAGGATTGTTAAATGCTGTAGCAGTACCACCAATAATTGCAGAATATTGGTTAAAATCAAAGAAAAAAGGATCATCTCTTGGTCCTGCAAAAGCAGTAATACCATTACTTGACTCAGTCATTGCAGTTTCACCATAAGCAGTAATATCTACTACAGTTTGCGTTGCATTAGTCAAAATTGTACTACTTAATCCTGTTGTACCTGGAGCCACTGGTCCAAAAAAGTACATTTTACCATCTCTTGGTATAGCTTGGATTACTAAATCTTCAACATTGTCTCCTGTATTGTCAATGTTAAACTCGATCATGACGTTTTCGTCAAAACTAGCACTAGCTGATGCGGTAGGACTTAATAACCCTTGCACGTTTGCTACAAATACTAAATTGTTTGTGTCTTCACCCTGAAAAGCGTAAAAGTCTGTAATGTCACTTGTACCACCTTGTACTGCTGGAGCATCAATGTGATCTGCTGATAAGAAGAAGAAACTTGCTGCTGCAAATACACCTACTCCTAAAATAAATTTGAAATTTTTCATAATGTTTTTGAGATTTTTGTTAATTTATATTTTTGGTTCTCGAAGACACTTACGTAACTTTTACAATAGCGGTTTTATAAAAGTTTAGTTTTTTTGAAAAAATGTGAAAAATAATTTTAAAAAAGTATCTTTGACCTTATAATTACAAACAACAATGAACCCATCTGCTTCAGGCTGGATTAAAAAATTAATTAAAGAGCTAAAACCCGAAAAACTCTTTAAAGACAATGACTTAGAAGTGTATTACAGACATTTTAGAGACTGTGGTTTTATATACGGAAGCAACGTAACGATTGTAAATAACTGGATTAAAAATGATGATTTTGAAGCAGACGAAATTTGTAAAATAAATTTAGTAATTGCTTTACTTATTGCCTACACTAACCATAATACTAGTCAAGATTTTTATACAGAAGTTGTTAATTTTTACAACACTATTAATAAAAAAAGAGTCTCTTTTTTACAATCTATAATAGCGTCTAAAGACGTAAAAGATCAAACCGAGAACATTATTAATAAGCGTATACAAATAGACGACAACCTTATTGATAAAAGTTTTAACTATTTTATAACCAACGCCTTACTTTTTGTAGATGTTTTAGCGTTTAGACAGTATTTAAAAACAGGCGCAATAAGTGAAGACTATATACAGCGCTACGAAGCTATAATAGAAAGTATTGTTTTGAATACTTTAAATAGTAAAAAAGAAAAATCTGAATACGATAAAAGTTTAATTAATCTGTTTGAGCAATCATTACGCTACCAGCGTGATACTGTGTTATTATATAACGAAGCTATTAAAAATGTGGATAGCAATTTATTTTCGCGCTATTGCTTAGACCTAGCAGCTATGGCTACTTGGACGGATGCAACATTGGATAACGAAGAAGTTGTATTTTTAAATACTTTAGGCGAAAACCTTAATCTAACACAACATCAGACAGACGAAGCTTCAAAAACCATTGAAGAATTTTATAAAACGTACAGACAAAAAGTACCGTTATTAGGCTCTAAAAATATTGTGAAAACATTTTACGATAACTCTACTAACATGGTATTTAAACTGATTAAACGTAACAGTAAACGCTTAACAAAGGAGTTATTAGAAAGTAAAGAACTGGTTATTTTATTATCAAAATCGACTGTTAGAGATTTAAGTAAAGAAGAACAAAGAAAAGTTCAGGAACAGTTACTTGACATCTTTAAATCGGTACCAAGTTTGGCTATATTTTTACTACCCGGTGGTGCTTTACTATTACCATTAGTAGTTAAATTTATACCTAAATTATTACCAAGTGCTTTTGATGACAACAGAATTGAAGACGAAGAAGAGTAAACATTACTCTAACCACTCTTTAAAATCCTTTACACGCTCTCTAGCCACAATAACCTCATCTTCATTATAATTGTTAAGCTTTATTTGTAAACGCGAGTTAGTGTAGCTTATAATGTCTTTAATAGCATTTATATTAATAAAGAATTTACGATTGATTCTAAAAAAGGTATCTGGTTCCAATTCATTTTCCAAAGCCTCTAATGTGGTGTCTAATAAATAATTTCGCCCTTCCGTAGTATATAGATAAGTCCCTTTGTTTTCGCTGTAAAAGCACTCTACATCATCAATATTTACTAATTTTAAATGTTGCCCTACTTTAACCGAAAAGCGTTTTTTATAAACCCGATCAATTGGATTAATCAATAACTTTTTAATATCCTCAAAATCTAAGGCAATATTAGTTTTCTGCGGAAGCCTAGTTTTGTATTTAGCAACAGCTGTTTCCAAATCTTCATCATCGATAGGTTTTAATAAATAATCGATACTATTTAGTTTAAAAGCTTGCAAAGCATATTCGTCATAAGCGGTTGTAAATATAATAGCCGATTTAACCTCAACCTGATCAAAAATCTCAAAAGACAAACCATCACTAAGCTGAATGTCTAAAAAGATAACATCTGGATGTGGGTTATTATTAAACCATTGGATAGATTCTTCTACCGAATGCAACATTGTTTCCGCAGTAATATCAATTGCTTCTAACATCCGTTTTAAACGTCTTGCAGATGGTTTTTCATCTTCTATAATTATGACTTTCATTAGTACTATAATTTGGTTGGTTTGTTATATTATTTTACTCTATTATTCTAGATAGGTTTCGATAAAAAAATTAAGACTAATAGGCTATCGCTAGTTCTAATTAATTTTCAACTTATCCCTCACAACTTTAGCCTTTTGCCTTTTGCCTTTTGCCTTTTAAACTTCTTCTAATCGCCTACTCCCAACGTCTATTGTCCTTTTCTTTATTCATGTATCTTTCAATTTTACGCTGTTCCCAGTCTTTTCCAAAGAGGTAATCCGTACCAAAAACGCCTAAAAAATGAAACCCAACGCCTATTCCCCAAAATAAAGGAGTAGACCAGACAGCAAAACTCCAAAACGGTTCTCCTGACTTAGAATAAATCATTACAATTAAAAAAACATTAACGACAATATAGATTGCAAAGTGCCAATAAAAACCGACAATTTTATCCACTTTTTTCTTAGCTCTTAAATACGCTTCTTCTTTTTCAAATCTAGACTGCTGATTGTCTTCCAGATATGTATCAATGTCATTTTTCATAATGCGCTAATTTAATTATAACGTTGTTGATTATCCTCTTCCATAAACTTTCTAATCTTCTTGTCTTCCCATGATTTACCAAGCATACCATCATTTACAAACACTTTATAAGCGTGAAAAGATAAGCCTACCGCCCAACCAAACATTGGAAAGAAAAACCATTTATAGTCCCAACTTGTTTTATAATTAATAAAAATTAAAAACGGAATAACAATACAGTACGATATCAGGTTATAGTAAAACTCTTTTAATTCTTCTACATGTTTACGGGCTCTAACGTAAGAGTCGTCTAACTGTTTTTGTGGTATTTGTTTCATTATCGAAATTTCTTTACTAAGCATTGGTATTGACACTAAAAAACTAGTGCTATTCTGATTAATACTGACACGCTTATTAGTTAATAATTGGTAGCGTTGTTTGATATTTTCTAAGCCAACACCACTACTCTTTTTTACAATTTGTTTAGGTTGCAGATTGTTTTCTACAACTAGATTTTGTTCGGTTTCATAAATCTTAATATGTAACGGTTTGCCACTAGTAACAATATTATGCTTTACAGCATTTTCTAATAACAACTGTAACGCTAATGGCACCACTTTACTTTCTGGGTCTAAAGCCTGTTCTGGAATATCAAAGATGATGCTGTCTTCAAATCTCATTTTAAGTAAAGACATATATGTTTTTGCGAATTTTAACTCTTCATCTACTGTAACTAATTCTTTATTTTTCTGTTCTAAAACATAACGATAAACTTTAGATAAACTAGTCGTAAATTTTTGTGCGCTTTCTGGATTTTCTTCAATTAAACTAGTTAATACATTTAAGCTATTAAATAAAAAATGAGGATCCAATTGGTTTTTTAAAGCATCAAATTTTGCGCTTGCCGTACCAGCAATAACTTTTTGTTCTTTTAATTTATTTTTCTGAAATCTGTTATAAAAATAAACCACATGAAACACAGATACTATGGTCAACGTTATCCATAGCCCAAAGGAGTAACCACTCCATGACTCGTTAGCAATAAAAAATTTAAACGAGTTACCTACGTAAACAATAGATGTAAAAGCTCTTAATAAAAACAAGCCTAAAAGTGTAATTACCGTAGAACCAACAATACCTAGAAGGATTCTTTTAATATACGCTCCAGGTTTCCAATTGATACGTTCCATAAAACCAAAAAACGTCATATTAGAAAACCCTAAAACAAAAGCATATAACTGATAGAATATAAAATCCTCTATAAATTGCCCAACCGAATCGTAGCTAAATCCATTAGACATGTATTGTCCAACAACAAAAACTAAGCACCCAATTACAAAGGTTAAAACAATATTTTTTAAAATTTTATTCATAGTTATTACTTTTAAAACACGCACTATAGCTATTATTTACAAGCTTTAGTTAATTGTTCTGCACGCTCTTGTCCCCAATTTGGATCAAATGCTGTTTCTGGTTTAAAGTTAGCAAAAAGTTGCAGAGATTTTTCTATTTGCTCACAAAATGGCTTAGTATCTTTCCCAAAATACTTTGCGGTCCCCATATCCCATTCTGCTTTACTTAACATAACTCTAGGATTATCAGGCGCTAATTGTGCTGCTTGGCTATATAAAGCATTTATTTTACCAGATAATGTCATCCCATAAGTTGCACCATCACTAACTACATAAACCATGTGCAGCATAGCTTGTAAAACCAATATTTCGGGATTATCTTTAGACTTGGCAGTCGCATTATCCACAAAACCTTGTGCTTTTTTTAACTGAGCATCTAAAACATCTTTCTCTTTTAATTTAGAAAATCCGTCCAAGATTAATACTTGCGCAGCATAATATGAAGGCAACCAATTATCGGTTTCTGCAGTTGCAATGCGCTCAAATAAATTAGAAGCTTCTGTTATTTGACCTTGTTCCCAAAGCTCAAAAGCTTTGTTCATTCCTGATTTATACGTGGTTTGTGCTTGTAACATTGACGTTATAAAAAACACAATAGTAAAAGTTAATTTATACATGATTATAGAGTTATTAATTACACTACAAAGATGCTGAACAAACCGGCTTATTAAAAAAAAGCATGACCCAACTGTTATTTTTTTAGGCTGAATTGTAAACGCTTTAAATTTACGTAGTTCTACGTATTTTATTTATTTTATTTATTTAATCATAGTTGTAGATTTATGTCATTAAATAAAGTTTAACAGATTACGGAAAACCGTAATCTTTTTTGGTGAAAAAGGCTTTGCTTTGAATTATCATTAAGAGCTACAAACCTTGATAAAATAAATTTATGAAATTAGAAAATATATTGGATAGAATGGGTTCTATTGAAAAGAACTCATTTATTAAAATAATTGATACAATCATATCAAAAAACCCTAAAAACATAAAAGAGATTAATAAAATCTTAAGTTCAAGTGATAAAGGATTAAAATCTGTTGACAACCAAAATATCTCTAAAATCTTCGCACTTACAGAAACTGAATTTCAAGAACATATTAAATGTGAATTTCAGGAAATCACATCTCAATTAGACATTTTAATTGATATAATTATCCGTGATGGTAATTGCATAATGAAACAAGATTGGTTTTCGAGATTATATGAAAGTGAAATAAAACAATTAAAAACAAGAATTAAAGGAATTAATTCCGCATTTGAAGATGACAAATCAGAATTAAGTGCATTACGTAAAAGAGATTACAAAATTTATAAATCTTGTTTACACACTGCTTTCAATAATGATATTTCAAATAATAGAGAAGCTAAAGTATCGTCCGATGAATTATCTATAATACTAACTTTATCAAAACAACTTGGTCTTTCTCAGGAAGAAGTAAAATTAATCAACTATTCTATCCTTCCAATACAAAAACTTGATATTCAAGAAGTAATAAAAGGATTAAAAAACATTGGAGTAATCTTCTTTTCTAATAAAGAAAACACAATTTACGTTGCTGATGAAATGGTTCGAATGTTACGTTTCATTAGAGAAAAAGAAGTCGGAGAAAAATTTTATAGAAGAACATTAAAACTACTCAGAGAACCTATTGTTAATCAAATTTGTAGAGAGCATAATATAGACAGAAAACTAAATTATTCTCAAAAAATTGAAGAAATAATAAAAGAAGGTGTGTCATTTTCTAGTCTTCTTTTAGAGGGGATTTATAAGCCTGGAATTACACTAACCGAAAAGAAAAAAACACTTAATGAATTGTGTGAAAAAGGTCTCAACATAAATACTTTAAAAGGGAGTACGTTAGACGAAAAAATAAATAGTTTGATTGAATACTTTGAAACTGTAGAACGCGATGAGAAAGTTGGAATATCCTTAGATGGTTTTGATAAGTTACTTACAGAGTTAAATCAATCATTACCAAAATTAAATAAACAAATCAAAGATCAGTTTGAACTGCAAGATGACTATGTTTTAAAAGCTGACTTCTTGCTAGATTACAACATTAAGCCTAGAGATATTTTAGATCTAATCACTAAAGAAAATCTAACAATTTTTATTAAAGACAATGGTGTTAAACAAAGAGGAGACGATATACTAAATATCTTAGAACACTATAAAGACGTTGAAAATTTATATTTAGAGAACTATGAAAATGTAGCTTATAGAAATCTTAATTTATTAAAAGAAAATGGAATAACCATAAAGGAAAGTGAATTAGGAATTAAGTTTGAAGAATTAACAAAAACTATTTTCACTAGTTTAGGATTTAATATTGATGAAGCTTTTAAAAACAGCTTAAACACTAAAAAGGATATGATTGATATTCTTTTAAATTTAGGTAATGAAGAAATAATTATTGTAGAGTGCAAAACTAGTAAAGAAAGAGGTTACAATAAATTTAGTGCAGTTTCTAGACAGCTTAAATCTTATCAAAACCTTGCCCTTAAAAATCAATTACGTATTGTAAAAATATTATTAGTAGCTCCTGAATTTAGTGATGATTTTGTATCAGATTGTGAAATGGACACTGAAATGAACCTATCATTAATAACTGCTTCCACACTATCTAATATTTTCGATTTTTTCAAAACTTCAAAACATAAAGAATTCCCACATGTTTTATTTAGAGATATTGTAATTAACGAAGAACGTATTTTAAAAGCATTGAGTAAATAATTTAAATTATATACTTTAACTTTACGCAAAACCTAAATCATGTCATCAACATTCGCTGCAATAGATTTTGAAACTGCAAAAAGCCATCATATTTGTTCGGTAGGAATTGTGACGTTTAAAGACGGGGTTATTGTGGACGAGTTTCATGCGTTGATACAACCACCAAACAACGATTATAATTTTCACAACATACAAGTCCATGGAATTACTGAGGATGACACACGATTTGCACCAAATTTTAAAGCGGTATACCCTGAAATAAAAAAACGGATTTCGGGAATCACAACCGTTGCGCACAATGAGTCTTTTGACCGTACTGTTTTACAAAAAACGATGACAGATTATAACATTCCACATTCTGATTTGATTATGGAACATCGTTGGGAGTGTACATTAAAACTATATCGTAATAAAGGCTACAAACCAGCTAAATTAGACGCGTGTTGTAAAGTGCATAATATTGCACTAAAACATCACGACGCGTTATCTGATGCTAGAGCATGCGGTAAGTTGTTTTTAATTGCTCAATTTGAGTCTTTACCTTTGTTTTAACGGTTCTCGATACACTTCTCCTACGTCGAAGTACTGGAACTAACGTTGCGTATTTACTCGCACTTAAACAGAAACCTTATCACATTATACGCAAGCATCGTCACTTCGAGTGGTTTGTGAGGCACGAGCAAATTGTATCGAGAAGTTATTCAAACAGTAACGGTTCTCGATACACTTCTCCTACGTCGAAGTACTGGAACTAACGTTGCGTATTTACTCGCACTTAAACAGAAACCTTATCACATTATACGCACGTATCGTCACTTCGAGTGGTTTGTGAGGTACGAGCAAATTGTATCGAGAAGTTATTCAAACAGTAACGGTTCTTGATACACTTCTCCTACGTCGAAGCACTCGAACTGACGTAATTCGTTTACTCACGCTTAAACAGAAACCTTATCACATTATACGCACGCATCGTCACTTCGAGTGGTTTGTGAGGTACGAGCAAATTATATCGAGAAGTTATTTAAACAGTAACGGTTCTTGATACACTTCTCCTACGTCGAATTACTAAAACTGACGTGGTGTGATTACTCTTGATTACATCAAAAACAAAAAAAATAGCAAACTGAGTTTTATCTCTGCTTACTATTAATTAATACTATTTAAAACGTTGCGTTTATTCAACATTATATGTAATCATACTACTGCATTCTGTAGTGCTTTTTGTTCTGTAATAAGAAATGCTTCTATCGTCATTCTCTTTGGTTACTGAGTATGTGTTATCACAATACACCGTTATAAATCTAGTCCCCACAAAAGCATCATTTGTATTGTCGGCATCTACTGTATAATTGTAAAGATAACGTCCGTCTTCTATTTTCTCCCAGGTTCCAGTTGCTGTTTCTACAGTTGCATAAAACTCCGTAAAAGTCCCATCGGAATTAAAGGTTATTAATATTTCTGAGTCTTCAAAAACACTTTTAAACCATCTGTCAACAAGCGTCCATTCTGTCCCGGTCCATTCGTCTAAAGTAGATTCTAAGCTTTCTGATCGGTACATTTGCCAATCCCCGATGACTTGGTTGACTTCTTCAGGATTGTCCGCAGTATCGTCGTCATTATTACACGACACAACACTAATTAGGGATAAGATAATAAAGGCATTTAAAACATAATTTTTCATAGCAGTGAAAATTTAAAGTTAGTTATTTACTAATATAACCATTATGCACCTTTATTTCCTACCCTAGATGGCTTTTACTTTAAAAACCAAACTTTTAAAGATTATCTAATTGATTGTCTGTTCCCTTCTCACTAATCGTCCAAAAGAAACCTACGAAGAAAAACTGATCCGCTGCCGGACGTAATGCTCGCCTATTAAACTGCCCATTTAAATCTGCTGTGTTAGCATACTGATAGCCATTAATATTTTTAAATCCTAAGGCATTGTTAACTGAAAAATATAAGATTTTTTGGGGACTTAATAAGTATGCCCAATTAACACTTAAGCTATTATAAGATTTAGTTTTTTGATTTAAAAAACCCGTTTGATTAGGATCTGTGTAAGTTCTACCCGAAGCAAAATTATAACTTAAACCTACTTGGCTTTTCCAGCTATCTATCCAATATTTACCAACAACGGATAAGTTATGTGTGTTAGCAAAATTAGGTTGTGCTGAGGTCGTGTAATTTTTATAATTACGTACTGTATCCAAAAATGAATAGCTGACCCAATAATCAATATTATTGATGCTTTTATTATCTCTAAAAAACAAATCTATTCCTTTTGCATAACCACTTCCTGAATTATCAAAATCAGTTTCAAAATTGGTAAAATCTGAATCATATTTAACTAAATCGCTATATTTTTTATAATAGGTTTCTGCTCTAAAAATTTTACCATCGGAATTAAACTGATAATTTAAAATATAATGTTGGGCTTGTTGTGCTTCTAAATTTTGATCAAACTTTAAAATAGCACTGTTAGGTTGTTGGAAAAAATTACCATAAGCTAATGATAATTGGCTTTTACTACCTATTTTATAAGCTAATGATGCTCTTGGAGATACTGTTACTTTATCAAATAACTGACTATACTCTGCACGAAACCCTGCTTTTAAAGCTAGTTTTTTAGAAAAGAAAATATCCGCTTCTGTAAAGGCTGCTGTTAGATTATTATTATACCCATAATTAACATTATCTATAACTTGATCGTTGTAGTTTTCGTTGAATTTAGTAGCAAATTGTTCTGCTCCAAAATTTAATTTAAAACGATTACTGATTCGGTATTTTAGTTTTAGCTTAGCATGTATAGAGTTTTCTGTAGTATTTATTTTACTATCAATTATACTAACCTTTCCTTTGGCGTAGGTATAACTTAAACCTCCAGAAATGGTCCAATCGCTATTTAAAACTTCTTTATAAGACCCATTAAAATAGAAGTTTTTATTATTTAAAGCAAAGGATAATCCATCTTCTAAATTAATGTCTTCCTGAACTAAGCTAAAGTCTGAGGTATCAAAAGCGGAGTATAATTTTAAGATTCCATTGTCTGTTTTATGTCTAAAAACAGCTTCGCCAGAAACGGTTTGGAAAGGCTTTTTCCAATCATTACGATCTTCAAAGAGTTCTAAATATGGTGACAAATTAATATATGATGCATTGACACTTAAACTATTTTTACCCCAAATTTGAGTATTCCCTAAACTTGCTCCAACACTCATAATACCAATATCTGTTTTCTCTTGATCAGGTTGATTTATGGTATTAAGCTCTAAAACACTAGATAAGGCTTGCCCATACTCGGCACTATAACCACCTGTTGAAAAGGTAATTCCGTCAAATAAAAATGGCGAGTAGCGACCACGCGTTGGAATGTTATTTGTGGTTGGAGCATAAGGCGTAAATACACGCATCCCGTCAATAAATATTTGTGTTTCTTCTGCTTCTCCTCCACGTACAAACAAGCGCCCATCCTCGGATACTGTTGTGGTCCCTGGTAAGGTTTGTAATGCGCCTACAAAATCGCCTAAAGCACTTGCTGTAGTAACTACATCCAAGGGTTTTAATACCGATACTTTACTATTATCTCCTGCTGCAAAAGTCCCGGCTGATATAACGACTGCGTCCAAAGTGTTTACGTCTTCTTTTAAGACTATTTTTATGTTTTTTAAAGCTGTTACTGTTTTGACTATTGTTAAGGTCTCAAAAGACACGAAAGACGTAACCAGACGTTGTTGCCCTGTGGCTGTTGTTGTAAAACTAAAACTACCATCGGCTAGTGTACTTGCGCCATCATACGTCCCATCTAGATATACATTTGCTCCTAAAACGGGTTGGTTATTGGTGTCTGTTACGGTACCTGAGATTGTGTTTTGAGATAGTCCTAGCGTACTGATAATTAATGTTAATAGGGTTAGTGCAAGTTTCATAATAAAAAATGGTTTTTGATTGTTTGACTCTGCAAAGATGCACGGAGGACTAAGGGTTTTAAATTATTAAATCCCGAAGTGTTGATTTTTACGGATGGGCTGCACTAAGACAACCTGAGCACACGCGTTAGCGGTTGTAGTGGTATCCTTTTTTTGCTGCCACTTATGGCAAAAAAAGATTTTAACGGAAAACGCGACCCTTGTGGTAACGTCCAAAAAAATAATTCTAAATTTGTGTAACGTCTTTATAATTTTAACTACTAATAGTTAAACTAACCAAATAACCATTGAGTAAACCATTAGAACAAAATTTTGTTGAATTGTTAGAGCAGCACCAGAATATTGTACATAAAGTTTGTAGACTTTATACCAATAACTATGATGCGCACAACGATTTATTTCAGGAAATAACCATCCAGCTATGGAAGGCTTTCCCGAAGTTTAGAGGGGATAGTAAATTTAGCACTTGGATGTATCGTGTGGGCTTAAATACCGCCATTACATTATACAGAAAGTCTAAACGTACTATCAACACTCAGCAATTTGACACAGTACAGTTTAAGATTAGTGCAGAGGAATATGATAGCACTGAGGAGGACCAATTAAAATTATTATACAACGCTGTCCACCAATTAAATGATATTGAAAAGGCTTTAGTCTTTTTGTATCTGGAGGACAAAAATTATAGAGAGATAAGTGAAACAATGGGTATTACTGAGGTTAATGCTAGAGTGAAGATGAACAGAGTGAAAACCAAATTAAGAACCATTTTAAATCCGTAACCTATGGATGAATTAGAATTATTAAAAAAAGACTGGGTTAAGAGTGACGATAAATTTGAAAGAAAATCGACTGCCCAACTATATCCAATGCTATTAAAAAAATCGTCTAGCATTGTAAAGACGTTATTTTATATAAGTATTGCAGAACTGGTGTTTTGGGTCGCCATAAATACAATGCCTTTTTTGATGTCTGATGCTTACAGAGCCAAACATGAAGAAATGTATACTAGTAATATGTTTATAATTTTAAGCCTTTTGTCTTATGCCATTATATTACTTTTTGTGTATTTATTATACCGATCGCACAAATCAATTTCTGTTACAGACAATGCAAAAAAATTGATGCAAAACATATTAAAAACTAGAAAAATCATTAAATACTATGTGCTTTATAATTTAGTTTTGGCATCCGTATCAATGATCTTAGCGTTTATATACACTAGTAGTCATGACCCTTTATTAGCTGAAAAAATTGATCATTTTACTAACAAGCAATATATAGCAATGATTGGAATGTTTATGTTAGTTACTATCGTTTTTGTAGCTGTTATATGGCTGTTTTACAAGTTACTTTACGGTATCCTTTTAAAGCGATTAAATAGAAACTACAAAGAATTAAAGAAGATTGAAGTTTAATCTTTAAATAGTATTAGAATTAAAAAAGCCTCAAAGTAAATTTACTTTGAGGCTTTTTTATGGTTGTATGCTTTTATTGAAGAATAGTGGCTATTAAGTTAAAAACTCACGTTTTTTATTAAGCTCTTCTTGTGCCAATAACTCCTTTTGAGGTATTACTTTTAAGAACGACGGGTGTTGCTCTATTGCATATTCTATTTGCTCTACGATGTCTGCAATAGTATCTTTTTCGTAATCAATTTTTAAAGGTTCTTTAATCTCGAAAGATTGATAAACGTTTTTCTTTTTAATTCGTAATCCCTTTTTATCAAAACTACGTCTAAAACCATCAATTACTATTGGTACTACTATTGGCTTATAACGTTTTATTATATGCGCTGTCCCTTTACGGATTGGCTTAAATGGTGTTGTGGTCCCTTGCGGGAATGTAACTACCCAACCGTCATCCAAAGCTTTTTTAATGGCAGAAATATCAGACATTTTTACTTGCCTGTTTATATCTTTACCTTGACTACGCCAAGTACGCTCTATACTAATAGATCCTGTGTAAGCAAATATTTTTGGTAGCAGACCTGATTTCATGGTTTCTTTAGCTGCCACATAATACATGTTTAGCTTTGGATTCCATAAATACCCCACATTTTTAATATTATCATCTCTCCCTTTTAAGGATGCATTAAATACATGAAACATTGCAATTACATCTGCAAAGTACGTTTGATGATTAGATATAAAAAGTACGTTAGTATCTGGTAAGTTTTTTATAACGTCTGATCCTTCGATTTGCAAATCGTTAAAACCTCTAAAGCGTCTGTGTGTAAACAGACCTAAGATTCTGATTAACCATTTTTTCACAAAAAGAATATGTCCAAAGGGATTTTTTTTAAATAAACCCATAGTTTTTTTTACATTTAGTAATAACAAATATAGAAAAACCTTTAACTTATAGGGTAGCTTTTAACAAGTCTTTGACTTCGCTTAGCATCATTGCTGTTGCACCCCAAACTAAATGTGTCCCTAAATAAAACGCAGGCACCTCAACATCAGTACCGTAACTAGTTTTAACTTTTTTAGAGGTTAGATTACTATCACTTAACAAATCAGAGAGATAAACCTCTAATAAATCCTCCACTTCTGTCTCTTGTTTGATAAAAGTCGGTGTCTTAGTGGCTGCTCCAATATAAGGTTGCACATAAAAATTGCTTGGAGGAATGTATACTTGTGTCATTTTTTTATACACCGTGACTAGCTCTGGATGTACCCCAACCTCTTCATGCGTTTCGCGCAAAGCGGTGTGCATTAAATCACGATCTTCCTCTTCTACTTTACCTCCCGGAAATCCTACTTGCCCTGAGTGAACCCCTTTATAGGTTTTTCTTAAAATTAAAATCAGTTTAGTTTGCGCTTCCAAATCAGGGTAAAACAACGCTAAAACAGCACTTTGCCTTGCATTTTTTATATTATCGCCTTGCTTTTTAACCAACTCTTGTCTGTAAGGTGGTACCATTTTAAGCTGAGAAGCTTCGGCTGGCAAGGGGATATTTTTTATTTTTGGTAACGCTATGATAAATTCATTAAAATTCATTTTAAAAATGCGCGTATTATTATTGGTTGGTTTTTGTTTTTTGTTTCTTAATTGTGAAGATAAACAATCCAAATCTAAAACAAAATCAAACACTCCTAAAACAGAGGTCAAAGTAGTAGAAAAAGATACAACTCCGCAACGCGAATTTCCTTATTTAGATAAGGATAACGTTATGGATTTTTTCTTGGATTACGAGCCTAAAAACCCAGAAAACAAAGTACGCATCTCTACTTCTATGGGTGATATTGACATATTATTGTACGACAAAACTAAATTCCATCGTGCCAATTTTATATTTCTAACTAAACAGCATGCTTTTGATAATACCCAGTTTCATCGTGTGGTAAAAAACTTTATCATTCAAGGAGGTAATACAGACGATTTACAAGTAGCTTCCAGACGTGGTAAAATTGGAAGATACCTTTTACCAACAGATACCAACCGCGGTTACACGCATAAAAGAGGTGTAATATCTATGCCGAGTAGCGATATTGAAAATCCTTATAAATTAGCCTCGCCTTATGAGTTTTTTATAACACAACAAAACGCCTTTCATTTAGATGGCGACTTTACGGTATTTGGAGAAGTTATAAAAGGGATGGATGTTGTAGACAAAATAAACGCTGTTGATATTGATAAAGCAGATTGGCCATTACGTAACATATATATTAAAAAAGTAGAAATTATAGAATAGCTGCTGACTTTTAAGTATTTTTAAACTGAAATTAAATTATCCATTTTATATGAAAAAAAACACTGTTTTCTCTATCCTAACTTGTTCTATTATATTGTTTAGTACAAGTTGCAAGAAAGATACTGATACTACTGAATCCTCTGAAACTATGAGCGACAATTTATTACTTCAAGACTATACGGGACCTTATGGCGGTATTCCTGCGTTTGACAAAATGAAAGTCGAACAAATAGAACCTGCTGTTATTGCTGGAATGGAACAAGGCTTAAAAGATATTGAAGCCATTGCTAATAATACAGCTGCACCTACTTTTAAAAACACTATCGAAGCAATGGAACGTGCTGGTAGTGGTTTAGACAATGTATTTACCTACTACGGGATTTTTGGTAGTAATATGAGTAGTCCCGAATTTAGAGAAGTACAAGGTAAACTAGCACCTAAATTATCTGAATACACGTCAAAAATTAATCAAAACGAAGCGTTATTTAAGCGTATTAAATCGGTTTATGATGCGTCACAAAAAACACCGTTAGAAGCTGACCAACAGCGTGTTTTAGAATTGACTTACAAGCGTTTTGAAATGAATGGTGCCGAATTAGATGACGTTAAGAAAAAGCGTTATGCGGAAATTAATAAAGAGCTATCGTCACTTTACAATAAGTTTGGAGACAATGTTTTACATGACGAAGAAAACTATATTACCTATTTAACAAAAGACCAATTAGACGGTCTAAGTGAAGGATTTATTAAGTCTGCAGCAAAAATAGCAACAGATAATGGTAAAGATGGTCAATATGCCATTACCAACACTAGATCTTCAATGGATCCGTTTTTAACGTATAGCACAAATCGCGAATTACGTAAGCAAGTTTGGACAAACTATTACTCTAGAGGAGATAACGGAGATGAATTTGATAATAATACGCTTATCGCGGAAATTCTAAAACTAAGAAGAGAGCGTGTTGAGTTATTAGGTTATAAAAACTTTGCCGAATGGCGTTTACAAGACCGTATGGCTAAAACACCAGAAAATGCTATGCAATTAATGCTTGCTGTTTGGCCTGCTGCTATTGCGAGAGTAAAAGAAGAGGTTGCAGATATGCAAACGGTTGCAGATGCATCGGGACAAAAATCAGATATTGAAGCATGGGACTACCGTTACTACGCAGAAAAAGTAAGACAAAAAAAGTATAACTTAGATAGTGATGAGGTTAAACAATACTTACAACTAGATAAATTAACGGAAGCTTTATTTTATACTGCTGGTCGTTTATTCAACTATAAATTTACACCTGTTGCAGAAGGTAAAGTACCAGTGTTTCATGAAGATGTAAAGGTTTGGGAAGTAACAGATTTAGATTCTGGAAAAGCAATTGGTTTATGGTATTTAGATCCTTTTGCTAGACCTGGAAAACGTTCTGGTGCATGGGCAACAACTTATAGAAGTCATACTACACTTGACGGACCAAAAACAGTCTTAGCCTCTAACAATTCTAACTTTGTAAAAGCAGCTCCAGGAGAAGCAGTATTAATTTCTTGGGATGATGCGCAAACATTTTTTCATGAGTTTGGACATGCACTTCACTTCTTCTCTTCTAATGTAAAATACCCAACCTTAAATGGAGGTGTTAGAGATTACACAGAGTTTCAAAGTCAGTTGTTAGAACGTTGGTTATCTACAGACGAAGTGATTAATCAATTTTTAGTACATAATAAAACAGGAGAACCAATTCCAGCTAGTTTAGTTGCTAAAATTAAAAAAGCCTCAACTTTTAATCAAGGTTTTGGTACTACCGAATATTTAGCATCTGCATTAATGGACATGAAATTACACCTTGCTGATCCTGAAAATATTGATATTGATAAATTTGAACGTGAAACGTTAGCTGAATTAAAGATGCCTAAAGAATTACCAATGCGTCACAGAACACCGCATTTTGGTCATGTTTTTTCTGGCGAAGGTTATGCAACAGCATATTATGGTTACATGTGGGCAGATGTCTTAACTAGTGATGCATCAGAAGCATTTAAAGATGCTCCAGGTGGTTTTTATGATAAAGAAGTGGCTGACAAATTAGTCAAGTATTTATTTGCTCCAAGAAACAGTATGGATCCTGCTGAAGCGTTTAGAAAATTTAGAGGACGTGATGCTAAGATTGAAGCTTTATTAAGAGATAGAGGGTTTCCTGTGCCAACAGAAAACTAAAACTAATGACCATTAAATAACAAAAGTTTTGATGCTTCTAGATACTTTTCTAGAGTGTTGAAACTTTTGTTTTTTTATATAATATAATACACATGAATTTTATAGATTTTATTATTGGCGCACTTTTAGTTAATGCCATGCCACATCTTGTTTTTGGACTTACCAAAGCACACTTTCTAGGCTTATTTGGATACAGCCCAAAAGGAAACATTGCGTATGCCATATTGCAGTTAATAGCCTGTTGTTTAATTTTTTATTTTAACTATGGGTTTGATGCATTGCTCAATAATGGTATTTTTATGGGCGGATTAACGGTCCTATGTTTGTATTTTATATTCGGAAAACTATTGGTTGGTTTTTATGGAAAACAAAAACCTGAGTAAACTAATAAAAATTGCAAATACAGTAAAAACCCAAAAATAAAAATGGTTTTAAACTACTGAAAAATCTAAAAAGATAGCGCCTAAAAACAAAAAGTAATAATGCCGTATCCTCTTGTTATCAAACCAAATAACTTTAAGCTGGTAAATCATATTTTAAGACGTTTTTTATAATTTCAGACCAACAGAATACGAAATAAAAATTAATTTTAGTCCTTATATAAATTAGGTAAACTAACTTTAAATTTTACAGCAATTAACCTTACGGTGATCACTACAGCTCCTGCAATAATAAATACAAAGTCTGAAGCTAAAGGTAGTTTTATAATTAAAAAATAAGTGGCTCCTCCTAAAATACAGGCAGTAGCATACACCTCTTTTCTAAATATTACAGGGATTTCGTTACACAAAATATCTCTAATAACACCTCCAAAACATGCTGACATTGTTCCTAAAAAGACACAGATAATAGGATGTAAACCTGCAGAAATTCCTTTTTCAACCCCAACAACAGTATATAGTCCAATACCAATGGTATCAAACAATAGTAAAGATTTACGCAAATAATCAATTTTTGATCTAAACGCAACAGCAAAAATAGTAGACAAAATAACAACGTAAATAAACGTCATATCCTTCATCCAACTTACTGGAGTTTCGCCAATTAAAATATCACGCAAAGTACCACCTCCTACTGCTGTAACAAATGCAATAATTAAAATTCCAAAAGCATCCATACGCTTGTTAAGCGCTACCAATACTCCTGAAATAGCAAATGCTATGGTTCCTAAAATGTCTATTATATAAAACATACTCTTTTAATAAAAAGCAAAATTAGCTTTTTAAAAGACAAAACTAACATAATGTAAACTTTTAATCCTATTTGATATTTGTATACTTCAAATACAAAAAAGCTTGCTATACTTAAACCTCCAAAGCAAACACATTACCCATTTCTTTTTCTAATTATATATTTTTAACCTATATTGGCTATGCTATTAATTAAATATTCTAAAAAAATGAAACGATTAGTTTTACTACTAACTGTCATTACCTTATCGTGCCTATCTCAAACTATACAAGCGCAGGATGTATATTCTCCTTGGACCGCAAGTTTAAGTACCAATGCTATTAATAATCCAACCAGATCACTTCCAGGAGATTTAGGTCGTTATAAAACATGGAATTGGGATCCTGCCGGATTTAAAATAGGCCTTGCTAGGCATTTAAAAGGGAGACTATCTTTTGAATCCACAATTTCGCTTAGCGGAATTAAACAAAACTATGTAAATATTGACGAAAAATTCTCTCTAATAGCTTTAGACGGTTTGTTTAAATATAACTTAGCAAATAGTTTTGTCTTAACACCATATCTAGTTTTAGGAGGTGGATATACTTGGCTTGATACTGTTGGAGCAGGAACTTTAAATGCAGGCGTTGGAATTAATGTATGGTTAACCTATAATTTTGGATTAACAGGACAAAGTATTTATAAACATGCTTTTGAGGACTACGGTTTACAACACTACCAACACTCTGTTGGTATAATTTTTAAATTTGGTGGCTCTGATAATGACAACGATGGAATTGTAAATAAGGAAGATGAATGTCCTAATATCTTTGGATTGGCCGATTTTAATGGTTGTCCAGATACTGATAAAGATGGCATTCATGATAGAGAAGATAATTGCCCTGATACACCAGGTACACTTAATGGTTGCCCTGATAGTGACAAGGATGGCGTTCCTGATTTATATGATAATTGTCCAAACCTAGTAGGAGAAAAATCTAACAGAGGGTGTCCAATACCAGATACTGACAAGGATGGTATTATTGACACTTTAGATAAATGTCCGCAAATTAAAGGCTCTAAAAACAATAATGGTTGTCCAGAGGAAAAACCTGAGCAAACCAAAGCAGTCATATCTAAAAAACCTGTTTTAATTTATTTTGAATTGAGTAAGGCCGAAATTGATGCTAAAAGTCAAAAAATATTAGACAATGTTGCTAAATTTATAAAGCAATCAGATATTAAATCCTACGAAATTTCAGGACATACAGATAACACCTCTTCAAAGCAAACTAACTTAAAATTATCTTTGGAACGTGCCAATGTTGTTAGAGCTTATTTAGTTGCGAAAGGTGTTGCTGAAACTAAACTGAAGACCGCTGGCTTTGGTGAAGAATTTCCAATTGATAAAACCAATACAAAAGCTGGAAAGCAAAAAAACAGACGTGTAGAAATTATTCCAATGCATTAAAATTACAATTGGGCAACTAAAAATAACAATTGGGTAATTTGTTTTTGAATACTAACTGTATTTATTTCATTTTTGGAGTGTTAACCAATAAAAACATCACATTATGAAGACTTTAACGACATCAAATCCAATTAGCAACAAGTTAGTATCAACTCTTTTTTTATTTGTATTAAGCATCACTTTTGCTTTTGGACAAACAAAAACAGTGGTAACCGAAGGTAAAAATATAACCATAACCGTAAAGAATGTAAAAAACAATACGGGACAAGTTATGGTTGCATTACATACTGCAGACACATGGATGAAAGGACAAGGTCTACAGAATATTAATAGTAAAATTGAAAATAATCAAGTCTCAATTACGTTTAAAAATGTAACTCCTGGTACGTATGCTATTATGGTATTACATGACGAAAACACCAATAACCGTATGGATTTTGACAATGGGATGCCAACAGAAAACTACGGAATGTCAAACAATCCTATGAGTTATGGACCGCCTCAATTTTCAGAATCTAAATTTGAAATAAACACAGAAGACCTAGAGTTTAATATTAGATTCTAACAGACTAAAAAACTAAAATAGAGAAAGCCACTTTACAGTGGCTTTTTCTATTTTAAACGTTACATTTTAAGTTCTAAATGCTAATTAAAAATTAAGCAGTCTTTTTCTGAGTTGAATTACTCGTACTCAAAATATTTTTAATAATGGTCCGTTTAAAATAATCTAAATCGTATGGCTTAACAATAATATCATTCATACCAGATTCAAAAACAAGCACACGCTCCTCCTCTATCTCAACCGCTGTAAGCGCTATAATTGGAACTGTCTTATTAAAAAGACGTATTTCTCTTGTGGCATCTATTCCGTTTTTTACTGGCATATTAATATCCATTAAAATTAAATCGTAAGTATTCTCCTTTACTTTAGCTATTGCTTCATCTCCGTTTTCGGCAATATCACATTGTACATTACTAATCTTAAGTATTTTTTTAGTGACAATCTGATTAATACGATTGTCTTCCACAATAAGAATTCGTTTGTTATTTAATAGTTTGAGATCAATTATAGGCGCTATCATTTCTTGCTCTTGTGCTACTTCTATTTTAAGAGGCAATGTAAATTTAAAAGTACAGCCTTTTCCTAAGTCACTTTCTACTACTATTTCACTTCCAGCTTGTTCTAATAATTTTTTAACAATAGGCAATCCTAGTCCTGTTCCTTGGTAAGAATTTGGTATGGCATTAACTTGTGAAAATTCATCAAAAATAGAACTCAGTTTAGACGCTTCAATCCCTGGACCTGTATCTTTAATAATAAACTCGACCTCAACAACAGTATCTGTTTTAGCCTTAGCATTAACAATAACGTCAATAACGCCGCGTTCTGTAAATTTACAAGCATTACCTACCAAATTCATTAATACTTGTGACAGTCTTATTAAATTACCTTTTAATAGAGGAGGGACTTCTTCGCTAACCTGAATATTAATCTCGTTATTATGTTGCAAACGGATATATTCAAATGAAGAGACAATGATGCTTATTTGATCTTTTAAATTGAAAGTAGATTCTTCTTTTGTGAAAAATTTATTTTCAATTTTATTAAACTGAAGCAAATCATTAATCAATGCCAATAAGTAATTAGCCGAAAACTTAAGTGTCTTCAAATCTTCTTTATGATCATTAAGTGCTTTATCTTCTAGTAAAATAGAACTTATACCAACCACACCATACAAAGGTGTTCTTAACTCATGACTAATAGTTGCAAAAAACTTTTCTTTAGATTTAGCTAAGTATTCACTTTCTTCTTTAGCCACAAGATATTGGCTGTTTTTTAATTTTAAATCTTTTACTAAAGCCTGCCTTTTCTCGCTTGATAAATAACTTATTACCAAAATAATAAGCAATAAGAAAATAATTAAAAAGACAATAAAAAGCAATCCATTTTTTTGCTCTGCCTTTTGCTCTAATAATTGCTTTTCTAACTCTTTAGATTTAATTTGTTCTTTATAGCGCTCTACATTTAATTCTGCAGTAACCGCTTCAATTATATTATTTTCGACATCTTTTTCTTTCTTATCATCATAAAGACTTAAAAGCTTATCCACTTCATAAATTCCTTTATAATCCTTTTTGACTTCTAAAGCCTTTCTATAACCTTCGTAACCTTCAATCAAGGCGTCAACAAACTCAGTACCTTCACAAATTCTGATGGTCTCTTTAAACTTTAATATGGCTTCATCGGGTTTGTTTAATAATAGTAACATTTGGCCCTGATTATGTATATGACTTGATAAATAATGCGGTGGATTACCCAAATCATTTAAATAACGCTCTGTTTCTTTAATGTAAAAACTACTATTAACGGGATCTTCTATTTCATTATAAATTCTAGCGACATTATGATGTATTACAAATAGACGCGTGGTGTCCTTTAAGCGTTTTGCTATTCCAATACTTTCAATATATTTATCAGCAGCTTTTTTCTTGTAGTCTGTAAAATAATAAACATTAGCCAAATTATTTATAAATCTTAAAAGCACCGTACTGTCATTAGATACTTTAGCCTCTTCAAAAGATTTTAAAAACAAGACCTTGGCCCGAGCAGTATCTTTTATACGCAACATTGTGTTACCAATAACGGTTCTTAAATCATGAAGATATTTAGTACTATCTGTTTTTTTTGCTAGGTAAAGTGCGGTATCCGAATAAATTAAACTTGGCGCATAACTAGACTTATAATGCTCTTCTGTCATCCATGCAATAGTAGCTTCCACATGCTTAATTATCTCTGCGTTTGTTGAGTCTTTTGATATTTTAGGCAGGGATTCATTAATAGCAGTATAAGACGTTAAATCAGGTCCTATATTAGGTACTTCACTTTGAGAACGTCCGGAAATACTATAGAAAAAAATTAGAAAAAGTAGGGTTTTGGTTAAGTTAGTCATAAAAAAGAAATGAAGTTAGGGACTTTAATATAACACTTTTAAAATTATTTCTCAAATTAAACACTTAAAAACACATCGTCAAGTTTCTATATTACAACAAATTACATGTATTTATTTAAGCCAAAAACTAGAAGACAAATAACACTTTACTTACAAATTAAAGGATGCTTTTTTAAAATAAAAAGTGTCGCAAAAAAGATAAGTTATCAAACGCTTTATAGTGGTTTAATGTAATTATAAAAAGATGCTTTTAGCACCTCTAAAAAACAAAACCAACTAACCCTCTGCAACATAGATTGTAATTGTACTACTAATTTGTTTGAAATTGTCAATATTTCTATTAACTTAGTGATAGCTATTACCAAATCAAACCAACCTATGAAATATCGCCGAATTATTTACACCAGTCACGCTACAAAACATTTTAATAAACGTAATTTATTAGACCTATTGCACGACTCCAGAGCTTTTAATGAAATGGATGGTATTAGTGGCGTTTTAATACATAAAGAAGGTTTGTTTTTGCAAGTTATTGAAGGTGAATCTTTATTTCTTGATGATTTATTAGAACGATTAAAAAGAGATCCTAGACACGACGATGTTACAATTATAGATGACCAACCTACGGATACCAAGCTTTTTCCTAAATGGAGCATGGGATGTGCAGATTTTGATGATCCATCATTGAGTTTAATACCAGGAATCCGAACAGACATTAGTAACCCAAAAGTTATAGACGATTTAATTAAACGACTACCCGAAATAGCAACGCTATTAGCAGAAAACATAGAATAATATCCTAAGGCAATTCTAATTAAAACACATTAAAGCGTGTAAATAGAAGTTACAATAACACCTTTACCATCCGTAACTTTTACTGATAGGACTTGCTCTTTAGCTTTTACTTGTAAATTAAACGGAGCAGCTAAAAGATCTACACCACTTTTCTTTTTTAATCTAATACCTTGACCTGAAATAATATCTTTATTAGGCGTAAAATCATCTTCTGGAAGATGTTCTGTTAAAACAACGTATTTAAACCCCTTTAACTTAGGGACAATATTCGATATTTCTGTATTTGACAAATGTTGCAACACCTGTCTTAATATTATACAGTCGGCAGCTGGTAATTGGTCCACTGCAGCATCCAAACACTTAAATTCTAAGTGTGGTGCTTTAAAATTAGTTTTATTAAACGCAATAAGGTCAGACACAATATCTACTGCAACATATTTGCTGGTGTAATTAACCAATGCTTTACCAATATTAAAATCGCCACAACCCATATCACAAACTTCAATTGGCGATTTAAATGATTTTAAAAAATCTATTAAAATAGTAATATATGGTTTTACTAAATCCGGATTATGCGACCCATCTCCCGAGTAAAAATCTGACGTATTACCTCCCCAAAGTTTCATAGCATATACCTGCTCCATAGCAGCCTTAGTTGGCCACGGTGTTTTTATTACTTTAGTTTTATTAGCATTTGTCTTCATTAATTACTTTTTACTTTACACTTTAGATTTAGCAAACCTACAAATTATAAGTAATACTTAAGATTACATAAAATAAGGCATAAAAAAAGAGCAACCTAAGTTGCTCTTTAAATTTATATAATTTGCGCTAATTATAGGCTTTTTCCTAACCAAGCGTTCATCATCCAAATTGTTTTTTCTTGCTCAGAGATAAAATCACTAATCATAGAATTTGTTCCTTCATCATTTGCATCTCCTGCTGCATTTAAAATGCTACGTTCTAATTTTAATAATTCTGTTAAAGACGTTACAATTAATGCTACAGCCTCATCATCTTTAGACACACTATGTCCAACAGGTACTTTTGCAGACTTAATATAATCATCAAATGTATGTAATGGTGTTTCACCTAAAGTTAAAACACGCTCTGCAATTAAATCAACTTTTAAATTTGCATCCGTGTACAATTCTTCAAACTTAACATGTAAATCAAAAAAGTTTTTACCTCTAATATTCCAATGGATACCTCTTAAATTCTGGTAATATATCTGAAAATTAGCCAATAACTGATTTAACTGCCCTGCTAATTCTTTTGTTTTTTCTGTATCTAATCCTAGAGTATTTAATGTCATAATCCTATGTTTTATTTGTTATTCAAATTTACGATTAAATAATACCTTTTAAATATAAGTTTTATTGATAGATGTTATATTTTTATAGTCTTAAACTATAAGCATGACTATAACACAATTATCATATGTTTTGGCTGTCGCAGAAAACCAAAATTTTACTAAAGCTGCTCAAAAGTGTTTTGTAACACAACCCACTTTAAGCATGCAAATTCAAAAATTAGAAGACCAATTGGATGTTTTAATTTTTGATAGAAGTAAAAAACCTATTGAACTGACTGAAGTTGGTAAAAAGATAGTTACTCAGGCTAGAAATATTGTTAATGAGTCTTATAGAATTCAAGATATTGTTGATCAAGAAAAAGGGTTTATTGGAGGTGAATTTAAATTAGGTATCATCCCAACGGTTATGCCAACCTTATTACCTATGTTTTTAAACAACTTTGTTAAAAAATACCCTAAGGTTAAACTGAAAATTGAAGAGTTAACTACAGAAGAAATTATTACACGCATAAACGATGGGCATTTAGATGCGGCTATTGCTGCAACACCTTTAGAAAATGACACGATTAAAGAGCGTGTTTTATATTTTGAACCATTTGTAGCTTACGTCCCGCAGAATCATAGATTACGAGATAAGAAAACGTTAGAAACTTCGGATTTAGAGATTGAAGATATGCTATTGTTAGAAGATGGGCATTGTTTTAGAGACGGTGTAATTAACTTATGTAAAGCATTTAAGAGCCATAACGACGATAAATTTCAATTAGAAAGCGGAAGTATTGAAACCTTAGTCAAACTATCTAACGAAGGCTTAGGGATGACTTTAATGCCATATTTACATACTTTGGATTTAAATGAAAAGGACAAAAAGAATCTACATTATTTCTCAGAACCTTCTCCTGCAAGAGAAGTTAGTTTAATATACCATAAAAGCGAGCTTAAAATGCAAATTATAGAAGCTATGCAAGACGTAATCTCTGGTGTAATCAGAGGTGCTATTGCGTTTCAGAATGTGCAAATTATTAGCCCTATTTCAAAATAAAATCAAGTTATAAAATAAAAAAAAGCGACCTAATGATCGCTTTTTTTATGCCTTAAAGTGCAAAATTAACATAAACAGACAAACGTTGTTTGGACTTTACATTATTACCAAATAGTTTTTGACTAACCGGTAACGTGTAACTAGCTCCAAAAATAAATTTATCAATAGCTAATTCTGATCCCAAACTAGCATTTAAGATGTTTCCATCGGTATCGCTTAAGGTTTCACCGTATTGTGTAATACTATCATAAACATCTCCTGATAATCCAACAAAAGGCATAATGTTCATTTTTTCTTTAGGTATAGCCGTAAAAAAATTAACTGCATAACTAAACTGATTCCCAAATTGATATTCGTTTTTATTCTCTCCTTTTAAATAATAACTTAGTAAAGTATTGACTCCAAATTTGTCACTCCCGTAGTTATATCCTAAAGAAAACACACCATCTACACTTCCTGTTCCTACCTGAAAACCCGGATTAATATTATCTGCCAAGCGTTGCTCAAATTGTCCTGTTGGCAATTTAATACCTAGTCCAAATTGCAGACTATGACCTGTTGGTTCTTTCGTGTTATTAAAATCAACCACATCATCAGATTTCTTTTTATAAAAAACATGTTTATACCAACCAATAACGCTAGCATCTCCTAGCCCATTTAAATTTTCAGTAACGCCATTAAAATCTCGTGTTAGATCTTGATATGGTAAACTTCCTGTAACATAAAACGAGTCGTTTATTGGAATCTGAACCCAAAGTTGATACGTATTAAATGTTTCTTTACTTATTGGCGAATTTTCGAAAATTCCGTTTCTAGATTCAAAATTTTGATAGATATAACGTACACCTACAAAATTAGCATTACTTAAGGTTCCAAAACCAAAACTACCACTACTTGTCGAGCAACCACACAAGTCGCATAACACCTTAAAGGGTTCATGTTTTGTACATGGGTTTGCATGATTATGAGCTTCCGCTTTAGCGAAACCAACCATTAATACTGCGATAATTATATATTTAATATTCTGCAAAACGTTCATCTTCTAGAAATTGAGTATCGGTTAATGTTTTTAAGAAAGCTATTATACTTTCCTTTTCGTAATCTGTTAAGGTAATACCGTAACTGCCGTCAGGTCTTAGTAATAATGGATCCACATTACCATTATCTACTGCGTTAGCATCGTAAAAATCTAGCACGACTTCTAAAGTTGAAAACCGCCCATCATGCATATACGGATAGGTAACTTCTATGTTACGTAAACTTGGGACTTTAAACTTGTATAAATCATTAGGGTCTTCTAAAATATTATAACGCCCTTTATCGTCCAATTGCGGATTTACAGGTAATCCATTATTTCTAAAAGATTGATCTGTAAAAAGGTCGGATGCATGACATCCTGCGCATTTATTCTGAAAGGTATTTAAACCGTCAAGCTCTATAGTTGTTAAGGTAACATTGTCTTCGTTTCTAACATACTTATCGTATTTAGAATTGGAAGACACCATTATTAGCATAAACTGAGACAAGGCTTTTAGCATATTTTCGCTACTAACCTCACCATCATCAAATGCTTTATCAAATTGCTCTTGGTAATAACTTTCTGCTTGTAGTTTAGATATTACATTACTTAAGGTTTCTCCCATTTCTAGTTCGCTAGTTAATGGTATAATAGGTTGTAAATCTAAATGAGATGCTGATCCATCCCACATAAAAGAGGTTTGATACGCTAAGTTTTGAATGGGTTGCGCGTTTCTAAATCCAATACCACCATTAACACCATGGCTTAATGTATGTCCGTGATGTGTAAACGCAAATGCTTGCTCATGACAAAAGGCACAGGCAATAGCACCATTAGAGGATAATTTACCCTCGTAAAACAACTTTTTTCCTAGCTCAAAACCGGCTTCTGTAATTGGATTATTATCCAAATTATAAGTAATGTCTGGAAAATTAGAAGGTAATTCCATTTGTAAAGGTATGGGCACATAATCTTCTTGTTCTGTACTTTTAGAACAAGAAAAAAATGAGACCAAGCCTAAAATAATAAGGCTTAATTTTTTCATAATTATGAGATTTAATACACCATTAAAAACCATTAGATTAATAATGGTGTATTAGTTAAATTAATCGTTGTGTACATGGTGTACTTCAAACATTGTAGCTATGTTAGTTGCGATTATTGGTGTCTCATTAGCATCTGTATGTACTTGATCATAACCATCTGTAATATTTACAGAAGTTGCACCATCAAATACTTTTGCTATATCTGCCTTAATATGTACTTCTGGAGCTTTATCCGCTCTTACAAACACCGTATTAGGAAAATCTAATGTTACTTCTTTGTAATTATCTAAAGCTGTACCAACGCTTCCCATATGTACGTTTAACGGTTGGTCCGTCATTGTAGAAGACGAGTATGTTCCATCTAATCGGATAAATTTATATCCAGAAGCCCAACTCCACATCATACCTTCTGCATCTGCTAAATCTAAAAAGTCTCCTTGACCTTCTGCTCCTAAAGCAAATCTGTCTTGATCAATACCAATACCAAAAGTTACCGATACGTAATCTGCTGCATCTACATTATCTAAACTAACATAGATTTCGCCTGCATTATTACCATCTAATTCGTCGATAATAAATACATTGTCTTCTGTTGGATATTCAAAAACAGTCCCGTTTGTGTCTGTAAATCTTACATTACTAATAATGTACTTCAAATTTTCTAGTGAAAAAGATTCTGAACCAGACTTGCTGTATGATGTCCCAAAGATAAAATCTTGATCACCTACACCGTTATCATATTTTAAAGTTAATGTACCTGATTGTCCTGTTAAATCGTCTTCTTGAATGCCGTCATCGTCTGAGGAACATGCTGTAATTACTGCGCACGCCAATAGTGCAAATGTATATTTGAATAATTTCATTTGTATAATTTTTAATTTTAAGTCGTAAGTTATTAAGCCTATTATGGCTTAAGCCGAAAATAAAAATTATGCAATGGGAGGTTTAAAATGAAAATACTCAAAGTCAAAAGAATAACTTTGATTGTAAACTATAGGGATTTCTTTTTTTAATTGAAACAAGGCATCATTTACTGTAACATATTGATAATTACTATAGAATACCGGAAAAAATGACTCTGCTAAACTACTTATTGCAGTATTATTAGAATCATCAGTAGTCGGAACCTGTAGTTGTTTTGCCAAGTGACATTTACCATTACAAGCCAATTGTGGCTTTTCCTTATTAACACAATAGGTATTAATGATATAATCTATATTTAACTGAAAATAGGCCACATAACCAACGTAATACATAGGTCGTATAGCAAAAGATAAAAACAATACTATTGTAAACAGCTTTTTCAGAAAAAAATATTTTTTTTTTTGCAAATTTATATTAATTAGATGAAAACGGCTCTAAAAACTTGCGTAAACACATAAAAAAAGCGACTAAAAAGTCGCTCTTCAATTATTTTATTAAGGGTTTAAATATATTAAACACTGATCTAGTTTAGGATTTTGTCTTACTAAAGACTCGATATAAAGCTTAAGCTCCTCTACCTCATATGGTAGTAATCGTTCTATAGCTTTTTGCACTTCTTTGCAAAATAAAGTTGTGTCAAAACTAACTTTTTGTAGTACAGTTTTAGTGTACTCAAACATTGCTCTTGCCATAATTAATTTTTAATTTAGTTAAATTTAAAGTAGTGTTGTAGTATAGGCTAAAGCGTTTATAAGTTTCGATTAAAGGTAGCAAAAAAATGTTGTTCAAAACCGTAACCATCTAAACTTTAACAGTTAAAATAAAGTTAAAACGTTCTAACTAGAAGCGATTATCACCATCCAACAAATCACCTAAACCTCCTAAGATACTGCCTTCTCCTTTACTTTTACCACCTCTTGGTACGCTTTGTAAAACACGCCCTGCTAATCTACTAAATGGCAAAGATTGTATGTAAACAACACCTGGACCTTCTAGTTTGGCAAAAAACAAACCTTCGCCACCAAAGACCGTATTTTTAATACCGCCAACAAACTCGATGTCATAATTTATATCCTGTGTAAATCCAACAATACAGCCTGTATCAACTCTAAGTGTTTCGCCACGCTGCAGTACTTTTTTAGCCAAAGTACCACCTGCATGTACAAACGTTAAACCATCACCTTCTAGTTTTTGCATGATAAAGCCTTCACCTCCAAATAATCCTCTCCCTAGTTTTTTACTAAATTCAATCCCTACACTTACGCCTTTAGCTGCGCATAAAAACGCATCTTTTTGACAGATAAATTTTCCTTTAAATTCTAATAAATCTATGGCTACAATTTTTCCTGGATACGGAGAAGCAAAACTAACTTTACGTTTACCGGTAAGGGTATTGTAAAAAGCGGTCATAAATAAACTTTCTCCAGTTAACAAGCGTTTACCTGCACCAAAGACTTTTCCTAAAAAACCAGTATCGTTTTGAGAACCATCACCAAAGATTGTTTCCATTTTAATGCCTTCGTCCATCATCATAAAACTTCCGGCTTCAGCAATAACACCTTCATCTGGATCTAACTCAATTTCTACATATTGCATTTCTTCACCAAAAATTTCATAATCGATGTCGTGTGCATTTAAATTGTTGCCTGATAGTTGCTCTTTTTGATACATATTGTTAAGGGTTTAATTTCTTATATGTTGCGTATTTATAAAATTTGTTACAAATAAAACTAGCTTTTTACTTTTACTGACCACTCAAAATTAAAAGTAGAAACCACTACTCCATCTTCATTAGTACCAACAGACTGCATCCAAAGTGTTTGACCTTTACCTGTTTTTATAGCTTCGGCTAAAGCCTCATCAACTTTTTTACCATCATTACAAACAAATGTAATTCTACCCGTTGCCTTTTTTGTAAACGTAGCATTGTTTGTAGTGACTAGCATAGATATTTTTTTACCAGAGTCTTTGATTTTCATAATCATCATGGCACCTGTAGAGAACTCTGCAGCCATACCCTGAACTGCCCAAAACATAGATTTAAAAGGATTTTGGTTAATCCATCTGTGTTTTACAGTCGTTATACATTGTTCTTCATTTAACACTTTTGTACGCACGCCACAGAAGTAAGCAGATGGTAACTTAAGCATTGTAAAAGTATTGAGTTTACTAGGTGATATCTTCATTTATAAATCTATTTTCAGCTAAATTATCGAAAATAATCGAGAATCCACTATGTTAAAATTATGTTAATATTTAGTACTTTGTATTGCATAATACCTTTCTAAAGATATATATTTGCATAAGAAACTATTATATACTTTTAAATTATGGTTACCAATCATCAAAAAAACTTAGCAACAATTATTCATTTATCGACGTTTTCTAGATTTATATTTCCATTTGGAAACATTATCGCTCCGATAGTTTTATGGGTTGTTAATAAGGATAAATCTGACTTTATTGATACACACGGTAAACAAGCTATTAATTTTCAATTTAGCATATTACTGTACGCACTACTAATTGGTATTGTCTGCGTTCCTTTTTTTGCTTTTAGTGTCTTTAGTCATTTAGATATATTGGATTTTAATGCTTTTGATAGTATTAATATCAATATTACTAAGCCTTCACCCTTATTTTACATTGGAGGTAGTTTAGGAGCATTGGCGGTTATAGGATTTATAATAGAATTGATTCTAATAGTAAAAGCAAGTTTAAAAGCTAAAGACGGAGAAGATTACCACTATCCATTTACGATAGAATTTATAAAATAACAAGTATCATCAATCAATCAATCAATCAAATCATCAAAAAACGAACAGTTAATTATGAAATCACTTACAGAATTATGACATACACATCACAAACCAAATTATCAACAATTACTGATGTCTGTGATGCAAATTGCATAAGACTTGTAAAAAACATTAGAAAAGACTTATGAAAATAGAAAACACAAAAGCACAAATGCGAAAAGGTGTTCTGGAATACTGCATCTTATCTGTCTTAAAAGATCAAGACGCCTATGTTGCAGAAATATTAGGGACACTAAAAGATGCTAAGTTACTAGTAGTAGAAGGTACAATATATCCTTTATTAACACGACTTAAAAACGCAGGATTACTCAACTACCGTTGGGAAGAATCTACATCGGGACCACCACGTAAATATTACGGTTTAACAGAAACAGGCCACCTATTTTTAAAGGAATTAACCACGACCTGGAACGAATTACAAAATGCAGTAAATATAGTAACATCAATTAAATCAACTAACAATGAATAAAACAGTCAACATAAATTTAGCAGGTATATTTTTTCATATAGATGAAGATGCATACTTAAAATTACAACGCTATCTTGAGGCTATAAAACGTTCATTTACTGACTCTCAAGGTCGTTCTGAAATTATAGCAGATATAGAAATTAGAATTGCCGAATTGTTTTCTGAACGCATGAGAACAGACCGTCAAGTTATTAGTAACAAAGAGGTTGATGATGTTATTACTATCATGGGACAACCAGAAGACTATCTTGTAGATGATGCCATTTTTGAAGACGAACCAACTCAAAAAAGCTATACAAGCTCTAGTTCAAAATCTAAAAATAATGGCTCTAAAAAATTATTTAGAGATACTGAAAACAGTTATGTTGGTGGTGTTTGTTCTGGATTAGCACACTATTTTAATATTGAAGTTGTTTGGGTTAGATTAATTTGGGTACTACTTATTTTTGGAGCTGGTACAGGTATTTTCTTATATATCATACTATGGATTTTTATTCCAGAAGCAACCTCTACTGCGGATAAGTTAACCATGACAGGAGAAGATGTCACCATTACAAACATCGAAAAAAAAATTAGAGACGGGTTTGATAGTGTTTCGGAAAATGTAAAAAATATAGATTTTCAAAAACATGCAGACAAATTTAAAGAAGGGTTTGACCAAGCTTCAGATAATATATCAGAGACCGTAAAAAAAATAGATACTAACAAGATTAAATCTAATAGTAAATCGTTTTTTGGAAGTTTAGGAGGCGTAGTTTCATCTTTATTTAAAGTGTTTTCTAAGTTTATAGGTATTGTACTAGTTATATCTTGTGTTGCAGGTATTATAGCTTTAACTGTAGGATTAATTATAGGCACCTTTTTTGATACTGATCTTAGCTTTTTTACCTCAGAATTTGTTAGAACCTATGACAGAACGGATGGTTTATTTTGGTTGTTACCTGTCTTAATTTTTATTGTTAGTGTTATTCCTATTATTTTATTTATCTATTTAGGATTAAAAATATTAGTAAAAAACTTAAAGCCAATGGGTAGCGCTGCTAAATACAGCTTAATTGGATTATGGGTATTAGCAGTAATAGGTATTGCAATTGTAGGTACAAAGCAAGGCTTAAGCTATAAGGAGCAAGCGTCAGATATTAAAACACAGCAGTTAACTAACATTAAAACTAATGACACGCTTGTAGTAAGCATGGATTATAATGACACGTTTGCAGAACGTTTTATTAGAGATTATGGTTTACAGCATACCAACGACGACAATGGTAATGACGTTGTGTTTTCTCAAGGGATTAGGTTAATTGTTAAATCTACAAAGGATAGTGTTGCTAAACTTAGAGTAGAAAAATCTGCCAGAGGTAGCAATATCAACAAAGCAAAAAACAGAGCTAAAAACATAAGTTATAATTACACTTTAGTGGACAACAACTTAATTTTAGACAATTACTTTACGGTTACTAATAACGAAATATCAAGAGATCAAGAAGTTGAGCTAACTTTATACTTGCCAGAAGGAACTGTTTTATATGCAGAAGAAAGCACATATAACTATCACCGAAACAATAGACATTATTACAATGATATTTTAGACAACGGAATGGAAGAGCATTTTTTATTAGTAAAACGTGCTAAATTAGAATGTTTGGACTGCGACACTGAAGAAACGGATGAAACCAAAATAAACAGTAATAATCAGTCAAACACTAATAACCAAAACCAATCTACACTAGTCGTTAATAATGATGGTATTGTTGCTAAAACCGAAAATTTAGATATTATAGTTAATGATGAAGGCGCAAAAGCAAGTACTAAAAACGTAAAAGTAACTATTAATGAAGAAGATGGAATAAATATTACAAACCATAAAAACAATAAATAATATTACAAATTAGTCAATCAATAATCAATCAAAAAAACAAACCGTTATGATCACCTTAATCGAGTATCTAGTAACAACAATCGTTTCTATTTTTATTTAAAAAAGAAATAAAAATCAATCAAAAAAAACCAGCCATTTCAAGCTTTCAAAAAAGTTTGGGATGGTTTTTGCTTATATTTGCATGTAACAAAACATAATAGATAATGACTAAACAAATACTTCTTATATTTTTAATTTTCTCTACGACTTTTGCTGTTGCTCAAAAAAAGCAAAAAGTAAAAGGTAGTCGTGTATTAACGACAGAAACCACCAGTATTAATGATTTTGAACGCTTGGTTTTAAGCGAAAAATTTGAGGTTAGACTAGTCAAAGGAGATTCTGCAAGAATAGATATATTAACGGATGACAACCTACACGAACATATAAAAGTTATCTCTCAAGAAAATACGCTAAGCCTTAAAACAACAGGTAGACTTCAAGAAAAAAAATTAGAAATTATTATTTACTATAACGATGCTTTAAATACAATCGAGCTTAAAGAAGATGCAGAACTTAGCTCTACAAGTAGTTTAAAATTTGATGATCTAACACTAACAACATCTGATAACGCCAAAGCATATTTAACTATTGAAAGTGATTTATTTAAATTAATAAACAACGATAAAGCTAAAGCTGAACTTAATATTACAGCAAAAGCTGCAACATTAGAGCTAAATGGTAACAGTAAAGTTGAAGCGTTAATTAATGCTCCAAAAATAATAGTAGATATGCTAGAAAGTGCTGATGCAAAAATTGAAGGAGAAACTAGTAACTTAATATTGAATGCTGATAACTCTTCAGATTTTCACGGAGAAAAATTAACCTCTAAAACAGGAAAAATAACTACAGAAAACAGAGCACAAGCTAGTATTCAAACAACGGAAGCGCTTAACATTGATGCTTCTGGATCTTCAATTATCGAAATCTATGGTAGTCCAACCATAACAATTGATAATTTTGATGACAACGCGATATTGAAAAAGAAATACTAAGTTTAAATATTAAAACATAAAAAAAACCGAAGCAAATGCTTCGGTTTTTTTTTATTTTATATGTTATTTTTCTAATTGTAATTAGAAGTACTTACTTCAAAAGTAGAATCTTTAGCAGCTAAATAACGTTCTGCATCTAATGCAGCCATACATCCTGTACCAGCAGCAGTAATTGCTTGTCTGTATACGTGATCTGCAGCATCTCCACTTACAAAAACACCAGCGATGTTAGTTTTAGAAGTTCCTGGTTTAGCATTTATAATGTAACCAGTTTCGTCTAAATCTAAGAAGCCTTTAAAAATATCTGTATTTGGTTTATGTCCAATAGCAACAAAAAATCCAGTTGCAGGTATTAAATGTGACGCTTTAGTTTGGTTGTTAAGTACCTTAACACCTGTAACTACTTGTCCATCTCCAATAACCTCTTCTGTTTCCGTATTGAATAAAATCTCAATGTTTTCTGTGTTTTTAACACGTTCAGACATAATTTTAGAAGCTCTAAACTCATCACGTCTTACTAACATTGTAACCTTAGTACATAATTTAGATAAGTAATGTGCTTCTTCACAAGCACTATCTCCTGCTCCAACAATAACAACTTCTTGCTTTCTGTAGAAAAAACCATCACAAACCGCACAAGCAGAAACTCCACCTCCTAGTTTTAAGTATTTTTGCTCAGACTCTAAACCTAAATATTTAGCACTTGCTCCAGTAGATATAATTACTGTATCACAATGGATTTCCTTTTCTCCATTAACCCATACTTTATGTACGTCGCCTGAAAAATCAACTTTAGTAATCCAACCGTTTCTAACATCTGTTTCAAAACGCTCAGCTTGCTTTTGTAACTCCATCATCATAGCTGGACCTGTAATACCATCAGGATATCCAGGGAAATTTTCAACTTCATTTGTCGTTGTTAACTGTCCACCTGGTTGTGTTCCTTGGTATAAAACCGGTTTCATATTAGCTCTAGCTGCATAAATTGCGGCAGTATAACCTGCGGGACCAGAACCTATTATTAAGCATTTTACTTTTTCTATTGTCTCTGACATATTAATTTCATTTTATCTACTACAAAAGTAGAATTTTTATAAGGAAACTTACAACAGTCTTATTAAAAGTTATTATTTAATGATAACCTTTGACTATTGCCTTCCAAAGTACTTGTAGTAATAAGGGTTTGAAGATTATTCTCTAACTTTTTTGTAAACTAAAGTTATAAATAATCCAATAAAAATGAAGAAAAATAGCTTTGCTAAGAAAGCTAAATTACCAACTATATCTCCAAATCCTAAGACTGCAGATATAAACGATAATATAATAAGTGTAATTATCCAGCGTAACATTGTAGTGGGTATAATTTTGTATGATAATAAACGGTATGCTACTTAATTAGTTTTTTAACTAACATAAGCATACCATATTTTGAAAATAACTTTATCCCAGACTGCAACCAGTTTGCTGGTTGTATGGATTCCTTAAAATCGCCTTTCACGGATTTTAATTCTTCTAAAGCAATTTGTCGTTCCAAATTAAGACGCTTCAGACTAAGTTCAATATCTTCTTCTGTTTTATAATTATTCATATTAATTAAAAAAAGTTTTAGCCATAGACTGTATTACTTTATTGTTGATATGCTTTCTAAAAGCATACAATAGTCCCGAACTCAACAAAAATACAAACCCGACAATTACACATCCTAAAGGTTGACTATCCAACTCATTACCAATAGCAATAGCACTAGCAACAGCCAAAAACATCAAACCTATTAGCGCTAAGCTTCCAATAATAAAAGCCTTAAAAACTAAACTAACAGAAGATGTTAATTGTTGAAAAACCTTTAACCTATAGTATTCATGAGACTTTTTTAAATACGTCTCACCTTTATCTACAGCCTCATTAGAAGATTCATTTATAGATTCAAAAACAGTCATACTATTTTTGAAGTTTTTTGTTCTTAGCCTTTAAGTCTTTTAATTTATTCTCTAAGGTAGTAATAACGTCATCCGCTTTATAACTGGCATCAGACACTATAGTTTCTAATTGCACATCTAACGTGTGTTTTTTGTTTGTTAACGTGTCCGTTACTTGATCTTTTAAATGCAATGCTTCATTTGCAATTTTATCTTTAGTAGCAACCGCCTCTTCTTTTAATTTTTGTCTAGTCTTACTTCCTTTATCTGGTGCAAATAAAATTCCTAATGCTGCTCCTACTGCGCCACCTAATAATAATCCTAATGCTGTATTTGTGTTCTTACTCATTGTATAATTTTTTTTTGGTTAATAAATCAACTGATTGTTCTAATATCAGCTTACACAAAGATAAAATTTATAGATTTAATTATTCTTAATAAAAATCTAAATAAAGTGATAAATCTATGTTAAATACCATCCTAAAACATTAAATATTATTGATAATTAATAATTTTAACAAAAACAAAATCATGAAAAAGCAAATAACAACCAAAAACCCTTATACTGGTAAGACTTTAGAAACTTATGATTATCATACCAAAAAAGAGATTGAAACTATTTTAGAATTATCACAATCTACTTTTAATTCTTGGAGTCAAACCGAAATACCTGAACGTACTAAATTACTAAAAAATGTTGCTAATCTCTTAGAGACTAATACACTAGAATATGCGCAATTAATGACAGCCGAAATGGGTAAACCTATTTCGCAAAGTATAGCAGAAATTAAGAAATGTGCCACATTATGTGACTTTTATATTACCAATGCTGATAAATTTTTATCCGATCAAATTATTGAAACAGAAGCGCATGAAAGTTTTATAAGCTACGATCCTTTAGGTACAATACTATCTATAATGCCTTGGAATTATCCATTTTGGCAAGTCTTTAGATTTGCAGTACCAACTTTAACAGCAGGTAACGTCGGATTATTAAAACACGCGTCCAACACAACCGGAACTGCACTAGCAATGGAAAAACTATTTATAGATGCGGGATATCCTAAAGGCTGTTTCCAAACTATTTTAGTAAACCATGACGATATAGAAACAGTAATAGCACATGACACTGTAAAAGCAGTTACCCTAACAGGAAGCGAAAAAGCAGGAAAAAGTATTGCTGTACTAGCTGCTAAAAATCTTAAAAAAACAGTGCTAGAATTGGGTGGTAATAATGCCTGTGTGGTTTTAGACGATGCTAATTTAGACAAGTATATAGACACTATGGTTAGTGCTAGAATGCAAAATAATGGGCAAAGTTGTATTGCTGCAAAACGTTTTATAGTTACTGAGAAAATATATGACACCTTTTTAGAGCAGTTTACAGACAAAGTAAAAGCCCTAAAAATTGGTGATCCAGAACAAAAAGACACCTATACTAGTGTAATGGCCAGAGAAGATTTAGCCGAAGAATTAGAAAACCAAGTTACTAAATCGCTTGAAAAAGGCGCCAAAGTACATTACGGTAATACAAGAAAAGGTGCGGCTTACCAACCTACAATTATCACAGAAGTGACTCCAAATATGCCCATTTTTGATGAAGAAACATTTGGACCTGTAGCAGCTATTATTAAAGCAAAAAACAAAAAAGAAGCTTTAGATTTAGCAAAAAACTCACGATTTGGACTCGGAACAATGATTTTTACCGAAGACATTAAAAGCATTTATCACAATATTAGTGATATTCCGGATGGTGCACTTTTTATTAACGAAATGGTTAAATCGGATCCTAGATTACCTTTCGGAGGAACAAAAGCCTCAGGATATGGCAGAGAATTATCTAAAGAAGGAATATTAGAATTTGTAAACATCAAGACCGTTTACATCAATAAGTAACAATTTTGGTCGATTTTGGCAAAAAAACCGCCGAAACCGTTCAAAAAAGGTCATAAAAAAAGCTTCAGTAAAAACTGAAGCTTTTTTGTCGGGGTGGCAGGATTCGAACCTGCGGCCTCCACGTCCCAAACGTGGCGCGATAACCGGGCTACGCTACACCCCGAGTGATTATCAATTTTCCGCAAAACGATATGTTTTTTGGAGGTGCAAATATACATCTTTTACTTAAACCAAAGCTATATTATTAATTTATTTTTCAAAAAAGATATTTTTTGACGAAAACGATTGAATTATTATTCAAAACTAATTTATAATTCCATAATTTGAGTAACACTCATCCTAAAGATTTTAGTAAATTTGCCTACTAAGATTTAATAAAATAATATGCTGATAATAGGAATTGCAGGAGGTACTGGTTGTGGTAAAACAACTGTTGTTAATCAAATATTAACTCAATTACCGGAAGGTGAAGTGGGAATAATATCACAAGATTCGTACTATAAAGATACGAGCCACCTGTCTTACGACGAAAGAATTAAAATTAACTTTGACCATCCAAGATCTATCGATTTTGACCTTTTAGAACAACATTTAAAAGATTTAAAAGCGGGAGAATCTATAGAACAACCTGTGTACTCTTTTGTAAAACACAACAGAACAGGCGATACCATTAAAACAAAACCAAGAAAAGTAATGATTGTGGAAGGTATTTTAATACTTACACACCCAGAACTTAGAGAGATGTTTGATATTAAAATATTTGTACATGCAGATAGTGACGAGCGTTTAATTAGACGATTAAAACGTGATATTACAGAACGTGGTAGAGATATTGACGAAGTATTAGCACGTTACCAAAACACATTAAAACCAATGCATCAGCAATTTATACAACCAATGATGGAGTATGCTGATATTATTATACCTAACAATAAATACAACACGGTTGCTGTAGACATTGTAAAGACTATAATTAACGAAAAACTACAATAAGCTAAGTCATGAAGTGGTATAAAAACATATATATAATTATCCTAATCATGTTTGGAGTATGGATGGTTTTTTTTGATACCAATTCTTTACTTAGTCATAACGAAGTCAACCAAGAACGTAATAAGTTGGAAGACGAGAAAACGTATTATCGAAAAGAAATAGTAAAAGATAAGAAGGCTATAAAAAAACTGACTAACGAAGACGGTTTAGAAACTTTTGCTAGAGAGAAATACTATATGAAAAAGGAAAACGAAGATATTTATATCATCGAATATGCAGATAGCTTAAAGACCAAAAACAATGAGTAACTCACTTTTTTCCGCATTTGAAAAAGTATCTTCTAAAGCTTGGAAACAAAAAATTCAAGTCGATTTAAAAGGTGCTGACTACAACGACAGCCTAATTTGGAAAACCAATCAAGGTATTGATGTCCGTCCATTTTATCATCAAGATGAAATGGGTGAAACCTTTAAAATCCAACCACAACAGTGGGCTATTGGTCAGATCATTTTTGTTCAAAACGAAAAAGCATCTAACACAAAAGCATTAGACGCGATTGAAAGAGGTGCCGAAACCTTAAAATTTATTATTCCTAATAAAGCAGTTTCAATAGAAAAAACGTTAGAAAACATTGATCTAAGCACGACTACTATTCAGCTAGAGCTTTTATTTTCTGATCAAGACTATTTAAACAACCTGGCCAAAATTTCCGCGAAAGCGTTATTAATTTTTGACCCAATCGGGTTTTTAGCGCAAACAGGAAACTGGTTTGAAACCTCTAATACCAGCTTAATAATTAACAACCAAATTACGGTTAACACCACAGCATATCAAAATGCAGGTGCAACAATTATGCAGCAATTAGCTTACGGACTATCGCATTTAAACGACTATTTTAGTGCGCCAGATTTTGCTAATGCTACAGTAAAAACAGTTAATTTTAATGTCGCTGTAAGTACCAATTACTTTTTTGAAATAGCCAAACTTAGAGCGTTGCGTGTCTTATATAGCACACTGGCTGCAGAATATAATTGTGATGCCAAATTGCTGATACATGCCATCCCGACAAAACGCAATAAAACTATTTACGACTTTAACACCAACATGTTACGCACCACTACGGAATGTATGAGTGCTATTTTAGGTGGCGCAAATACGGTCTATAATTTACCGTACGATGCTATTTACCATAAGGATAACGAGTTTGGAGAGCGTATAGCGCGTAATCAATTATTAATTTTGAAAAACGAAAGCTATTTTGATGTTGTAAATAATGCTGCAGATGGGAGTTATTATATAGAAACGTTAACGTCTCAATTAGCAGAAAAAGCCTTAACTTTATTTAAAGAAATTGAGGCAAATGGTGGTTTTATTGCACAATTAAAAGAAGGTACAATACAGAAAAAGATTAAAGAAAGTGCTACCAAAGAACAAGAACAGTTTGATGACGGTACAATCACACTTTTAGGGACCAATAAGCATCCTAATAAAAATGATAAAATGAAACATGATCTTGAGCTGTTTCCTTTTCTGAAAATTAATCCAAGAAAAACACTAATCCAACCTATCATAGAAAGGCGATTAGCAGAAACTTTAGAACAAAACAGATTAAAAACTGAATAAACTATTATTACACTATGAACACACGTATTTTTAAAATTGCATTAGTATTAGTTATAGCTTTAAATGTAAGCTGTAAAAAAAGTGAAGCAAAATTATCAGAATTTAAATACGCCGACCAACCGGACGCTGTGACTTGCAATTCTGGTTATGACGCTGTTATTAAAGAAGCATTGTATGCTTTTGAAAAAGATATACTTACTAAATACGATCAGAAAGGTCAAAACAAATTAAAAGCATATAGAGCTTATATTAATAATTCGATTTCTAATAGAATTAACTTAGAAGCGACCATTACACCACACTCTAAAGCTATTTATGATGTACTTAAATCAAAACCAGAATTATGGGACGGTACACATTTAAACTACACAAGTCCAGTTGTTACTTGTATTATAGACAATATTAAAGACAAAAAATTACAACAAAGTTTGGTGTCTTTAATTAGTACAAATAGCATGAGATCGGAATTGTTTACGCCAGCATTAAGAAGCAGTTCGTCTTACGCTAGAGATACGTATTTAGCTACTTTTTTAGCTTTAGACTTATACTATTCTAAATTTAATACGGTAGACTTTAGTAAAGTAAACCTATCAAATAATATTGGCGAAGTACTACCAGGAGATCTTGACAAAAAAGCTACTAATGCGACTATAACACCAAATACACCTGCTAAAAAAGACGACCACGCAGGACATAACCACGACTAATATATTGCACGCTTGAAAATAAAAATCATCATACCAATACTTCTAATGTTCTTTTTTTCTTGTAAAGAAGAGACAAAAGAAACGACTGTTAAAGATGATCTTTTTGGGCAATACTTTAATTTAGACAAAGACAATATTGATGTGTATTTACCTAATACATTACAACAATACACTGTAGATCAATATGCTGGATTGTTGGGCGCTATTGAAGACTCGGTTGCCAGACAAACCGAAATTATGCGTTTTAATATTTTAAAATACTCTAAAAAAAACGTGTATTTTTTTAGAACATTAAATCATACTACGGACGTATCTATAAAAATGATGGACTATTATCCTTTTAGTAAAGAAGACTCTAGGTATATGTCGGCTTTAGTATCGCAATCTTGTCAAGAAAGTGCATCAGTATCTAATAGTACTTGTACCAAATTAAAGTCGGGATACTCAGGTAACAAACAGACACAAGCCTTTATGGCTAAATATAAAATTGAGTCAGGGACAGAACCAACAAGTTACGCAACCATTTATGCGGTTAGTTCTAATTATAAATCTTTTATTATAACCTTTCGCTCTATGTTGAATAGGAAGTACAATACATTCATCCAAAAAACTATCGTCAAATAATGGCTAGAAAAGACCTTAAACATATCACCCTAAAATCGCCTATTAAAAAGGAAACGCAACACGTGTCTTCTTTTTTAACTGCGGAAGATATTATGGTTAAATCGGAATATACTAAGGCCGATTTAAAAGACGTCGATCACCTTGACTTTGTGGCTGGATTAGCGCCAAACTTACGTGGACCTTACAGTACCATGTACGTTAGAAGACCTTGGACTATCCGTCAATATGCAGGATTTAGTACCGCTGAAGAAAGTAACGCCTTTTACAGACGTAACTTAGAGGCAGGACAAAAAGGACTATCCGTTGCTTTTGATTTAGCAACACATAGAGGTTATGACTCTGATCACGAGCGTGTGGTTGGAGATGTTGGAAAAGCCGGAGTTGCAATAGACTCAGTCGAAGATATGAAAGTCCTATTTGACCAGATTCCGTTGGATAAAATGTCGGTATCCATGACTATGAATGGTGCTGTATTACCCATCTTAGCGTTTTATATTGTTGCAGCAGAAGAGCAAGGTGTAAAACCAGAACAACTAGCCGGAACCATTCAAAATGATATTTTAAAAGAGTTTATGGTGCGTAATACGTACATCTACCCACCTACTCCGTCCATGAAAATAATTTCGGATATTTTTGAATACACTAGTAAGCATATGCCAAAATACAATAGTATTAGTATTTCTGGTTATCATATGCAAGAAGCAGGTGCCACTTGCGATATCGAGTTGGCTTACACCCTAGCAGATGGACTAGAATATATTAGAAAAGGATTAGCAGCCGGAATGGATATAGACACCTTTGCACCGCGTTTATCCTTTTTCTGGGCAATTGGTATGAATCACTTTATGGAAATTGCTAAAATGCGTGCTGCACGTATGCTTTGGTCAAAATTAGTGAGTCAATTTAATCCAAAAAACCAAAAAAGTTTAGCGTTGCGTACGCATTGTCAAACTAGTGGTTGGAGCTTAACGGAGCAAGACCCGTTTAATAATGTTGCCCGCACCACTATTGAAGCTACCGCAGCTGCTTTTGGAGGTACACAAAGTTTACACACCAATGCACTGGATGAGGCTATTGCATTACCAACAGATTTCTCGGCACGTATTGCACGTAACACACAAATATATTTACAAGAAGAAACCAATATTACAAAAACGGTAGATCCTTGGGCAGGTAGTTATTATGTCGAAAAACTAACACATGATATTACTGAAAAAGCATGGTCTTTAATTGAAGAAGTAGAAGCACTTGGTGGTATGACTAAAGCTATTGAAGCTGGTATACCAAAACTACGTATAGAAGAAGCTGCTGCTAGAAAACAAGCACGTATAGATTCTAGTCAAGACATTATTGTTGGCGTTAATAAATATGTTTTAGATGAAGAAGATGCTATTACAACCTTAGAAGTTGATAATCAAACAGTACGATTACAACAAATTGAAGGATTAGAAAAAATTAAAGCCGAAAGAAACACTGCCAAAGTTAACGATGCCTTAGCAAATTTAACAGAAGCAGCTAAAACAGGTAAAGAAAATTTATTAGCTTTAGCTGTAATTGCAGCGCGAGAGCGTGCAACATTAGGCGAAATTAGTGATGCTTTAGAAGCTGTTTTTGGACGTTATAAAGCACAAATTAAATCTTTTTCTGGCGTGTATAGTAAAGAAATTAAAGACGATAAATCTTTTGCGAAAGCAAAAGCACTAGCAGATCAATTTGCAGAGCAGGATGGTCGTAGACCACGTATTATGATTGCTAAAATGGGGCAAGACGGGCACGATCGTGGCGCAAAAGTAGTCGCTACCGGTTATGCAGATGTTGGTTTTGACGTGGATATAGGTCCTTTATTTCAAACGCCTAAAGAAGCTGCAAAACAAGCAGTAGAAAATGATGTGCACATCCTTGGTGTGTCATCTCTTGCAGCAGGACACAAAACATTAGTCCCACAGGTTATAGAAGAGCTTAAAAAGTATGGCAGAGAAGATATTATGGTAATTGTTGGTGGTGTAATACCAAAACAAGACTACCAATATTTATTTGATGCTGGCGCAGTTGCTGTCTTTGGTCCTGGAACAAAAATTAGCGATGCGGCAATAAAAATATTAGAAATCTTGATTGATTAATCTCGGTTTTTAAATAGCAAATAACATAATAATAGTAAAAAGTGTGAGCTGACATAGCTTGCACTTTTTTTATGCGTTATAATTATACACAGTTTTGTTAATAACTGCACGGTAATTTTATTTAAAATCATTCGGGAATTAATATTAAAAAACTAACTTCGTGACAACAACCAAACCAATTAATTACATTTTTTATTTATAGTTTAGTTACTTAACTAGAACAAAAAGTAATCATATCCCTTAAAAAATAGGGATATGGGGAATAAAAGTGATTATATAACTAGTTATATGCAATTACCTAACAAAAAAAATATTGATGAATAGATACGAACAAACTTCAATTTGGCAAAAAACATTAGGTAAACAACTTGAACCTGACTCTTATCAAAAAGAAAGAGAATTACTAAGAGTACAATTTGAAAATTTTCGAGATAAAGCTAAAATATTAGCAGCAGAAATTGCTAGAGATTTACCTGAATTTACTGTACATGATATTACACATCTTGATGCGTTATGGGAAACTGCGGAATTAGTTGCAAAAGATGACTTTGCATTAACTCCAGCAGAAGCATTTGTTTTAGGAGGAACTTTTCTAATCCATGACCTTGGCATGGGACTAGCTTCTTTTCCCAATGGAATTAATGAATTAAAAAAAGAACCTATTTGGAATGACACTGTTGCGTCAATTCTCAAAAAGAAACTCAAAAGACCAATTGAAGAAAAGGATTTATTAAAATTAGATATTGAAACTGAAAAACTAGCAACAGAAAATGTTCTTAGATCTTTACATGCAAAACACGCTGAAAAACTAGCCTTGGTTTCTTGGAAAAATTCAGAAGACAAAGATGTCTATTTAATTGAAAATAGTGAATTAAGAGAATCATATGCTACAATCATTGGCTTAATTGCCCATAGTCATTGGTGGTCAGTGGGTGAATTAGAAAGTAAGTTACCTAAAGTCCTTGGTGCTCCAGGCATTTTTCCATCTATTTGGACAGTTGACCCAATAAAACTTGCATGTATTTTACGCATTGCTGATGCAACTCAAATTGATGACAGAAGAGCTCCTTCATTTCTTAGAACAATCCGAAAACCATCCACTTTTTCAGATACTCATTGGAATTTTCAACAAAAATTATATCAACCTAGACTTGAGCGAAGCAGATTAGTCTTCACTTCAAAATCACCATTTAAAATTAATGAAGTTGATAGTTGGTGGATTTGCAATGACACATTGAAAATGATAGATAATGAGCTTAAAGAAGTCGATTCGTTATTACTAGATACTAATAGACAAAGATTAAAAGCAAATGGTGTAGCTTCAGTGGAAGATCCAAAAAGACTTTCTAAACTAATAACCGTAGAAGGTTGGAGTCCGGTTGACACAAAAATTAAAGTTTCCAATGTTGCTAAATTGGTTAGCAGTCTTGGAGGTGATCAATTATATGGTAAAAACACCCTTGTTCCTCTGCGAGAATTAATTCAAAATGCATCAGATGCCATAAGAGCAAGGAGAATTCTTGAAAAAGAAAAGCCTGAATTTGGGGATATTACGGTTCGTTTTGATAAAGACGAATTTGGGGATTATATTGAAGTTAAAGATAATGGTGTTGGAATGTCTCAAAAAGTTTTAACAGGTCCATTTTTAGATTTCGGGGAATCATTTTGGGGCACTCCACTAATGCATGAAGAATTACCTAGTTTGGAATCCAAAGGATTTAGTTCAACTGGGAAATATGGCATCGGTTTTTTCTCAATTTTTATGTGGGGAAAAAGAGCTAATATAAGCTCAAAACGTTTTGAAAAAGGAAGGGACACAACAATGGTTCTTGAATTTAATGATGGTGCGACCTCTAGACCTCTATTAAGAAAAGCAAAACTAGAAGAACAAATTAAAGATGGTGGGACAAGAATTAAAGTTTGGTTTTCAAATAGTGAAACACTGAATAAAATATTAGAAGGCACTAAGAGAAATAGAAAACTATCTAAAATAGAATTAATTGAATCATTATGTCCTAGTATAGATTGTAATATTTTTTTAGAAGAAAAAGGAAAATCTAAAAAAGTAATTAAAGCAAATGATTGGATTTCAATTAGCCCTTTAAAATTTATTAAAAGAATAATTGGCAATTCATATTTCAAAATGTTAAATGAGGAAGAAAAAGAATTTGCAACCCAAATTTCTAAAAATATACGTTTAATAAAAGATAAAAATAGTAAGGTAATTGGTAGAGGGTTAATATATAGAGAAGAATATAGGAGTCATAAAAAAAAGGAGAGATTTTCTTTTAATGGTGTCGTTACCGTTGGAGGTATGAGAACTTCTGGTTTAACTGGGTTGTTAGGAATTTTTACTGGCACAAGTCATAGAGCTTCTAGAGATATAGGCATACCTATTGCCTCTGAAGAAGCAATTAAAAAATGGTCAACAGAGCAAGCAAAATTATTAGCTAAACTGCAATTAGATGATGAAATTCAAATCTCTTGTGCTTCTATTATTAGAGCATGTGGTGGATTAACAGGAGATCTAAATATTGCCTATCACAAGACAGGAATAGTGAATTACCCGAAAATAAAAGAAATTATCTCCGCAAGTAAGAGTGAGAATTTTTTAATTATTTGGGACTCTTCTGTTGAAACATATGAAAAAGAGCACACTTGCAAAGTAGAATTATTCGACTATGTTTTTGGTGTTGAATCAGGTATTCCAGGTATTTTACAAACAGGAAGTTCCGACCACTATGTAAGTTGGCCTAAAGATAATTGGGAATGGTTTCACTCAAAAAGTCTACAAGGAATAATAACAGAGACTATGTCTGAATGTTGGGGCATCAAGGTTTCAAAAATTGAAGATCAGTCAGACATCTCTTCAGATGAAAAAGAATTCTCCGCTTCAATCGGTAAAGCTAATGGAAAAGATGTAATTATTGACCATCTAGATATAATGAAAAAAAGCATATAACAACGTATATAAAAAATAGCGGTTATGGTGCTTAAACAAAAGATAAACAATAAAACAAAGGTCAGTTATTAAACGAAAAGTTAGTGTGTAAAATCCGCTACTTTTCATATACAACAACGTTGTGCAACATATGACCAAAACCGAAAGTTAATGACAAACCGAGTTTTAACAGCTCTTACAATTAGAATAGCTGGAATATATTTATTCACGAAAATTTTTGACCATTTTGGTTCATATTTCTTTTCAGTCTTTAATGTTGCTAGTTTATCAAGATTTGATGAGCTATTGAATGAACCGATTGAAAAATTCTATATTACTGGAATCTTTTTGACTATTGCGAATATTGCTGTTTCCTTTTTTCTATTTCTAAAAGCCGATTGGATTTCTAACAAACTAATAAAAACAGACATTGAAATAAAAACGGAACTGAACGCTGAATCACTGACAAAAGTGATTTTATTGACAGTCGGAATTATTTGGTTGGCAAAATTAATTTATCTAATTCCTGACTTAATTGAATACTGCTCTATATTTATTTCGATGCTGAGTGGAAATGAAGAAATTGAATTACCTGATTTTGCGATTGCGAATTATATTCTAAAAACGATTTTGACACTAATTATAATATTCCGAATTGAAAAAATATCGAATTGGATTATTAAGAAAATATAAATACGTTGCACAACAACGTATAAAAATAATTGCTATTTTAGATTAAACAAAGGCAGTTATGTATTTACTAATTCCAATACACTAACACATTGTAAATAGCACGAATGAAAGCGATTTTAAAAATAATATTCATAGTTTTTTTGACTATTTCTAGTTGTAAAACAAAACAAATAGAAAAAACAGAACCGAAAACAAACGCACCAAAAGTTGAGTTTTCTGCATATGATTTAGGCAAAAGTGATTTACCTAAACTGAAAAGACAAGTAAATGATTATGAATTTGTCTTTACTATGGAGCAATTGGAAAAATTGACTTTAACGATTAGAGAATTTGAGAAAAACACAACTAATCAAATAGCAATCGTTTCAATAGAATCTATTGGGAAATACTCGGATTTTGACAAGTTTGCGGTTGATTTATCAAATTATAACGGAATTGGTTTAAAAGAAAAAGACAATGGACTGTCTATTGTTTTCAGTACAAATTTGAGAAAAATAAGAATTACGACAGGATTTGGAACTGAAAAAATTTTGACTGACAAAATTTGTAAAAATATACTTGACCAAACCATTATTCCTGAATTTAAAAACGGAAATTATTACAACGGAATTGAAAAAGGTTTGACGGAAATAATGGCAAAATGGAAATAAAGTACTGTTTACAACAATGTACAAATTAATTATCAAATCAGTTCCTTAAACCACGCAACAAAATCATACACAACAACGATGAATTAACTAAAATGAGGAACTTTAAACTAACATTTGGATTTATTTTTTTAAGCATTTTATGTTTTAATCAAGCATTGGGACAAAATTCAACATCAACACCTAATTGTAATTAATTATGAAAGTTTTTAATTTAATCTTAATCCTTATATTTCTTTTAAGTTGTTCGTTTAATAAACAGACAATTCTAAATGATAAAGAAACTTATTATTTTTATTTTGAGAATAATGATAATACAATGAAGTATATATACAGTAAAAATAAAAACAGAAAAAAATATTTTTATCGTATCGAAATGGCCGATAAAATATTTTTTGATGCAATAAAAAAAAATGACGCATTTAATATAAAAAAATTAAAAGTACAAGATACAATTGGTCTAAATATAAAAGATTATGATTGGTTAAATCAATTTGATAACACATCCAAATATAGATTCTTCAATAAGAAACCTTTTAAAAAATATTATATTATAGAAAAAACTGCTGAAAAAGATGGATTATATTTAATAGAAGTTAAATTTATTGATGAAATTAATTAAATACTAACCACAACAATGGCTATAAGTAATTGCTTGTTCTCGCCTACTTACAAACATTCCTGCGGAATATTCTATCTGTGATTTATTTGCTGAATTAGCTATTTAAATCACATAATTAACCAAACACAATAACGTTACCTGCAAGCTGAAAACCAACATTGAGAATGCCGAAAATCCTATTCATATTATTAACTCTGTTTTTTTTCGTGTGCTTCAAAACCTGACATTAATAACTCAAAACATTGTAATTATAAAATTGAATATGATATTGAAAATCTTGATTCGATAAAACCGATTGGACGAATTGAATTTTCCAGAACAAAATCTATAATAGTAAAATTAAGAGAAGAAACATACAATGAATATTGGTATCCTTTAATAGCTTTTGACACTTATAATATTTCGGACTTAAAATATTGAGAGAAAATATCAAGAAAAATGAAAATGTTTTCAAGCTATCTTAACTCGCATCTTGGTAGAGATTTAATTATAAATGATAGTTATATCTTTTATAATAATTCTAGTTGTTTGAATTGCGCTGGAAGTGAAAACGACATTGATTATTGTAGACCTGTTACGAATAAAATATTGTCAAAGTTGAACTTAACTGAAAACAGTAAACAAAAAGACATTGAAATAGAAATTGGAAAAAAATAAAACGAGCGAAATAAAGCTAGCAGATAAATGACTAAAGAGAAAGTAAAATATGGATTAGAAAACCGAGAACTTAAATTGAGTTTTTGGGAAAAGGTTCAGCATTATGGAATTGTAGGCTTTTGTTTTATAATGCCTGTTACATTTGCCTTTAAGCATCTAAAAGATTATTTTGAGAACTCACCTAAACCCATAAAATCAGGAGAAATTTGGTTTTTAATAATACCAACATTACTAGGAATTCTTTTTTTCTACTTACAAAAAAGCAGATTAAAATTTAAAGAAGTAAATACCAATCTCAATAAATCGCAATTAAAGAAAATCATAGATAAAGTTGCAGAGGAATTGGAATGGCATATATATGTTTCGAATTCAAAAGTAATTATTGCGAAAACACATCCAGGATTTTTGTCTGGTAGTTGGGGCGAACAGATTACAATATTATTTGACTACAAAAAAATACTTGTAAATAGTGTATGTGACCTTGACGAAAAAAGTTCAATAGTTTCAATGGGCAGAAATAGGCAGAATGAAAACAAACTGATTGAAGAAATAAAAAAAGCCAGCAGGTAACACCTTCTATAATTAATGGCTTATTTTAAGCCTACTACCGAACATTCCTGCGGATTTTCTATCTGTGATTTATTTGCTAACTTAGTTCATTAAATCACGCAATTAACCATACACAACAACGTTCTCAACAAGCTTAAAAAATGAACTACGCAAGAAACAAAATAGAACTTGAAGAAAATGGGTTTTCCGTTTTAGCTCACTTATATTCGGACAACGAAATAAGTGAAATTTTAGCTTGTATCGAAAATACTGAACAGGACGGGAATTCGTTTATGAAAACAAAGGATTTATTTGCGATTAGACAATTAATCAAAAATGTACCTGAATTAAGTAATTTGTTGTTTAACAAAAAACTGACTGAATTAATTTCTGACCTTTCAGAATCCAAATATTTCTTGACAAAAGCCATCTATTTTGATAAACCAACCGAATCAAATTGGTTTGTTGCTTACCACCAAGATTTGAGCATATCGGTTGATAAAAAAGCAGATTCAAAAAATTATTTGAATTGGACTTTTAAAAAAGGACAACACGGAGTGCAACCACCAATTGAGATTTTACAAGACACAATAACAATTCGAATTCATTTAGACAAAACGAACAAAAAGAACGGAGCATTAAAAGTAATTCCAAAATCTCATTTAAAAGGAATAGTTCGTGCTGACTCTAAAGATTGGAACATAGATAGCGAATTTGTTTGTGAAGTAAAAAAAGGCGGAGCAATGCTAATGAAACCTTTGACATTACATGCTTCAAATAGAACAACAAACGGAAAGAAAAGACGAGTAATACATTTAGAATTTAATAAACATAAATTAACTAAACCGCTGGCTTGGTTGGAACATTTTGAAATAGAAAAGCCTGTTGCCAACTATGTATAAAATTAATATGCTTGTTTTATACGTGTCTCAAAATTCTGCCGATTTTCACTAATCGTTAGTTATTATTTATTAATTTAGTTACTTAATCACGCATACTAAGTCATGCACAAGCACGTTGTGGTTAATATAAAAAACTCAAACTATGAAAAAAACTTTCCTACTTGTATTTATAATTATAGTTTCTTCTTGTAACCATAATGAAGAAAAACTAACTGCTAAAAAAGAAATTCTAGAAAAAGAAAATGATTCGCTGACTGAATTAATTTCTAAAACAGAAAACAATGTTGGAATGAATTTCACAAAGTTATTGGAACAGGAAACCCAAACTGAATCTGACTCAACTCTGATTCCTGAATACAAAAATCTTTTAGGAGAAAATGAGATATTCGATATTTACATTTGGGATAGAATCCAAACGATTTCGAATTTGAACAGTTACAACCAAATCGTTTCTGAATTTAGCGGAACATATCGTTTAAAACCAATTTATAATGATAAATACGCAGATGTAAATTTGATAAAAATAAAAAACGACAGTTGTTTTTTATTTAAAAACAAAGAACTAATTGTATCGGAAAAATTAAAAATCCGAAATTCTTCCAATAAGAATATTAAGGGAATAATTTATATTAAAAACTTCGGAATGACTTTACACTCTTCTGGATTTGGAACTGGAATATTCCTTAAAGATAGATTTTGTATGGATTGTGAACGTTTAGATTATTATAAAACGAAATAAATACTAACCACAAGACCGTGTATAATTAATTGCTGTAGTAAGTGCTGATCTGGAAAATTCCTGCGGAATTCCCTCTAGTTAATTTAATTTTTGCAAAATTAGTTGCGTAAACACACCACTAATCATAAACTAAAACCAATCCAGTACTACGTTAATGAACGCAAAATACGAAAACTTACAGTCTACAATTAAAAGAAAATACAGTTTTAAATACAAGCCTGAGTTTAAAGAAACATTCAAAACAGACATTGAAAACAATCAAATAATCCCATTAATTATTGAAGTTTTTGAAAAACTAGAATGGCCTATTGTTTACAGTAACAAAACAACTATTGAAGCCAAAAGAAAAAACGATTGGAATAAATTAACAGAGAAGATAACAGTCACAAAAAACGCATCAGGAAGGATTGAGGTGCATAGCAAAACACTACAAGGTAATTTTATTGATTTTGGAAATAACTCTAAAAGAACCGGTCTTTTTATTGCCCTTTTTAAAAAATTGGCTACAGAATATCAACAGACTGGAAAGTTAGATGAGTTACAAACAAAATTAGAAAACGAAAATAGTTGGGCAGATTATAAAATACCATCAGAGTTACCTAAACCAAAAGTAACAAGCCCACCAAATTTGATGTTAACACTACTAGGCGGATTGATTATTGCCATTTTATTTGGTGTTATCGTTGCATTTCTAACCGTACATTTTACTTATTTTATCGGAGTTTATGAATTGGGTCTGGGATTAGGCATCGGATATTTATTCAGTCAAGTTTTAAAAAGCACCAATTATTTAGACTTTAGTATCACAAATATTATACTTGGCGCAATAGTGGTTGTAATGTTTATAACCAATCAATTTACGCAATACCAAATAATAATTTCTGAAAACAATTTTACAGGACTTGGCTTTTTTGAGTTTATGCGACTGCGTATAGAAAATGGTTTAAGCATCAAAAGTTTAAATACAGGTTGGATTGGATTGATCTTAAGTTATATTTTTCAGATGGTATTTCCGTTTTTAATAGCGATTAGTCAAGTTTATATTTCGTCTTCAAAAACTATAATAGAAAAAATCCCAAAAAAAGTACTAGAGTATGCTATTTACCTTTTTGAAATGGAAAAATCAGAAAGCGAAGTTAGAGCACTATTAGCAGAAAAAGGATGGTCTAAAAAGTCTGATCAAGATGACGTTATCCTAGCTATTTTAGAAATTAGCGGATTTAACCAAATGAGACGGGAATAACATTACTTTACAAGCCTTTTGTGCTATTCAATAAAGCGCAGCCAATTTTCTATTCATTTTTTATTTATTAAATTTAATACTTAAAACATACAGCGCAATCATAAATAATACCGCAAGTAATTTGAGAAAATGGCAAAATATTTAACAGACATAAGTATTGAAAGTGAATTTTCGCAAGAATTTTCAAATGGATTTACAAAATTAGACTTTAATAAAACCACCAAAGTTGTTCAAGACATCTTTTGGTATCTAATTCCAAATAAATTCACATTTGACGGCATTGGAAAATTAAATATTAGAATTACATCTAAAATTCCAGATAACACATATAAAGTAACAGCAGTTGGATTTTCTCAATACACTATTGGCGCATTTAATTTTGACAATTATTTTAATTTAAGCCAATACGAAAAAAACAAAGTCATCTTAAAAATACTTCAAAAGGTAATATCTGACACTTTAAAGAACAACACTGAAAAAGCGAAAATTTTACTTACCATTACGCATAAAATAAGTGACCATGGATTTGTATATGAAACAGAGGATAAAAAACTATCTAAGTGGAATAAGAAACGTGATTTGAGAGTTTCTATAATTTATAGAATTGACCAAAATGGAGAAAATGCACATATTAAACTAGCCAATAAAAGTGGAACTAAAATTTTAGAAAAACATCTATTAAAAAATAGAATTTACGACTTTCATAACAATTTGTATAAAACCAAATGGAATGAAAATGAATTTCAGATAATCAATAGAGATGGAGCATTATTTAAAGCATTTGATTTTGGAAAAACTACTAAAAACCCAGCATCTAATTAATTGATAGTTCTAGCCTACATATTAAAATCCGGCTCTATTGTTATATAAATTTAAATAGAACTACAATAATCCCTATTTTTATCTTCATTAAAAACACCAATTATAAAGCATTACAAGTCAAACCGTAAGGAGACTAACTAAACATAAAAATAAAGCGTAATAAAGGTTTTAAGATTTGTATCGTTTTGATTTATCCTAATGTTAACAACTAAGGTTTTTATTCCTCATAATTAATTGTATTTTTACGCTGGACTTTTAGCTTTAGTTAAAAGCTAAATTTTCATTTAAATCAATTTAAATTAATGGGTAAAATAATAGCAATTGCCAATCAAAAAGGAGGCGTTGGAAAAACAACAACCTCTGTTAACTTAGCAGCATCACTAGGTGTTTTAGAAAAAAAAGTACTTTTAATTGACGCAGACCCACAAGCTAATGCAACCTCAGGTTTAGGTATAGATGTAGAGACTGTAGAAGTTGGTACCTACCAATTACTAGAGCATACCAATACAGCAAGAGAGGCCATTTTAAAAACAGAAACGCCTAACCTAGATATAATTCCATCGCATATAGATTTAGTTGCTATTGAGATAGAACTTGTAGATAAGGATCAACGCGAATACATGCTTAAAAAAGCATTACAAGAAATTAAAGACGACTACGATTATATATTAATTGACTGTGCCCCATCTTTAGGCCTATTAACCTTAAATGCGTTAACTGCTGCAGATGCTGTAATTATACCAATCCAATGCGAGTATTTTGCATTAGAAGGTCTTGGAAAATTACTAAACACAGTAAAAAGTGTACAAAAAATACACAATCCAGATTTAGATATTGAAGGCTTATTACTAACCATGTACGATTCGCGCTTACGCTTATCAAACCAAGTTGTAGAAGAAGTGCAAAAGCATTTTAACGATATGGTTTTTACAACCATTATACAACGTAACGTCAAGTTAAGTGAAGCACCAAGTTATGGAGAAAGCATTATAAATTATGATGCATCTAGTAAAGGTGCCAGCAATTATTTAAGTTTAGCGAAAGAAATTATTACAAAAAACTCCTAATTTATGGCGAAAGCAGTTAAAAAACAGGCTTTAGGACGCGGACTTTCTGCATTATTGAAAGACCCAGAAAATGATATACAATCTGCAAAAGATAAAAATGCAGACAAAGTAATAGGTAATATTGTAGAGTTGGATTTGGATTCGATTGAAATGAACCCGTTTCAACCACGTACCAATTTTAACGAAGAAACATTACGCGAGTTAGCCTCTTCTATTAAAGAATTAGGTGTTATACAACCTATTACCGTAAGAAAATTAGGATTTGAAGATTACCAATTAGTCTCTGGAGAGCGTCGTTTTCGTGCTTCAAAATTAATTGGACTAAAAACAATCCCTGCTTACATTAGGATTGCGAATGATCAAGAAAGTCTTGAAATGGCTTTGGTGGAAAATATCCAACGTCAAGACTTAGACCCAATTGAAATAGCATTATCATACCAACGTTTAATTGACGAAATCCAGTTAACGCAAGAGCAAATGAGCGAGCGTGTTGGTAAAAAACGTAGTACAATTGCTAACTATTTGCGTTTATTAAAACTAGATCCAATTATCCAAACGGGTATGCGCGATGGTTTTTTATCTATGGGACATGGTCGTGCTATTATAAATATTGAAGATCAAAACGTACAATTAGATATATACGAAACTATTTTAAGCGAAAAATTATCTGTTAGAGACACAGAAACTTTGGTACGTAACTACAACACAACCAAAGAAGTAAAAGTTCCAGCTAAAAAGGAAACAGAAGAATTGCCAAAATATGTTAAAAAAGGGATTAGCTCTTTTTCAGAATACTTTGGGCATAAAATAGACGTTAAAGTATCCAATAATGGTAAAGGAAAAATAACAATTCCGTTCCATTCTGAAGAAGATTTTAACCGTATCAAAAAGCTAGTTGAAGGTGGTAAATAAGCCCTATTTTGTTTGTATTATATTCTGTTTATTTTGTGCATTATCTTTTGCTCAAGAGGACACTACTGTCAAAAAAACAGATAGTACACAACAAACAGAAGACGTTACTAAAGTATTAAAGCAAAAGAAAAAAAAGAAAGCTGCTAAACCAGTTATCATAGATTCTACTGTATTAAAACCACAAAAAGCTTACGATCCTTTAGCTCCGTCTAGAGCTGCATTTTACTCGGCAATATTACCAGGTTTAGGACAAGCTTACAATGGTAAATATTGGAAAATACCTATTGTATATGCTGCTTTAGGAACAGGTATCTATTTTTACCTTGACAACAACAAACAATACAATCGTGTTAGAGATGCTTACAAAAGGCGTTTGGCTGGTTTTACGGATGACGAATTTCAAGACAGACTAACTGACGACGCGCTAAGAGAAGCACAAAAAAACTTCCGACGTAATAAAGAATTATCCTTACTTGTTACCGTTGGTTTATACGCACTAAACATTATTGATGCCAACGTAGATGCGCATTTATTGCAGTATAACATCAACGACGACTTAAGTTTACGACCGCATTATCAAATTGAAGAATTTGATAATAAAGGACGTGTTGGACTATCTTTAAATTTCCAATTTTAATACACTCATGAAAATCGCTTTACTAGGCTATGGTAAAATGGGTAAAGCAATAGAAACTATTGCTTTACAACGTGGACACACCATAGTAATTAAAACCTCTCGAGACTCAGATTACAATATAAACGATGCAGATGTCGCTATAGATTTTAGCGTACCATCAGCAGCTTTTAATAATATTAGCAATTGCCTTAACAATCAAGTGCCTGTAATTTCTGGTACGACGGGTTGGTTAAAGCAATACGACGACATTGTTTCGCTTTGCGAAAAACAAAAAGGAGCCTTTATTTATGCTTCTAATTTTAGTTTAGGGGTTAATATATTTTTTGAATTAAACGAAACTTTAGCCAAAATGATGGCCAAGCTTAACGATTACAAGCTTGATATAGAAGAAATACACCACACCCAAAAGCTTGATGCACCAAGTGGTACTGCAATTACTTTAGCAGAAGGTATTATTAAAAACAATTCCGCGTATAAAGATTGGCAATTGGATACTGCCTCAGACAAAAACATTCCGATTATAGCAAAACGTATTCCTGAAGTACCTGGAACACATATTATAAGCTACACCAGTCCGATTGACACTATTAAAATAGAACACGAAGCTCATAATAGAGAAGGTTTTGCTTTAGGTGCTGTGATAGCTGCTGAGTGGTTAGCGGATAAAACGGGTGTATTTACTATGAAAGATGTGTTAAATATTGGGTAACTTTAATAAATTTAACAACATTTGCAACAATCAACTTATCAATAGACAATAATTATTACAACTATGGACGTTACACAGTGGATTATCTTTTTCTTAGTTATTCAAGTTTTACATGGATTAGCCACGTGGAAATTATATAAAAAAGCGGATAGACAAGCATGGGAAGCCTTTGTACCTGTTTACAATGCTGTAATATTAATGAAAATTATTAATAGACCTTGGTGGTGGACCATTCTATTATTTTTACCAATTGTAAATCTTATTTTATTCCCTGTTGTTTGGGTTGAGATTGCTAGAAGCTATGGTAAGAATTCGGCATTAGATACATTCCTTGCTATTTTTACATTCGGATTTTACAGCTTTTATTTAAACTATGTAGCAACGGATGTTACGCATAAAAAAGACAGAGATTTACAACCAAGAACAGAATTAGGAGATTGGGTTAGCTCTATTTTATTTGCTATTGTTGCGGCTACCATTGTACACACGTATATTATACAACCTTTTGTTATACCAAGTTCTTCTTTAGAAAAAACCTTATTAGTCGGCGACTTTTTATTGGTAAGCAAACTACATTATGGTCCCAGAGCGCCACAAACTACGGTTGCTGTCCCGATGATACATGATGCCATTCCTGGTACAACAACACCTTCTTATTTTAAATTTCCGCAGTTACCAAAATTCAGATTACCTGCATTTCAGAATATAAAACGTAATGATATTGTTGTGTTTAACTGGCCTGTAGATACTTTAGTAGAAATTAACAAACCATACGGAGCAGTCCGTCATAAACCTATTGACAAAAAAACCAACTACGTAAAGCGTTGTGTTGGATTACCTGGAGATAACCTATCTATTAAAGATGGTTACGTTTATATTGAGGGTGTTAAAAATGAATTACCAGACAGAGCTAAGCTTCAATTTTTTAATTTAGTTGAAACTAATACACCTTTAAATCAAGAATTTATTGATCAGTACAAACTTACTGAATGGGGACAAGTAAAAAGTATAAGTACTGCTAGATGGAATGATGACAAAGTTCAAAATTTAGTTAGAGCAAAAGGGTATCAGTTTGAAGTTATAAAACAAGATTCTGTAAAAACAATCCTTTTAGGAAGTGCAGAAGATGAGTTTATGAAAATAATGGGCATGTCCATTGAAAGTAATGCGGTATATGCAAATATGACCGATGACCTAGCGTCTGCGATGCGCACTGATCCTTACGTTAAAGAAATTACTAAACAACTATCTTCTAGCACTACAGAAAACATTTTCCCTAACACACCAGGTTATACTTGGAACAGAGACAACTTTGGTCCTATTTACATCCCAGAAGCGGGTAAGACTGTTGCATTAACTATAGAGAATTTACCACTTTACAAACGTGCTATAACGGTATATGAAGGTAATACGCTTAAGGTTAACGGTAACCAGATATCAATTAACGGAGACGTTGTAGACTCTTATACGTTTAAACAAGATTACTACTGGATGATGGGAGATAACAGACACAACTCTCAGGATGCTAGAATGTGGGGATTTGTTCCTTTTGATCACGTAGTTGGAAAACCTGTTTTTGTATGGATGAGTTGGGATACCAATGGAAAAGGTATTAATAAAATACGTTGGGAAAGACTTTTTACAACCGTTGGTGGTGAAGGTAAATTAACGTCTTACTTTATTCCTTTTTTAGTGCTATTAGGACTAATTTTTGGATACAATAAATTTAAAAAACGTAAAAACGCTTAAACAATATATTAGTTAGCATGACTGCGAAACTGAGGGTTTAAACATTCTATTTAAAAATGAACATTCTATTACATCCGACATACTTCCCAAGCATAGCACAATTTGTAGCTATCGCACAAGCGGATAGTGTAACCTTTGAAATGTTTGATAATTTTCAGAAACAAACCTACAGAAACCGTTCTTACATTTATGGTGCTAATGGAAAACTAAAATTAAGTGTCCCAGTAATACATACACACAAAGAGCGCCAACTATACAAAGATGTCAAAATTAGTGACACAGAAAAATGGCAATTAATTCAGTGGAAAAGTTTAGAATCTGCCTATAAAACCTCTCCTTTTTTCGAGTTTTATGAAGACGAGCTTAAACCGCTTTTTACAACTCCATCAGAATCTATATTTGATCATAATATCAAATGCTTTCAGGTTATTTTAGATTGTTTACAGTTAGATGTGCCTGTAAAGTACACGTCAGAGTATGAAAAATCACCTGTAGGTCTAAAAGACTATAGAGTTTTAGCAAATGCTAGACAAGAGCAACAACTAACATTAGAATCATATACACAAGTTTTTAGTATCAAACACGGTTATATTAGTAACTTAAGTATTTTAGATTTACTTTTTAATGAAGGTACTAATGCCCTAAGTTATTTAGAAGCGCAACAATTACCTTAAATGATTAGACCATTTTTACACTACGGAATTCACTTTGGTCTACCACTAATAATAGCGTTACTATTTTTTAAAGGCACTTGGAAGAAAGCTTATATAATTATGGTTTTAGGGATGCTAATAGATCTTGACCATTTATTAGCCTCACCCATTTTCTCAGCTAACAGATGTAGTATTAACTTCCATCCGTTACATAGCTATTACGCTATAGCAGTATACGTTGCTTTACTTATACCAAAAAAAACCAGATTAGTAGGTCTTGGATTAGTTATTCATATCCTTGCAGATACTACCGATTGTTGGTTAATGTAAATTAGAAAGACACCTTGGTCATGATTGGAAAATGATCAGAATACTCCACATCATAAGTTTTAAAACTATCGACACTGTAAGATTTATCTATTAATAGAAAGTCTATACGCACTGGAAAAAACTTGAAGTTATACGTGCGCCCAAAACCGTTACCTTGTTGCTTAAAAGCATCTTTCATGTCTGCTTTAATAGTTTTATAAACGTATGAAAATGCAGAATTATTAAAATCGCCACAGATAATAACCTTGTATGGGCTTTTATTTTTGTGCTCTAAAAATAGTTTGGCTTGACTTTGCTGTAGTTTAAACGTCTCTCCTATTCCGTTTATTAGTTTTTCAGAATTCTCCGTTGTTAAACTTTGCACTCTAGGATCAATACGCAGCGATTGCAAGTGTAAATTATAAATCCTAACCGTATCCTTGCCTTTTACAATATCAGCGAAAATAGCGTTGTTTGCCGTATTAGGAAAAGCTACAGATCCAGAGTTAATAATTGGAAACTGAGAGAAAATAGCCTGTCCCATTTTAATCTTGTTACCCTCTAACTTTTCGTATTTATATTTATAAAACGAAAAATCGACATCGGCTTGTTTATGATACTCTTGAATACTTAAAATTTGCGGGTTTTCTTTTTTAACAAAGTCGACTAACTTTTCAGGAATTCCTTTTTCAGGAATCCAATCATAAAGGTTAAATAAACGCACATTATAGTTCATCACAGATAAACTATCTGTTTCGTCTTCTTCCCAATTAGAAAACTTATATAAAGACCCGAATAAAAAATAACCGATAGAAATTACAACCAAAGACAACATCAGTTGCTTTTTTATTTTAAATAGCCAATACACAAAAAACAAAACATTAAGTAGTATTAGAAAAGGTACGCCTAAACTTAGTACAGATAATGTGGCAAATGTTTTTGGTGGCACATGCGGTAATACGTAAGAAAGCAACAATAAAAAGGCCACAACAGAATTAACGAAGAAGACAACTTTCTCTAAAAATTTTAACTTCTTCATATATTATATCACTACTATTTACCTGCTTTAAATAAAAACTCTTTTTCGTCTTTAGACAAGCTATCATAACCACTTTTACTAATCTTATCTAAAATAATATCTACTTTTTTCTGATTATTAAATTGGTTAAATTCTTCTTTCTTAAATCCAGCCACTTTACTTTTTCTGTGTACTGTTTTCATGTTAGCTTTTTTTGTTGTCTTTGTTGCTTTAAATAGAGAAGATACCCAATCCATAAAACGACTAAACCCCTTACCTATATCTTGACCTTTAGCTAATTGATTAGCATATAAAAAGCCCAAAGCTGCACCACCTAAATGTGCTAAGTTACCGCCAGCATTACTACCACTTAAAACGTTTAAAACATCCAATCCAATTAAAAACGCACCAATCCACCATAACTTTAAGTTAAAGGTAAAAAACCTAATGTCCTTGTTTGGCATATAAGCACATAAAAATATAAGAATTGCTCTAACACCAGCAGATGCTCCAATTAAATACGCCGGTTGTAAAAAGACTTTAGGTAATAAATTATAACCTAATAAAAAGGCCAATCCACCTGAAATAATACCCATAAAGTAGATATTAAGTGCCATTTTAGGACTAAATAAATTAAGCATGATTCTACCTAAAAAGTAAAGCCATAACATATTAAATAGCATGTGTAACGGATCAAAATGAATAAACCCGTAAGTAATAATTGTCCAAGGTTTATACAAAAAACCTGTAAAATCACTTGGTAAACGTAACCAAACAAATAGCACAGGAACCAAACGTCTAAACAATAAGGCAAACAAAAACACAACAGCATTAATGGCTATAATTTTCTCTAAGACATTAAGTCTAGCGTACTTGTATTTTAGTTGCTCTATCTGATTCATCTATCTATCCCAACGATTTTTATTAAATTGTGTTTTACGCCAGTACCACATAATAACAAACCCCATAATAGCACCACCAACGTGAGCCAAATAGGCTGTATTACTAGGGCTAAAAAAGGACTGTCCTGTAAACGCTGATATAACATCTAAAAGTATAATACCCGGAATAAAATATTTTGCTTTGATTGGGATTGGTAAAAATAGCATCATAAGCTCAGCATTAGGATTCATCATACCAAAAGCCGCTAAGATTCCCATAATACAACCAGAAGCTCCCACCATTGTACTGTTATTAATTAAAACATTTGTTTCAAATAACGACTGCACAACAGATTGATTAATCAAACTTGCATTAATATTATTTTCAGCCACATAGGTTGTTAACTGTTGTTGTAACAACTGCCCTGTATACTGATTTCCGTCTAAAATATTAAAATTTATAATATCATTAATTGCTGATTTACTAAGCCCAGATTCAAGTAAACTTTTTAGAGCAGGCAAATAATCCCAATAATAACCTGACAACTGAAACAGTACGGCTGCTAAACCTGCTGAGAAGTATAAAAACAAGAATTTGTTTCGTCCTAAACGCTGTTCTACCGGTCCACCAAACATCCACAACGCAAACATATTAAATAGCAAGTGTGTAAAACCACCATGCATAAACATGTGTGTCACCACTTGCCAAGGTTTAAAAGCATCACTTGCAGGAAAATGCATTGCAAATAAATCATAAAACAAACGTCCGTCTCCAACCGTCATCGTACCAACAAACATTAGTACGTTTATGATAATTAAATGCTTAACTGTATCTGTTATTCTCATCATAACTTACATAAATTTTTTATCTAACTCATCCACAGTCATAGTAATAAATGTAGTTTTGTTAGTTGGTGATACGTTAGGTTCCTTACAACCAAATAAACGATTAACTAAATGTTCTTGCTCTTGGTTAGTTAGTGACTGCCCTGTTTTAATAGCTAAACTTTTTGCCATAGATTTTGCTAGTAAATCTGTTGCAGAAAAATTACTATCTGGCACTTCGTTTTCTACATCGCTTATTAATTGCTCCAAAATAATAGACACTTCACTTTCCGGCACATTTACAGGAACTCCTGTGATTTGCACGGTTTCGTTTTCTATAGATTGAAATATAAAACCTGTCGATTCTAAATCTTCTTTTAATTGGTTAATCAATGCTATTTCTTGATTAGAAAAATGTAATTCTAATGGAAATAATAATTGCTGACTAACGCCTTCTTTTATAGTAATATGTCTTAAAAAATCCTCGTACAACACACGTTGATGTGCACGATGTTGGTCAATAACTAACATTCCGGATTTAATAGTACTAATTATAAACTTGTTATTTAATTGATAGGTTGTTTGCTTTTGTTCTACCTCGTTTTCATTTTTAAAAAAGCTTTCGGTTTGAGGCTGACTTTCAAAATGAATTTCGCTAAAATCTGTAGCTGTTTTGGTTCCTTTAGATTCTAATCCGACATACAATCCATCCCAATTGGCACCAGAATCTTTTTTAAAAGAAGGACTACTAAATGATCCACCACTACTACTGGCCACAGTTTTTGTGGGAGGTGTATCTTGCTTAAATGGATTAAAACTCCTATCCACTTCTACACTTGGCATCCCCTTTTGCTCATAACTATATGGTGTATCCAAATTTGCATCGCGATCAAAATCTAAAACGGGTGCAATATTAAACTGTCCTAAACTATGCTTTACTGCTGATCTTAATATGGCATATAACGTATGCTCATCATCAAACTTAATTTCAGTTTTTGTTGGATGAATATTAATATCTATAGTTTGTGGATTTACTGTTAAATTTAAGTAATAACTAGGTTGTGCCCCATCTTTAAGCAACCCTTCAAATGCTGAATTAATAGCATGGTTTAAATAGGCACTTTTAATAAAACGATTGTTGACAAAAAAAAATTGCTCGTTTCTAGATTTTTTAGCAAACTCAGGCTTACCAACAAAACCAGAAATAATTAAGACTTCTGTTGCTTCTTCAACAGGTACTAATTTTTCGTTAGTTTTAGTTCCAAAAATATTTACAATACGCTGTCTGTAATTACTTGGAGGCAAATTATAGGTTTCGGTTCCATTACTAAACATAGAAAACCCTATGGATGGATGTGCTAAAGCCACACGATGAAACTCGTCAATAATGTGTCGTAATTCTACTGTATTCGATTTTAAAAAATTGCGTCTTGCAGGAATATTAAAAAACAAGTGCTTTACGGATAAAGACGTACCGGTTGGCGTAACAATAACCTCTTGAGACTTAACCTCACTACCTTCAATAACAATGGTAGTACCAAGCTCTTGATCGTCTTGTTTAGTTTTAAGCTCTACATGTGCAATTGCCGCGATACTAGCTAAAGCTTCTCCTCTAAATCCTTTTGTATTAAGTTTAAATAAATCGTCAGCAGATTTAATTTTAGACGTCGCATGACGTTCAAAACTTAATCTAGCATCAGTTGCGCTCATCCCTTTTCCGTCATCAATAACTTGGACTAATGTTTTACCTGCGTCCTTGATTATTAACTTGATAACCGTAGCATCTGCATCTATAGCGTTTTCTAATAGCTCTTTTACAACTGAAGCTGGTCGTTGTACAACCTCCCCTGCTGCAATTTGATTAGCAACGTGATCCGGTAATAATTGAATAATATCTGACATACATTTTGTTACGAAAAGAAGATGGAAAAATCGAAACCTATAACTAATAAGAATAAAAATATTAGAATGGCTACAATTACCAAGATGCGTCTATTGGCTGCTTTATCGGGACTGTTTTTAAACTCGTCAAAAGCATTATTAAATTTTTGTTTAAAGTTGGCATTTTCACCTACGGTAGTTCTATGCTCGTCAAACTTATGTTTTATCTCAAACGGACTGCCTTCACCTTTATAAAAACGAGGTGTGTAATCAAACTTTTTATTTTTACGTTTAGATAGCAATCCCATGGTATACTCTATTTTGTTTTAGATTCTAGGTAGTACATTAAAACACCAATAAAAATCAAAACACCTAAAAGTAAAAATAGGGTGTTTCCTTTTTTAGAGCTAGAAGACGTGCGTCTTGTCTCATCCCAACTAGTGTTTAAACTTTCTTTAAGTTTGGTAGCGGATTCGCCCTCTTTAGAGAACCGTGACTGGTAGCTGAATTTCTTATTTTTCTTTTGACTAAACAAGCCTTAGTAGTTTTAATGTGAATACTACTCAAAAATACTGAAAATACTACAGACCTATAGATTATGAATGCTAAAAATTGTTAACAGATATTAAGCGTTATGACGTAATGCTGCCATTTTTAATGCTGCAACACCTGCTTCTACACCTTTATTACCATGTTTACCACCAGAACGATCAATAGATTGTTGCTTGTTATTATCTGTAAGAACACAGAAAATAACTGGTGTTTCATCAATAACATTAAGGTCTTTAATACCTTGTGCTACTGCTTCGCAAACAAAATCAAAATGCTTTGTTTCTCCTTGAATAACACTACCAATTGCAATCACCGCATCTACCCTTTGGTTTTGCATTTTTTTACAACCGTAAATTAACTCGTAACTTCCAGGAACATCCCAAACTGCAATGTTTTCAGGAGACACGCCATGTTCTAAAAGTGTGCTTTTAGCACCTTCTAGTAAACCTTGTGTAATATCCTCGTTCCATTCTGAAACAACAATCCCAAACCGAAATTGCTCTCCGTTTGGGATTGATGCTTTATCGTATGCTGATAAATCTGTTGTTGCCATAAACTAATTAGTTAGACATCGCTTGCGCTTTTCCAATAAATACTTCCGCTTGAGTAGCTTCTGGTGAGTTTGGATAATTGTCTTTAATTTTATTTAATAATGTTAAAGCTTCTTTAGCTTCACCTAAATCTAAAGCTGTAATACCTGCTTTAAATAAGTATGTTGGTGTAGTAAACTGATTGTTACGTAAGTTTGCTGCTTGTTTATAGTAGTCTAATGCGTTTTTTGTTTCAGTTAACTGAATAAAAGCATCTCCGATTGCACCTTTAGCCATAGGAGCTAAAGCCTCGTCATCACTTTCAAATTTGTCAAGATAAACAATCGCCTCTTGGTAATTTTTTGTATTTAAGTAAGCCATACCTGCATAGTAGTTAGCAAGGTTACCAGCTGCTGTACCGCTATATTGATCAGCGATATCAGTTAATCCTAATTTACCTTCTCCTCCTTTTAAGGCTAAGTTATATAAAGAATCTTGTCCTACAGTAGATGTTACTGCTTCATTAAAGAATTTTTGTGCTTGATACATTTCATTCATCGCTTCACCTTGTTTAGGTTTTACAATAAATTGTTGATATACTAAGTAAATTAAAGCAAAAGCAGCAACAACACCAATAATAATAAAAATGTTTTTCTGATTTTTCTCTACAAACTCCTCTGCTTTATTTGCAGAATCATCTAATGTATTAAAAACTTCAGCAGTTGTTGAGTTGTCTTCAACTTCAATTTCCTTTTCTACTACTGTTTTTGGTTTGTATCCTCTTTTCTTGTAAGTCGCCATATTAATTTTATTAATGCGCACAAAAATATAATTTTTCTTCAGAAATAAAAGGTTATTATTTGATAATTTTCAATAATTTGCACATCCTTACAAGGCTTCCCTTTTTTAAGCCCTCTATTTTAGCAACAACTCTATGATTTTAAAGTCCTTATCGCTTTTAAACTATAAAAATTTTGACTCCAAAACCTTCACCTTTAATGAGACCATAAACTGTCTTGTTGGTAATAATGGGGTTGGAAAAACAAATGTACTGGATGCTATTTACCATTTATCCTTTGGTAAAAGCTACTTTAATCCTGTTGCATCACAAAATATAAAATACGATGAAGACTTTTTTGTAGTTAATGGATCATACGATAAAGACGAAAAAACAGAAAATATAGTTGTCAGCTTAAAAAAAGGTCAAAAAAAAGTTATTAAGCGTAATAGTAAGGCTTACGAAAAATTTAGCGATCACATTGGTTTTTTACCATTGGTAATAATTAGTCCTGCAGATAGAGATTTGATTATTGATGGTAGCGATACTAGACGTAAGTTTATAGATAGTGTTATTAGCCAAAGTGATAAAAGCTATTTAAGTAGTCTTATAAATTATAATAAGATAATATCACAACGTAACTCGCTTTTAAAATATTTTGCTGCCAACCACACTTATAATAATGATACTATTGAGGTGTACAATCAGCAATTACAGCTTTACGGAACAGAAATTTTTGAAAAAAGAAAACAGTTTTTAGAGGCGTTTATTCCGCTATTTAAGTCAAGATACAAGGCTATTAGTAACAATAATGAAGAAGTAAGCCTAAATTATAAAAGTGATTTATTTGACAGTAGTTTAGAACAACTGCTTAGAAAAGCAATAAATAAAGACAAGGCACTACAATATACTAGTGTTGGTGTCCATAAGGATGATCTAGAATTTAATATTGGCGACTACCCTATTAAAAAATTTGGGAGTCAAGGCCAGCAAAAATCATTTTTAATAGCTTTAAAATTAGCACAATTTGATAGTTTAAAAGCAATTAGCGGAGATAATCCAATATTGTTATTAGATGATATTTTTGATAAATTAGACGAAACACGTGTGGCACAAATTATAAAACTAGTAAACGACGAAAATTTTGGACAAATATTTTTAAGCGATACACATGCAGACCGTACAGAAAACGCAGTAAAACAAGTCCACCAATCTTATGAAATTTTTAAATTATAACATGAAAAAACTATATTACGCACTTTGTATTATACTAGTCAGTTGTTCTCAAAATCCAGAAGATTTTAAACAACACGTTACTGGTTATTGGGAAATAAGTGAGGTTATCTTAAACGATGGTACTAAAAAACAATATAAAATAAATGAAACTATAGATTATATTGAAATCACTAATGACTCAATAGGAATTAGAAAAAAACTAAAACCAAACTTCAATGGTACCTATGAAACTTCCAAAGACATTGAGAAATTTGTAGTTAAGATAGAAAACGATAGTTTAAACTTATATTACAAAACGCCCTTTTCTAGTTGGAAAGAAACTATATTAAAGGCTAGTGAAGACAAACTTCAAATTATAAACCAAAATAAAGTTTTATATTTATATAAACGCTACACACCTATAACAATAGACTAATGGCAAAACGCAACAACAATTTATTAAACATATCTGACGCCTTAAAAAACTTTGTAACAGAAAACAACCTTGAAAAAGGTTTAGACAAAGTTAATGTTAGGGACGCTTGGGCCAAGCTAATGGGTAATGGTATTAATAAATACACCACAGCAATCGAGCTAAAAAAAGACATCCTTTATGTACAACTTAGCTCTAGTGCACTTAGGGAAGAATTAAGCTATGGAAACCAAAAAATAATAACTTTACTTAACGAAGAATTGGGTAAAGATGTTATTAAAAAACTAATATTGAGATAATTACAACGTATTTAAAATATTATAGTAATTAAATTTTCGAAAAAAATAATATGTAATTACTATTTTATATTCTATCTTTGACTTTATTATTAACAAATTTTTTTTATTACAATGGCACAAGGAACAGTAAAATTTTTCAATGATTCAAAAGGATTCGGTTTTATTACTGAAGAAGGATCAGAAAGCGACCATTTTGTACACATTTCTGGACTTATTGATGAAGTTCGTGAAGGAGATGTCGTAGAATTCGACTTACAAGAAGGAAGAAAAGGTATGAACGCAGTAAATGTAAAAGTAGTATAATTATATATTTTCTATTTAAACTATTACAAAAAGAGCCTTTCCATTTGGAGAGGCTTTTTTAGTTAAAACATTTAACACCTAAGTAATTGAAAATAAATACAATAAATATCATTTATTAATTTTATTGGTATCATCTTTGTAATAATTAAACTAATTAATATTAAATTTTATTACGATGAGTAAAGGCACAGTAAAATTCTTCAATGACGCTAAAGGATTTGGATTCATTACAGAAGAAGGTGTAAACAAAGACCACTTTGTACACATTTCAGGATTAACAGATGAAATACGCGAAGGCGACGAAGTTGAATTTGACCTACAAGAAGGAAAAAAAGGATTAAACGCAGTTAACGTTAAAGTACTTTAACAGCAACCATATATCTTTAACAAAAAAAAAGCCTCTCTATTTATTTAGAGAGGCTTTTTTTTTATTCTATTACTTTAAATTAGCATTACTGACTTTATTTTTTTGATAAAAACCAAAAGTAGTAAACAAAAAAAATCCAGCTAAACGCTGGATTTTTTCTTAATTTATAGTGTTTTAAACTTAAAACATTTCACGTCCAGAAAAATGGAAAGCACCTTCAATAGCTGCATTCTCATCACTATCACTACCGTGTACTGCATTTTCTCCAATAGAAGCTGCATATAATTTACGGATAGTTCCTTCTGCTGCATCAGCAGGATTAGTAGCACCAATTAAAGTTCTAAAATCCTCTACTGCGTTATCTTTTTCTAAAATAGCAGCTACAATAGGTCCACGTGTCATGTACTCTACTAACTCACCATAGAAAGGTCTTTCGCTATGTACTGCGTAAAATGCTTCAGCATCTTGCTTAGTCATGTGTGTTAACTTCATTGCAACGATTCTAAAACCTGAAGCGTTAATTTTTTCTAAGATTGCGCCAATGTACCCTTTTTCAACAGAGTCAGGCTTAAGCATTGTAAATGTTCTGTTAGTTGCCATTTTTTTATTTTATTATTTATCTAATTTGTTTAAAAAAAACAATCTTTCTAATTAAAAAAAGTACCTGTTAATTTTCTGCAAAAGTAAGCCATTTATTAATAAAAACAATAAATTCAATTATTAAAAAATTGTATCTTCGTGGACTATGACAAAACAAGAGTATACAGACATAAATCAGTTATTGGCTACACCCAAAAAAATTGTAATTGTAAGCCACAAAAATCCAGATGGAGACGCTATTGGCTCTAGCTTGGCTTTGTTTCATTACTTAACAAAAACCAATCATTTAGCCACTGTAATCCTACCTAATGATTATCCAGATTTTCTAAAATGGCTTCCTGCTGAGGATTTAATTCTTAAATATGACAGCCAAAAAGAAGAAAGCGAAGCTAAATTAGCCGAGGCGGATATTGTGTTTACATTAGACTTTAATGCGTTTCATCGTGCTGGAGATATGGAAACTGTTTTAACAAACAATACGGCATTAAAAATAATGATTGACCATCATCAGCAACCAGATGACTATGCAAAATTCACCTATAGTGACGTTAGTATGAGCTCTACTTGCGAGATGGTTTATAATTTTATAGAAAACCTTAACGGTTTAGATGTAATAGATAGTAATATTGCCACAGCAATTTATGTGGGGATTATGACTGATACAGGGTCATTTAGATTTAGATCTACGACCAGTGCTACACATAGGATTATTGCCAGTTTAATAGACAAAGGCGCAGATAATACTATGATACATAATCAAGTGTACGACACTAACAGTTATAACCGTTTACAACTTTTAGGATGCGCTTTAAGTAACTTAAGAGTTATTCCAGAATCTAGAGCTGCTTATATCACGCTAACTCAGAAAGAGTTACAACAGTTTGACTACAAAAAAGGAGACACAGAAGGTTTTGTAAACTATGCCTTATCCTTAAATAATGTAGTACTTGCTGCTATTTTTATTGAAGATTTACAACAAGGAATTATTAAAATATCTTTACGATCTAAAGGTGATTTTTCTGTTAACAAAATGTCCCGTGAGCATTTCCATGGTGGCGGTCATACCAACGCTGCAGGAGGAAAAAGTGATGATAATATCCAAAAAACTATTGAGAAATTTATTAGTATATTACCACAATACAACACCTTATTAAATGAAGCGTAATCTTGTTATTATACTATTAGTTTGTATTACAGCGTTAAGTTGTAAAACACCAGAAGCTAGAGAACCTGTGACTGTAAATTCAGGCTCTTTTATTAATGAGTCTGTTGCCAGAAATAAGGCGTTGTACCAAAAAGAAACTAAAGTCATTGCAGATATTATAGCCGCACAACCCGAAAACAATTATCAAACATCTGGTAATGGGTTTTGGTACTACTTTAATACTGAAGTTACTAATGATAGCCTACCAACACCAACGTTTGGTGACCTTGTAAAATTTAATTACAATGTTAAGGATCTTAATGGCAATGCTATTTACACAAAAGCAGAACTTAAAGATCAAAACTACGCCATGGACCAGCAAGAATTATTTTCTGGATTACGTGAAGGTTTAAAGTTAATGCAAGCAGGAGAAGTTGCAACATTTATATTCCCATCTCAAAAAGCCTATGGTTATTATGGAGATGAAAATAAAATAGGGACTAACATTCCTATTATATGTGAAGTTTCTGTATTTTCGATTACCCAAAAAGAATAGTTATAAACCCAATAAAAATGAACAAATTAATTAACACAATGAAACTATTATTAATAGCCATAATGGTAAGTTTAACTACCAATTCTTGTCAACAACAATACCCTGATTTAGAAGATGGATTATATGCAGAAATTGTAACTAATAAAGGGACAATGGTCGCAAAATTATTTTACGATAAAGTGCCAGTTGTAGTCGCTAACTTTGTAGCTTTAGCAGAAGGGACACATCCTCAATTAGCAGATTCTTTAAAAGGAAAACCATTTTATAACGGTATTATTTTCCATAGAGTAATGGATAAATTTATGATCCAAGGTGGTGATCCAACAGGAACAGGAATGGGAAGTGCTGGATTTAAGTTTTTTAGCGAATTTGATACAAGTTTAAGTCATGATAAAGCAGGAATCTTATCTATGGCTAACTCTGGAGGTTATGATACTAACGGAAGTCAATTTTTTATTACAGAAGTACCAAAGCAAAACTTAGATGGGTTTAACGCAGATGGTAGCTTAAAAAACTGCAATGGACGTAATGTAAGTTGTCACTCTGTTTTTGGAGAACTTGTTCAAGGTTTAGAAGTACAAGATACTATATCTAACGTACCAGTAGGACAAAGAAACAAACCTAACGAAGATGTTGTGATTGAAAAACTTAACATTATCAGAAAAGGAAAAGCAGCTAAAGCATTTGATGCTCCTAAAGTATTTACAGAGCAAGAGCCTTTATTGTCTAAAAAATTAGAAGAGCAAAAAGCTAAAGAACAAGAAATAATTAAAGAAAAAGCTAAAGAAGCTGCAGTTAACTTTATTAAAGCAAATGCAGATATTAAAGGTGAGGTAAAAGAAATGCCAACTGGATTAGTAATGATTCATGATGCTAAGCCAAACGGAGTTACTCCTAAGCCTTCTGATCGAGTATTAATAGACTGTACAGGTCTTTTTGAAGACGGAAGTTTCTTTTTCTCTACAATTGCTGAAGATGCTAAAAAATACAATCAATATAATGAAGACGCTGCAAAACAAGGTGCATACCAAGCATTTGCAATGCCTTATAACGAGTCTGCAACTTTAGTTCCTGGATTTAGAGAAGCAATGTTAAACATGAATATTGGTGATAAAGCTAGAATTTTTGTACCAAGTTATTTAGGATACGGTGCTTCTGGACGTGGACCAGTACCACCAAATGCTAACCTTATTTTTGATATTGAAATAGTTAGCTTATCAACTAAATAAAACAAAATTCTGCTTAAGCAGAAATACCATTAAAAAGAGACTACTAAATTAAGTAGTCTCTTTTTTTTTGCTTTAAAACGACTAGTTCGCATTAGTATAACCAAAAATAAAAACTAAGTAAACTGCTTTGATAAACACAAAAAATAATTTGTATGCTAAATTATTAATCGTAATATTGCAATAAACTAATAAAGATTTAAAATGGGATTAGCCAAAACCGAAATGTTTACAGAAATAGACCAACTAATTAAAACTCTAAATACTGAGACTATAACCGTACAACGCAAAGCAGCGCTGCAACCATTAACTGATTTTATTCAAGGTAAGGTTTCAAAAAACCAAACCATTAGACTAAATTTTATATGCACTCATAATTCAAGAAGAAGTCATTTAACACAAGTTTGGGCACAAACTATGGCGTATTACTTCAATATTAAAAACGTGTTTTGTTATTCGGGAGGGACAGAAGCAACAGCACTTTTCCCGATGGTAGCAGAAACTTTAGTAAATTCAGGATTTAAGATAAATCCCATTTCTAAAAACGAAAACCCTGTTTACAGTATTAAATATGCTGACACAGAACATCCAATAATAGGCTTTTCAAAAAAACTAGATGATGCTTTTAATCCAACATCCGGATTTGCTGCAATTATGACGTGCTCTCAAGCAGATGGTGGTTGTCCGTTTATTGCTGGTGCAGAAAAACGAATCCCAATAACTTTTGAAGACCCAAAAGCATTTGATAATACACCGCAACAAGCTGAAAAATACACTGAAAGAAGCTTACAAATAGCAACCGAATTATATTACATCTTCTCACAAATAAACGCATAAACAATGGCAACTAAAAAACTAAGCTTTCTAGACCGGAATCTAACCTTATGGATCTTTGTAGCCATGGCTATTGGTGTTGGACTAGGTTATTTTATTCCAACATTCCCTGATATTATAAACTCATTTAGTAGTGGTACAACAAATATTCCGATTGCAATTGGATTAATATTAATGATGTATCCACCTTTAGCAAAGGTCAATTATGCTTTGCTACCTAAAGTATTTAGAAATGTAAAAATCCTATCTATTTCACTTATTCTTAATTGGATTATTGGTCCAGTATTAATGTTTGTTTTGGCCATTACTTTTTTACATGATTATCCAGAATATATGGTTGGACTTATATTAATAGGTCTAGCACGTTGTATTGCAATGGTTTTGGTTTGGAATGATCTTGCTGAAGGTAGTAGCGAATATGGAGCAGGTTTAGTAGCATTAAATAGTATCTTTCAGGTATTTGCCTATAGTTTTTACGCTTGGTTATTTATTACCGTGCTTCCACCCTATTTTGGGTTTGAGGGCGCTATTGTTGACATCTCAATAGCCACAATTGCAGAAAGTGTTGCCATATATTTAGGGCTTCCATTTGTATTAGGAATTTTAAGCCGATTAATATTGGTAAAACTTAAAGGTGAAGATTGGTATACTAACAAATTTATCCCTACAATATCACCAATTACTTTAATTGCACTATTATTTACCATCGTAATTATGTTTTCTCTAAAAGGCGAATTAATTGTCGAAATACCAATGGATGTACTAATTATCGCAGTGCCTTTACTTATCTATTTTACGTTGATGTTTATTATTGGTTTTTTCTTTACCAAAGCATCAGGAGCAGAATATGACAAGACAGCTTCAGTAGCATTTACAGCAGCCGGAAATAATTTTGAATTAGCAATAGCAGTGGCCATTGCTGTTTTTGGATTAAATTCCGGACAAGCCTTTGCAGGAGTTATCGGTCCTTTAGTAGAAGTTCCTGCTTTAATACTACTGGTTCGTGTATCCTTTTGGTTACGCAAAAAATATTATGGTAAAGCTTCGGCTTAAAGCCGAAAGTATTTACGGTTAATAGCACTTCTTTTGATTATCTAATTGCAGTTATTAACTTCCAATTTTATTAATGGGCCATTCTAAAACCCTTACAAAAAAGCACAATCTTAGGATGGTGCTTTTTTGTTTTCAATCGTATTTCCAAAAGAACATTTAACTTTTAATAGAAGACTATTAATCAACATAATCTTGACTTCTGTATTTATACACTAAAAACAACTATTTGAAATTGTGAGAATTTATAACTAAATTAGTCTTTACTAAAAATAAAGAAAAATCATTTTAAGACTTTGTCTTTATTCATAAAGTAATTTCAACTAACCACTAAATTATGAACAAAAAAAAACTACCAATATTCATCTTATTAATCGCGTTTATTCTCTTTTCTGCAAAAACATTCTTTGGAAAAGGATTAGAAAATGGTGTTGAAAACTGGAGATTTTACGCTTCATTATTTGGTTTATTAATTGCGGTTTCTTTTCTTTTTGTTTTTCTAAAATCACTAAAAAAGACTAATTAGCGTGAATTAAACTATACTAAACAAACAATGTCAGCTTAATAGAATGAACCGGCATAAAATAAAAATAGAAAAAATGTACTAGATAGATCAGTCGAGGTTTTTACATGTATACTCATTCTTATTTCAGCCAGTTTAATTTTAATATACTACAATCAACTTCCTGAAAAAATACAAATTAATTTCAATTGGTCTTCAAAAGATGAAAATGGTTTTGGAACAAAAAACACACTTTGGGCAAGTCCAATAATCTGCGGAATAATTGCAATTTCAATTTATAAGTTAAACCAATATCCATGGGTTTTTAATTACCCTGTTACAATAACAACAACAAACGCAAAGTATAATTACAAAATGGCGACACAAATGTTGCGCCTTATAGGACTTACTATTGGAGTAGTGTGCCTGACTATAACGGTAATTTCTATTTCTAATAGTCTTGGAAAAACCATAGCATTTCAAAAATATACTGATTCCTTATTTCCAATTATTTTGGTCGGTATTCCTGTTTATTTTATAATTAAAATAATAAAGAACACTAATAATTAATACCATCTCGTTTCAAAATTAATTTGAACACACACCAACTTGGCTTTCTGAAAAAATTGAACTAACTTCGTTGTACAACGTTTGTAATGTATTGACCTAGAATACAAAACGTTGCATTTAGTAGTAATAATAAATAACCTCAAATGAAACACCTACACTTTATTCTAATTACATTTTTACTAACCTCATTTAGTTGTTTGGCACAATTTGGAGCTGATTATTCTTCCTATGGTTTTAATTTTATAAATGACGCTAATAATCAAGGTTTAAAAAATTGGACAGGAAATAATATTGACGACACCAATAAGTTTTACATTTATAAGCAGGATGAATTAAACAATTACGCACTTGAATTAAAACCTATAAACGAAACTTTAAGCATAAATTACAACGATTTTGGATACATGGATTTAAATCCTTGTGCTTTTAAAATAAATATAAGAGTCAAAATAAATCAATATTCAGGTAATGATGATGCGCTTACATTTACGCTATTTACTGGTGCTAAAAAAGTAGAAATTGATTTTAAATCTAACGGAATATTTTACACAAACAACTTAAACACATCCCAATTAATTACAACTGCTCCTCCAATAAACCAATGGGTAACCTACTCTATTGCATTGGATAGTTGTAATGACATGGGGTCAATAATGTTAGAAAATGACGCGACTAATAGTTACACTTTAAGTCTACCAGACAATACCACTGCGCAAAATATAAACCTAGCAGCCACAACTAATGGAACAACTTCTTTTACATCAGAAATAGACCATTTATTTATCTACAGTAATCCTATAAAATGGTGGTTAGGACCGTCTAGTGCATTTATCAATGATACGCCTGCGGGTTACACTGGTACAACAGGAGATAGACAGCATTTTTTAACGTTGCCTAATGGCGAAAAAATTGGAATTAATGAAAACGGTGGTGGTTATGTTACTTTTACCGAGTTAACACCTGGTGGCCCAAATCTAGATCCATTTCCTAAATTTGGATCTGGTGGGACAAAAACACTTAGAGGCTATTTTCATACTAATAAGTTTAACCCTGTACAAGCTGGTGTTTCAAGTACATCTGGTGGACATTTAGCAAGTGTTATCTCACTACCTAATAAATTAATGGTTGAGAGTTTTCCGTTACACTCGTATTTTCAAGATGATTTTATAGAAAACACGCCTTTAGTATTTCCTAATAATGAAACACTTGAAGACGAAAATCATCCTGCCATAATTGATGATGATGTTTATGATGAATTTGGTCTGGACATGAGACACGAATTGATGAGCGAATTAGACTTTAATTCCTCAATAGAAAACGTTACACAGACTAACGGAATATCTACCGTTAGACATGCAGCGGAGTGGGAATATATTAGACATTCCTCTTTTATTCTTCAGTTTCATGAAGTCACCGTTAATAAAAGACCAGAATTTGAAAGCTTTACTGGTGCTAACAACGACATGGGAGACATGAGACATAAGTTTGAATTCAGACTGAATAAAGACTTGGGGTACGAGTGGATTTTATGGAGAGACACCAACAACACCTGGCAATCATTACATGTGGAAGCAGTTGGCGATTCTAAAAAAATTCAAATTAATATAAATACACCATTAGAAAATCGCTTTTTAGTCTTTTCTACATCTTCCAATCCTGACACACCTGGAGCTGTCTCTTGGTTTTATCCTGAAAGTGATTTTAACGCTAACTGTACTTTACAAAAAAGTAGAGTAAACAAAAGCACAATAACGTCCATGGATAGAAGAAACTCCATGCGTATAGTTGCCGATTGGAGAAAAACAAACTGGTGTAGGATGAATTTATATATTAGAAACGAAGGATTGGCTGCACCATCCAATGGAGATCCAAATGTGTATGAAGCCTTCCAAATGGAAGCTTTACAACTGTTTGGTACACCTAATCAAATCCTTAGCGAAGTTTTAAATTATAATACTACCTTAGATACTGAAACAGTAAGTTTAAACAATACAACCATTGCTTACCCAAATCCTTTTTTATCCGAAATAACAATAAAAGGATCAAACCTTCTAAACAAAACAATAAAACTCTACAGTACCATAGGTAAAGACATTACTAATGCATTACACATAACATCTCGCACAAACAACCAAATACAACTTAAAATAAAAGGCTTAAATTCTCAAATGTATTTTCTGAAAATTGGAGACAAAACCATAAAAATTTATAAAGAATAATTCTATTTTAGAATTTTAAATTAACTTCGTTTTGAATAAAATTCAGGCCAACTAATAGGAAAATAGTATCATTTTATGAAAATAAAATTCAACAAAAAAAAGATTCGTGTAAATATATTTGTCGGACTAACATGTATTGCATTAGGCATATTTAATATCTTAGAAACTGACAAAAAAGAATGGTCAGACTTCGCCTACTTAGTGCTTGGAGCTTTGGCTATTACACACTATTTATACGATTTAAAAACACAGTATCTAACCATTAATAACGGTACTATTAGTAAAAATATACTATATGGTTTAGGAGGAAAAATACAGTTAAAAGATGTGACTCTTATCAAATCGTATGCAGGAGATTTCACGCTAATTACGAATAGTAAAAAAATTAAAATCGATGCCGAATTTATTGATGATACGTCTTTGGAGAAATTAAAAGAAGTATTGTCAAATCTAAATTTAGCACCTGAGAATACACCTTTTAAAAAACAAGAGGCTTAATTACAACATTAAACACCACTTTTAATACCACTTTTAATACCACTTTTAATACCATAAAATAGCAAAAACTGACTACTACAATACATGGAACTAAGCCAGATTATTGATACAATATATCCGTTACCAACTGCTTCTAAAAACATAATAAAAGCAGCAATAACAGAAACGATATTACCAAAGGGTCATATTTTATTTAAAGCAAATAAAGTTGAAACTAGTATCTATTTTATCAAAAAAGGTATTGCAAGAGCTTATGCGTATTCTGATGCCAATCAAATCACGTTTTGGTTAGGACAAGAAGGCGATCCTATTGTATCCATGCAAAGTTAGGTCAATAATCAAAAAGGTTACGAAGACGTAGAATTATTGGAAGAATGCGAGCTGTACGAATTAAAAACAGAGAAACTTCAGGACCTGTTTTTGGAAGATATTAAGATTGCAAATTGGGGTCGTAAGTTTTCAGAATTAGAACTTATTAAATCAGAAAAACGTCTCATTGCTTTACAATTTAATACTGCAACCCAAAGGTATTTGGCGCTACTTAAAAATTACCCTAGCATTTTACAGCGTGTACCTTTAGCGCATATCGCGTCCTATTTAGGCATCACTCAAGTTAGCTTAAGCCGAATTAGAGCCAACATAAAATAAATGTCGTTTTTATCATTTGATAAATAGTTTAACCAAAATGTTTAAGACTTTTGTCCTGTTATATTCTTTATAAGAAATTGTAAAACTTTTTTACAATCACTACCTCAGAATACGCTAAACATTAATTTTAAAATATAGTTAAACATGTCAAAAACAATAACATTTAAAACACATTATTTTCTATTTGTATTTATAATTCTTCTTGCAAGTTGCAATAATACTAGTAAAAAAAGCTCTATAAAACCAACGGTTAACAAAGAAACTAAAGCCTTAAAAAAGATATTATTTGTAGTTACTAGTCATAATAAAAAAGGGGATACTGGAGAAAAAACAGGATACTATCTTGGAGAAGTTTCTCATCCTTGGGATGTTTTACATTCTGCCGGATATGAGATAGATTTTGTTAGCCCACAAGGTGGAAAAGCACCAGTTGATGCTTTTGATATGACAGACTCTATAAACAAGAAATTTTGGGATAATACGACTTATCGTAATAAAATTGAGCATACTAAAACACCTAGCGAAGTAAACCCAGAAGACTACATCGCGATCCATTATGCTGGTGGACACGGCGCAATGTGGGATTTTGCAGATAATACAGAAATTGCAGAAATAGCAAAGCAAATTTATGAGAACAATGGTGTAGTTAGTGCAGTATGTCATGGACCAGCAGGACTTGTAAACATTAAATTAAGTAATGGATCTTATCTTGTAGATGGTAAAAAAGTAAATGCTTTTACTAATGAAGAAGAAGTAAAAGTAAAACTAGAAAATGTGGTACCTTTTTTATTAGAGGACCAATTAATAGCGCATGGTGCTATTTTTGAAAAGTCTGCGCCTTTTACTAATCACGTTGTTTCTGATCAGAGACTAGTTACAGGACAAAACCCACAATCTGCCCATAGTGTTGGAAAAGCAACCTTAAATGAATTACAAAAACTAACTAAAAACACACAATAAATGAGTGGAGAAAAAAACTTAGCAATGCTTTTAAAATCAATGAAGCCAAAGCATAATATAGGCGAATTTGTATTTTGTAAAACTGAAGATCTAGATCAAATAAAATTGAGTCAAGTTATAATGACTTTTAAAGAAGACGAAAGCACTACCGTTATTGCAAAAAAAGAAGTAGCAGATCAATTAGGTTTAGAGTATACGTTTATAGCTTCTTGGATTACACTTACTGTGCACTCGTCTTTAGAAGCTGTAGGATTAACAGCTGTCTTTTCTAATGCTTTATCGGACCATGGTATTAGCTGTAATGTTGTTGCTGCCTACTATCACGATCATATTTTTGTTGACACAAAAGATACAGCAAAGGCAATGGAAATCTTACATACCTTTTCAAAATAAAGTTTACGTTATTAATCACACCGGTTTAAAAAACAGAACGGAATCACAATAACTAATCATTAAGATATGAATTGGATATTATTAATAATTGCTGGACTTTTTGAAGTCGGTTTTGCAACTTGTCTTGGAAAAGCCAAAGAAGCCTCAGGAATGGAAGCCACAAATTGGTACATTGGTTTTGCACTGTGTTTAGGAATAAGTATGGCGCTTCTTTTAAAAGTAACGCAAAACCTTCCTATTGGTAATGCTTATGCCGTTTGGACAGGTATTGGAGCTGTAGGAACTGTACTAGTCGGAATTTTAGTTTTTAAAGAGCCCGCAACCTTTTGGCGCCTGCTTTTTCTTATGACTTTAATTGCATCCATTATTGGTTTAAAAGTGGTTTCGCATTAAAAAATACACTAAAAAAAGCATCAAAAAAGCACACTCTTAAGGTTGTGCTTTTTTCTTTTTTAATCTAATTTTAAAATAACTAGTATTTTCTAGCAGTAGATAATAGCCAATTTGACGTTATCAAAATTTTCTACTAACTTCGTTTAGCTTAGGGTGTAATTCATTAAAATGAAACCAAACTAATTATTCATTTTATTCAATTTTAAAAAGAAATCATGACTGCAAAACAATATATAAAAACTGGTGAAGGCGAAAATTACAATTACTCTCAAGACCACTGTTTTGTTAAACTATCATCAAGAGATACTAATGGCGAACTATGTTTGATTGAAGACACCTTAAAACCAGGGTTTCATTTAAAGCGTCATCATCATAAAATTATGACTGAAGTATTTTATATGCTTGAGGGCCAAATGGAGCTTATTTTTGACGATGAAACAATAATTCTAAAGGAAGGCGATACTGTAACGGTACCTCCTAACGTTTGGCATGAAGCGATTTGCACAGCAGGAGGAAAAATGCTTACTATATTTAAAAATGGTCAATTTGATGTTTTTTTAGAAGAATTATCCAAAATGACTGATGCGGATTTCTCTAATGCAGAATTAATGAAATCTGTCTCCAATAAATTTGATATCTACGAAGCGTAAAAACGGTGTACAATACAGATCATAATGTAATACGTTAGAATCAAATTTGTTATACACTAGCACCAATTAAAAATGACAGAAAAAGAGCAATTAGAATCAATTAAAACAATACACCTAGCAGGTGGTTGTCTTTGGGGAGTCCAAGAATTTTTAAAACACATCCCTGGCGTGATTGATACTCAGGCTGGTCGAGCTAATGGCTTTACACAATCTACTAAAACAGACTATGATGGTTTTGCAGAATGTGTCAAAACAGTCTTTGACTCTTCCCTTGTTTCGCTTGAAGATTTGATACATTATTTTTTAGAAATCATTGATCCATATAGTGTCAACAAACAAGGAAATGATATAGGAGAAAAATATCGCACAGGTATCTACAGCACTGACAAAAATCTTCTTTTAAAAGCAAAACAGTGTATTAAGTCAATAGAGCAAACGCTAAATGATAAAAATAAAACCACAAAAAAAGTAGCTATAGAAGTACTTCCGTTAACAAATTTTGTCCCAAGTGACACAGAACATCAAGATAGATTAACCTTACACCCTAGTGACTACTCTTACTGCCATATCCCTTTAGACTTACTATATAAGTACAAAAACAACAATTAGCATGCAGTTAATCAGCTATAATGCAGTCAAAACGGTTCTTAAACTAAAAATAGAATTACCAATCGTAATAGGATTATCTATTCTTAATTAACAAGACTTAAGAGCTATTCCTTTACATATTTGTTTCTTTTATTTAGGTATTGGTTAATAGCCAGAGAAGCAAAAATAAGACTACCACCAATTAAAATCTTCTTAATATCTGCCTCCTTATTCCAAATAAGAATGTTAACAATTAACCCTAACGGAATCAATGCATTGTTCATAATTGCTAAGGCACCAGTATTTACCCTAATAACACCTTGGTTCCAAAAAAAATAGCCTAAACCTGAAGCCACAGCACCTAAGTATAATAACACACCCCATTGTACTGGTGTCGTTGGCATTTTTTCGGTTGAACCAAAAACAAAAAAAGCAATTAGTGAAACTACAAACGCTCCAATAAAAAATAACCCAAAAATAGTATGCTTTGGTGTCCTTTCTAATTCAGGTGTAGATTTTAATAAATACTTGTAAGCAACTTGACCAACAGCAAAGCACAAATTAGCACCTTGAGTAATCAAAAAACCAAAAACTACGTTTTCACTTATACTGGAATATTGAATATAAGCAGCACCTAAAACAGCGATTAAAGCAGTTAATAAAAAGCCTTTATGAAATTGCCTACTTAAAATATCATTTAACAACGTAATATAAATGGGTGTAAACACACTAAAAAGTAATACCTCGGGTACAGTAAGATAGTTAAACGACTGAAAATAAAAACAATACATCAAACCCAATTGTACCGCACCAATTGCAGTAAGTTTAAAAATTGTTTCCTTTTTTAATTTATTAAGCCTCAAAAATGGTAAAAATAGTAGTGTTGCAATACCAATACGCATCAATACAGAAAACCACGCATCTACATACCCAGAAAGGTATACACCGATTAAACTAAATGAAAAAGCCCAAATAATAGTCACTCCAAATAAATACCTCATAAAAATATCCTTAATCAAATAATGAGGTTAAATAGCACATAAAACATAGCCAAGACTAACTGTTTTATTAATCTATATCCATTACCAACAAAACGCTAGTAAATAACCTTCATTTAAAAGCGAATATATAAATTAAAGATGATGAATATTAATTAAACCTTCCGTAGCAATTATTATAATAAACAAAACGCTTGATTAATTGAAAATCTAAAACAAATAAAAACAAAATCACCTATTTGACTTTGTCATTTTTTTAACTAACTTCGTTTAACTTCGAATATAATTCATTGAAATGGAATCATATTCGCTACACGTTGTACCACATATGAGAAAAGTCCATTTAATATTATTAATCTTAATGACCTTATCAAGTTGTAAAACTTTTGATTATAAAAGTAGATTTGATGAAAAATATATAGGCAATCCAAAGAAAATTCAAATCACAATTTATGATGTAATTGAAATTGATGATACTATAAAAAAAGGAAAAATGAAATATTCAGAAATTTCATTCTTTGATAAAAAAAATAGAATATTTAAAGATTATAGTATCAATTCTAAAGGAGATACAATCGGAAAAAAATGTGAACGAATATTTAATAAAAAAGAACTTACTATAAAAAGCGTTTGTTATACAGATTCTACTGAAAATATTCTTTCTATATATAAGTTAAATAAGAATTTCAAAAAAAGCTCATTTAATTTTTTTCGTAACAATAAATTGTCTGGAAAAAGAATTTTTAAATACTCATCAAATAAAATTGATTATGTTGATTTTGGTTATGACAAAAACAATAAACTTAAAGATAAAACACTTATAATTCACGATAAAAAAGGTCGAATATTTAAATCTACAAGTTACAATCTAGATGACAATAGTATTAAAAATATCATTGAGCATAAATATGACAAAAATGGGAATGAATATGAACAGAACTGGTATAAGAAAGGAAAAAAACTTTTCCCTTCTTACACTAATAGAAAATTTGATGACAGAAATAATTATGTTTATGAAGAAAAACTTTTTTTCAAAAATTCAGACACTATAAAATCTATTACCACAATCGAATATAAATATGATAAAAAAGGGAATATTATTTATAGATTAATTAAGACGCAAAACAAACCATCTTTCATAGAAGAAAGAAAAATAATTTATTAAATACGTGGTACAACAACGTGTATAATTAATTGCTGATTCTGTTTGTACTCGGAAAATCCTGCAGATTTTCCTCTGGTTGGTTTTATTTTACTAATTTAATTGCTAGCCAACGCAACTAACCATACACCAAACGTCAAACAAACATCAATAAATCGCATAAAAAAAGCACAATCCTAAGATTGTGCTTTTTCTATTTTATATAATACGACTTAAAAAGATTACTTTTTAGGAATCTCCTTTAATATCTCTAATACAAAGTTCCAGTATTTTTTAGCAGACGATATTTGTGCACGCTCATCAGGACTATGTGCGCCTTTTATGTTTGGTCCAAAACTAATCATTTCCATATCTGGATAGTTTTGCCCTAAAATACCACATTCTAAACCAGCGTGGCATGCAGCAATATGTGCTTTTTCGCCATTTAACTTTTGGTATAAATTATCTAACACTTTTAATATAGCGCTATCCATGTTTGGTGTCCATCCTGGATAATCTCCTGACAGCTCAACCTCACAACCTGTAAGCTCAAATGCTGAACGTAACGTGTTTGCTAAGTCCATTTTACTACTTTCTACAGAGCTACGTGTTAAACACCCTATTTTTACGTGTCCATCCTTAACAATTACTCGTGCAATGTTATTAGATGTTTCTACCAATTCTGGAATATCTGCACTCATACGAAACACACCGTTTAAAGCAGCATAAATAGCACGTGTTAATCCTTCTTGAACACCAAGATCCATCATTAGTTCTGGAGTTTCTGTTTTAGAAACTTCAATCACTAAATCTGGTTCCATTGTTTTAAGTTCGGTTTTAATGCTATTACCTAACTCCTCCATTTCGCTGATAAAAGCAGCTTCGTGTACAGTGTCTATTGCAACTACTGCTCTACTTTCTCTTGGAATAGCGTTACGTAAACTTCCACCATCAATTTCCGAAATACGTAAACCAAAGTTTTCAAAACCATCAAATAATAAACGGTTCATTATTTTATTGGCATTACCTAAACCTTCGTGAATTTGCATACCTGAATGTCCACCTTGTAAGCCTTTTACTTTTACTTCAAATCCTGTTTTAAATTCAGGTGTTTCTTCTTGCTCATAAGTTCTTGTTGCTGTAACATCAATACCTCCTGCACAACCAACACCAATCTCATCATCTTCTTCTGTATCTAAGTTTAATAAGATTCCGCCAGTTAACAAACCACCTTTTAATCCCATTGCACCTGTCATACCCGTTTCTTCATCAATAGTAAACAAGGCTTCAATTGCTGGATGTGGTATATCTGTACTTTCTAAAAGTGCCATAATGGTCGCCACTCCTAATCCGTTATCTGCACCAAGCGTTGTTCCTTTTGCTTTTACCCAGTCACCTTCCACTACCATTTGGATCCCTTGTGTGTCAAAATCAAAATCTGTATCTGCATTTTTTTGGTGTACCATATCTAAATGCGATTGCATGACAATAGTCACACGATCTTCCATACCTGCAGTAGCTGGTTTTTTGATAATTACATTTCCAACCTCATCTTCTATAACTTCTAAACCTAAATTGGTACCAAAGTCTTTCATAAATTTAATCACGCGCTCCTCCTTTTTAGAGGGTCTTGGTACTGCGTTTAAATCTGCGAATTTATTCCATAATGCTTTTGGCTCTAAAGCTCTAACGTCTTGACTCATTTGTATAGTTTTTATTGAATTACAAAAGTACAAATTGCATATGCATTTAGACACCTTTTTGGGTTAGAAATAACATTAGTCGCTACTCCTGATGGTAGTGACATCCTTTTTTGCAAAAAAAGATATAACGGACAGCAGGTAGAAACCTTTTAAATAAACCTAAGTGATTGGTCCTAATTTTTAATTATTTTTGAGTCATGCTAAAAAACAAAAAACTGTGGATTGCCCTACTGATTATACCAATGTATATATTGGTTAAAGTTTCGGCTAAATTTCCGGACACAATCGAGGTTGTGTATAGTAATGGTTTATATCCTATTATTTCTAAATTGTTTAGATATACTTTGGGTTGGTTGCCTTTTAGTTTTGGCGATTTATTATATGCTTTTGGGATAATTTTTATCATCCGTTGGTTAATTTTAAACGTAAAACGCATCTGGAAAGATACAATAGGTTGGCTGATTGATGTGTTTGCTACTGCGAGTGTTATTTTTATTGCGTTTCATTTATTTTGGGGTTTTAATTATTACCGAAATCCTTTACATAAAAATTTAAATTTAGAGGACGATTATACTACTGAGCAATTAATTACAGTGACTAAAAACTTGATTAAAAAATCGAATACCATTCAACTACAGATTACTAAAAATGATAGTTTAAAGGTCGAATTACCGTTTACTAAATCAGAAATTTTAGCATTAACGCCTAAAAGTTATGAGGCTTTAAAAACTGATTTTCCGCATTTAGAATACCACCCTAAAAGTTTAAAAAAATCGTTATTTAGTGTCCCATTAACATACATGGGTTTTAGCGGTTATCTTAATCCGTTAACTAGCGAAGCACAGGTGGATTATATGATACCTGTCTATAAATTCCCGACAACTGCTGCGCATGAAGTGGCACACCAATTAGGTTACGCTAAAGAAAACGAGGCTAATTTTATTGGTTTTTTAGCAACCATTAGCAATACTAATATCTACTTTAAATATTCTGGTTACACCTTTGGTTTAAGGCATTGTCTAGGCGAAGTTTTTAGACGTGACCCTGATGTATATTACCAATTATTACCAACTATTAACACAGGGATTTTAAAAAATTATCAAGAGGTTAGAGATTTTTGGAATGACTACCAAAATCCGTTAGAACCTATTTTTAGATCCACTTACACAACCTATCTAAAAGCTAACAACCAAGCTAAAGGTATGGATAGCTACAGTTACGTGGTGGCGTTATTGGTTAATTATTTGGAAAATAAAACCTTATAAAAACGTTAAAATCCTATTTGAGGTTTGTTTGGCATATTGGCTTATGCTTATATTTAGTGTTTAAACAACCTTAAACTATCAACCAATGATTAAAAAATGGGCAGCATTAAGCCTGCTGTTGTGCGGTTATTTTTCTTTTGCACAAGAGTACGTTCCAAAAAACGATGGCGTAAAAACCAACACGTCTAATTACACAGCTTTAACAAACGCTAAAATTTATGTTACTCCTAATCAAATTATTGAAAAAGGAACCTTACTTATTAAGGATGGTAAAGTAGTCTCTTCTGGAGCATCTGTTACTATCCCGAAAAACGCTGTTGTTATTGATGTGACTGGTAAATCTATTTACCCTTCTTTTATTGATATTTATTCAGATTTTGGTGTAAAAGCACCAGATCGTGCTTCTGGAGATAGAAGAAACCCACAATATGATGCTAGTCGCGAAGGTTTTTACTGGAATGACCATATTAGACCCGACCAAAATGCAATAGACTTATTTGAGTTTGATAGCAAGAAAGCTCAAGAATTACGTAAAGCTGGTTTTGGTGTTGTAAACTCGCATATTGATGATGGTATTATCCAAGGGACTGGTGTTTTAGTAACACTAGCAGCTTCTGGTAGTGATGCTACTAGATTATTGGACGACAGGGTTGGTCAGTATTCTGGAACGTCTAAAAGTAAAACCTCTAGACAGGCTTATCCAACATCCTTAATGGGGACTATGGCGTTATTACGCCAAGTAAACCATGATGCAGATTGGTATGCTAAAGGTAATATTAAAGAAAAAGACCGCGCTTTAGAAGCGTATATAGCTAACAAAAATCTGGTTCAGTTTTTTGATGCTGGCAAAAAGATAAACGCGTTACGTTTTGACAAATTAGGAGATCAATTTGGTATCCAATATGTATTTGTTGGTGGTGGTGATGAGTATGAGTTGATTAGCGATATTAAAAACACCAACGCTAAATTTATCTTACCATTAGATTTTCCGGATGCGTATGATATGGAAGACCCGCTTTTAGCACAGTCTGTTAGTCTTGAAGATTTAAAAGCTTGGAACCAAAGTCCTGCTAATCCTAAAATTTTAGCCGAAAACAATATTCAGTTTGCGTTAACGACTCACAAATTAAAAGACGCTAAAGCGTTAATGCCGAATCTTTTAAAAGCTATTGCATATGGTTTAGATAAAACTAAAGCTTTAGAAGCATTAACGACTATTCCCGCCGGAATTATTGGAAAATCTTCAGAACTTGGTCATCTTAGATCTGGTGCTTATGCTAACTTTTTAATTACTTCTGGTGATGTTTTTGATAAAGAAACTACCATTTACGAAAACTGGGTGACAGGTATCAAAGACGAATTAACAGCAATGAATACCCAAGACTTACGTGGTAGCTATACTTTTAATTTTGACAATACGGCGTATGAGTTAGAAATTTCTGGTGAGATTGAAAAACTAAAATCTAAGGTTAAAACAAGTACTAAGGAATATGGTTCTAAAATAAGCTTTAGTGATAATTGGATGCAATTGACGTTTGCTGCTGCAGATAGTACTAAAAAGGACTTTATAAGAGTAGTCACTAACGTTACCAACCCAAAAACATTAAGCGGTAAATTATTTTATCCTAATGGTAACGAAGGGACATTTTTTGCAACTAAACAGGCAAAAGACGCTAAAAAGGAAGACAAAAAAGACAACGAGGACAAAGACGATAAAACACCAACTATATATCCTGTAACGTATCCAAATATGGCGTATGGTATGGAAAGCCTACCTCAACAAGAAACGTTATTGTTTAAAAACGTAACGGTTTGGACTAATGAGAAAGATGGTATTATTAAAAATACAGACGTTTTAATTAAAAACGGAAAGATTGCAAAAATCGGAATCAATTTAAGTGCTGGTAATGCAACTGTTATTGACGGAACAAACAAACATTTAACGTCAGGGATTATTGACGAGCACTCGCATATTGCAACAGAAAGTGTTAACGAAGCAGGACACAACAGTACTGCCGAAGTAACTATTGAAGATGTTTTAGATGCTGAAGATGTAGACATTTACCGTAACCTTGCTGGTGGTGTTACTAGTATCCAAATATTACATGGATCTGCCAATCCAATTGGAGGACGATCGGCTATTATTAAATTAAAATGGGGAGAAAAAGCCGATAATCTAGTCTACCAAAACAGCCCTAAATTTATCAAATTTGCTTTAGGAGAAAATGTAAAACAAGCCAATTGGGGAGACAATGCTAAAACGCGTTTTCCGCAAACCAGAATGGGTGTTGAGCAAGTGTTTACTGATTACTTCCAACGTGCGCAAGAGTATGATGCTTTAAAGAAAAGTGGCAAACCTTACCGTAAAGATTTAGAGTTAGAAACTATTGCCGAAATTTTAAATAAAGAACGTTTTGTCTCTTGTCACTCTTACGTGCAAAGTGAGATTAATATGCTAATGAAGGTTGCCGAAAAATTCAATTTTAGAATCAACACATTCACACATATTTTAGAAGGTTATAAAGTAGCTGACAAAATGGTAGAACACGGTGTTGGAGGCTCTACATTCTCGGACTGGTGGGCTTATAAGTATGAGGTTAACGATGCTATCCCATTTAACGCACCAATCATGCACAATGCTGGTGTGTTAGTTGCTATTAATAGTGATGATGCAGAGATGTCTAGACGTTTAAATCAAGAAGCTGCTAAATCTGTAAAATATGGAGATATTAGTGAGGAGGATGCTTGGAAATTTGTAACATTAAATCCTGCTAAATTATTACATATCGATGATCGCGTGGGTAGTATTAAAGTTGGTAAAGATGCAGATGTTGTGTTATGGAGTGATAATCCTTTATCTATTTACGCTAAAGCTGAAAAAACAATCATAGAAGGAAAAGTTTATTTTGATTTAGAGCGTGATGCTAAACTAAGAGAGACTATTAAAAAGGAAAAAAACGAATTAACAATGCTAATGCTGCAGGCTAAAAACAAAGGGTTAAAAACAAAACCTATTGAGAAAAAAGAAAAAGAGCTATTGCATTGTGATTCTATTGACCACCAACAGTAGTCAATACCTAAAGTAAAACGTAAAATATACACTCATAAAATTTTTCGCTTAAGCGGAAATAAAACGATAATAAATCATGAGAACACTCAAAATATTAATCCTAACGTTATGTGTTTCGGCAATTAGTTTTGCACAACAAACGCCTGGAGATAAACAAACCCAAGCCATTACTATTGAAGGTGCAACAGCACATTTAGGAAATGGTGATGTTATTGAAAACGCTTTAATAATGTTTGAAAATGGTACACTAACTTTTGTTGGTAGTGCTAACTCAAAAATTGCAAGAAAAGGAACTGTTATTGATGCCAAAGGTAAACATGTATACCCTGGCTTTATTGCACCAAATGCGACTTTAGGTTTAGTTGAAGTTGATGCTGTACGTGCTAGTGATGACGAAGACGAAGTTGGCGCTATGAATCCGCACATCCGTAGTCTTATTGCTTATAATACCGAATCTAAAGTAGTAGAATCTATGAGACCTAATGGTGTTTTAATGGCGCAAATCACACCTCGTGGTGGACGTATCTCTGGAACATCAAGTGTTGTACAATTAGATGCTTGGAACTGGGAAGATGCAGCGATTAAGGCTGATGATGCGATTCACTTAAACTGGCCAAGCAACTACTCTAGAGGACGCTGGTGGTTAGGAGAACCAAATGTTTTAAAAGAAAACAAAAACTACGCTAAAGAGATTGAAGAATTAACCAACTACTTTGCACAAAGCAAAGCCTATAACGCTAATAAAACAACACCAAAAGACTTACCTTTTGAAGCGCTAAATGGTTTAATGGATGGTAGTAAAAGACTTTTTGTACATGTAGATTATGAAAAAGGAATTACGGATGCAATCAATTTTGCTAAAGCAGAAAACATAAAACACCTTGTTATTGTTGGTGGTTATGAAGCTAATAATGTTGCCGACCTATTAAAGCAAAACAACGTCCCTGTGTTATTGCAACGTACACATTCTAGACCAAAAGGAGACGATCATGATTACGACTTGCCATACAAATTAGCAACGCAATTAGTAAATTCAGGTATTTTAGTTGGTTTGGAAAATGCTGGAGATATGGAGCGTATGAACACTAGAAACTTACCATTTTTAGCTGGGACAACCGTAGCACACGGATTAACAAAAGCACAAGCACTAAGCTTAATAACATTAAACACTGCTAAAATATTGGGTATAGATGACATTGTAGGCTCTTTAGAAGTTGGTAAAGACGCTACCCTTTTTATTAGCCAAGGTGATGCTTTAGACATGAGAACAAACAAACTGGACCAAGCTTTTATCCAAGGTCGTAATATTAGCTTAGAAACGCACCAAACAGAATTATACAAGCGTTATTCTGAGAAGTATAAGAAATAAACAGTACTAATTTTAAAACTATAGCTATGAAATATTTTTTGACACTTAGTTTAACACTTGTAAGTTACTTAGGTTTTTCGCAAGAAATTATAGTAGAATCTAATACTAGTAAGCCAGTACAAGTAATAAATTATCCTGATTTTGATAATGTGTATGATAGACTAAAAGCTATTAGCACTAATATTAATGAAACACTAGTCCTAATTGATCGTTTAGATGAAATGAGACAAGGTCAATTGATAATAAACACAACTAATATCGGAAAATCTTTTGAAGGCGTTACATTAGATATAAGACCAAGTTTAGATATAGAATTACAAAACGTAATGTATACCGGCACATTTCTAAATCCTAATGGAAATAATCGGATAAACTTTAAAAAATAAAAAAAGCGACCCAATGGGTCGCTTTTTTTTATAATATTAATCGTAGTATTTACTCTACTACAGTTGCAGCTTCTGGCTTTGCAAATGTACTTGCAGGTAATGCTTGCTTAGATAAAGTAACATCAGTAAACTGCAAATCGTTACGTTTTTTAACTGGTAAATTATCTTCAACAATATACCATGTTAAAGTCTTAGGTAATACCATACCTTCAACTGTATGCCAATTACTATATTTAATAAACGACCATTTTTCGCTTTTAGCTTTACTATTAAAAGTAACAGTATATGCTAACCATTCCATTTTAAATGTTGTTGGGTTGTAATACAACACATACTCGTCATCAGATGACTCTCCTACGCCATTATCATAACTAATTTTAATTCCAGGATATTCAACACCTTCAAAACTTAAAGGTTTTGTAACTTCATAGTTAATTCCACTATCAGCCAATACAAATGGCATTGTATGAAAATAGAACATTAAATTATAATAAAACTTTGGGTTACCTTTATAAACCTCAGCACTTTTATTATCTAACCATACGGTGTTACCATCATATCCTAAAACGTGATCTGGCATTGTAATTAAAGACTGTCTAGATTTTAAATTTACAGCAGTTACCTCTTTACCGTTTGGCTTATTCATTGTAAACGCAACAGATTGCATCTGATTCCAATTATCCAAACCACCATGCGCCTTAAATACATTAGATATATTTTCTGGATAGATTGACGTTGTTACGTCAAGTGTTTCTTTTGAGTAATCTGTTTCAACTGTTGTTTCTGTTTTAACTTCACCTTTACAAGAAAAAAGTAATAATCCTAAGGCTAAAGTGTACACTAATTGTTTCATTTATATTCTGTTTTATTTAAGTATTTTAATTGAGTCGTAATTAATTATATTCATTACAAAAAAAAGCTTCAGTTAAATACTGAAGCTTTTAATTAGTTTAATGTTGTCGTTAATTTACAAAATTTGCTTTTTCAGGCTTATCAAATAACGATTGATCTGGAGCTGTTTTTGTTAATTTAATGTTTGTAAAAACATTTGGTGATTTTGGAGTCGTTGGCTTATCATCTTTAAAACCGTAACCTGTTATAACTTTAGGTAAAATTAAACCGTTTACAGATTGCCATTCGCTATATCTTCTAAAGTGTAACTCCTTAGTATCTATTCCAGGTACAAAGTTTACAGTATATCCTAACCATTCCATTTTAAAAGTATCCTCATTATAGTATAGCACATATATATCTTCTGGTGTTGCTCCCACTCCATTATCGTAAGAAATTTTAATTCCAGGATACGTCACACCTTCAAAAGTAAGTGCTTCCGCCTCAGAAAATTTAATTCCGTCGTCAGACAAAATAAAAGGCATTGTATAAAAATAGAACATTAAGTTATATCCAAATTGAGGATCATAACCTTTATACTCTACGTTAGATTTATTTAATAACCATGGATTTTGACCATCAAAACCAATTGCGTGATCTGGGGACTCTATCTTAGCTTTTCTATTCTTTAAATCTGTAATGGTAATTTCTTGTCCTGATGGTTTTACTTGCGTAAATTCTAAAGCTCTCATAGATTTCCAAAGCTTCAAACCACCATGAGCATCAAATACTTTTCTTAAGTTCTCAGGATATTTTGTCATATCGATTTCAACTATTTTTTCTGTTGTATCAGCAGTAATAGTGGCCTCTTTTTTTGTTTCTGTTTTACAAGAAAACAATAATAACCCTAGGGATAATGTGTAAAATAAATGTTTCATTTAAATATTGGTTTTTTAGTATTCTTTACTTGCACGAAAATAATTACTATTCTTTACATAAAAAAAGTTATAATTTTTATTTAACATTTCATTTTAATATTTCAAAAACCTTGCATTTACTAGGGTTTACGATATCGTTTGTGAACATAACATCTAAATTTTTCTTAGTAAATGCCTAGCATGGTATACTGCAAGAATTACCTTAAATTTGTACAATCTAAATCAAAGGGTACACAAATTAGCATGAGCAATAAACAAATAAGTAGCACTCAAAATCCATTAATAAAACACATTGTTTTATTAAAAGACAAATCTCGCGAACGTAAAAAAACAAATACTTTTGTTTTAGAAGGTGAACGCGAAATACAATTGGCTTTAAACGGACAGTATGCTATCGAAACTATTTTAGTGTTACCTGAAATTTATGACACCAAAAAACTAATTAATTTCCCTGATACTATCGATATCATTGAAGTCTCAAAAGACGTCTACCAAAAAATAGCTTATCGCGAAACTACGGAAGGCATCATGGCTATTGCCAAAAGTAAACCGCATCAATTAGAGTCTATTGTTTTTAATAATAACAATCCTTTAATTTTAATTGCCGAAGCTCCTGAAAAACCAGGTAATATTGGTGCTATTTTACGTACTGCGGATGCTGCTAATGTAGACGCTGTGATTATTGCAAATCCAAAAACAGACTTATACAATCCAAACATAGTACGATCTAGCGTTGGTTGTATTTTTACTAATCAAATTGCAACAGGAACAACTGAAGATATTATCGCCTTTTTAAATCAAAATAATATTGCTATTTACAGTGCTATTTTACAAGATGCTGTGCATTATCACGAGCAAGATTATAGTAAAGGAAGTGCTATTGTAGTTGGTACGGAAGCGGATGGTTTAAGTGATACTTGGCGAAAAGCATCTAAGCAAAATATAAAAATACCTATGCAAGGTGCCATAGACTCCATGAATGTGTCTGTTGCAGCTGGAATATTAATTTTTGAAGCTAAACGTCAGCGTAATTTTAAATAATCTAATGACAGCAACTACTTTATTTTATATTTTAATAGCTATTATAACCATCAGTTTTATAATTGATAACATTTTAGATGTGCTTAACGCGAAACATTATAACGATGCTTTGCCATCAGAATTACAAGATGTTTATGATGACGCAGAATACAAAAAATCGCAACGTTATAAAGCTACTAACTATAAATTCGGGTTGCTTACCTCAACGTTTTCATTACTACTTACATTAGGATTTTTCTTTTTTGATGGTTTTGCTTACGTAGATCAAATAGCTAGACAATTAACAGAACATTCTATTTTAATTACTTTAATTTTCTTTGGAATAATCATGTTAGGTAGTGATGTACTAACCACTCCCTTTTCTTACTACAAAACCTTTGTTATCGAGGAACAGTTTGGGTTTAATAAAACCACAAGAAAAACCTTTATCCTAGACAAAATTAAAGGTTGGTTTATGACCATTTTTATTGGTGGTTTAATATTAGGTGCATTAACTTGGTTTTATCAAACTACAGGTTCAACATTTTGGATATATGCTTGGTTATTAATAACCGTTTTCACGGTGTTTGTTAACCTGTTTTACTCTAGGCTAATTGTCCCTATATTTAATAAACAAAGTCCATTAGAAGCCGGAAGCTTGCGCACTGCAATCTCTGACTATGCCAACACTGTAGGTTTTAATTTAGATAAAATTTATATCATTGATGGTTCTAAACGTAGCACAAAAGCAAACGCTTATTTTTCTGGTTTTGGAAGCGAAAAACGTGTCACACTTTATGACACTTTAGTTAATGACTTAAATGAAGATGAAATTGTTGCTGTCTTGGCACACGAAGTTGGTCATTACAAAAAGAAACATATTATTTTTAACTTAACAACCTCTGTAATATTAACCGGGTTTACCTTATATATTTTATCGCTTTTAATAGGAAACCCAATGTTAAGTGAAGCATTAGGTGTGGCAACACCAAGTTTTCATATTGGACTAATTGCGTTTGGTATTTTATATTCGCCTTTATCCGAAATTACAGGATTATTAATGAATTGGTTTTCACGTAAGTTTGAATACCAAGCCGATAATTATGCTAAAACCACCTTTAAGTCTGAACCTTTAATTACGTCGCTTAAAAAATTGTCTAAAAATAGTTTAAGTAATTTAACGCCTCATCCAGCCTATGTCTTTATGCATTATTCGCATCCTACATTACTGGAAAGAATTAAAAATTTAAGACAATAATTTTACCTTGATTTATTTTTTGTTTTAACTTGTAGTCAAATCGTTATTATGAAAAAAATCAGCTGCTACTTAGTATTATGTTTAGTGTTTTTTGGATGTAAAGACAACACACAAATCATAGATCCAATACCAGAACACGACACGTTTACAATAGCTTCTAAAGCAGTAAACGAAACTAGAGTTATCACTGTTTGGACACCTCCCGAATATAAAACATCTACTACTACCTTCCCGGTATTGTATATGCCTGACGGCGGAATTAAAGAAGATTTCTCGCATATTGCTAATACACTTGCAGAACTTATAAAATCCAAAAGTATTTCTCCGATTATTCTTGTTGGAATAGAAAACACGGACAGAAGAAGAGATTTATCCGGATTTTCTAAAGTTAAAGAAGATGAACAATATTGTCCATTAACGGATGGTGCTAAAAACTTTAGAGCATTTATTACTGATGAGTTATTTCCTGAAATCAATTCGCGTTACCGCACAAATGAAAGAAAGGGTATTGTTGGCGAATCTCTAGCTGGTCTTTTTGTTGTCGAAACCATGTTACTAAAACCAGATACTTTTAATTTTTATATAGCTATGGATCCATCATTATGGTGGAATGATATGCACTTAGTCAAAACTGCATCGGATAAATTAGCTGCATTAAACAATAAAGAAATTAAATTTTGGTTTGCAGGGTCTAACGCTAAAGACATATCCATTGCGACAAACACATTAGACAAACTATTAAAAGCAGAGGCGCCAGAAAACTTAATTTGGCAATACTCTGATGCCCCTAATGAACAGCACAACACCATTTTTAGAGCAACTAAAGACAAAGCTTTTAAATGGACGTTACAGTAATTGCTTATCACTTATAGTAACTAAAACAAAAAAGAATGTTTAGACATCAAGGCAAAAGCAGAAACTTAAAACATAATCTGCGTATTGCCACGGTATTATCCTTTGTTGCCGGAATTGTTAATGTTGTAGGCTTTTTAGCTTTCAAACAATTAACAACAAATGTAACAGGTCATTTTGCACTATTTATTACGGACGTTGCTAATCTTGACGTTTGGAAAGGAACGATCTATTTTCTATATATATTCTCATTTTTATTAGGATCCTTTACCTCTAGTTTTTTAATTGAGTTTTTTAAAGAAAACAAACAGCTAAATGTTTACGTTTTACCCACACTTATTGAATGTTTTATCTTAATATCTATTGGCTGTTTAAGTAATTTTATAATTATCACTTCTCCCAACATTATTGTTTGCTTGCTTCTTTTTGCAATGGGGCTTCAAAACTCTTTTGTAACTAAAATTTCAAATGCAGTTGTTAGGACCACACATCTTACTGGTCTTTTTACCGATCTAGGTATTGATCTTTCTCTATTGTTTTTTCCGAAATTTGACACAATAAGAGCAAAACTAAAAGCAAATATTAAACTTCGTATTTATATCATTTTATTCTTTTTTGCTGGTGGACTTATTGGTGGATTCTTTTACTCTAAAGTAAACCTAAAGTTGAATACCTTGATTATAGGTGCTGTCATTTTACTAATAAGTTTGTTCTATGATGATCTTAGGTATAAAGTAATAAAGACTAGAAGAAAAAAAATCAAATAATAGTAGTTCGTTAATCTCATAAAAACAGTATAACAAACTATTGTAAACAAATCCTCCTAATACTCCTCCTGTAAGGCGCTTTGAAGATTATAATGTGTAAAATTAAAACCTGTTTCTTCAACTTTTTGAGAACTTACACGTTGACTCTCAAATAACAAGATATGCATATCTCCTAAAATAAGCTTCATTGCAAACTCTGGAATATTAGGCAATAGTAATGGTCTTTTTAATTGCTTTGCTATTGCTTTTGTTAAATAAGTATTAGTCTCTGGATTTGGTGCTACACCGTTATAAATACCTTCTAATTTATGTTCTAAAACATGTAAAAACAAATTAGCAAGATCTGAAATATGTATCCAAGATTGCCATTGTTTACCAGACCCAAATGCCGCACCGACACCAAACTTAATAGGTTTAGCCATTTCTGGAAGCGCTCCGCCTTTTGCAGATAGGACTAATCCAATTCTAACTTTAGAAACCATAATATCCAAACTAGAAAAGGCATCTACTGCTTGCTCCCATTGTTCCACTACTTGACCTAAAAAGGACGTGCTAACTTCTTTCGAGTCCTCCGTATAATAATTAGTTAATGAATTTGGATAAATACCAATAGCACTAGCTGAAACAATTTGAGTAACTTGATTAGGATTATTTTGCAATGTATTGAATATTAATTGAGAGGTCTGAACACGACTTAACAAAATAGTCTTTTTATACGCTTCTGTCCAACGTTTAGAAATGCTAGCACCAACCAAATGGATAATTGCTTGCACATCTTCTAAGCACGCCACATCAATCTCGTTTTTAGAGGGATCCCAATAAAAACCTTTGTAGTTTTCGGCTTTAGACAATTTGGATTTACTTGTTGTTAAATAATTAACAGCAATATTATTTAAGCGACATTGTTTTACAATTTCGCTTCCAATTAATCCTGTTGCTCCCGTAATTAAAATTCGCATTACTTTTTTTATTAAAAATACGAATAAGTAATACTAACTTTTAACGGTTTAAGTAAGCTTTAACGTTTAATTATAAGAATAAAAAAACACTTCGGACAACTAAATTTTTACAGCTCTTAAAATATGACGTTTATTTGGCGGTCCCGGTAATCGATCAACTTTAAAACCTGCACTAATCATAGCACGTCTTGCTGCACCTTGTGCACAATACGTAATTAATATACCGTTTGTTTTAAGCGCCTCGAACATAATTTTAAAAATAGGCTCTGTCCATAATTCTGGTTGTGCACCTGGACCAAACGCATCATAATAAATGACATCATATTGTGCTTTGTCCTCTAATTTAAAAATATCAAGATTACGCTTTTCAAGACTAAATTGGTCTGTAAGTTGATGTTGCTCTTCCCAAGAGACATCGTGCATTTGATTAAAAACTGATTGCTTGTCTTTTTTCAAAAATAAATCAGGGTAATTTAATTGTGCTACAATATCTAGTCCTATAGGAAAGGTTTCTATACCAACATAGTTGATATTTACTGGCAATGCTTCTGTTTTTAAAAACGTATTAAAAGCATTTAATCCAGACCCAAAGCCAACTTCTAAAATAGAACAGGATTGTTTTAAGTCCTGCTCCTTTTCAGAAGACAAAACAGAAAACAATCCTGCATTTATATATACAAAGTTAGACTCTTCTATTGCGCCATAAGTAGAATGATATAAGGCATTATACTTGGGATGTAACAAAGTTGAAGATCCGTCTTTTGTTAATTCTATTTGTGGTTTCACTATTTAGTATCTACTAATAGTACACCATCTGCTTCAAAAGAATACGTACGTTTTGGTTCTGTAATTTTCTCAATTTCTTCTTTAGTTGCGCCTTTATCTTCAGCATAATGACGTTGCTCATCTACAGGCACCTCTTTAACATATGCCATTCCATTTACAATTACCATTTGTCCAGCAATATCTTTTGGCATAAAAAAACCATAGTCTTTAAACTTTACCATCACTTCATTACCATCTCCTAAATCTGCTGTCATCCAACAACCTTTAGCTTGGCAAACTTCTTTTACTTTTAACGTTACTTTAGCAGGAATGCTATCTCCAGACTTTAAATCTTTATAATGGGCTATCATGGATCTAGATGCAATAGCGTCGTTAGCTATAATCTCTTTTCCAAACGGCTTAAAAGTAATAGCATCTGCTCGCTCCGTTGCTTCTTTTTTAGCAACTTCTGATGCATCTTGCTGCTTAGTGTCGTTTTTACAAGCAACTATTGTTACTAATAGTGCTAATAAGATGAAATAATTTCTCATGGTGTTATCTATTAAATTATGTTATTCAAAGATAGTATTTTAAGTGCAATAGCATACTTTCTAATTTATATTTCTGTATTTTTGTGTCAGAAAAACAACCACAAAATATGGCAGCTTTAACCAAAAACGACATAAAAATTACACGAACTGAATCTTCAAAAATAAGTTCGATTGATTTTAACAATTTAGCATTCGGACAAGTGTTTTCTGATCACATGCTAATTTGCGATTATAAGGATGGTAAGTGGCACACTCCAGAGATTGTTCCTTACAGCCCAATTACTTTAGATCCATCAGCGAAAATTTTTCATTATGGACAGTCTATTTTTGAAGGTATGAAAGCCTACAAAGATGATAAAGAAGATGTCTTTATGTTTAGGCCTATGGATAATGTAAGACGCTTAAATGTGTCTGCTAAACGTTTATCTATTCCTGAGTTACCAGAAGCGTATTTCATGGAAGGTTTAAAAGCCCTTTTAGAAGTGGAAAAAGATTGGATCCCAACTGCAGAAGGAAGCTCATTATATATTAGACCATTTATTTTTGCATCAGGAAAAGGATTTCATGCCTCTCCTGCTGATGAGTATAAATTTATTATTTGTGCGGCACCTTCAGGCGCTTATTTTTCTGGAAAAGTTAATGTTTTAATAGAAGAAACGTACTCACGTAGTGCAAACGGTGGTGTAGGATTTGCTAAAGCTGGTGGTAATTATGCTGGACAGTTTTATCCAACACAATTAGCAAAAGCAAAAGGATACCAACAAGTCATTTGGACCGACGATACTACGCACGAATTTATAGAAGAAGCTGGTGCGATGAATGTCTTTATTCGTATTAACGATACCCTTTTAACATCTCCTGTAAGTGACCGTATTTTAGACGGAATTACAAGAAAAAGTATTTTACAGTTAGCAGAAGCTGAAGGTTTAAAAACAGACGTTAGAAAAGTAAAAGTTAGTGAGTTAGTTGAAGCATCTAGAAATGGAAGTTTAAAAGAAATGTTTGGAGCAGGAACAGCTGCAGTAATTTCTCCAATTTCTGGTTTTGGATTTAGAGGCGAAGATTTTATAATTCCAGAACAAGACGCTTCTTTTGCATCAAAATTAAAAAATCGTATTGTAGCAATACAAACTAATAAAGTTGAAGACCCATTTGGATGGCGTGTAAAACTTTAATTAGAACATATAAATATATCTAGTTTTAGATAGCAAAAAAAAGCAACCAATTGGTTGCTTTTTTTTGTGCTTATATGTTAATAAATTACTTATCCAATATTGCTTTTATATTTGGCTTAAAATAATTTGGTCCTTTTAATACTTTTCCATCTTCACGATAAATAGGTTCTCCGTCTTCACCTAATTTACTCATGTTACTGCGTTGTATTTCGTTAAATACTTGTTCAATTTTATGTTGCATACCATGCTCTATAATAGTACCACATAAAATATATAACATATCTCCTAAAGCATCTGCAACTTCGACTAAATCGTTATTTTGTGCAGCCTCTAAATATTCTGCATTTTCCTCTCGCATTAGCTCAAAACGCAATTTATTTTTAGCCTCACCTAAATCCGCTTTTGGCGCCTCTTTATGTCCTATTTTAAAAGCTGTATGAAAAGCTTTTACTGCTTCAATTTTATCTTGCATGTAATTGTTGTTTTATTCTTTGATGTTAGTCCTTAGTTTTAGTAATTTTGCTTAAAAATAAATTATGTTTAGTAAAGGACAAATCGTTTTTGGAGTTTTATTCGCTATTGCTTTTATTTTAGTGCTTATAAGAATGTACAGAAAAGATTTAAAACTACATAAAGCACACTTTAAAGGTGTCCCATGGGTACTTCTAGCCTTCCTTGGTTTTATTGGGATGATTGTGGCTATTAAAGTTATATTTAAATAAAAACGACACTATTTTTAAGTAATAAAAAAAGCCTTAATCTAAATTAGATTAAGGCTTTTTAATTTCCGCGTAAGCGTTATAATTTTAGTTTACTTCTGGTAAAAAACTGTAGTTTTTACTGTAAAATAACATTTGACCATCAAAACTTTCTGGTTGTGTTACTTTAATAGCAGTAATCTCTCCATCAGCATTTGTTTCTGGCACTAATACAGGATTTACAAAACCGCTGTAAGCAGGAGATGTAAACTGTTTGTTACGCTCTAAAACTTCTTTATGAATAGCTTGGTCCACTTTTACACCATAACCTTCTACTAAGTCTTCTACAGCTTTATAATCGCCTTCAGACTTGATACGTTGTGTTTCGCGCAATAACTCGCCAAAAAGACTATGAAGTTTTTCATAATCATTGATGTTAAAATATGTTTTTCCATCACGAGTAATTTTTTCTATTACGTTATCAGCTTTTCCTTTTTCAAATACCCAAGCACTAACCCATTGTCTGTTACGCATATGCGCTTCTTCTACTTCGTCTCCGATATTTAATCTAATTAACTGAGTCATTAATCCATTACGGATGTAACCATCATAGGCTGCCATACCAACGTTTTCCCAATCGTCAACCAATCCTAAATCTTGAATTTTTGGATTATACAAGTAGTATAAACCAACTAAATCAGCACGACCTTCTTCTAAAGTAGAAGCATAATTTTTAAGTGTTTCTTTAGTCTCTCCTACACCTGGATTTAATTGTCCTGAGGCGTGTCCAATAACTTCGTGTAATGCTGTATGCAACTTATCTGCTATTTGCCCGTATTTTTCTTCTAAAATATACTCTTGGTCATCGTTTACAAATTCTTTTAAACGCCCCGTACTTCCTGCGTTGTTGTACGCATGAATAATATTACCTAAAGACACTGACTTACTTCCTACAGCTGCACGAATCCAGTTAGCGTTTGGTAAGTTTACGCCAATTGGTGTGCTAGGTGATGCATCTCCTGCCTCTCCTGCTACATTTACTACCTTATAAGTTACACCAACCACATTTTTCTTTTTGTGTGCATCCATTAAAGGTGAATTATCTTCAAACCATTGTGCGTTTTCTGATAATACAGCCATTTTTGCTGACATGTCAAAATCGTTGATTTGTACAACTGTTTCGTAAGATCCTCTATATCCTAATGGGTCATTATAAACTTCAATAAAACTATTAATATAATCTACATTTCCTGCAGTAGCAGCAGTCCAAGCTACGTTATAATTATCCCAAGTTTGTAAATCTCCTGTTTTGTAGTATCTAATTAAAAGCCCCAAAGCAGTACCTTGTTCTTTATTTTCTGCAACGCCTTTTGCTAATTCTAACCATTTAACAATTTGGTCAATAGCTGCACCGTATAAACCACCAGACTTATACACACGTTCTTTCAAAACACCATTCTCTTTAACTAACTGAGAGTTTAAACCATATGATAATGGCTTATCTGGGTTTGGCGATTTCATTTTTTTGTAAAACGATTCTACATCTGCATTAGTAACACCAGGTCCGTAAAAGTTAACAGCAGATAATGCAACATTATCAACCCCTTTAGATAGGTTTACTTTTTTGCTATCTGTATCATTAAACAAGACATTAAACGCTTCTCCAGCTAACGTTGTGTTAGTTGCAGTCATAATTTCCTGTAAATACTCTTTTGAAAAACCTGGCTTAAGCTTATCGTTAGAATAGTGGTGGTGGATACCATTACTAAACCATACACGTTTTACGTAAGCATCAAAAGCTTTCCAATCTGCAGTAGCTTTATCTCCTGAAAAGTTAGTATAGATATTTTCTAATGCTTTTCTGATTTTTAGATTATGTCTGTAGTTTTGGTCCCACATAATATCGCGACCTGCCAAACCTGCTTGTGTTAAATAATAAACTAGTTTTTGTTCTTTTAAGGTTAGATTTTCCCAACCCGGAATTTGATATCGTAGTATTTTAATATCTGCAAATTGCTCGACATTAAAGTCAAAAGCTGTTTCGGCTTTTGCTGTTTCCTGTGTTGCTGGCTTTTCTGCCTTATCATTACCACAAGAAAACAATAGTGTTGCAACAAACGCAGCACTTAGTATTGATTTTAGTTTCATAATTAATATAGTTTTTTAAAAGTCTTTAAAGATAAGAATTTAACAAATTGTAAATTGATTATCTTTGAAATAACTAACTATTTAATTTTGCTCAGAATGAAATACATAAAGTACCTATTGTTTCTTTTATTAATTGCAATTATAGCAATAGCTATTTATGTAGCAGTACAACCTAATGATTATACAGTAACTAGAAGTAAAACTATACAAGCACCTGCAAGTCTAATTTACAATGAAGTTATTGATTTTAAAAACTGGGAAGATTGGAATGCTTGGATTGAAGAAAAGCCAGAAATGACTATTACTTATCCTGAGCAAACAAAAGGTATAGATGGTGCTTATTCTTGGACTGATAATGGCGAAACGGGCACAATGACCACAACAGATAACAATCCAAATAAATCGATAACACAAGTCATGCAATTTGGAGACTATCCTAGCTCTAATGTTATATGGAATTTTAAACCAAACCCTGACGGAAGTACGGCGGTAAAGTGGACCATTTCTGGGAAAGATTTACCGTTTGGATTTAAAGCATATAGTGCGTTTTCTGGAGGGATGGACAAGCAAATAGGGCCATATTATGAGCGTAGTTTGGACCTTCTAGATCGTAAGGTTACAGAAAGTATGAAACAACATAGCATAACAATAAATGGTGTTACGGAACATGGTGGTGGCTTTTATGTATACACCACCACTTCTTCTAAAATGGAGACTTTTAAAGGAAAAATGGAGCAAATGTTTCCAAAATTAAAACAATATTTTAAGGACAATAATATCACGCCATCTGGAGCACCATTTGTAATTTATCATAAATGGGATTTAGAGAATAATGCAGTTATGTTTTCTTGTGCAATGCCAACTGCAGATCGTATTATTACTTCTCAAGATGATATATTAACTGGACAATTAGAACCTTTTAGCGCTTTAAAAACAACCTTAAAAGGAAACTATTCTCACTTAGAAAAAGCATGGAATACTGCAATGAGCTACCAAACAGATAACAACTTAGTTGCAGATAAAACAGGTGTAACTTTGGAAGTATATGTGACAGATCCAACCAACACACCAAATCCATCAGATTGGATTACAGAAATATATTTACCTATACTAATAGAAAACAACACAACTTTAAGTAATTAAATGAAACAACTTGTATTAGTCTTTGTAGGTGGTGGTTTTGGAAGCGTCCTGCGTTATATTATTGGAAAAGCACTTAATAATACTGAAAACGGGATTCCGTATGGCACCTTTTTAGCCAATATTTTGGGTAGTTTATTAATAGGGATTATTCTAGGTTTAGCCTTAAAAAACAACACCCTTAACAATAATCAAACGTTATTATTAGCGACTGGTTTTTGTGGTGGATTCACAACTTTCTCTACGTTTGCTTATGAGAATCACTTGTTTTTAAAATCAGGAGATTTTACAAGTTTTGCTCTTTATACTATTACCAGTTTTATACTTGGTTTTTTAGCAGTGTTTTTTGGGATGTGGGTTGCTAAACAATTTTAATCTAGTCTTTTTTATACTTTTTAACTCCAGCTTCAATGCGCACATATAAAATGTTTTCGCTTGGTACAATGGGGCAAGAATACTTTTTATTATAAGCACAATAGGGATTATACGCCCTATTAAAGTTTATAACCATTTGGTTATTTTCCGGTAATTTAACCTCGACATAACGTCCGCCCTTATAGCTTTCTTCTCCGTTTGTATTATCCATAAATGGCAAAAACAGAGCTTCCTCCTCGCCTAGTTGCTTTACAGATTCGATATTTTGATAGACGTTTAGATTTTGCTCTTTTCCGTCTATAGTAAAAGTAACTTCGCCATATTTTACATAATCTACTAAACGATCTGTAGTTGTTTTCATTTTAAAAGAAGACTCATTTGGTGTTCTTTTAAACGCGGCAGTAACTACGTAAGTACTATCAAATTTAAAAAAATCTAAACTTCTAAAGGCTTTACGGTCACTATCCTTTAAAGGCGATTTTGCTGCATCTTTAAAATTAGCATTCATTTCGCGTTGGTACTCAGTATCTCCTAACAAGGGTAGCTTATCTTGAGCACAGCTTAATGTAACAGAAATTATGATAAATAAAACAACAGCTTTTTTCATAAATTATAGACTTAGTTATTTGGGTTAAACGAAGGACTAATAGTTATATTGCTATTAGATTTATAAGATTGTAATAAGTCCTGAGAAAAGGCATCAAAATTTTTAGCCTCTGATAAGACTTTTATTTTATCGGGATCAAAACTACCTTTTAAATAAAACGCTGTCGTTTTTAAATTATTACTATTAAAAATAATGACATCTGTTAAAATATTACCACGTTCTTTGACCGAAATAATTCTAGTCTCGGCAACCTCATTTTTTCTAAACATATCAGTAAAACCAGAGTTTGTAACTGCATTCATTTCAGAAATAACAGAGGCTCTTCTTTGCTCGCTTACCTGTTCTAATTGGATGTATTTTAAATCTTGTAAATTTCCAATAACACTTTTTGTTTGCACAGAAACCGAACTTAGCAAAGCTTTCATAAAATTAGGCACTTGAAAAGACGTCGCACCCAAGTCTGTTTTATGAGCATTATAAAACCCTTGAAATGAAGCGCTTCCGCAAGAAAAAAACAGCGTAAAAAGTGATATGATAAATAACGTTTTTTTCATTTATAAAAATTTATTTAATTGTGGTTTAAAAAAATAGGCTCTTCAAAAATACAACTTAATAAAAATTTTTGTCTAGATTTGAACTCAATAAAGCAAAAAAAAATGAATTTAGTCATTACATATTTACCTAAACAAACCTCTTGTAGACATACGAGTAGTTGGACCTGTTATATATTATGATGATTTAAATATCAATTTATACAATACAAAAAAGTCCAACCTAACCGTTGGACTTTTTACATTTATACTAACTACCAAACCAATGAAAAAACTACTAAAAAATTACATAAGCACTTTTGACGGACTGTCAAAAGAAGTATGGTGGCTGTCTTTAATTACCTTAATTAACAGAGCCGGTACCATGGTTATTCCTTTTTTGTCTTTGTATTTAACAGAAGACTTAGGATTTACTTTGTCAAACGTCGGTACAATAATGACCGCTTTTGGACTTGGATCTGTCATCGGATCATGGTTAGGCGGAAAACTAACCGATAAGATTGGTTACTATAAAATAATGGTTTTTAGTTTATTTATTTCTGGCTTCATGTTTATTGGCTTGCAATACCTAAAAACAATTTACACCTTGTCCTTAGGTATTTTCGCTTTAATGGTTGTTGCAGATATGTTTAGACCAGCCATGTTTGTAGCGTTAAGCGCCTACAGTAAACCCGAAAACAAAACTAGAAGTGTCACTTTAATTAGATTAGCTATTAATTTGGGCTTTTCTGCAGGTCCCGCTGTTGGAGGTTTAATAATTGTTAGCTTAGGTTATGGTGGTCTATTTTGGGTAGACGGTATAACTTGTATTGCTGCCACACTATTATTAATAAAGGTGCTAAACCCTAAAAAGACACGCGTACAAGATGAAATTAAAGTAGACAACCCCTACTCTGCCTATAAAGACAAACCGTTTATTATCTTTTTATTTGCACTGTTTTTGTTTGGTTTTATATTCCTGCAATACTTTTCTACAATGCCTTTATATTACAGAGAAAGACACTTGTTAAGCGAATTAGAAATTGGATTACTACTAGGTGCCAATGGTTTTTTTATCTTTTTATTAGAAATGCCATTAATTAAGTATTTAGAAAATACGCGCTTTGCTAAGACGTCACTAATATTATTTGGTGCTTTTTTAACTGCCATTAGTTTTCTAATTCTTAATTTTTCTAACTGGTCAGGCATTCTAATTTTTGCTATGTTTTTAATGACGCTTGGCGAAATGATAGCTTTTCCTTTCGCTAATGCGTTTGCATTACAACAAGCTAAAAAAGGAAACCAAGGAGAATATATGGCATTATATTCCATAGCTTTTTCTTTTGCCCACATCTTTGGTCATAAATCAGGAATGGAGCTTGTAGAAGGTGTCGGCTATGATAACACATGGTATATCATGACTGTCTTAGGTGGTTTATGCATGCTACTTTTATATATCTTAAATCAATTTATAAAACGTAAAAAATTAGTTAGATGAATTTAAACCAAGTCACTATATCATCTGTTAATTTAGAAAAAGCTGTGGCATTTTATACTTTATTAGGTCTCAAACTTATTGTAGATGCGTTACCGCGTTACGCAAGGTTTGAGTGTCCTGATGGAGACGCTACATTTTCTATTCATTTTAATGAAAATAAACAACAACACAATAACACTATAGTTTACTTTGAAGATGAAAATTTAGAAGCTTTAGTTTTTCAACTGAAACAAAAAGGTATTACTTTTATATCAGAACTAGAACACAAGTCATGGCTTTGGACCGAAGCCCATCTTTTAGATCCCGACGGGAATAAAATTATATTATTTAAAGCTGCCAAAAACCGAAAAAATCCACCTTGGCGCATAAACTAGATTATGAAACATATACTATACCTTTTTACTGTATTACTTTTTGTTAGCTGTAATTCTTCTGAAACTAAAAAAGAAGATAAAACTAATACTAGTCCTATAGAAGAAACTAAAATAAAAAAGCAATTCCCAGATTTAAAACCAGACCGTTATAATGTCGCGTTTTTAATTATGGATGGCACATTTAATACTGAATTAACTGCCCCTTATGATATTTTTCAGCACACTATATTTAGAGATAGTATTAAAGCTATGAATGTATTTACGGTTGCTAATACAGACCATCCAATAACTACATTTGAAGGTATGCGTTTGCTACCTCATTACAACTATATTAAAGATAGCTTACCCAAAATTGATATACTAGTTGTACCAAGTGCAGAGCATCATTTAGATACAGATTTAGACGATATAGCATTAATCAATTTTGTTAAGCAAGTAGATAAAACTGCCACATTTGTAACCTCGCATTGCGATGGTGCTTTTGTATTAGCTGAAGCTGGTGTCTTAAACAATAAAGTATCCACAACGTTTCCAAGTGATATTGATACCATGCGTAAACGCTACCCTGATTTAGATATTAAAAAAGAGGTGCTTTTTGTGCATGATGGTAAATATATTACGTCTGCTGGAGGTGCTAAAAGCTTTGAAGCAGCCTTGTATTTATGTGAGTATTTATACGGTAAAGAAGTAGCACAATCCTTAGCTGGAGGCTTGGTTATAGATTGGGACTTAAATACAGTACCACACCTAATTGTAAACTAAATTAAAATTTTTTAATAGAATTATTTTTAACAACGTGAGACAAGATAATTTGTGTTTTGCATTCGCCATACACAATTAACTGATCTATAAATGCTTCTAAATGTTTGTGGTTTTTCAATACCACTTCCATCACTATGTTTTCGTTACCCGTAATTCTATAGCAATTTACAACCTCATCAAGTGTTTTTACTTTTTCAAGGAAAGGCTTTAATTTTCCCATAAACGCTTGTAAAGTAATTAACGCCTTAAGTTGGTATCCTACTTCAAAAGGAGAGATTAATGTAATGTGATTTTGGATAATTCCTAAATCCTCCATTTTCTTAATACGCTCTGAAACAGCAGGAGAGGTAATTCCTACTTGTCGTCCAATAGCAGCGTTTGATTGTCTTGAATTTTGTTGCAAACACTTTAAAATCTTCCAACTTAGGTCATCAACAATCATATTAAAGTATTTTTGTAAAATTATTTAATTATTAAAGCAAATATACATATTTACTTTAAAATCGAAAGATAAAAATACAAGCTTGTTATTATTTTTGATAAAAAAGAAAAAGTAAAATGTCGGCTCCAATTCCTTCTCATCTTTCAGAACTACCTATATATAAGCAAGCTATGCAAATATTTATGTTGTCTAGAAATATTTCTAGTTACTTAAATCATGATTTAGCGTATTTATACGACGATGGTAGAGAGGACTCAAATATTTATGTGTCTGGAGATATTGTACAGCAATCTGTGTCTTTAGCACCAGAGATTATTAGTGCGGAACTAGAGCATTGTCATGATAAAAAGCATAGACATATTGCATCCGTAAACCTATTAACCAATAGGCTATACAAAAACTGTAGTCGTTTAGAATCTTGTAATAGTAATGGTAAAGATTATTTACCAATATTAAAAAGAGAAATCCGTAAGTTTAGAAAACTACAAACTACTTGGATGTTAACGCTGTAGATTTTAAGTAAAATCTACTATCCTCGCATTATACATAAAGGAGTCTTGAAAGGCCTTAATTTTTGCATTAAACGTTTCAGAAAAAATTACAAATTTGGCTTTAGGTGCACTTTCGCTTAATCTTAGAATATAATTATGAAAGTTATTTCTTACAATAAAATCAGCATCATGCAGCATAAACAACTGTAATTCACCTAAATGCAAACTATTTAAGTGATATAACTTACTTAATCGTTTTGGTGTAGCAATTAGTATATCAACACCATAATACACTTCTTCACGTTGTTTTTCTAAATCATACTCTTCATAAGCACAATATAAACGTAAATCTGTTCTTTTTGTAAACACTTCAAAACGCTCCCTTAAATCTAAAGCAGCTTTTTTATCTTTGACTACAATTAATGCTCTTGCAGAATCCTCAAAAGCTTCAGCACCCAATTTTTGAATGGTACTAATAATCATTGCTGTAGTCTTACCGCAATCTTTTGGACCAATAGCATACACATCGCTTCCTGCTTTTATTAAAGGCATCACTTGTTTTTGAAACGGATTAGTAGTTTCAAAACCTGCTTTTTCAATATTTTCTTTTAATGAAGGATGGTATTTCTTGAAAGACATTTATTTAATTATGATAAGTAAACTATTAGTGTAATCTATAGTTGGCAAAGATACTAATTAATGGCACATTTTACAGTCTGCTTTATCTTTAACTTCTCCAACCAAAAAACCATCATCATTAACCACAAAATCACAACAGTCTACAAAACCTTGTGCAATTAGTTTTCGTCCGCGTTGTATTTGAGATTTAACTGTTGGTAATGCCAAATGTAATTGTGCTGCAATCTCTGATTGCTTTACACCTTTTATATCACTTAAAAATAGTGGATCTCGATACTTTTTAGGCAAACTTTTAATAATCCCATGTAAACAATCAGCTTCTGTATGTTCTAATTTTTGTTCTTCAAAAATAAAATCTTCGTCAGTCGTTTCATAAACTATTTTTTGACTTCTAAAATAATCTAAAACAGTATACCTTGCTATAGAAAACAACCAAGACTTCAGTTTGTCTTTATCCTTTAAAGTATTTAATTTAGTGTGCACTTTTATAAACGTTTCTTGCAATAAATCGTCCGCTACCACAGCATCTTTTACTTTACTAAAAATAAAATATTTGATGTCGTCTGCATGTAATTTCCAAATGTCTTGAGTATCCATAGTTATGTATTAAAAGAAACGCTAATCTTAGTATAAAGTTACCAAAACTAGCGTTATTATTACTTCTTTTAAGTGTTGCTTAACAGTTGCAATTTGTACAAGTACAATTATCGCAAGTACAGTTTTGGCAATTTCCTTTTGAGCAACCTTCACAGTTACAATTACAGTCTTTATTTTTCATGATATCTATTTTTATGTTCATATAATAGACGTGAATACTTTAAAAAAGATGCAAAACATGTGAATTATTTTTTAATACTTGATTATCGTACTACTATTTTCGCGTCATGAACAATAGGAAAATTGCATGAATTAGCTATAAAACAAAGTTGATTAGCTTTAGTATGAAGACTTTTTGCCAACTCTTTTTGACTTGCGTCTTTTATACTTACAACTGGTTTTAATCTTACCGTTTTAAAACTACCACTACCTGAAGCATTGACTTCTAAATCGCCTTCAGCATTATCTGTATAACTTAATACTTCTATATTATTTTGAGCACAGACGTATAAATAAGACATCATGTGGCATGATGTTAACGCCGATAATAATAAATCTTCTGGATTGTATAAAGCGTCATCACCTCTAAATGGTTTTGCTGCGGATACTTTTAAAGGCGTTGCCTTGTTCTCTATCAGAACCTCATGATTACGACTGAAGGTTCTTGGGTTTTGCGTGCTTTCGCCTTCATTTATATTCCAATTTATAGTAGCTTTAAAAGTATGATTGATAGACATATTTTTTTTTATTGAATATAAAAAAAGCGTTTCAGATTGAAACGCTTTTTTTGTTTTATGTATTGATATTATTGGTTTGCTCTTAATGACAAACGCTAGTTTATCTTTTTCGTTATTCACGAAAAGTAATTTTCTTAGATCCCAAATCAAGTTTGGGATAAGCGATTCGCACCATTTTTACAAAAAATAAAAATGGGCTCTCTGCTTACATGTTGCGACGATACTGTCCTCCTACTTCAAATAAAGAGGATGTAATTTCTCCTAAACTACATACTTTACAGACTTCCATTAAAGCCTCAAATATGTTTTCGTTGTTAATAGCACGTACTTGTAAATCTTTTAACAAGGCTTTTGTTTCATTTGCCTCATGAAGATTTGCCAAGGTTTTAATTTGAAACTGCTTCTCTTCTTCTGTTGCTCTAATCACTTCCGCAGGAATAACCGTTGGCGATCCTTTACTACTTAAAAAGGTATTTACGCCAATAATTGGGAATTTCCCGTTATGCTTTAACGTTTCGTAGTATAAACTTTCTTCTTGTATTTTACTACGTTGGTACATGGTTTCCATTGCACCAAGAACACCACCTCTTTCTGTAATTCTATCGAATTCTAAAAGCACCGCTTCTTCTACTAAATCTGTTAATTCTTCAATAATAAAAGAGCCTTGAATTGGGTTTTCGTTTTTATTTAATCCTAATTCTTTATTTATAATTAATTGAATTGCCATCGCACGTCTAACCGATTCTTCTGTAGGCGTTGTAATAGCCTCATCATACGCATTTGTGTGTAATGAGTTACAGTTATCATAAATAGCATACAAAGCTTGAAGCGTTGTACGAATATCATTAAAGTCAATTTCTTGAGCGTGTAAACTACGTCCTGACGTTTGAATATGATATTTCAACATTTGTGCTCTTGCATTAGCACCATACTTGTGCTTCATTGCTTTTGCCCAAATTTTACGTGCCACACGACCAATTACAGCATATTCTGGATCAATTCCGTTTGAGAAAAAGAATGATAAGTTTGGACCAAATTTATTGATGTCCATACCACGACTTAAATAATATTCCACGTAAGTGAAACCATTAGATAACGTCAACGCTAATTGCGTAATTGGGTTTGCACCTGCTTCTGCAATATGATACCCAGAAATTGATACTGAATAAAAGTTACGGACGTTATTCTCGATAAAATACTCTTGAACATCTCCCATTAGTCTTAATGCAAATTCTGTAGAAAAAATACAAGTATTTTGTGCTTGATCTTCTTTTAAAATATCTGCTTGAACCGTCCCTCTTACTTGCGCAATGGTATTCTTTTTAATCTCTGCATAAACGTCTGCTGGTAACACTTGATCTCCTGTAACACCTAAAAGCATTAAACCTAAACCATTGTTTCCTTCAGGTAAATCGCCATTATAAGATGGACGCACTTTACCTTTATAAAGCTTAACAATTTTTGCTTCAACTTCTTTTTCAAGACCGTTTTCTTTAATGTAAAACTCACATTGTTGGTCGATAGCAGCATTCATAAAAAATCCTAATAGCATAGGCGCAGGACCATTAATTGTCATACTTACCGACGTCATAACATTTGCTAAATCAAAACCAGAGTACAGTTTTTTAGCATCGTCTAAACAACAAATACTAACTCCTGCATTACCAATTTTACCATAAATATCTGGTCTTAAATCTGGGTCGTTTCCGTAAAGCGTTACACTATCAAAAGCGGTAGACAAGCGTTTTGCTGGTAAACCTGCACTTACATAGTGAAAACGTCTGTTGGTACGTTCTGGTCCACCTTCTCCTGCAAACATACGTGCTGGATCTTCTCCAGTACGTTTAAATGGATATAATCCCGAAGTATATGGAAATTCTCCTGGTACGTTTTCTTGTAAATTCCAACGTAATAAATCGCCCCAAGCTTGATACTTTGGTAAGGCTATTCTTGGGATTTGCAAGTGTGATAATGACTCAGAATGTGTTTCAATCTTAATCTCTTTATCTCTTACTTTAAAACTATAAATTGGATTTTTGTATTTGTTTACTTTCTCATCCCAACCTGTAATCACTTCCCAATTGTAAGGATCTAAGTTTAGTTTTACTCTGTCAAATTCGCCAACTAAAAGTTTAACAAAGTCTTTATTATCGGCTGTTGCTACAACTGATTCTGAAGCTATTCCAGCTTTATCTAATGCTACAGTTCCTTCTAAAACAGATTCAATAGTTTTATAAATTCCGTAAAGTTTTTGTGCAACTTCAACTTGTGTATTTGCTGTTTTGTCATAGGCACGATTACTTTCTGCAATTTCAGATAAGTAACGTGTACGTGAAGGTGGAATAACGAAAATTTTCTCGCTCATTTCCTGAGAAATTTCAAATGTCGATTTTAAAACCGAATCCGTTTTCTCTACTAACTTATCCATGATGGCTTTGTAAAGCGTGTTCATCCCAGGATCGTTAAATTGCGACGCAATAGTACCATAAACTGGTAAATCATCTTGGTGTACATCCCAAAGATTATTGTTACGCATGTATTGTTTTTTAACATCACGAAGGGCATCTAAAGACCCACGTTTGTCAAATTTATTGATGGCAACCAAATCTGCAAAATCAAGCATGTCGATTTTTTCTAATTGTGTTGCTGCACCAAATTCTGGAGTCATAACGTATAAAGCTACGTCAGAATGTTCCATAATTTCTGTATCAGATTGTCCAATTCCAGAGGTTTCTAATATAATTAAGTCATATTCCGCAGCTTTTAAAACTTGAACGGCTTCATTTACATATTTAGATAATGCTAAGTTAGATTGGCGTGTTGCCAAACTACGCATGTATACTCTTGGCGAGTTGATAGCATTCATTCTAATTCTATCACCTAAAAGTGCTCCTCCTGTTTTACGCTTAGAAGGATCTACAGATACTAAACCAATTGTTTTTTCTGGAAAATCGACTAAAAAGCGACGCACTAACTCGTCTACTAAACTAGATTTACCTGCTCCACCTGTTCCTGTAATTCCTAAAACTGGTGTTTTAGACGCTTTATTTTTAATATGAATTTTATCTAAAGTCGCTTTAGCAACGTCAGGAAAATTTTCTGCCGAAGAAATAATCCTAGCAATTGCTTTAGGATTTTTAGTTGGTAAAATATCCAACTCGTTACTTAAAACATCTCCAATAGCAAAATCTGATTGTTCAACTAAGTCATTAATCATGCCTTGTAATCCCATGGCACGTCCATCATCCGGAGAATAGATACGAGAAATACCGTAATCCATTAAATCCTTGATTTCTGAAGGTAAGATTACACCACCACCACCACCAAAAATCTTGATGTGCTCTGCGCCTCTTTCTTTTAATAAATCATACATGTATTTAAAATACTCGTTATGACCACCTTGGTAAGAGGTTAAACAAATAGCATTTGCATCCTCTTGAATTGCGGTGTTTACCACTTCGTCCACACTTCTATCGTGTCCTAAGTGGATTACCTCAACTCCTGTAGATTGGATAATACGACGCATGATATTTATGGACGCATCATGACCATCAAATAAGGCTGCTGCTGTTACTATTCTAACTTTATATTTTGGTTTGTATGGTGTTGCTTGTGTCATTCTTAAAATATAATGGGTTTTGAGGTTGCAATTTACGGAATATTCAAAAATATTGCTCTATAATCTGTAATTATCTAAAAGTTAAAAGCAAAAATAATAAGATGGCTTTTTTAGAGTAATTTTAGTCATTAATACCCATTGAAAATGAACAAATTAACCATCTTAATACACTGCAGTGATCAATCAGGAATTATTGCTAGCGTCACAAATTTTATTGCCACTAATAAGGGTAACATTGTTTATATAGATCAGTACGTAGATAGAGAGCAAAATATATTTTTTATGCGCTTAGAAAGCGAATTTGAAAGTGCTACATTTAAAACTGAGGCTTTCAAACATACTTTTAAGCAAGATTTAGCCGATCGTTTTAAAATGAAATGGCGTATTTACTCTACCGAAACAAAACCGAAAATGGCCTTATTTGTATCAAAATATGACCATTGCTTGTATGATATTTTGGGACGTTATAACTCTGGAGAACTAGAAGTGGACATTCCGTTTATAATTAGTAATCACAACACACTAAAACCTATTGCTGATAGTTTTAATATTCCGTTTTATCATATTCCAGTAACTAAAGAGACCAAAGCGCAAGCGGAAGACCAACAATTAGAATTATGTAAAAAACATGGTATTAACTTTATTGTTCTAGCACGATACATGCAAATTGTATCTAGTAAAATTATAAGTCAATATCCAAACAAGGTGATTAATATACACCACTCTTTTCTACCGGCTTTTGTTGGTGCAAAACCATATCACTCCGCTTACAAACGTGGTGTAAAAATTATAGGTGCTACTAGTCATTATGTTACGGAAGCATTAGACGCTGGCCCGATTATTGAACAAGATGTTGCACGTGTGTCGCATACACATGCAATAGCCGATTTAATTGCAAAAGGACGTGATTTAGAAAAAATAGTTTTAGCCAATGCAATAAAACTTCATATTAAACGTAAAGTGATGGTTTTTAATAATAAGACTGTTATTTTCTCTTAATTTAGAATAATAGACACACACTTTTTAAGCTTGATTTTATTCTTTTTAAAAAGAAAACTAAAATAAAACGCAATTTTTGAATTAAAAACGCATCTTATTAATAGGTATATTTGTGCCTTAAATTATACAACATGAAAAAAATATTAGCCTTACTTATTGTTTTAAATTTTACTGCTTGCGCAGAATTACAGCAAGTTGTCAACCAATTACCTCAATCAGGAGGGATTAGCGATTTAGATATTGCTGGCGGACTACGAGAAGCTTTAGACTTAGGTATTGACAAACAGGTCTCTAAATTGACACAAACAGATGGTTTTTTTAAAAACGAATTAGTTAAAATTTTACTTCCAGAAGAATTACAAAAAGTAGACAAAGCACTACGTGACATTGGTTTAAGCAGTTTAGCTGACGAAGGTTTAAAAGTTTTAAACAGAGCAGCTGAAGATGCAGTTGGAGAAGCGACACCTATATTTATTAATGCAGTTAAAGACATTACTTTTACAGATGCTAAAAACATTTTATTAGGTAGTAACGATGCTGCAACGCAATACTTAACAAGTAAAACACAAACGGCTTTATATGATAAGTTTAATCCTGTAATTAAAGCCTCTTTTGATAAAGTTGGTGCTGATCAAATTTGGTCTAACTTAATAAATAAATATAATGCTATACCTTTTACTAGTAACGTTAATCCTGATTTAACAGATTATGTTACAGGTGAAGCTTTAAAAGGTGTTTACAAAATGATTGCTGTTGAAGAGCAAGATATTAGAACTAAAGTGGGATCTAGAACAACTGCTTTACTTCAAAAAGTATTTGCTTTACAAGATTAACCGTTTTGTTAAACTTAGAATAATACTAAGTTAACATATAAATAAAATATATACTAGATATTTGCTGTGTAAAAGCGTCGCACTCAGACTCCTTTTATTGAGTTAGTTTAGTTAGTTAATAGAGTCTATTTTTTGTGGTAAAGAATGGGCTCTTTTACTTTTTACGATTTTATTGTTAGTTTTTCTTTTTTTATTAAAAAAATAAAAGTAATTTAATTACCTGAAAAACAGCCTATAACAACTATGACTAGCCCCAATCTAATCAGACAAGAACAAAACAAACTAAACGAGCGCTATAAAGCATTAATCGAGCGCTCTTACAATTTGCGGCAAACAGATCACGAAGCAAGTGACGTTTCTGCCTATCAAGCGGTCAAGCTTTTAAACAAGATGAATAAACTAAATTATTTAGCTAGAGAAAGTCTAAAGGCCCTTTCTTAATTGCTTAAAGTAACTAAACGCTTGTACTAATCTTGATCCATACCACGAAAAATATTCTCCGTCAACCAAAATTGTTTTAGCATTTACAAATTCGGATTTATGTTTACTTTTAAATGGATAAGGCTCGCTGGAAAGTAACACCAGGTCCAAGCTATCTTTATCCTGAATCTTAGCAATATCCACTTGAGGATATCGCTTTTGATTAGCATAAATATTTTCTAATTTATTTAATTGAAGTAAGTGGTTGATAAATGTATTATTGGCTGCTACCATCCATGGATCTTTCCAAATAAAATAAGCGACTTTTAAAGTGGGTTTGTCATTTATGTACGCTTTAAAATCCATTAAGTTAGTTGTGATTTTAGCCTTAATACTTTCTGCTTTTGCATCAACATTAAATAGTTGTCCGTATTGCATTATAAGCTCTAAGCAATCTGTAATTGTAAAAATATCGGATACATGCACGGCACAGATGGCTTGGCAATCTTTTACAATAGCTTCTGTATTTTCTTCTTTGTTACACAAAATAATATCAGGCTTTAAAGCTTTAATCTTTTCTAGATTAATTTGCTTTGTGCCTCCTACAACCTGGTTTTCTCCTTTTAAATGTATTGGATGTATACAAAACTTAGTAAGACCAACAATAGTATCCTCTAAACCTAAATCGTACAATAATTCGGTTTGAGAAGGCACTAACGAGATGATACGTATTGGTGTGGTATCAAATGTTAGCACATTACCTATTTGATCTTTAATTTTCATTTAATTATTACTTTAACGGAATGTTGCTCCTCTAAATAATGCGATACTGAAATATGTTCAGCATGACGTAAAGTTCTTATTTTATCTATAAATTACAATAGTCTAAGTATTCTAATCCTCTATGATAATAATTAACTTACTTTAATAATAATAATAATAATAATGCGATACGGAAACAAGTTCAGCATGACGTAGCGAGACAGCATTTTTTTTACTGACATTAATAATGTGATGCTGAAATAAATTCAGCATGACAGAGCGTTCAATTATTTATTTATTATTTAAAACAACTTCCATTTGTTGTTGTAAGTCTTCTGCTTTAGCTGCTGCTGCTTGTGCAAAATCATCGTTGCTTGAAGCATAAATAATCCCTCTAGAAGAATTAATTAATAGTCCAACATTTTTGCTCATTCCATATTTACACACGTCTTGAAGATTTCCACCTTGAGCGCCCACACCTGGAACTAATAAAAAACTATTTGGAACTATTTTTCTGATCTCAGCAAAATACTCAGCTTTAGTTGCTCCAACAACGTACATTAAATTTTCAGAATTCTTCCAATTTTTAGATGTTTCTAAAACTTGTTTGTACAACTCTTTTCCTTCTACTTGCTTGGTCTGGAAATCAAAAGCACCTTGGTTAGATGTCAATGCTAGCATTATTGTATGCTTATCTTTAAAGGCTAAAAAAGGCTCAACCGAATCTTTTCCCATGTATGGCGCAACAGTAACACTATCAAATGCTAAGTCTTCAAAAAAGGCTTTTGCATACATTGTACTAGTATTACCAATATCACCACGTTTAGCATCTGCTATTGTAAAAATATCTGGATGGTTATCATTAAGATAGTTTATTGTTTTCTCTAATGCTTTCCATCCTTTTAAACCATATGCTTCGTAAAATGCGGTATTAGGTTTATAAGCCACACATAAATGATGCGTTGCATCAATTATTGCTTTATTAAATTCGAAAATAGGATCTTCGGTTTGTAATAAATGTTGTGGAATTTTATTTAAATCGACGTCTAGTCCGATACACAGAAAAGACTTCTTTTTAATAATTTGTTCTGTTAGTTGTTGTGTTGTCATGCTATAAAAAAAGCCTCAATGAAGAGGCTTGATATTAAATATGTTCGTCACTAGCTTTTAATTTCTCTGTATTATCAGCTAATTGTAATTCGTCAATAATTTTTTGGATATCTCCATTTACAATATTTTGCAAATCGTATAATGTCAATCCAATTCTGTGATCCGTAACACGACCTTGAGAATAGTTGTAAGTTCTAATTTTAGCACTTCTATCTCCAGAGGTTACCATAGTACCACGCAACGCTGCATCTTCTTCGTTTTTCTTAGCTAACTCCATGTCGTATAAACGCGAACGTAATACTTTAAAAGCTTTCTCTTTGTTTTTATGCTGCGATTTTTGATCTTGACATTGCGCTACTAATCCTGTTGGTATGTGCGTTAAACGTACTGCAGAATATGTTGTGTTTACAGATTGACCACCTGGTCCTGAAGAACAGAAAAAATCTACACGTACCTCTTTTGGGTTAATCTCTACATCAAATTCCTCTGCTTCTGGAAATACCATTACAGTGGCAGCACTTGTATGCACACGTCCTTGTGTTTCTGTCTGCGGTACACGTTGTACACGGTGTACACCTGCTTCAAACTTTAAAGTCCCATAGACATCATTTCCAGTAACTTCAAATTGGATTTCTTTAAAACCACCATTTGTCCCTTCACTATAATCTACCGTATCTACTTTCCATCCTCTAGCTTCACAGTATTTACTGTACATTCTAAATAAATCTCCAGCAAAAATACTTGCTTCATCCCCTCCTGCTCCTGCTCGTAATTCTACAACAGCATTCTTAGAATCCTCAGGATCTTTAGGTATTAGAAGCACGCGTATATCGTCTTCTAATTTAGGAATCTCCACTTTAGCTTCTTCATATTGCATTTTAGCCATTTCGACCATTTCGGCATCACTACCGTCTGCTATGATTTCTTCCGCTTCTTTTAAATTTTCAGTAAACTCAAGATAAACCTCGCGCTTATCCATTAAAAGTCGTAAATCTTTATATTCTTTATTTAGTGCAACGTAACGTTTTTGATCGGTGATAACATCAGGTTGGATTATTAAATCGCTAACCTCATCAAAACGTTGCTTTACTATTTGTAACTTCTCTAACATCTTCTTCTTAAAATTGTGAAACAAAAATACGATAATTTATGAATTTTCAATACTTTATAGTAGTTTGCTTACAATTAAAATATTAGCGCCTTTTTACCGTTAAAACTATATGTTAAATCAGCTTATTGCCATACTATACTATTACCGCACCTTTGCTATATGGTCTCTTATTATTAATATTTTACTTTTAATAACAGGCAGTTCCTACCTAATAGTTGCCCTTATAACTAAACTATTTTTAATAATTTTGCTATATTACATCGTTTCTCAAACGGATGCAAAACAAAAATTAGTTTTTTATAAAAACCTAGGCATCTCTGATTTAAAACTTTTTGGTTTTTTATATAGCATTGACGCTTTAGTTACTATTGCTTTTTTAAGTCTAATCCACCAATTTATATAGATACACTTTGATTTTTGAGATAGATAATGTAGAGCTTTACTTTAGTGAAAAACGCATATTAAATGGCATTTATCTAAAGGCTGAGACCGGTAAAACAACAAGTTTATTAGGCAGTAATGGTTCTGGAAAAAGTTGCGTATTAAGTATTGCTTTTGGTACGCTTATCGCGAAATACAGCCACATCCGACTGGACAGTAAACCTTTATTAAAACCACTATATCTTACCAAAGCTGCTGCTTATTTACCACAACGCAACTTTACACCAAATCAAGCTAAGGTCAATACCTTATTTACACTATTTAATGTTAGTTGGAGAAACTTTATTAAAGACTATCCTGAATTTAAAATCTACAAAAACAACACAATAAAGACCTTATCCGGTGGAGAAAGACGTGTGGTCGAAATATATTTAATACTAAAAAAGAAAGCTAAAATTATATTTTTAGATGAGCCCTTTAATGGTGTGGCTCCGTTATATATTGAAAAAATTAAGGCATTAATTATTGAAGAAAAAAAACACAAAGCAATTATACTAACAGACCACAGATACACCGAAGTTATTGAAATAGCAGACACAATATATTTAATAAAAAATGGATGCTCAAAATTAATTGAGACCCTTACAGAATTGGAAGATTACAAATACTTGTCTCAAGGTAGCTTGTAGTAACTAACTTTTAATCTGTTCTTGTTTATTAAAAAACACATAATAACCCAAGCACATAAACCCTAAAAAGTATAAGATTCTTTCTGTAAAGAAAAACAAATCCGCATCAAAAAAATTAGCAATAAACCCGTTTAAATCTGTAAAAACAAACAAAAAAGTAAAGCCCGTAAAATAAACTGCTTTCTTAGATTCGTTTAAAAAATAGTATTTAGCAGCCAAAGCACATGACAAAATACAAATCACCCAATACGCCTGTATTGATAAAATTTGAGTATAATCCAAAACATTAGTCGTCTCTGTAATAGCCTTGTAACCAATTAAAATATTAATTGCTATAACGACTACAAATAATAACGTAATAGCATTTCCTAATTTTTGAAATCTGAGCTTAGCAGAAAGCATAACACACAATATTAAAAAAGCCACCATCTTTATAACTGAATAAACCTCAATTACATACGGCTGTAAATAATACAAATCAAAACCATCCGCAATAACTAATAACGTTACAAATGGTAACAGCAAACGGTCTTTCACACCTAAAAACAGAAAGAATAATAGGTACAAAAAGCTAGATATTAGTCTAATAATCTGGCTATAAAAAAAATCCAAAAACACTATTGATGTTATATTAATTATAACAACAACAAGAGTGACTATGTTAAAAAAGGATTTAGATTTCAAATATTGCTTTTTATAAATATAACAATTAAAAATCTACTATCACACCAATTCCTAATAGTTGTTTCCATTGTAAAGCTGCTCCACGCTCCACAAACTCATCCTCCACATTTGTTTCTTCAATAATCTTAACATCATTATCGTATCTAATATGAGATCCTAAGGTTGCTTTTACAAAATCGTTAACCTTAAAATCAAACACAACTTCCCAGTCCACATCTATATTTCCAAAACTATTTAAATAATCGGTATATAAACTTACTCGGTTTTTTAGGTATACATTTTCTAATACTTCTGTTTCGTATGCATTAGTGAGCAGAATACCCATTTCCGTCCTCACATTTTCACCGTTTTTAATTTTATTACCCAACGTATCAAATACTGCTTTTTCGACACCAAACGCGCCAGAATCAGCTAGCTCTTGATCTAAAACAAAAGTAGCCTTAAACGTTAATGGGGACATGTAGAAGGATAATTTTTCGATATTCTTACCATATTCCACACCTCCTCCGATAAATAAATATCCCGGAGCCATAAAACTAGAAATAGAATTGTCTCTATTTGGGTAATTATACCCGTTAGTGTATTGTGTTTTAAAATTAAAACGCCCTGAATAATACCAATTAGTAATGGTGTCTTTTCTGTAACCAATGGTAGAAATTAACTCAAGCTCATCTTCAGTTTTACGCAACTTCTGACTTTCTTGCTTATTTACACCATAGCGTGTTCTAACCTCGTTAAACCATATTAGATTATTTTTTTTATAACGTAAACTAGATTTAATTGCTAATAATGCCGAAATTGAATTAGCGCCACCAGCATTCCAATTAACAAAAGTTACTTCGTTAATATCTACGCCAATCTTGTTTTTTTGTTTCCATTTAATGGTATCAACAACTTTTACTTCAGGTTCCGTTTGCGCGACCAAATTAGTAACGCAAAACATGAAGCACATTATAAAAATGTATCTCATATTTTTTAAAAATTAATTAGTAATTAATATTCAAACGTTCCGTAAGGACTTTCTATTGTTAGTTTTTTAGAATCTGAAGCCTCAACACGACCAACAACCTGTGCATTAACATTATAAGTTTTTGAAATTGCAATAATTTCTTCTGCTTTTTCTGGAGATACATAAATTTCCATTCTATGCCCACAATTAAACACTTGATACATCTCTTTCCAATCTGTTTTAGATTGTTCTTGTATTAGCTTAAATAATGGCGGTACAGCAAATAAATTATCCTTAACAATATGAAGGTTATCTATAAAATGTAAAATCTTAGTTTGTGCTCCTCCACTACAATGCACCATTCCGTGGATATCTTCACTTGTATATTTAGATAAAATATCTTTAATAATTGGCGCATACGTTCTTGTTGGAGACAATACTAATTGTCCAGCATCTAATGGAGAGTCTTCTACTTTATCTGTTAATTTTACTTTTCCAGAGTACACCAAATCTTCTGGTACAGCAGCGTCAAAACTTTCTGGATATTTTTTAGCTAAATAATTATCAAAAACATCATGTCTTGCAGAAGTCAATCCGTTACTTCCCATACCTCCGTTATAGCCTTTCTCGTAAGTTGCTTGGCCAAAACTTTCTAAACCAACAATTACATCTCCTGCTTTTATATTAGCATTGTCAATAACGTCGCTACGTTTTATTCTAGCCGTAACTGTAGAATCTACAATTATTGTTCTAACCAAGTCACCAACATCTGCTGTTTCTCCTCCAGTACTATGTATTGTTACTCCAAAACCTTTTAAGTCTTCAATCAACTCTTCTGTACCATTAATTATAGCCGATAATACTTCACCAGGAATTACACTTTTGTTACGTCCTATTGTTGAGGATAACATGATATTGTCGGTTGCTCCAACACATAACAAATCGTCAATATTCATTATTAAAGCATCTTGGGCAATACCTTTCCAAACAGACACATCACCGGTTTCTTTCCAATACATATACGCTAAAGACGATTTTGTCCCTGCGCCATCTGCATGCATAATCAAGCAATACTCCTGATCGTTAGTTAAATAATCTGGTACAATTTTGCAAAATGCTTTAGGAAACAAACCTTTGTCTATATTCTTAATCGCATTATGCACATCTTCTTTTGATGCAGATACACCTCTTTGACTGTAACGTTTTGAAATTTCTGAACTCATTGTGTTGTGTTAAGCAACAAAGATATTTATAAATAAAAAGCACACAAATATTTGTGTGCTTTTATAAGTAAATTTACAAACGGGTTATTAACTACTTCCAGTCAGGCATTTTTGCATTTTCTATTAATAGTGTAATCTCTGACAAGTTTGCCAAACTTAATTTAGTAACATTTTGCTGTGATACACCATCATTAGATGTATTTACGTAAATAACCTCTGCTTCATTAGGAGAAAACTTAGGGTCTAAATCATTAGTTCCTGCAGCTTTTGAAGTCGAAATATCCGTTGCTGTCATAGTACCAATGTTATAAATAAACATATGCGTATCTAACTGCCTGTATTCTGCGTTTTGATTACCAGAAATATCATAACTGTATAATAATTGAGAACCATCAAACGTATAATCTAAACCACCAGCTGCTCCAGCTACACCTTGCAACACATAATCAATAATAACTCCTGAATTATTGATTGTATAAATCTCTACATTGTACCCTACAGTATTATTTGTTTTTACAGCCATACGCTGCGTACTTTGGTTCCAATCTACTTCTGTAATAAAATTACCATTTAATGTCTGGTGTATTTGAGTAACGCCAGAACCGTTAGTATTAATTTTATATAATTTATCAAAACTTGCATAAGCAAATTTGGTATTACTGTTGGTCCATTCAAAATCCAACTCCTCTAGATTAAATCCATTTACAGGAATACTATTAGTTACCTGTGTTACATTAGCCCCATTTAGGTCCATTGTGTAAATATGAGTTTGTCCTCCGTTAGATCTTAAAAAGGCTAATTTGTCTACATTACTAGCTTTTCTTGGTCTCCAACTATTACTACTTGAAGATGTTAATTGATATTCATTACCGTCAGAATCTGCTGAAAAGATCACATTGTTTCCATTAATTTTTCTTGTAAAAAACAATCTATTATCCGGAAACTCTAATGTTTCAAAATTAAAAGTAGTGCTTATAACAACATCATTTATGTTGTCTGAAGCGGATACTTGCCAAAAGTATTTTGTACCATAGTCTAAGCCCGAAACTGTTAATGTCGTGTCTATGATATCCGTATACATTAATACGTCAGAATTCTGATCGTTTAAAATCTGAACTTCATATACTAAATCATCTTCTTCAGGATCAGAACCAGTCCAAACCAAATCTAAAGTTAAACTTTGACCAGTACTATTATTAGCAGGAGCGCTAAGTATAGGTGCATTTGGTGCATTATTGTTTGCTGTCTCTACATCTAATTCGAAAATAACATTTACGCTATTGTCCTCTGTAACAGTAGACGATTCAAATTTAGATAAATACCCGTCTTTTTGCGCCTCTATAGCATAGGTGCCAACAGTTACATTATTGATTACAAACTCACCAGAAGCATCAGTAAAAACAATACTTGTTCCTGGGTTTGTAGAAATCTTTGTGTTTTCTAATGGTATATTATCGCCTTTAGACACGACTTTACCAGTAATTGCTCCCGTACCACTAAGTGACACTTTATCTTCACTACAGCTAACCACAGCTATTAAAACTAAGATTAAACTTATATACTTTGAAATTATTTTCATCTGTTTCAATTATTTAAATGTTAAATTAAAATTTAACAGATTGTTTAATTATTTTTATTTTCCTGACGAGCTGCTTTTATTTTTTCTTGCATCTGTCTACGATTTGCTTTTTTTGTCGCTTTTAACTCAGCGCGTTCCAATCTTTTCTCCTCTTTACGTTGATTAAATTTGGTATTGGGTTTGGACAAGTAAAAATTGACACCAACTCCAAAACGATAAAACATATCGTCAACTTTTCCGGCAACAACACCGTCAACTTTATCTGAAAACACAAGATTATGCTCTCCATAAATATAGACTCCTAGATTATCTTTAACCAAATACTCTAACCCAAAACCGGCTTGCACTTTAGGATCTATAGCTTCGAAATAATTAGAAGCGTTAGTCCCTACTCCTGCAAATAAGTATGGTGTTAAGTTATCATATGGCAACACGCTATATTCTAAATTTAAATCAAAAGACATAAAACCTTCGTTTAAAACCTGTTTGTTTTCTAAATTAAATTTATTGTAGGTAAACCCCAAGTTTAAATAAGGGTTTAAAGTTTTTTTAAATCCAATTTTACTATTAAATTCTGGCTGAGGATCAGGTAAATCTCCATTTATTAACGTCCCTCCTAATGCTGCAGTAACCGCATAATTTCCGCGTCTTTCTGTTAGAAAACGCTCATACAGCTCCGTAGAAATTGCTTCATCCTTTTCTGCATCATAATCTGCAATTAATTTAGCTGTAGACTCCTCGCTTAATCGTGGTAGCCAAACCTCATCTTTTATACCTTCAATAATCAAAGCTTCTACTGCCTTTTCAATAGCTTCTTTCATTGCTAATTGAACTGGTTCATTTTTTGTAAACCCGATTTCTGTTTCAAGTAACCTTTGATACTTAACGTATTTAAATAAGTTAGCTGATACCGCTTGAGATAAAATAGTTTTTGAAATATAAACTGTTTTCAAAATTTTACCCGTAGATGTTGATACTGCTCTAAGGTAAACCGTTATTCTGTCTTGTCTGTATTGTGTAGAGCTTCCGATACCTAGATAACGCGCTCCTGCACCACCGGTTATGATATTAGTGTCATAAGATATAACACCACCTTCTAGTAAAACACCTGCATATAATAATGCTGGTAAAACGGGTTCGTTAGGATTTTTATTTTTTCTATACTCGTCTCTTGTAGATCTTATTATGTTTCTTTCGTTAAGTAGATTACCTAAGTTTTCTCTTTCAATAACAGTAAACCATTTAGAATCTTCCAATGCTTTAATCAACATAGTTGTACCTCCTTGAGATACTGCTGTACTAAACGTACTTCCATTTTCTACAGCTTTATATTGCCCTGTTTGATCTTTAAAATTATACACACCAGCAACTACTGGATTTTGAGGTAATGGAAAAGCTTCCAACTTACTAGTAACAGGACTTGTTTCCCCAATTCTGGCACGTTCCTGCTCATAAGGCTGATTAAAAAAGGCACCACAGCTAGTTAATAATAAAAAAAGTATGACTGCAAACGCAGGTCTATAATTTAACATAATGTATCGATAAGAATTAGTTAGGGACTATAATTTGTGTTTGCTCTCCTGTGTCTGTATCTAGGATATTGACCACTAATCCTTCGGCAGAATCATATATTTCTAAGGCTAAACTACCAAAGCTAAAATTACCTTCCTGCAACTCGTCTCCAAGTTGAGTTTGAAAGAGTGATCTTGATAATTGACTTAAGATTTGTCTGTTTAAATTTTCGGCGAAAGCCTCTAAAGAGCTTTCATCATCACCTTGATTAGCATCGGGATCTGTAAAAGAGTTTTGCGCGTTGGCAGAACTTAATAACCATTGGTAATTAAAAGTCTCGCCTCCAAATGCAGGATTAATTGGCTTATAAGATAATTGTTGTCCAACACAAAAATAACTTGTAAAAAATAACGATAGTATAAGTAGCTTTTTCATGATAAAAATAATTAATAGCGTTTAATTGTTTTTGATTCTTTTTCGAGTTTTTTGAAATGTTTATATACACTTATTATAGCGTAATCGTTCATTTGCTTTAAATACTCAGTACTTGGTCTTACAAAAAACGAAAAAATCTTATCATCACCAACTATAACCTCTATTTTCGTGTTTCGCCCTAAGGCTAAAATCTCTTTTATTGTAACCACTTTATTTCCGTTTATATTGTTTTGAGAGTACAAGGAATAAAACAGTTTATAAAAATCGCGTCCTGGTTTTGTTTTAGTATCTTCTACTACAATCCCATTTAACTCAAGGCCATCTTTTTTCTCAACACTAATGTCCTGAGATTTTTCTTGTTCTTGTTTTAATTTTTCTAAAAGCAGTTTCTTTTTTTGACTTTCGTCCTTAGAATCGTCATTAAAAACAATTCTATCTTGACCAATAATTTTATTATCTAAATCGTAAATTAAAAGTACTGCTATGGTTTTTAATTTATCATCTAAATTGAGTGTAATAGAAGATAAATCTACTTTTGTATTTGCTGACAAAATAAATCGCTCACTACTTTCTTCGACTATATTATTTACACTTTCTACTTTACTAAAAACAATAAATTTATAAATTAAACTTTTAGTTATTTCTGTTTTATTAAAGGCTGTACCCGAAATAACAGTAAAATCGTTTTGCTGATTAGTTTGTATTTTAGCTTCTACGTCATTGTTTATTAATTGTGCAGAAACTTTTATGGAAGTATCGTTAACTTTATTAGCGATATCTTTTTTGATGTCAAGACTATTTTGTCCATCATCATTTAATACAACCCTATCTTTACCTATAATGGTATTATTAGCGTCGTAAATTAAAAGTAGAATTATAAGCTTTGTGTTTTTATCAAAATTAATTGATGTAGTAGACAAATCTTTTTGCTGGTTGACGTCAATAACAAACTCACCGCTTTGCTGGTTTTTAGATTTGTTATTATTTTGATCTGTTTTAAAAACAGATAACTTATAACTTAAGCTTTTTTGACTTCCAGACTTATTTATTGCAACTCCCTTAATATTAAGGTAATTATCATCTTGATTGACATCAAGCTTTGCCTCCACTTCTGTATTGTACAATTGCGAATAACCTACTGCTGTAAAGAGAAAGACAATAAGACATGTTATTGTTTTTTTGCTAGTACATAAAAACATAACATTATTGTTGTTAAAAATTTCTAATAATTATAGATTGATCTTGTCCTTGCATGGATATTTTAATTTTTTCTGACAAAGAGTTTGATCCAAACATGGTTAAATTTTGATTATTACCGGTTTGATTTATTGTTGCATTTCTAACATCAGATTTAAAAGGACTGTAATCTAAAAAGGTATTATTATCTCCTTTTTGAATAACCGTTTCTGTTAGTTTTGTACTATTTAAATCCAAGACTGTAACATTTTGATTACCATTTTGTATAATACTAATATCACTTTCAAATGATTCTGTAATACTTACTAAATCATTATTATCACCTATTTGCGCAATAAAAACAGAATTTTCTGTAGACGCAAAACTAGTAGCCGTATCAGTTTGGTTTAATAAAAAATTTTCTTGGGAAGACTGTGTATCAAAACTAGAGATTGCATCAGTATTATCTGTTGCTTCAAAAGTTTGAGCTGTAATTACATTACTAGAAATTAATATAGAAACAGCTATTATAAATTTAAAGATAGTTTTCATAGTCTTATGTTTTTTTTAGATACAATCTACCTGTAAGGTATAAAATATATCTGTTATAAAAAGTATAAGAGCAAATTAATGCTCTTATACCTAATAATTATTTTAATAAAACAATTTATTTTATAAAAGCTTGTGCTTAGTTATTCTGTAAAACTGATGATGAATTACCGTTACCAATTTGGTTTACAGTACTAACATGCGTATTACCATTTTGATCCACAGTACTCGCGTTAAAATTACCATCTTGATTTACTGTACTTGTATGTCCTAAACCATCTTGATCAACTGTACTTAAATTAAACGTACCATCCTGTAATACTTGAGAGTTATTACCTGTACCGTTTTGAGTTACTGCTGAAGCATTTATCATACCCAATTGTAAAACACCAGAAACATTACTATCTCCTGTTTGAGTTGTACTAGAACCGTTACCTGTACCATCCTGAAGCACTGTACTATCGTTAGAATCTCCAAATTGAATAGTCGTTTGTGTATTTAAAGTTCCATTTTGCTCAACATCACTGTCATTTAAATCTCCTACCTGAACAACAAAAGAACCGTTATTGTTTCCTATTTGTGCTACGTAAGATTCGTTATCCATACCTAATTGCCCCGTTGTTGATCCATTTGCATCTCCAAACTGCGTAGTTTCAGCTATGTTACTATTACCATTTTGAACAGTTAACTGGTTGTTGTTATCTCCTAATTGATTAACAACACTTGTATTAGAATCACCATCTTGCTCTACAACAGAAGTATTAGTTAATCCTATTTGACCAACAAATGATTGATTTAAATTACCAGTTTGATCAACATCACTATTATTAGCTGTTCCATCTTGTCCAACAAAAGAATCATTATCATCTCCTAATTGATCAACTGTACTAACGTGATCATCTCCACCTGTAAAATACCCTTGTAATGTAACAGATGTATTATCGTTACCAGTTGTATTTACTGTACTTGAATTATTATTACCAACCTGTTCAGCAATTGCACTGTTACCATTTCCTGTTTGATATAAATAAGAAAAGTTACCATTACCTGTTTGATCCGTATCACTACCGTTATCGTTTCCAACTTGAGCAGTATACGATTGATTGAAGTCTCCTGTTTGATCAACATCAGAATCATTATCATTTCCTACATACCCTTGGTATGTTTGGTTAATATTACTGTTTCCAGAAGAAGTAACAGAACTTGTATTATCGTCTCCTAATTGGATTACATCATTAAAGTTAGCGTCACCTGCTTGATCAACATCACTTGTGTTTGCTCCTCCAATTTGACTAACACCTGATGCATTAGAATTACCTTGTTGATCTACTTCAGAAAAGTTACCGTTTCCTGTTTGATCAACATCAGAAACATTAAACGTCCCTTGTTGTGCAGTATCTGCAAAGTTAGAATCTCCTATAGAAAAAATAGTACTTGAATTGTCATTACCACCTTGATAAGTACGAGCCGTATTAGCATTACCTTGCTGATCTACTTCAGAGAAGTTATCATTTCCAAATTGATTCACTGAAGAATCATTATTAGTTCCTTGTTGTGCTGTATCAGCAAAATTACTATCTCCTGCAGAAAAAATAGTACTAATATTATCATCACCTCCTTGGTAAGTACGAGCGATATTAGCGTTTCCTTGGTGATCTACTTCAGAAAAGTTAGCATCTCCTAATTGATTAACATCAGAATCATTACCATCTCCTTGTTGTGCTGTATCAGCAAAGTTTGAATCACCGTCTTGGCTAATTGCACTAATGTTAGAATCTCCAACTTGACTTACTATAGCCTCATTGTCGTTACTTTCATTACCAGAAGTTGCACTTAATTGACTTACTGTAGAAGCGTTAAAATCTCCAAGTTGATTTACTCTAGCTTCGTTTCCGTTACCTACACGAGAAATTGCACCTGTACTGTTTACAAAACCTTGTCTTACAACTGAAGCATTTTGTCTTCCATCTTGATCAACATCTGCAGCGTTATCATCCCCTGCTTGATTAACTTGAGAACTGTTTAAACGTCCGATTGAATTTACGTCTGAAGCGTTATCGTCTCCATGTTGTACTACTGTAGATCTGTTAATAGTACCGTTTTGATTTACAATTGATCCGTTTGAATCTCCTAAAGATTCAACATCAGAGTCATTTGTCATTCCTGTTTGAGTAACAGCAGAAGTGTTTCCGTTTCCTGTTTGAGCAACATCACTGTTGTTTGATTGTGCAAACATCATAGTTCCACACATAAGCGCAGCTGCGCTGAAAAATAATTTTTTCATCTTGAATATATATTGATTAATAGCTCTGTAAAGATATAGAAATATTTGATTGGTAAATTTCGACAACCAAAAAAAACGAGGTTATTAACAATATATTCGTTAAGACTGTGTTTTTGCACGTTGAAATACAAATAAATAAAGTTTTTTCCTACTTTTTTTATTCGCAAAAAAAGGAGCTAAAACCCTAATACTATTGAATCTACGTAGAACTACGTAGACAAGAAACTCATCAAATAACCGAAAAAAAAAAAAAAAAAAAAAAAGGACTTAACAAAATGTCAAGCCCTTTTACCTATCAATACATAATTACTACTTAATTACTTTGTGTTACTGTTGAAGTGTTACCATTTCCAATCTGATCTACATCACTTACATGAGTATTACCTGTTTGTGTAACAATACTATTATTAGCATTACCATTTTGAAAAACATCACTAGTATGCGATAATCCAACTTGAGTTACATTACTAATATTACCCATTCCATTTTGTGCAACTGTTGATAAATGTAAATCTCCTGATTGCGCAACTGTACTTGTATTAGCATTTCCTGTTTGAGCAACAATTGACGTATTATCATTACCTGCTTGTGCTACAGAAGAACCATTAGAGTTCCCAATTTGATCTACATCAGACGAGTTATTATCTCCGTTTTGAGCTACCGAACTGTTATTCAAATTCCCTAATTGTTCCACATCAGAATCATTTAAATCTCCAACCTGAGCGACAAAAGACCCGTTATTATTACCTATTTGAGAGACGTAAGACTCATTATCACTTCCTGTTTGAATTTGAGAAGAACCATTTGCATTCCCTATTTGATCAGTAGTCGATAGATTAGAGTTTCCTGTTTGAAAAACAGCACTGCCGTTAAAGAAACCATCTTGATTAACATTAGAATCGTTCAAGTTACCATCTTGATCTACGTCAGAAGTGTTATTTCCACCATCTTGCGAAACATAAGATGTGTTATCGTCACCAATCTGATCTACATCACTGGTATTGTAGTCTCCAGGGTATCCTTGAAAAACGTCAGAGTCGTTATTGTCACCATCTTGAGTAACACTACTATCATTAAAATCTCCCCATTGATCTACATTAGAGTTGTTATTATCCCCATCTTGATCTACGACACTTGTGTTGTCATTACCAGCAAAACCTTGTAATACATCAGAAATATTATTATCTCCGTCTTGATTAACACTTGAGTCATTTCTATCTCCACCTTGATCAACTTCCGAAGTATTAGAATCTCCATCCTGCCAAACATAAGATACATTATCATCACCCACTTGGTCTACAGAACTAACGTGATTGTTTCCATTATACCCTTGAAAAACATCAGAGTCATTATTAACTCCATCTTGAGACACATCATTATCATTAAAGTCACCCCATTGGTCTACGTAAGAATCATTACTAGTTCCATCTTGATCAATTGAAGACGTGTTATCATCTCCATCTTGCCATACAAAAGAATCATTACTAGTACCATCTTGATCTACTGCACTTGTATTACGATTTCTTAAAGGTCCATACCCACTAGCTTGTCTTACCTCAGAAGCATTTAAAGTTCCATTTTGATCCACAGCAGAATCATTGTCGTCTCCAACTTGATCTACATCTGAATCATTTGTCAAACCTGATTGAGTAACTGCCGAAATGTTGTTGTTACCTTGAGATAATACTGAACTGTTGTTCGATTGTGCGAACATTACCGTCCCACACATTAGCGCTGCTGCGCTGAAAAATAATTTTTTCATGTTAAATATATTTTAGATTAATAGCATGATAAAATTAGTGAGTTTTATAACATCAAATTCAAATTAGCACTTAAAACTTTGAAAATCAAACACTTATTCGATGAAGCGAAGTTTATCAACGACGAAACGAAACTATTTGTAGGAAAATATATTCAATAATAAATATTTAATTCATTGATTTTCAGTATTTTAAATACGTAGTTCTACGTACAAAATTCAACAAAAAAGCTAAAAACAAAACTAAAGCGGTTAAACTAAAGTTTTATTCATTACTTGTAGAATAAAAAAAATCCACATTAATATGTGGATTTTTTTTACTGGTTATCAATCTTACTATTTAGTAAACAATAATTCTCTGTATTTTGTTAGAGGCCACAACTCGTCATCAACCAACAATTCCAATTTATCACAATTATACCTTATGGCATCAAATAAAGGTTTAACATTATTACAATATGCTAAAGCCTTTTTCTCTAAATTTTCATTTTTATTAGATTTCTTACGGACTTCTGTCATTTTAGTAACATTAGCATTAATAGATTCTATATGCCCTGATATCTGTTCAATTAAGTTTAACTGCTCTTTAGCAAACGTTTTAAACCCTTCACCATAAATAGATTTTAATCCCTTCACGTTTTTAATTAATACATTTTGATACCTCACAGCAGTAGGCACAATATGGTTACGTGCAATATCCCCTAAAACACGACTTTCAATTTGGATACGTAAAACATAGTCCTCCATTTCAATTTCATATCTAGCTTCGGACTCTACCTTATTCATAACACCTAGTCCTTCAAAAAGATCTAGCGTTTTTTTAGACACTTTTGCTTTTAAAGCAATTGGCGTGGTTTTATTATTACTTAACCCTCTTTTCTTAGCTTCTTTTTCCCAAGCTTCACCATAACCATTTCCTTCAAATAATATATTTTTGGACTTTTTAATATACTCTCTAAGAATATTAAAGATGGCGTCATCTTTTTTCATATCCTTTTTATCAATTAAAGCATCTACTTCTGACTTAAAATCTATCAATTGTTTTGCCACAATACTATTTAAAACAGTCATTGGGTTAGCACAATTAGCAGTTGAGCCTACTGCTCTAAACTCAAACTTATTTCCTGTAAAAGCAAAAGGAGAAGTCCTATTACGGTCTGTATTATCCAATAAAACGTCTGGTATCTTACCAACTACATTTAGCTTTAAATCTGTTTTTTCTTCAGGAGATAATTTACCATCAGTAACATTTTCTAATTCGTTTAAGGTCTTAGTTAGTTGCTCTCCAATAAATACCGAAATAATTGCTGGAGGCGCCTCATTTGCTCCTAAACGATGATCATTACTCGCAGATGCTATTGCAGCACGAAGCAATTCTTCGTTATCATTAACCGCCTTAATTGTATTAATAAAAAAGGTTAAAAACTGAAGATTACTCATTGGTGTTTTTCCTGGACCTAATAAATTAACACCAGTATCCGTGCTTAAACTCCAATTATTATGTTTTCCAGAACCATTGACTCCAGCAAAAGGTTTTTCGTGAAATAACACTTTAAAATTATGTCTGTCTGAAATCTTATCCATGACATCCATCAATAATGAATTATGATCAACCGCTAAATTAGCTTCGTCATAAATTGGAGCTAATTCAAACTGGTTTGGCGCTACCTCGTTATGCCTAGTTTTTACCGGTATACCCAATAGCATGCATTCGGTTTCTAAATCACGCATAAACGCCATCGCTCGATTTGGTATAGTTCCAAAATAGTGATCATCCAACTGCTGCCCTTTAGCCGGAGAATGTCCTAAAAGCGTGCGACCAGTCTGCACAATATCTGGTCTTGACATAGCTAAATCACGATCTATTAAAAAATACTCTTGCTCCCATCCTAAAGACGCATTTACTTTTCTAACGTTTTTATCAAAATACTTACACACCGCAACAGCTGCACTATCCACAGCTTGCAATGCTCTTAACAGCGGAGTTTTATAATCTAAAGCTTCTCCCGTGTAAGACACAAAAACAGTAGGAATACATAATGTTGTACCATAAATAAATGCCGGAGATGTTGGGTCCCAAGCCGTATAACCACGCGCCTCAAACGTATTTCTAATTCCCCCATTAGGGAAACTAGACGCATCAGGTTCTTGCTGTACTAATTGTCCGCCTCCAAATTTTTCTATGGCTAAACCTCCTCCAATAGTTTCAAAAAAAGCATCATGCTTTTCTGCAGTTGCACCTGTTAAAGGCTGGAACCAATGTGTATAATGCGTTGCTCCTTTAGAGATTGCCCATTCCTTCATTCCTGTAGAAATATGATCAGCAACTACTCTATCTATTTTTTTTCCTAATTGTATAGCATCTCTAACGCTTTCAAAAGCTTCTTTAGTCAAATATTGACGCATTGTCGACTCATTAAAAACATTACTTCCAAAAATTTCAGAACGACGTTGTTTTTCTTCAATAACAATCGGTTTACGCTTTAATGACTCTTTTATAGCATGAAATCTTAATGTTGACATATATACTTGTTTATTTAATTATTTTACGAAATTACAAAATTTACCACACTCAAAATATCATACCCTAAAAAAAACAGGGCTATTAACATCTTTTTAATAAATTTAAGATTTATACCCTTGTTTTTTAATGGGTAAATTCATTTTTATTTTATATTTGTCGTAACATATAACTAAAAAGTATTTTTACCATGACTAAATCTAAATTAGAATATATCTGGCTAGATGGGTATCACCCAACGCAAAACATGAGAAGTAAGACTAAAGTTGAAAACGATTTTAGCGGAAAATTAGAAGACTGCCCAGTATGGTCTTTTGATGGATCTTCTACAAAACAAGCTTCAGGTGGAGCATCTGACTGTTTATTAAAGCCAGTTGCAATTTATCCAGATCCTGCAAGAAGAAACGGTTTCTTAGTAATGACAGAAGTTTTAAATGCAGATGGTACACCACACGTATCAAATGGTAGAGCTACTATTGAAGATGAAGATAACGATTTCTGGTTTGGTTTTGAGCAAGAATATTTTATCATGGATACAAAAACACAAAAGCCTTTAGGATTCCCAATTGGCGGATATCCTGCACCACAAGGTATGTACTACTGCTCTGTTGGTGGATTACATACTCATGGTAGAAGTTTAGTAGAAGAGCATGCCGATTTATGTATCGATGCAGGTTTAAACTTTGAAGGAATTAACCAAGAGGTTGCTTCTGGACAATGGGAATACCAATTATTTGCTCAAGGTGCTAAAAAAGCAGGAGACGAAATTTGGGTATCAAGATACCTTTTAGATAGATTAACAGAACAATATGGTTACTATATAGAGTACCACCCAAAACCATTAGGTAAAGATATGGATTGGAACGGTTCTGGAATGCACGCTAACTTCTCTAACACTGTTTTAAGAACATGTGGTTCTCAAGAAACATACGAGAAAATTTGCGAAGCATTTAGACCAGTAGTAAAAGAACACATTGCGGTTTACGGAGAGTTTAACGACCAACGTCTAACTGGTGATCATGAAACAGCATCTATCCATGACTTTAGCTATGGTATTTCTGATAGAGGAGCATCAATACGTATTCCAATTATCACGGTAGAGAAAGGATGGAAAGGATGGTTAGAAGACCGTCGTCCAGCTTCAAACGGTGATCCATACAAAATAGCAGGTCGTATTATTAAGACAGTAAAATCTGCTAATATTAGCTAATAATAGCTATTGATTACATAGTTAAATCCAAAAAAATGCTTTCTATAAATTATAGAAAGCATTTTTTTATATCATAAAACCAACGGTCAACGTAATACTAATTGACATTTATAATGTGTTATTTTTAACCTCTAAATACAAGTAGAATAAAAATACCATATAGTAATACCAATCCAAAACCTTTAATCTTTCCTATTTCATGTCGTTTTGGTAATAATCCTAATATTAATACTAGAGATGCAAAAATCAGCATCCAGAAAATATCTCTAGACAAAATAAGTGGCTCTGTTACAGGTATTGTTTTAATCATAGATGTCAATCCTAAAACAGATCCAATATTAAAAATATTAGATCCAATTAAATTCCCTAAAGAAATCGCTTTTTCTTTTTTAGCAGCCGCTATAACAGACGCAGCTAATTCTGGTACACTAGTACCAATAGCAATCATAGTCACCCCAATAACAGCCTCACTAACACCTAAACTGGTTGCAATTTGCGTTGCTCCTTTTACTAACCACTCACTACCAAAGTATAATGCTGCTGCACCAATTAGCAACCAAATTCCGATTTTAAAATTAGAGACAACCGCTAAAGCATCATCTACCTCTTCTAAATCGTCAGTAGATTTCTGAGTTCTTATTAAGTATACTATAAATACAATTAAACCTAAAAACAAGATCAATCCTTCAAGTGCAACTAACTGGTTATCGTTCCATAAAAAGTAATATAACGCTATGGAAAACAACATCATAACCGGCCATGTTAACCTATAAAAAGATTTATCTATAGCAATAGCTCCAACAATAGCAGTAATCCCTAATACCAAGCCAATATTAGCAATATTAGACCCTACGACATTATTTATAGCAATTGCAGGCGACCCTTTTAAAGCCGCTTGTAAACTAACCAGTAATTCTGGTGCAGACGTTGCAAAAGACACAACCGTCATACCAATTACAATTTTAGAAATACTAAGTTTAAACGAAAGCGCTACAGACGATCGCACCAAAAACTCTCCTCCTACCACTAATAATACAAAACCTAAAATAAGATATGCTACACTCATAAAAAATATAATTTTTGCGAAGATACATTTTGAAATCTTAATTAAGAATTTGGATTTCTATTTTTTCGCTAAAGCGGAAAGTCTGTCGTTGAAAACTAAAAAAATAGTTAAAAAACTAGAGTTATAGTTGTATAACTATTTTTTTAGTTATGTTTGTTTTGTACAAAAATGATCCTCATGCAAAAACTAACAAATAAAGAAGAAGAAATTATGCACATCCTATGGAAGCTAGAACATGCTTTTGTAAAAGATGTCATGGCAGCCATCATAACAGACAAGCCACATTATAACACACTATCAACAATGATTAGAAATCTTGAAGAAAAAGGCTATGTTAGTTATGAAGCTTTTGGTAAAACACACCGCTACTTCCCTATCGTTGCCAAAGAGGACTATCGTAATAAGTTTATGAACACCGCTATAGACAACTACTTTAATAGCTCTTATAAAAATGTGGTTTCTTTTTTTGCTAAAGAAGAAAAAATAAGCGTTGACGAGCTAAAAGAGATTATTCGTTTAATAGAAAACCAAGACTAAACATGGACTACTTTTTAAAAGCTTCGGCAATTATCATACTATTTTACGCGTGCTACAAATTATTTTTACAACGCGATACCTTCTTTCAGGCCAACCGTTGGTTTCTGTTAATAGGATTATTTATTGCAATAGTATTACCACTTGTAATTATTCCTATTTATATAGAATACACTCCAAGACCTATACAATTTTTTGAAACCTCAGTAACCACGTTCCCAACACAACAAACAACCCAAGCTCCTCCATTTGATTATTGGCAGCTATTACCTTTTATATATTTAGCAGGCGTACTATTTGTAACAACAAAAGTGACACTTCAATTTATATCATTAAACAGGTTATTAAAAAATCAAAAGAAAACAAAAACTGAACAGTTTACATTTATTGAAACTGAAGCTAATATCGCACCTTTTTCCTTTTTTAATCGCATCGTATTTAACAGCAACCAGTTCACTAAAAACGAACTAGAACATATTATAACACACGAAAAAGTACACGCCAAGCAACTACACTCTATAGACATTTTATTAACCCAAATTGCAACCATCTTATTTTGGTTTAACCCGTGTATTTGGCTTTACAAAAAAGCGATGCAACAAAACCTTGAGTTTATTGCGGACCAAGTAGCTCAGAACACTATAGCATGCTCCAAAAGTTATCAAACCGTATTATTAAAAGCTAGTTTAACTACAAATCAATTGGCTGTTACCAATAATTTTTATCAATCATTAATCAAAAAACGAATCGTTATGTTACAAAAATCACAATCCAAAAAAAGCAATCAGCTTAAGTTTACAATTGTACTTCCTTTTTTAGCCTTGTTTTTAATGAGCTTTAATATAAAAGAAGTTTATATCGCTAAAGCGGAAACAAATAAAAGTACAATAGTTAAAACTGAAACGTTTACAATTACCTCAAAATCATCAGACAAAGAGATTGAAGCTATTAAAAACCGATTAGAGATACTTGCAGATGATTTAAAAATTAAATTCTCTGATATTAATAGAAATAGTGATGGAGAAATTATTAATCTATCTATTGAAACACAATCTAAAAATAAAAACAATTTCACAAAACACATCACCTACAATCACAAAGATAAAAGTCCAATTGGTAACCTTATTTTAAAAGTTAAAAATAATGAATTGCATTTTGGCTATGAAAAATTTGGAATGAACATGAAAGTAACTAAAGAAGGTACAACAACAGTATTGACAGAACAACTTTATTCAAAAAAAGAAACACAAAATGTAGGCACTGTACATCTGCAAAACACAGGAGACTCTGTTAATATCGTATTAGATAGTGACAATAATGAGGATAGTGATTTTTCATACAAAATAGAAACAGAAGCTATTGGTGATGATAAAAGCAAACTTATAATAACCGAAAATGGAAAGAAACCCTTGTACGTTATTGATGGTAAAATTGTAGAAGGAAATAACATTAATTATGACACAGAAAATATTGCATCAATAAACGTATTAAAAGGTAAATCTGCTGAAGAAACTTTTGGTGAACTAGGAAAAAATGGAGTTATCGTAATTACAAGTAAAAAACATTTTGAAAATGATAGTGAGAGCAAGACTTATAATTTTACACCAATTGTAGATAGCGTAAATCCTAAAAAAGCAATATTAAAATATCCAAATGAAGACAGTAACGCAAGTCAAACAAGTTACTCTAATAGCGTTTTTAACGACTCAACAATTATTATTATAGATGGAAAAAAGGTTGATAATGGCGAATTAAAAAAATTAAATCCTGACAACATTAAATCTATGACTGTTTTAAAGGATAAAACTGCTAAGCAAGTTTATGAAGTTTATAGCGCATACGATACAAAAAATGTAAATAGGATTATTGAAATAACAACAAAAGAAAAAAACACCTCAAAAGAAATAATAATAAAAAATAACGATTCTATTAAAAAAGATAGTCCTTGGAAAATTAGCAACATTGAAGTATCTGGAACTTTTTATACTGATGATGAAGACCACTTAAAAAATGGGAGCACTTTAAACATCTCTGAAAACACACCAGAAGTTGTTTTAAGCCAGCATAAAGCTTATTTACAAACTCAAGGTATAGAGTTAAAATACTTAACTATTAATCGCAATAACAAAGATAAAATCACAAAACTTAAATTATCTGTGGTAGACAAAAAAGGTAAAAAATCTAAATTCACTTATCAAGCAAACAAAGGAATTAGTCCTATAAAAATAAGTTTAGATGGAGTTGGAAATATTGATGTTACTTCGGAATAAATAAATCTTTAAGCTATAAAAAAAGACCTTCAATTGAAGGTCTTTTTTTTATTTTATAAACTATTACAATTAGTTGATTAGTATCTTTTTTATTAGACGTTCGCCTTCAGCTTCAATAGTAACTAAATACAAACCACTTGCTAGTTTCAAATCAACATAGCTATTATTACTAATAGTTTGTGATAAAACAGCTCTTCCTTCAGCAGAAAACACAGCAACCTCATAACTTGGCTTGTTACCCGAAATATATAATTTATCTAAAACTGGGTTAGGATACACTTTTATTGTTTCGGTTGTAAAACCAGCAACACTTAATGATTGATTCCAAATATTACCAATTTGGTCTCCCCAAATATATTCTACCAAATCGGGCTGATCAATAAAAGGATTTCTATTAATCTGCCATTCGTAAATCACATTATTTCTATTCATTTCAAAATCATCTGGGGGATCATTTCTATGCCAATCCAAAAGTGTTTGCAAATCTCCCATTTGCCCCGATGTTGTTGGATATCCGTTTTCTATACTTAACCCATTATATCTAATTTGCATATATAAAACACTTCTTGCAACATCCCCTTTAAAACTGCCTAATGTGCCCGAAGGTCCATTATATTGCCCGTAATGTTGATTACTTCTATTACTATTTTCTGGTCCATCTGCAGCACGCAATGCATGCGCATCACTATTACCGTGTCTTAAAGAGTCTGCTGTAGTTGCCCACCACACATCTTTACCATCTCCAACATCATCCAAGTCTATACTATTATATCCCGCCAATGACCTTGGAAAAGTGTGCTCTCTATTCCACTTACCAGTATTATCTGATGTGGTTTGAAAATCTAGTTTAGGCTTACCTTCTTCTTTATAGACCAACCACACTTGATTACTGTTTTCTGGATTTTGATCCGCTTCTTCTAATATAGTAATAACATCTCTGTAAGTTTGACCTCTTACTAATGCAGGATTAGCAACTATATCTTGTAAAGCTTGCTGTAAGTCTGCATCTGACAAACCATCTAAACTGTCATAATAACCAGAAGGTTGTGTACCCGAAACAATCCCAAATGTTGAATTTAAGGGCGTCCCAAAAGGTGCCACAACAAAATCGTTATCCACAACGCGAGTTGTTAAATTATTATTTAACGCAATAAATGTTGTTGGCAAATTAGTTACTACTAATTTTAAAACCTCATCCCCTTCGTCAAAAGCATCGTCAATTATTATGATTGTAGTTGTTACTGTATTTTGTCCTGCAGGTATCACTAAAGTAGTGCTTCCCGTAAAATCCGAAGTATTAAAACCATAATTATCTAAAGTAAAATCAATAGTTAGATCTGTTGTAACATTTTGCTCTGTAGTAAACGTGACATCAAATGCATCACCTTCGTTAAAAAAACCGGCAGTAATAGTTGTAAAAACACCATTTAAAACCACTCCACTTCCATCATTTAAAGCTCTTGGTGTTGGTGTAGTAGAAACATAAGTTATACTATTAGCGTTGGCTAAACCATCGTCAAAACGTTGGATTGAGTTAGTGTTATTACTAGACCCTTCGTTAATTTGCTCAGAAACACCTAATAATGCCATTAAGCCGGTATCATTAGCATCACTGGTATCATACACCAAAACATCTACTAAATTAGCCTGTGTTGCTAAAGTCCCTTCTAAAAAATCGGTATCATCGCCTAAATATAAAGCAACTGCATCCGCACCATTCTGAATTAAGTTAGTAGGAATAGTTACTTGTGGAAAAGGTGACACATTACTACTACCTATTAAAAGCAATCCATTTATATCTGTAGTGTAACCATCTAAATCTAAAGCGAAATAACTAGAATCGCCACCACTTGTAGAGCCATTAAAAAGCACTAAAACATAACCATCTAAAGCAAAGTTTGGAACACTTGATAATAATTCTATAAACTCATGGTTATCAATATTATTACCTTCAAAAGTAGTATCGCAATCCAGCTCATTAATTACAACCGTTTGAGAATACCCCAAAACTGAAAAAAGAAAAGAGACTAATAGAGTAATTTTTTTCATACTTATTTTTTTTGCGAAAATAGTATTTAAAACCAGGTAAGCTTTTCTTCTAGTATTAAATTAAAATTAACAAATTGCAAAAACAGCATATTATAACTAGAAAAAGTATCATAAATTAAACAAGTTAATAATTGTTACTCGTCTTTTTTATCCTTTTTCATAACAATAGTTCTATAAGGAAACGGAATCTCAATACCTTCTTGATCAAAACGCATTTTAATACTTTCTAAAACATCTATTTTAATCTGGAAACTGTCACTAAAATCTTTAGCCCAAGCCCAAGCACGTATGGTCACAGAAGAATCGTTAAGCTCCGTTAACGCTGTTTTTACCATTGGCTTACCATCTTGGATATCTATTTCTGTACGATTATCGTATATAAGCGGATGCTTTTCGCATTCTTCCCTCATTATTGTCTTGGCCAATGCAACATCACTGTCGTAAGAAATACCAATCTCTATTCTCTCGCAACATTTTAATTCACCTAAATCGTAGTTTATCAACTTCTCTTTATTCATGATAGCATTTGGGATGACAATCATTTTATTTTCAAAGTTTCTAATAACAGTGTGACGCAAAGTAATGTCCGTAACACGACCTACCATGGTATCTGTTACCTTAACGGTGTCTCCTATTTTAAAAGGTTTAAAAACTATTATAAAAATACCACCAATTAAATTAGACAATGCTTCTTGAGATGCAACACCAATAATAAGCGCCAATACACCAGCCCCACCTAAAGCGGTTTGTGCCACTCCTTTTAAAGATGGAAACGCTAATAAACACAAGATAAAACCAAATAAATAAATACCAACAATTACTACCGACCTTAAAAACTTGATACTAGTAGGGTCTTGATTACTTTCTATCTTTTTTTGGATATCTAATTTAAACCATAAATTAATGGTCGTCGCAACAATTACAGTTACAGCCAACACAAGCCCGACGTATAACACCGTTTTAAACTCATGAATCACAATACTTTTATCGTCATTCTCTACAAAAAGATAACTTAGAGCTATAATTCCTAAGATAATCCAAAGCGCATTTAATATTTTTTTAAGCAAGTTGGTCGATTTTGGTGCTTCTGTTGGAAACTTCCTTTTCTTTTCTTTTACAACCCACTTGTGTAGCATGTTAGTTAACACGCGTAATATTATAACAATAACTATTACAAAAATGCTGTAAATAAGATCTTGCTGATGTACTTTAAAAAAATCAATCATTGCTATTATTTATTAGTTTGTTACCTTTTTTAGTTGGTTTTTAAATTTTGATACACATTTACGTATCGTTTATGTTTAAATATACCCCCAAATTAACACCCCTAAATCTACTACAAAAATAGAACGCGCTATTATACTGCAAATTTACTACTAGTTTGGATGCTTAAAAATTACTTCTATTAAAGTTTTGTTATAAAAAAAAGTGAGCAGTAAAAAGAAAAATTTTAAAATCGAAAACAATAGAATTCAAATAATTCCACTAATCTTAAATCAAACAGCCCTACTCCAAAGTAAACTCTTAAAAAAACGCCCTACAATTATTATAAATCAAAACAATAAACACGATTTAGAGTTACACATTATAACTTTGATAAAGACATAAAAGTAAAAATCGAAACACATCACGTTTATTTACTTATATAAGTAAAGTCAAATGTATCAATATCCCTGTTTTTGCTTGGTAGATATTATTTAAAAAATATATCTTCAAAAAACAATCCTGAAAATGGATGTAATTACTAACCCTTTAAACTACAAAATTATGCTAACACTTGCCAAAATGATAATCGACATTTTAACATCGGTTATACTGTAAACCATAAAATGTAAAACTTAGTCTAGAATAAGTTTTACCATTTTATTTAAAACTCTAAATCATTAGGCAGATAGTCACTAAAGCTATAATTTTGAACCCTAATTAAAAGGGAATGAAAAAAACATTTTTTAAGTTTTTATCTAAAGTTAATAAACTTATACTACCAAGTTATACAAAGCAAAAACTGGATCTAAGCAAAGCCTCTAAATTACAGATGGCTATTTTTGGCTGGAAGGTATTTGTAACTAAAAACACATTAAATTAAAATTAATCGTCAAATAATTTTGATGTTAATATAAATAATTCATATATTTGCACCCACGAAAAAAAAAGGCCTCGTGGCGCAACTGAATAGCGCACTTGATTACGGCTCAAGAGGTTACTGGTTTGAATCCAGTCGAGGTCACTTAGTAAAACCAGCATATTTCAAAAATATTTGAAATTGCTGGTTTTTTTTTATCCTGTATTTTCCTAAAAAACACAATTAATTAATCATTAAAATAAGATTACTTGTATTTTTAGGGACGACAACTATTACTTAATGACACTAACAGATAAAAAATACCAAAGCATACACTTAATTGTATTGACTGTATTAGTTACACTACTGTGGAATACCCTATTGGTCTATCCTATTAAATTGTTTGTGGTAATGCTTCATGAAATGAGTCATGGATTAATGGCTATTGCTTTTGGCGGACAAATAATTGAAATACAAATTAGTCAACACATTGGAGGCTATTGCTTATACACGATCTCTCCTACTTTTTGGAGCGAATTCATGACCGGAAGTGCCGGTTACCTTGGCAGCTTATTCTGGGGCTCTCTAATACTAGTCTTAGCTGTCAAATCAGAACGGGACAAGTACATTACATTGCTTATCGGGATGATCTTAATAATACTTTCTTACTTTGTTTTACAATCTGGCGAGTTTTTTGGTACCGCTATGACCTTTGGACTTGGTCTTTTTATGCTAATTGCATTTAAATACTTTGGTACTTTTTTTCACGATTTATGGCTTAAATTTTTAGGAATAACCTCTTGTGCTTATGTTATCTTAGACATAAAAGGAGACTTAATAGACAATAGTAATATTGGGAGTGATGCTGACGCTATTGCTGCATTAACCGGTATACCAAGTGTGCTTGTTGGTGTAATATGGATGGTTACAGCCGTAATTACTATGTTTATGGTGCTGCGCTATGTATACCAAAAACAAAAAGCAGAAGCTAACGTACTGTAAAAAATACTTTAAAAAAGTTACTTCTTTATTTCTAATGCTTACTTTTAAGTAATAAATACTAGTATTATGAAAAAAAATATGGGAGCTTTAGATAAAAGCTTAAGAGTATTAGCAGCTATATTCATAGCCTTACTTTATTATCTAGATATACTTAGCGGAATGGTAGCCTATGTCTTAATGGCTGTAGCAATCGTGTTTTTAATAACAAGCTTTGTCAACTTTTGCCCACTGTATGCCATTCTAGGCGTAAATACTTGTAAAAGAAAATAACAAGCATAAAAAAAAGAGTCTTTATAATTAAAGACTCTTTTTTTTTAAATAATTTCTGCACTTAACCCTGCTTCTAGCAGCATTGTGCATCGTGGTTCCAACTCTTTATAAGCACCTGTTTTAACCGTGCATTGCCCTTTATAATGCACTAAAATAGTACATTGCTCTGCTTGCTCTGGTGTATGATCACAGGCATAAATTAAACTATCTATGACATGATCAAATGTATTTACATCATCGTTATAAACAACAATTTCATTGTTTGGCTTCTCTAAAGTATCGACCTCGTGTTGTTCTTGTATTTTCTCTTTTGTACTCATACGTACTTCTTTTTGGTATAAAAGTAAAAAATTATTAGACATAAAAAAAGGCTTCTGTTGCAACAGAAGCCTTTTTAATACGTATTTAACTAAATATTAATACATTATACGTAATGCATTAACATCATCAGTACCAAACTCTCCATCTTCACTTGTACTAAAACAAGCTAACATTACAGACGTCGCTGGATCATTTCCACCTAAATCAATTGCTCCGATAGATCCTGCACCTTCATTTTGGTTTTGACCACAACTAGCTCTGTTAAACCAATCTGTGTGTCTAAATCCAATAGAATGTCCAATTTCATGAGTAATAACATGCTCTACTACATTAGTATCATAACTATCTAAACCGTACAATTGTACAAATTTATTTGGGTTACCATTACTGGGAAAACCTGCCGATCCACCAGAACCAGACTCATTTGGGTTATGATACACTACCATGTCTTTAGATTGGTAGTTGGTTCCGAATGTTAATTGAAACGAAATTGAAACTCCGCTTAATGCATTATAATTATTAACAGCCCATTGTAAAGCTGTTCTCTCTTTTGAAGACAACGCATTGCTACCTCCTGTATAACCAATAATTGTAATGGTTTTACCTTGAGAAACTAGGTTGTTTGTACGATAGTTTCGATCTGTAGAAGCGTCGTCTTCAAGACTTAAGACTTCTTCTTCACTCATAAAAATATCACCTTCTACCTCAATCATTTCTTTTGTGGTACCGTCGGGTAATAAAAAATCGACTAGTTTGACATTATTAGTGTTGATTTGCGCATTGGCTAACTTTTCTAATACTTTTGCCGAAATTTCTTTTTTTGCTATTGCTTCTTCTTCAATAGAGGTTGTTTCTTCTTTTTGACAGGATTGTAATCCTAAAATAAAACACAGGCTGGCTAGAGCCATAAATTTAATTTTGTTCATTTTGGTTGAATTTTAAATTAATAAATGGTTTGCTTTACGTAAAATGTTTCACATGATCTTTAAACGTTAGTTTAAGGGTATTTTGCTATTAACCAAATGTGAGATAATTATCAAGTCAAAGGTAAATGATTAAAAAAGAAGAATGTTGCGGTTTTTACCACAAAAAATAGCGTTTTTACATTAAAAATGTTAAAACGCTATTTTATTAATAATGAAACTAGATTTTTAGCTCTGATTTATTGCTTTTCAAATTTAAGTGCAACCCAATTATTTCTTGTTAATGTATCTTTTAAAACAAGCTGGTTATCGTTACACTCCTTTTCTATCATTGGGATGTCTTCTTGGTAAAAACCACTTAAAAACAGGGTGCCTTTTGCATCAAGACATTTTGAATATGCTGCAATGTCGTTTAATAAGATGTTACGATTAATGTTTGCTATAATGGTATCGTACTTTTTATCTTTTAAAAGTGCTGCTTCCCCCTCATAAACAGAAATATGTTTACAATTGTTACGCTCCACGTTTTCTAAGCTATTTAAGTAGCACCAGTTATCAATATCTATAGCATCTAATGGTTTTGCACCTTTCATCTCTGCTAGTATCGCTAAAACAGCTGTACCGCATCCCATATCTAAAACGGACTTGCCTTCAAAATCGTTTTTAAGAATATGCTGGATCATCATGTGTGTGGTTTCATGATGCCCTGTTCCAAAACTCATTTTTGGTTCGATGATAATATCATATTCTGTATTAAACTTGTCATGGAATGGTGCACGTACAGCACACAGATCATCAACTACTATCGGGTTAAAGTTTTTCTCCCACTCTTCGTTCCAATTGGTTTGCTCAATTTCGTCAAAGGTATATGTGATTTCAAACTCGTCTGACTTTAATATTTGGATATCGTCCAAAATAGTATCGTAATACTCTTCTTTTTGGATGTATGCTGTAACTCCTTCTTCGGTCTCTACAAAGCTTTCAAATCCTGCGTAACCTAATTCTGCAATAAGAATTTCTGTTCCTGGTTGCATTGGTTGCACTTTAAAGTAATACCCTATGTAAATAATATTTGACATTTTAATTTGTACTGTATTTTGCAGATTAGCCTGCGTTAGCGGTTGTAGTGGCATCCTTTTTTTGCTGCCATATATGGCAAAAAAAGATATAACGGAAGACGCGACCCTTGTGGTAACGCCCAAATTATTTTGAATTTTGTATGTGTTTAAAAGGCGTTTACGATTGCGTAAAAATCTTCAGCTTTTAAGGCTGCTCCACCAATTAATCCACCATCTACGTCTGGTTTTGAAAAAATTTCTTTGGCATTTGCAGGTTTTACACTACCACCGTAAAGGATTGTCATGTCATCCGCCACTTGGTTGCCGTATTTGTCATTTAATGTTTTACGGATAAATTTGTGCATGTCTTGTGCTTGTTCTGGACTTGCTGTTTCGCCAGTTCCAATTGCCCATACAGGCTCATAAGCCAACACGATATTTTTGAATGCTGAAGCGTCTAAATGAAACAATGCGTTTTTGATTTGACTTTCTACTACTGCTTCATGATTTGCAGCTTTACGGTCTGCTAGTTCTTCTCCAAAACAGAAAATGACACGCAAATCTTTTGATAGGGCTTGATCTACTTTTTTAGCTAAAATAGCATCGTCTTCGTTAAAATACGCACGACGCTCTGAATGTCCTAGGATTACTGTTTTTATACCTACGCTTTTAAGCATATCTGCATTAACCTCTCCGGTATATGCACCGTTTTCTGCAAAGTGCATGTTTTGTGCAATAACCTCGATATCGTCTTCTCTAGTTGCTTCATAAGCATGCCATAAGTTAGTATATGTTGGCGCAATCATAACCTCTGCATTAGATGTTTTTGTTTGCTTTTTTAAATCTGAAATTAATGCTTCTGATTGTGGTAAATCATTATTCATTTTCCAGTTTCCGGCTACTATGTTTTTTCTCATGACGTTCTGTTTTATTCTAATTTAACTTTTGGATCTAACCAAGTGTATATTATATCTACAAAAATATTAATTATAATGAATAGTAAGGCGATAATTAACACAGAACCCATAATTACAGGTAAATCTAAGGTGTTAAGCGCATTTACAATTTCTTTTCCTAATCCGTTCCATCCAAAAATATACTCCACAAACACTGCGCCTGCTAGCATACTTGCAAACCACCCTGAGATTGCAGTGACTACTGGATTTAGTGCATTTTTAATGGCGTGCTTTTTTATAATCTGAAACTCTGATAAGCCTTTTGCTCTGGCTGTTCTGATATAATCTTGATTAAAGACTTCTAATAAGGAGTTACGCATTAATTGTATCACGACTGCTAATGGTCTAATCCCTAAAACAATTGCTGGCAGGATTAAATTTTTCCATTTAATGTGCATTTTTTCGCCAAAATCATCCAACTCGTAAAGGCTACCTGTCATTTCTAGATTGGTGTATTTATGTAATACAAAACCAAATAACCATGCAAATAATATGGCACTAAAAAAGGATGGTACGCTCATCCCTAAGGTACTTAATATTTGAATTATTTTATCTAAAAATGTGTCTTTTTTTAATGCTGAAATCACACCTAATATAACACCTAAAAAGATTGCGATTAGTATTGCCGAAACTGCTAACACAAACGTATTGGGTAAGGTCTCTGATAATACTTGGCTTACTTTTTTACCTTGTTTGGTAAAGGATTCCCGTAAGTACGGAAATTTTATAACTGTAGTTGTGTTACCTATTGCAAACAGTTGTGTTGCTGAATATTTATTTTGACTTAAATAGGTATAGTCGCCTTCTGTTTTAGAATGAAATGAGATTGGTGACAAATCGTTTAAATAATAAAAATACTGCGTCGACACCGGCTTATCAAAACCATACTTTTTTTTGATAATGGCTAATTGCTGGCTATCCTCGTTTTGACCCAACATCATTTGTGCAGGATCTCCTGGAAGCACACTAAATAATAGAAATATAACAGTTACCACACCAAATAATGTGAGTAATGCATACAGGGTTTTATTTAGTAAATAGGTTATCAGATTGTTTTATTTATTTTAGATACGTTGTTCTACTGCTTTACAAAATAATGTGCTTCTCGATACATTTTGCTCGTGCCTCACAAAACACTTGAAGTGACATTATTATTTTTTAAGCGTAATTTTAATCACACTCGTAATATTTTTTTGTGTGTCTATATTTAGTGAGTCCAATTGTGTTCTGTCTTTAAATACATCCATTCTCTCAATAGTTTCTGGATCCAAAGCCTCTGTCTCTGCTTTTGTTGCCAAAGCATCATCAATAAAATAAGCAGCAACCTCCTGAACTACTTTAGGAGCTGGACGATCAACTTTAGGCAATGCTAATTGGTCAATATCATTCCAATGTACTTTTTGGATAATGGTTCCTTTTTCTAATTTTAATAATCCTGGATTAGAGCGGATGATTGTTTTTAAAGCAGTCTCATCACAGAAATAGTAATCAAAATCCAATTTATAATCAGACTTAACTTGCGCTACTTTATCCTCTCCAGAGGCTGTTAAACCAATAACATCATAACCGTTAGCAATTGCCATATCCGATGCTATTTTTATAGCTTTTAAACCCTCTGTTTCTGATATTGCCAAATTATAATTAACAATTAGTAACACGTGCGGTCTTGTTAAAATATCTTGCGTAAAGTCCTCACCATCTTTTTCTATTGAAAAATCATGGATTGGTGGCTCATAACCTTCAGATATTGTTTTAGTAGTTACACCTACATATGTACCTGTAGATTCTGGATATGATCCGCTTGTCATGTATGCCTTTTCTGTACCGTTCTCATCAAATACCCAAGTGTATTCTATTACAGGTTGTGGTGCACCTTCTGGAACAATCATGTTATCTGTAATGTTATTTCCTATTTTAAAAGGTCTAAAGTCAATTGATGGTAAATGCATTAATACATGGTATGCAAATCCTAAACATGCTATAAAACTTAATAAAGACAGTATGGTTGTGGTTAACTTGCCAAAAAATGGTTTGACGTGTTTTATCCCGAAGAAAATAATTAGAATTAAAACTAACAGAAAAACGTCTTTACCAAAACTTTCCCATGGGTCCATCTTCATGGCATCACCAAAACATCCGCAGTCTTTTACTTTATCAAAATACGCTGAGTAAAAGGTTAAGAATGTAAAAAAGATAATCATTAATAATAAACTCCAAATCGTGAATTTAGGCTTGTATCCAATAATTAAAAATATACCTAAAAGCACTTCAAAAACAACTACTATTATTGAAATTCCTAAAGCATAAGGAATAAAAAATGGTAAATCTAAAACGGTTGGACCAAAATACTCCTCTAATTTAAAAGCAAATCCAATAGGATCATTAAGCTTTATAAATCCCGAAATAATAAAAAATACACCAACAAATATTCTTAAAAAACCGACTATGTATTTCATAACTTTAATTAAATATTAAATATCAAATTCCAACAACTAAATTCCAAAACACTCTGCTTAACAATTTCAACTTTCAAAAAAACAAATTCGTAATTATGTTAATTTATTAATTATTGCAGACAGTATTTTTCTAATTTCGTTTGCTTCTATTATTAATGTTTCTATTCTGTTTGACTCTCCTTTATTCAAATCTTTCAAAAGTTTTAGCCAATATTCACTTTCTTTAGCTTCTTTTCTTGAAATTTTAATTCTAAATATTAAATCTTTATTTCCTAATTTCTCATTTCCTTCAATATAATTAGCACCTACTGAGCCCGAAGACCTAACCAATTGTTTCCCATCTTCTATATTAGAAATTGTTCTATTTAAATCCTTAACCAAAAAACGACAATCCCTTGCAAACTCGTAAGTTCTATCTTCTAAATTAAAAGTTTTTGTAGTACGCAATCTATTTGGAATTTAGTTTTTGTTTTTTGGAATTTTAGTCATTAGTTAAATGTATCATGGCAAAAATGGCGTAATTAATCATGTCTTGATAATTAGCATCTATCCCTTCGCTTACAATTGTTTTTCCTGAATTGTCTTCAATTTGCTTAACACGTAATAATTTTTGTAAAATTAAATCCGTTAAACTACTTACACGCATATCTCTCCAAGCTTCTCCGTAATCATGGTTTTTGTCTTGCATTAACTGCTTTGTTGCTTTGACCTGTGCATCGTATAAAACCGTAGCTTCTTCTACTTCCAAATCCGGTTGCTCTACCACGCCTTTTTCTAACTGGATTAAAGCCATAATGCAATAGTTAATAATCCCGATAAATTCGCTTTGCTCGCCTTCGTCAACTTTACGCACATCATTTTGTTGCAGACCTCTAATACGTTGCGCCTTTATAAAAATCTGATCTGTTAAAGATGGTAAACGTAAAATGCGCCAAGCACTTCCGTAATCCGTCATTTTATTAATAAAAAGGTCGCGACAGGTTTTTATAACAGCATCGTATTGTTTTGAAGTATCTTGCATATTTGATAAACTCTAATTGAATTTTGCGTAAATTTCGCATAAAATTATTTAAACGTCAAGGTTTAGGGTTTAAAGTTTTACTAAGCTTATCCCAACACCATATATAAGTGTACAAATGACAATAAATTGTAAAGGCAAACTTATAGATTTAAGTGCTCCAAAAGTAATGGGTATTTTAAATGTTACACCCGATTCTTTTTTTGATGGCGGACGTTATAAAGACGAAACTTCTATTTTGAATCAAGTCAAAAACATGCTAGATCAAGGCGCTACTTTTATAGATATTGGGGCTTATAGTTCTAGACCAAATGCGCCGTTTGTGTCTGAAGACGAAGAATTGCAACGTATTTTACCAATAATTAAACTTCTAGTTAGTAATTTTCCTAGCATCAATATTTCAGTAGACACGTTTAGAAGTACTATTGCAAAAGCAACAGTTGAGGCTGGAGCTGCTTTGATTAACGATATTTCGGCAGGTCATTTAGATAACAACATGCTGCAAACCATCGCTGATTTACATGTCCCTTATATTATGATGCATATGCGAGGTACGCCTCAAACCATGCAAACAATGACGGTTTATGATAATTTAGTCAAAGACATAAACTTTTATTTTTCAGAGCGTATTGCAACAGCTCGTGCTTTAGGCATTATTGATTTAGTTTTAGATCCTGGTTTTGGTTTTGCTAAAACATTAGAACAGAATTTTGAACTACTAAATAATTTCGAACTTTTAAATATTACCGAATTACCATTACTAGCTGGTCTATCCAGAAAATCTATGATTTACAAAACGCTAGACACTACAGCAAATAACGCCTTAAATGGGACCACTGCTTTACACATGATTGCTTTGCAAAAAGGCGCTAAAATACTGCGCGTGCATGATGTTAAAGAAGCCCAAGAATGTATCACACTTTACAATCAATTACATGCTTAACAGATTATTATTTATCAGTATAGTGCTTTTATTTTTTTCCTGCGGAAATGAAAAAGCACTACAACTACCAGAAATACAAAATGCAGACATAACAGAAGTTTTAGACGTCTCGCCTGCCTATATTTTTTATGATGAAACCAAACAAGATAGTGTCGAGTTAAATCGAAAAAACTTAATTATATCTACAAACTGGTTAATTAATGTTGATAAACGTTTAACGCTAGAACAAGCCTTACCATCAATAATAAAACTACAAGAGAAAAAGCGTAATGCAACTATGCATAAAAATGAAAAAGCTAGAAATTATTATACTTGCAATGATACGAGCATTAAAAATTTAGGGTTTATTGATTTTACTGATGTTGCTTATTTTAGTAAAAAAGAAGAGAGTAAACGAACTAATGATACTTCCATGTACATTGAAATAAAAGTTCATTCTCAAGATTCAGTAAAAATTGATATTACTTCTTCTAAATTCTCAAATATAATTAAGTCAAGTTATGCAAAATTAATATTCGATCTAGAATCTATTTTAGCACCTCATGGCGAAAATTTCTTATCATTATCTTTCAAACATAATTTGATTTTTCAGGATTATATTGAATTTAAGTCAATTTTAAACAACCTCACTGATTATAACAAAACAAATCTTTCAATTTCAAACAACGAATTCATTTATTAACCCAATTATATTAAATTTACAAAAACACTTTTCCCTTGGAAATATTTAAAGACATTTTAAAATTCAGTTGGATAGACATGATCGACGTGGTGTTAGTAGCACTGCTACTCTATTACGTTTACAAGCTAGTCAAAGGTACTGTTGCCATTAATATCTTTATTGGTATTGTAGTTATCTATTTTATCTACCTTACGGTAGAAGCCTTAAAAATGGTCTTACTTACCAAAATTTTAGGTGGTTTTATTAGTGTTGGTTTTATTGCCTTAATTATTGTATTCCAACAAGAAGTCAGAAAGTTTTTATTGATGATTGGAAGCACCAATTTTGCCAGCAGGCGTAAGTTTTTAAGTCAGTTAAAATTTTTAAAGATAGAACAAGGGACATCCACAGATATAGATGCTATCATCTCTGCCTGCAATAAAATGAGTAGTACTAAAACAGGTGCTTTAATTGTTTTAGAACGCAATAATAATCTTGATTTTATTGCTAATACAGGTGACGAAATGAATATCAGAGTCACGCAACCTATTATTGAAAGTATCTTTTTTAAAAATAGCCCATTACATGATGGTGCCATTATAATACAAGATAATATTGTAAAAGCAACACGTGTTATTTTACCTGTAAATAACGAGAAAAACATTCCGCAACGTTTTGGTCTACGTCATCGTGCAGCAGTTGGTGTTACGGAGCGTACAGATGCTATTGCAATTGCTGTAAGTGAAGAAACAGGCCAAATTTCTTGTTTTAGAAATGGAGAATTCCTTCCGTTTGAAGACACTATTGAATTAGCAGAAATTTTGAAAAATGATTTAGAATAAGTCTTGTTTCTATTTCTTAAAAAGTCAAAACAACACACCTCTTATACATTTTACATTATTTGAAAGATTATAGCAATGGACATTAACTACAACCAAAAAGACAAAACAATTGACATTAAAGATGGATTAAAATCCCAGTATTTTATGATCAAAGCATTAATGATTCTAAACCTTATTAATGCCCTTCTTAATGTCTCTTATATTAGTGAAGACGGAATTGGTTTTATGCAAATCATTTGGCTAATATTAGGCATTGTATCAATAGTAGTCTTATATTTTTTCTTTTTCAAAAAATCAAGTCAAGAAAAAATTGAAATTAAAACAATAGAACGATTAACAGAAAAAACCGTTTTTGGTTCTAAACGAATGACTTTAAAATTAACAAATGGAAAAAGTCGTGATTTAGCATACCTAAAAACTTCTGAAGAAATTTCTAAAGTAAAAAAAATGCTTGCTAAAATAGGTGTTCCGGTTTAAGGCTAATTTAAATCTAAATTTCCTGATTTCATTCTTCAATAATAATCAAATATTAGTCATTAAAAATCAATAACCACTATATGCCTTAAGGGTAATTACATTTCTGCTTAAGCAGAAATTAAGCCACCTTCTCTGCTTGCAAGAACTGTACTTCGTATAAATTCTTATAATACCCATTTTCTTTTTTAAGCAACTCGTCATGTGTTCCTTGCTCCACAATTAAACCGGCATCCATAACAATTATATTATCTGCCTTCTGGATGGTTGCTAATCTATGAGCAATAACTATAGACGTACGTCCTTTTGTTATTTTCTCTGTTGCTGTTTGTATTAATTGCTCTGAATACGAATCCACAGAAGACGTGGCTTCATCTAACACCAAAATACTTGGATTGGTTACATACGCACGTAAAAAAGAAATTAATTGTCGTTGTCCTGAAGATAACATCACACCTCTTTCCTTAACGTTATAATGGTAACCGTTTGGCAAACTCATAATAAAATCGTGTATTCCAATATCTTTGGCTGCTTTTACAACATCTACTTCAGTAATACCTGGACTATTTAATGTTATATTATTTAAAATAGTATCTGCAAACAAAAACACATCCTGTAACACAACTGCTATTTGCTGTCTTAAAGAAACTAAAGTATAATCCTTAATATCTGTATTATCAACAGCTATAGTACCTGAATTAATTTCGTAAAAACGATTTAATAAATTAATAACTGTACTTTTTCCTGCTCCTGTAGCACCTACGATTGCAACCGTATCTCCAGCATTAACATTAAAACTAATGCCTTTTAAAACTTCTTCATCTTCAACATAACTAAAATGCACCTTATCAAAGTTGATAGCACCTTTAAAATTATCTGCTATTAAGTGTCCTGAATTATCAATATGAGAGGTCGTATCTAATATTTTAAAAACACGATTAGAAGCAATCATACCCATTTGAAGCGTATTAAACTTATCTGCTATTTGACGCAAAGGTCTAAACAACATCGGGATCATGGTAATAAACATAAACAAATCTCCAGGCGTAACATTACTGCCTTCAACTAATATATTTAAACCACCAAACCACACGACTAAACCTGTTGTTAACGATCCTAAAAATTCTGCAATCGGAAAAAATATCGAGTTGTACCAAACCGTTTTTAACCAGGCTTTTTTATGACGATTATTAATTTCTTTAAAGTTTTTATACTCGGTATCTTCCCTTGTAAAGAGTTGTAATATTTTCATACCCGTAACACGCTCTTGCACAAACGAGTTTAAGTTAGACACCTCATTACGCACATCTTCAAACGCACGTTTCATGTAACGTTGAAAAATTTTAGTTGCAAATAAAACAATAGGTAAAGTCACAAATACAATTAAACTTAACTGCCAATTGTAATATAACATAGCTCCAGAAATAACTACCATAACTAGTAAATCTCTGATAATTGTAAATAAGCCATCCCCAAAAACAGAAGCAATACGCTCCATATCTGTGACCGCTCTTGTAATTAAAACACCAACAGAAGAGTTGTTAAAATATTTCATTTTAAAACTAAGGATATGGTCAAATAATTTGACACGTATGTCTTTTACCATTTTTAATCCTAACCATGAAGAATAGAATATAAAAAACAACTGAAGTACAACTTGCGCCACCAATAAGACAATCATTAAAACAATTAGATAAACAAAACCATTGTAGTCTTTTTTAACCAAATGCTCATCAATAATTTCTCTAAGTAATACTGGCGTTGCAATACTTAAAGCGCCTAATATCAATACAGATAAAATCAATCCATAAAATACGGTTCTGTAAGGTTTTGTGTATTTAAACAAGCGTTTAAACAACTCTAAATCAAATATGTTTTCTTTTGTCTTAGTCATTTAGTTTTATTGTATCAGGGTAAGCGACTTCTGTTAAATATAATCCCTTTGCAGGAACAGAAAAACCAGCATTACATCTGTTTTTAGATTGTATAATAGTATGTAAATCTTCAACTTTAATCTTACCAACACCAATATTAATCAATGTACCAACTATAGCTCTTACCATGTTTCTTAAAAAGCGATCGGCTTTAATCGTAAACTGTAACTCGCCATCAATTAGTTTCCATTGGGCTGCCATAATATCACAATTGTACGTTTTGACATCCGTATGTGTTTTTGAAAAGCACTGAAAATCTTTGTAATCAAACAAAATTTTTGTCGCTTCATTCATTTTCTCAATATCCAAAGCATGCTTTAAAAAATAAGCTTGATCTACATTAAAAGGACTTTTTTGCAATGCTACACGATATAAATACGCTCTGCTTGTTGCATGAAAACGTGCATGTATATCTTCCTTGACTTTAAAAATAGATTGTATAGCAATATCCTCTGGTAAAAACGAGTTTAATTTATACTGCAATTTATCTGCATTAAAAACAACCGCTGTATCAAAATGCGCAAATAACTGTTTAGCATGTACACCCGCATCTGTACGTCCTGCACCCATCACAACAATGGTTTCTCCTAAAATAGTAGATAAAGCTTTTTCCAAAACCTCTTGTACAGATATAGCGTTTGGTTGTTTTTGCCAACCATGATAATTTGTTCCGTTATAAGATAATTCTATAAAATAGCGCAAGAAAGCTGTATTTTTACATATTAAAAAGCAAAGATAATATAAAGACAGAAGCTTAAAGTCCGAAGCCTTATTTTTTAAGAATAGTTTACATAAAATAAACAAAACAGGCAACAGTAATACTTAAACGCAGCGTCCTGAAAAAAACTCAGCATAAATGAAAAAAATATTATTACTATCCGATACTCACAGTCATATTGATGATGCGGTTTTAAACCATATCAAACAAGCAGACGAGGTTTGGCACGCTGGAGATATTGGAGATCTAAAAGTAACAGATGCTATTAAAGCCCTTAAACCTTTACGTGCCGTTTGGGGAAATATAGATAATGATAAAGCTAGAGCTGAATTTCCTGAAAACAATAGATTTACTATTGAAGGTGTTGATGTTTGGATTACACACATTGGTGGTTATCCAAATAGATATAATATTAGAATTAGAGAAGAAATAAAGGCAAACCCTCCAAAACTTTTTATCTGTGGACACTCACATATCCTAAAAGTTATGCCAGACAAAAAGCTAGGATTATTACACATGAATCCCGGCGCAATCGGCATACATGGGTTTCACAACGTGAGAACTATGTTACGCTTTACAATAGATAATGGAAAAATTGATAATCTAGAAGTTATAGAATACCCAAGAAAATAAAAGACTTAATAAAACTGCTATAAAACAAAAAAACCGAAGCTTTCGCTTCGGTTTTTTCTCGCACTAATACTACTAAGATGTTAGGTTTAACGTAATCGATCCACAGATTTGACAAGATCTTCATCCTTCTTAATGGCTCTGTTTGATAAAATCAAAAAGACGATAGAAATAACAGGAAGGAAGATCCCAACACCTTTCTCAGAAACATCACTTGCTTCTCCAGATGCGCTTAGGGTTCGGTACACGAAAAATCCTAGTAAAATTAAATTTAATATCTGATTTAGTCGTCCCAACATAAATTGAGACTTTCTATTTTTATAACTGAAAATTGAAATTAGTGCTAACACCGCAGATCCTAAAAACAAACCAAAAATAACTAGTTCATCTTTTGCAAAAACTACGACTTCATTAGTTGTTGTCCATAAATCAAAAGTGAAGATTAACCCACCAGAAACTACAGCAACAATTAATAAATAAACAGTTTGAATGCGTTGTAACATATAAAAATTTCAAAATATTGAAAAACAAAAATATAGTTTCTTTTCCTATAAAAGAAACATCTAGCACTAAAAATTAGCATAAATCACAAATCACAATCACAAACTTCTGTACATCAATTAAAAAGGAATAAACATAGACACATAAATAAAAAATTGAAATAAATGTTGTATAATTGCAGTAACGCAATGCAACACTCACACTAGCAGAACGTTAATTCTTCAGAAGTATATCTTATTTTCTTCAAGAAATAAACAATTCAAATTACATCAACACATAAGTTAATTCAACATCAATGTTTGAAATCTCACAATTAAAAGAAATGAAGCTTCCTGAATTGCAGGATATAGCTAAAAAACTGAGCGTATCAAAGTTTCGTTCATTAAAAAAATTAGACTTAGTATATCAAATACTTGATAAACAAGCAGCAGATCCAAAAGCTGTTTTAGAAGTAAAAAAAGAGGATACTCCTGTTAAAAAAGCGCCAGTAAAAAAGGCAGCTCCCGTAAAAGCAGAAACTACAGATAAGCCAACTGCTCCAAAGCCTAAAAGAGCGAGAGTTAGCAAGCCTATTCAAAAAGCAGCACCTACTACGCCACCGCAATTAGATTTAAAACCGGAAGCAGAAGCAGAAGTACTAGTTAAAAAAGAAGTGAGTGAAAAAGAGGTTAAAGCAAAAGCACCTGCTAAACCACAACCAAAAAAACCGGTTCACAATCATCAAAAAAATAAGCAGTCTAACGACAGTAAAGACGATAAGCAAAGCGACAACAAGCAGCCTAACCGTCCTAAACATGCTAACCAAAAAAATCAGAAAAATCAAAAAAACGGTAACCAGCATAACGGTAACAAAGACAACCGTAACCGTTACAGAGAACCAGATTTTGAATTTGACGCAATAATAGAAAGCGAAGGGGTCTTAGACATCATGCAAGATGGTTATGGTTTTTTACGTTCTTCAGATTATAACTACCTATCATCACCAGATGATATTTATGTATCGCAATCTCAAATCCGCTTATTTGGATTAAAAGTAGGAGATACAGTATTAGGTCAAGTAAGACCTCCAAAAGAAGGCGAAAAATATTTCCCGTTAATTAAAGTAAGCAAAATAAACGGTCAAAACCCAAATGTGGTTAGAGATCGTGTTGCTTTTGAGCATTTAACACCTTTGTTTCCACAAGAAAAATTCAATATTGCCGAAAAGCAAGCGACTATTTCTACAAGAATCATGGATTTGTTTGCACCAATAGGTAAAGGACAACGTGGTATGATTGTATCACAGCCAAAAACAGGTAAAACAATGCTTTTAAAGGATGTTGCCAATGCTATTGCAGCAAACCATCCTGAAGTATACCAAATGATATTACTAATTGACGAGCGTCCTGAAGAAGTAACAGACATGCAACGTAATGTTCGTGGAGAAGTTATTGCTTCTACTTTTGATAAAGAAGCGCATGAGCATGTAAAAATTGCTAACATCGTATTAGAAAAAGCAAAACGATTGGTAGAGTGTGGACACGATGTTGTAATCTTATTAGATTCAATAACACGTTTAGCCAGAGCATACAACTCCGTACAACCAGCATCAGGAAAAATACTTTCTGGAGGTGTAGATGCAAATGCATTACACAAACCAAAACGTTTCTTTGGAGCTGCACGTAATATAGAAAATGGAGGATCACTAACTATTATTGCAACAGCATTAACAGAAACAGGATCTAAAATGGACGAAGTTATCTTTGAAGAATTTAAAGGTACCGGTAACATGGAACTACAATTAGATCGTAAAATATCTAACCGTCGTATTTTCCCGGCAATTGATTTAACATCATCAAGCACACGTCGTGACGATATCTTATTAGACGCAACAACCATACAACGTATGTGGGTAATGCGCAAGTACCTTGCAGACATGAACCCTGTAGAAGCTATGGAATTTATAAACGACCGCTTTAAACAGACTAGAAACAACGAAGAGTTTTTAATCTCAATGAATGGTTAGACACTAAAACACATAAACTAAAAAAGCCTTAACAATTGTTAAGGCTTTTTTTATGCGCTAAAGCAAGCACGGAAGCTTACCAGTTCTATTTTATTTTAGGGCGTTACCTATATCCTGATTCAAGCACAGGCTAAAGGTCGCGTCATCCGTTACAAGTTTTGGCTCAAAGCACAAGCTCGCCAAAAGCTATCCACTACTACCGCTAACGCGATACCAAAGGACAATACACTTAATCTTAGTTAAGGACCTCCAAAATATAAGGCATAAAAAAAGTGCTCCATTAAATGAAGCACTTATAATTTTTTAGAAACTAAAAGCTAATTATAAAGCAGCTACATGCTTAGCTAAACTAGATTTTAAGTTAGAAGCTTTGTTAGTATGAATAACATTTTTCTTAGCTAATCTGTCTAACATAGACACTACAGAAGGAAATAAAGCTTCAGCTTCTTTCTTGTCTTCTAATTCACGTAACTTTTTAATAGCGTTACGTGTAGTCTTATGTTGGTACTTATTTAACAAACGCTTAGCTTCGTTACTTCTGATTCTTTTTAAAGTTGACTTGTGATTTGCCATTTTTGTTTCCTTATTTTTTTTTATAAAAATTGTAGCCCGTAGGGGAATCGAACCCCTCTTACATGGATGAAAACCATGCGTCCTAGCCGATAGACGAACGGGCCATTTGATTATTGAGAGCGCAAATATAAAACATATTTTTTAAACTTACAAACTCTTTCAAATAACTTAGCAACGTTTCCATTGCGGGTGCAAATATACAACTATATTTAAGTGTTGCAACAATTTTTACAAAAAAAATTAAAAAAAATTTAATATGCTTTTGCAAATAATACGCGACGTGCTGATTCTCTGCCAGTAAGCACACAAATTCCTTTTTCAATTTTTCCGTCTAAAGGAAGACATCTAATCGTTGCTTTGGTAATTTCTTTAATTTTATCTTCAGTTTCGGCAGTTCCATCCCAATGTGCAGAGATAAATCCACCCTTTTCTTCTAAAACTTTTTTAAATTCATCAAAAGTTTCTACTTCTGTGATGTGCGTATCTCTATAATCTAATGCTTTCTTATACAAAGTATCTTGTATTTCCGTCATTAAGCCTTCCACTCTATCCCTTAAAGTATCTAATGCAACAACCTCTTTAGTTAATGTATCACGTCTAGCAAGCTCCACAGTACCGTTTTCTAGATCTCTTGACCCTATCGCTATTCTTAATGGCACACCTTGCAGTTCATGCTGTGCAAACTTAGCGCCTGGTCTATACGTATCTCTATTATCAAACTTCACAGAAATATTTTTACTTCTTAACTCTGTCATTATACCATTAACCACTTCTGTAATAGCTTCCAATTGTTCGTCTGTCTTATATATAGGAACAATAACAACTTGGTTTGGTGCTAATTTTGGAGGTAATACTAATCCATGATCATCACTATGTGTCATAATTAGCGCACCCATTAACCTTGTAGATACTCCCCAAGATGTTGCCCATACATATTCTTGCTTTCCTTCTTTAGATGTAAACTTAACATCAAATGCTTTAGCAAAGTTTTGTCCTAAAAAGTGAGACGTTCCAGCCTGTAGTGCTTTTCCATCTTGCATTAAAGCTTCTATACAATACGTTTCATCAGCTCCAGCAAAACGTTCGCTTTCTGTTTTCAATCCTTGAATAACAGGAATAGCCATAAAGTCTTCTGTAAACGTCGCGTAAACGTTATTCATTAATTCTGCTTCAGCAATCGCTTCTTGTTTTGTTGTATGTGCCGTATGTCCTTCTTGCCATAAAAACTCTGCTGTACGTAAAAATAGACGTGTACGCATTTCCCAACGCACCACATTAGCCCATTGATTAATTAATAATGGTAAATCTCTATACGATTGTACCCAACCTTTAAAGGTGCTCCAAATAATAGCTTCACTAGTTGGTCTTACAACTAATTCTTCTTCAAGCTTAGCATTAGGATCAACTCTAAGTTTTCCTGGTTTATCTGGATCGTTCTCAAGTCTGTAATGCGTAACTACTGCGCACTCCTTTGCGAAGCCTTCAGCATTCTTTTCTTCAGCTTCAAACAGACTTTTAGGGACAAATAATGGAAAATAAGCGTTTTGATGTCCAGTTTCTTTAAACTTTTTATCTAATTCTGCTTGCATCTTCTCCCATATTGCATAGCCGTAAGGTTTTATAACCATACAGCCTCTTACTGCCGAATTTTCAGCTAAATCAGCCTCTACAACCAATTCGTTATACCATTTGGAATAATTTTCAGCTCTACTTGTTAGTTTTTTACTCATATACAGTATTTTGGCACAAAAATTGTGATTATGTTAAATAATAAAATAGTTCAGCAAAACTAACTATTTTTGTAATGTTCAACAATTAAAAACAACACGTTATGAAATTAATTAACTACTTATCTAACAAAATACCCGCTTTCACGGTTCTTTTAGCTGTTTTAGCTTTAAGTTCATGCGGATCTTACCAATATGTTGGACAAACAAGTGATGGCATCTACGGGACTACTACCGAAAATGTAGAACAAGAAACTGTTGCACTACCAGCAGAAAACAATAATGACTACTACACTAACTACTTTAAAGAAAAAGCGTTAGACGCCGAAGTGTACAGCCAAAATAATGATGATGTATTTACGGATATTGACTCTTACCAAGGATCTTATGATGAGTCTTTAGAGGAAAACAATCAAAATGCAGGTTGGGGAGCAACTAATGAGGTTGTTGTTATCAATGTGTATGACAATGGTTTTAACAACAACTTTGGTTGGGGTTACAATAACTGGGGTTATAACAATTGGGGTTATAACAACTGGGGTTACAATAACTGGGGTTGGAATAGACCTTGGGGATATAATAACTGGGGTTGGAATGCAGGATTTGGTTACGGATACGGTTGGAATAACTGGGGATGGAATAACGGATTTAACAACCCATATTGGGGGCACCCTTTTTACGGTAATGGGTACGGGTACGGATATGCTTACAACAATGGATACCATAGAAGAGGTATTTCTTACAACTCAGGAAGACGTGGTAACTACTCAAGCAGAAATGGTTTATCAAATACAAGAATAAACTCAAGAAGCACAACAACAAGATCAAGGTCAACTACTAGAACAAGATCTAACACAACAACTAGACCAAGAACAAGTACTACAACTAGACCTAGAACTAGCACAACTACTAGACCAAGAACTAGTACTAGACCAAGAAGTAATAGCACAACACCAAGAACTAACAACTCTACTCCTAGAACTAATAATTCTACACCTAGAACGTCAACTCCGTCAAGAAGCTCTACTAGAAGTAGCTCTTCTTCAAGAAGTAGTTCTTCATCTAGTGGAAGTTCAAGAAGAGGAAGAGGTTAAAATTGAAAAGGAAAAAAATTTAAAAAAAATCTATGAAAAAAGTAATCATATTAATAATGGGTGTCTTATCCATATCAATAAGTCAGGCCCAAAATATTAATGACGCCTTAAGATACTCTACTGGTGAAATTTCAGGAACAGCTCGTTTTCAAAGTATGAGTGGTGCTTTTGGAGCATTAGGAGGAGATTTAAGTGCTATTAGTATTAACCCTGCAGGATCTGCTGTTTTTACAAGTAGCTATGCTTCGTTCTCTTTAGGTGTTGATAATAAAGATACTGATACTAATTATTTTAATGGAAGAGGAAATGCTTCAAACTCCGATTTTAACTTAAATCAAGGTGGTGGTGTTTTTATATTTGAAAACAAAAAAACAGACTCTCCTTGGAAAAAATTTTCTTTAGCTATAGAGTATGACATTACTAAAAATTACGACAACGACTGGAAAGCTAACGGAACAGGAAACACCAGTATTGGTGAATACTTTCTTGCAAACGCACAAGGTTTGCGATTTGACGAGATATCAGCATTTCCAGGAGAAACAACCTCTCAAGCTTATTCAGAAATAGGTAGCGCGTATGGTTACACTAACCAACAAGCTTTTTTAGGGTACGACTCTTATATTTTAGAGCCTGCCAACACCAATGATGATAATACTTTATATAGCAGTAATATTGCAGGAAACTCTTTTCAGCAAGACTATAATTACATCGCGACTGGATATAATGGAAAAATAAGCTTTAACATTGGAACACAATATGGAGAAAACACATATTTCGGATTAAATCTTAATTCTCATTTTTTAAACTATGAGCGTTTTACTAGTTTTTATGAAACTAATAATGATGCAGCATCTGTTGTTAAAGAAGTGTTATTTGAAAATACCTTAGCCACAAATGGATCTGGATTTTCCTTTCAGTTAGGAGGAATCTTTAAATTAACTAACGAGCTAAGAGCAGGAATAACTTATGAGTCTCCAACATGGATGAGTCTTGAAGATGAAACAACACAATATGTTGAAACATTTGTTTCTGACGAAAATCTAGGTGATTTTTATCAAGTTGTAGACCCAAATATTTTAAATATTTTTGAAAGCTATAGAATACAAACACCTAGTAAAATAACAGGTAGTTTAGCATATGTTTTTGGTACACAAGGTTTAATTAGTGTAGATTATTCAAGACGTGATTACAGTAAAACAAAATTTAAACCAACATCAGACCCCGCTTTTAGCGCAGAAAACGCTTTAATGGCAAATGTGTTAACTGCTGCTTCAACTTACAAGATTGGTGCGGAATATAAAGTAAAACAATTAAGTTTTAGAGGTGGCTACAGAATAGAAGAAAGCCCATATGCTGATGATACTATAATAGGAGACCTTACAGGTTACTCATTAGGATTAGGGTACAACTTTGGTAATACTAACCTAGACTTAGCTTACACGAGCTCTAAACAAGACAGAAGCGAACAGTTTTATAATGTTGGTTTAACCAACCCTGTTGCCTTAGATACTAAAAACTCAAATATTACTTTAACCTTAGGGTTTAAACTATAAGTCATATTTAATTTATATAAATTAAAAACCTGAACGAATGTTCAGGTTTTTTTTTGCCTAATGCCTAATGCCTAATACCTAATGCCTAATGCCTAATGCCTAATGCCTAATGCCTAATGCCTAATGCCTAATGCCTAATGCCTAATGCCTAATTTAAAATAATAGTAAGTACAAAATAGATTTACTAAAAATTTAAATAAAACTAATCTATTACCAACCAAGATATATTCTAACCCTATAAAACTAAACAAGACACCACC